>NZ_VHSQ01000010.1:0-113526 GCF_013048515.1 Vibrio sp. 1-2 (7-a)
GCTACATCATTGGATATTACTGTCAACTCAGGCCACATCAGTATAACGGTGGTCTAACTCCCAATGAGTCAGAACGATTATATTGGGAAAACTCTAAAACAGTGGCCAATTTTAGTTGACCACTACATCTACAAGTTAAACGGGTTTATCTTAACTGCGGATATTCTAATAATGTAGCTTCTGTTCTTTCAAATCTTTGTACCTATAATGGAAGACTGCCACAAGGAGCTTGTACAAGCCCGATATTGAGCAACATTATCTTGAAAGAGTTGGATGACGCACTTCAAAATATTTCTGAAAAATATTCGCTAACTTACACACGTTATGCGGATGATCTTACCTTTTCGGGAAATTCTATATCTGATGATGTACAGAATGAAATCAAAGCTAATATAGAGGGATTTGGATTACCTATAAATGAAGATAAGGTTCGTTTATTGAAACCGAATCAGAGAAAGGTTGTTACTGGTCTACTAGTTGGAGACAGTTCTCTCCGTGTCCCCAAAAAAATGAGACGAGCGTATCGTCAGTCAAGAAAGCTACTACTTGATTAAAAGTGGAAAGAGTCAGTTCGATGGTAGTATCAAGCCCTTAAAGCCACTGTATTTAGATGAGGTGATAGGGCGTGGAAGTTACATTTTGCAGGTTGAGCCAGATAATGACTACGTAAGAGATAGTTTGAAGGAACTTTCTAAACTTAAAAGTCATTTATTTTCAATTGATTAGAAATGTTCAAGTTTCCTTTTTTAGGGACAATTTCCTCCAATTTATTGACAGCTAGCACGATCGAAAACATGTATCTTGTGGTTTAAGCTTTCAACATCTTTCTGAGCTTAACTATCGGAGACCCGTTGCCAAACTAGAGTCTGCTAGAGTGCTACAATGCAAGGCTTTATGCGTAATTTAGAAAAAGGCGAACCAAATGGTTCGCCTTTTGTTTTCAAGTTAGTTTCCAACTTAGTTATCGGTTTCCAACTCGGTTATCACAGTTTCCAACTTGGTTATCTGTGATCACTACCAAAAATTAATCTTCGTAGTTATCGATGCTTGGGCACGAGCAGATTAGGTTACGGTCGCCGTATACGTTATCTACGCGGTTTACTGTTGGCCAGTACTTCCAAGATTTGGTCGCTTTAGAAGGGAAGCAGCCAAGCTCGCGAGAGTAAGGACGGTCCCACTCTTCAGCAGAAAGGTCAACTTGTGTGTGTGGCGCATTAACGAGAGGGTTGTTCTCTAGTGGCCATTCACCGCTTTTCACTTTTTCCATTTCTTCGCGGATAGCGATCATCGCATCACAGAAGCGGTCTAGCTCTTCTAGATCTTCCGATTCCGTTGGCTCTACCATTAGCGTGCCCGCCACAGGGAACGACATAGTTGGTGCGTGGAAACCGTAGTCCATTAGACGCTTCGCAATGTCTTCTTCGCTGATGCCTGTTTCTTCTTTCAGTGGACGAATGTCGATAATACATTCGTGCGCTACACGACCATTTTTGCCACGATAAAGAACAGGGTAGTGTTGGCGAAGTGTTTCCATCACGTAGTTTGCGTTCAGAATTGCTACTTTTGTTGCATCTGTTAGGCCTGCTTCGCCCATCATTGCGATGTAAGCCCAAGAGATCGGTAGGATAGAAGCGCTACCCATATCTGCTGCTGATACTGCAAAATCTTCGCCTTCTACACCGTCTTCAATATGGCCTGGTAGGAAAGGCGCTAGGTGAGATTTCACACCGATAGGCCCCATACCTGGACCGCCACCACCGTGCGGGATGCAGAAGGTTTTGTGTAGGTTTAGGTGAGAAACGTCTGAACCAATAAAGCCTGGTGATGTTAGACCAACCTGCGCGTTCATATTAGCGCCGTCTAGGTAAACCTGACCGCCAGCGGCATGAACCATTTCACACACTTCTTTCACTTTCTCTTCGTAAACTCCGTGCGTAGAAGGGTAAGTGATCATAATGCTTGATAGGTTGTCTTTGTGTTTCTCGATTTTCGCTGCTAGGTCGTCGATGTCGATGTTGCCTTCTTCATCACACTTAACCACGACAACTTTCATTGACACCATAGATGCTGTCGCAGGGTTAGTACCGTGCGCAGAGCTTGGGATCAAACATACGTTGCGGTGACCTTCGCCACGGCTTTCGTGGTAGCGTTGAATCGCGATAAGACCTGCGTACTCACCCGATGCGCCAGAGTTTGGCTGAAGTGAGAATGCGTCGTAGCCTGTGATCTCACAAAGCTTTTCTTTAAGATCTTTTGCGAGTGCTGCATAGCCCGCCGCTTGTTCTGCTGGCGCGAATGGGTGGATAGAACCAAACTCAGGCCAAGTGATTGGGATCATCTCTGCTGCTGCGTTCAGCTTCATCGTACAGCTGCCTAGTGGGATCATGCCGTGCGTTAGCGAGAAGTCTTTGTTCTCTAGCTGTTTCAGGTAACGCATCATTTGCGTTTCGCTGTGGTGCGTATTGAATACAGGGTGAGTCAGGTATTCTGTTGTGCGGCGTAGCGCTTCTGGAATTGCCGCAAACTCGTTGCCTGCGATTTCCGTCGATAGTGCTGCTACGTCTTCTTTTATACCAAAGACTGCAAATAGTGCTTCTACATCAGCGACCGTGGTTGTTTCGTCACAGCTAATACCTAGCTTGCCAGGTAGTAGGCGTAGGTTGATGCCTGCTGAAAGTGCTTTTGCGTAAAGCTCTTCTGTTTTTGAACCTGTGTTGATGGTGATGGTATCGAAGAAGCTGTTATGAGCAAGTTCAAAGCCGCCTTTGGTTAGGCCAGCGGCGATAATCGCAGTCATATGGTGTGTACGGCGAGCAATAGTGCGTAGACCTTCTGCGCCGTGGTAAACCGCGTAAAAAGACGCCATGTTCGCAAGCAATGCTTGAGCGGTACAGATGTTCGATGTCGCTTTTTCGCGGCGGATATGCTGCTCACGAGTTTGCATTGCCATGCGCAGTGCTTGGTTGCCGTTAGTATCGATAGAAACACCGATAACACGACCTGGCATGGTACGCTTGTGTTTGTCACGCGTTGCCATGAATGCCGCGTGTGGACCGCCGTAACCCATAGGAACGCCGAAACGTTGTGCAGAGCCAATTGCTACGTCTGCGCCCATTTCACCAGCTGGCTTCAATAGGGTAGAAGCAAGCAGGTCAGTCGCAACAGTGACAAGCGTTTTGTTTGCTTGCGCTTTTGCGATGATGTCCGTTAGGTCACGAACTTCACCTGTTGTGCTTGGGTATTGAACTAATGCACCGAACACGTCTTGCTCTGGTAGGGATTCTAGCGAACCAACCAGAACTTCAAAGCCGATGAATTTTGCACGAGTTTTTACTACTTCTAGCGTTTGTGGGTGAACATCGTCAGCCACAAAGAATACGTTGCTCTTGCTCTTACCTGCGCGCTTACACAGAGTCATTGCTTCTGCTGCCGCTGTTGCTTCGTCTAGCAATGAGGCGTTCGCGATTTCCATACCAGTTAGGTCGATGATCATTTGTTGGAAGTTTAAAAGTGCTTCCAAGCGACCTTGAGAGATTTCAGGTTGGTAAGGTGTGTAAGCGGTATACCAGCCAGGGTTTTCTAGCACGTTACGTAGAATGACGTTTGGAGTAAACGTGTTGTAGTAGCCCTGGCCAATGAATGTACGTTTAATTTGGTTTTGTTTAGCAAACTGCTTCATCGTCACTAGCATGTTTGCTTCGCTTTTCGCTTCTGCCAACGTCATTGGTTGTTCTAGGCGAATTTGTGCAGGCACGGTTTCTTCGATGAGGGCGTCAAGGCTTACCGCGTTGATGGCATCCAACATTTTTTGTTGGTCTGATTTGCTTGGTCCGTTGTGGCGTCCAACGAACTCATTTTGTGTGCTGAGGCTTTGAAGTAATTCAGTCATTGTCCTTTACCTACTCCTTGGCTCGGGTAACGGAAATGGTCGTTAGTGACACATTTAATTATACGTCCGAACCTAGAAAAAAAGCTGCTCTCTAAAAAGGCTAGGGAACAGCTTTCGTCACATCCTAATTACTCTTCTTCGATAGAGTTTAGGTATTCTTCCGCGTCTTTTAAGTCATCCAACTCAGATGGGTTTGAAAGCTTCACTTTCACAATCCAACCACCTTCGTACGGTTCTTCGTTGATTAGCTCTGGGCTGTCTTCTAGTTCTTCGTTGATTTCTACGATTTCACCGGTAACAGGAGAGTAGATATCTGATGCTGCTTTTACAGACTCAACCAAAGAGAAGCTTTCACCTGCTTCTACTTCGTCTTCTACGTCTGGTAGATCAACGAATACTACGTCACCCAACATTTCTTGCGCATGCTCAGAAATACCAAGTGTTACTGTGCCGTCACCGTTGTCACGTACCCACTCGTGGCTATCTGTAAACTTCAGTGTTTTGTCCATTGCTTAATCTCCAAATAACTTGTCAGGAATTATTGTGATTTTTAAAAAAATCGTTTATTGGTAAAGAGGGAAGCGACTGCAAAGTTCTTTTACTTCTTTGCGAACGCGTTTTTCAACGTCTGCGTCACCTTCTGGGTTGTTCACCAAACCATCCAGTACGTCACCAATCCAATTACCGATGAGTTTGAATTCTTCAGCGCCAAAGCCGCGGCTTGTACCCGCAGGCGTTCCTAAACGGATGCCCGATGTAATCATAGGCTTCTCTGTATCGAATGGGATGCCATTTTTGTTACATGTGATCCCAGCACGTTCTAGAGCTTCTTCTGCTTTGTTGCCTTTCAAGCCCTTAGGGCGAAGGTCAACCAGCATTAGGTGCGTGTCTGTGCCACCAGTTACGATGTCGCAACCGCGAGTTTGCAATACTTCCGCTAGTACTTTTGCGTTATTGATCACCGAATCAATATAAGTTTTAAATTCAGGGCCAAGCGCTTCTCCAAATGCAACCGCTTTTGCTGCGATAACGTGCATCAGTGGGCCGCCTTGTAGGCCAGGGAATACGGCCGAGTTGATTTTCTTAATGATGTCTTCGTGGTTAGTCAGGATCATACCGCCGCGAGGGCCACGCAATGTTTTGTGTGTTGTGGTTGTCACAACATGCGCATGTGGCAATGGGCTAGGGTGTGCACCTGTTGCGATAAGGCCAGCAATGTGCGCCATATCGACCATAAGAATTGCGCCAACTTCGTCAGCGATTTCACGGAACTTAGCAAAATCGATAACGCGTGGAACAGCACTGCCACCCGCGATGATCATCTTTGGTTTGTGCTCTACTGCAAGTGCACGAACGTCGTCGTAGTTGATTTCTAGTGTTTCGCGATCAACGCCGTATTGAACTGCGTTAAACCATTTACCAGAAAGTGCTGGGCGTGCACCGTGTGTTAGGTGGCCACCAGCGTCCAAAGACATGCCAAGAATGGTGTCACCTGGTTGAAGAAGAGCCAGTTTCACCGCACCATTTGCTTGAGCGCCTGAGTGAGGTTGAACGTTTGCGTATTCGCAATTAAAAAGTTTTTTCGCGCGTTCGATAGCAATGGCTTCCACTGTATCTACGTGCTCACAACCACCGTAGTAACGACGACCTGGATAACCTTCAGCGTATTTGTTTGTTAGGCATGTGCCTTGAGCTTGCATTACCGCTTTAGAAACAATGTTCTCAGAAGCGATAAGTTCGATTTGTTCGTTTTGGCGAGCGGATTCCGCCTGAATTCCAGCAAAGACAGCATCATCTGTCGCAGAGAGGTTGGTAGAGAAAAAGTTTTCCAAGCTGTGGTTAGGGTAACTCTTATTCATGGTAGTTGACCTTCCAAATCTTAAAATGAACCCGCAATAGATGAATTATGATTTGCGGTTGTGGTTCATTTGTCCTCAAAACAGCTGAACTGCATAGCAGAACAGAGTGAACATCCGGCCCTAAATGTGGGCAAAAACTCCGTCGGATTGCGTGTTTCCTTTACCAATCTCTTACGGAAATATGCATCTCTACATCTAACAAGTTGGTAACATAGCGCCTGCAGCGGGAACAATCAACCAAAAATTTCCTATAGGAAACAAGATTTCAAAAATTGTTAACAAGAGCACGGTTTAATTCACTTGGTGGACTTTTATCCACTATGTGCTTCATGCACAATGCTAGTAGGATAAAAATAAGGATATCTATAGAGGGATTTATGGCAGAAAGTATTTACGATGAATACCCATCGATGACGTTAGCGAAAGAGCAAAATGAGCAAAATATCGAGCCATTAAAGCTGGGTCAGCGTATCAAGGATATCCGCTCAAAACTTGGTATTACACTAGAAGAAGCCAGTCAGCGAACAGGGCTTGCTCGTTCTACACTGAGTAAAATAGAAAATGAGCAGATTTCTCCGACATTTCAAGCAATGCAAAAATTGGCGCTTGGCTTACAAATTGATATGCCGCAACTCTTTGAGCCACCTAGAAAAAAGGTTGCGACAGGGCGTAGGGATGTTACCAAGAAGAATGAAGGCAAACCACACCCAACGCAAACCTATGAACATGAACTGCTCGCTACTCAACTTTCCAATAAGAAAATGATGCCGTTTAAGAGCCAAATTCGTGCTCGCAGTTTTGATGAATATAAAGACTGGGTTCGTCATGATGGTGAAGAATTTCTGCTTATCTTATCTGGTGAGGTCATGTTCTATTCTGAGTTCTACGAACCTGTCGTTCTAAGCGAGGGCGACAGCGTCTATTACGATGCGAACATGGGACATATGTTGACCAGTGTTAGCGAGGAAGATGCGCACATTTTGTGGGTGACAGCCAAATAGTAATAAATTATTGTAAATTTCCTATAGTGAAAGCAAACGATTGCTGTCGGTGGTCGTTATGATGAAAAGGCGCTTTTTTGATGAGAATACACTCATTAAAGCGCTTTTTTTGTACGATTTGTTGTGATTAAAATGTTAAGAGTCACACTTTTGCAAGTCGATCTACGTCTTGTTCGTGCAAAATAGAATGAGCCGTGTTTATTATTGGAAACACATCGAATGCCGATAGCATTCTCGGGTCTATCTAAATGGAGACGAAAATGACTCAAGAACTACTGAAAACACCACTACACGCACTTCACGTTGAAGTTGGTGCCAAAATGGTCCCGTTCGCGGGTTACGATATGCCTGTTCAGTATCCTCTAGGCGTAAAAAAGGAACACTTACACACTCGTGATGCGGCAGGTCTGTTTGATGTTTCTCATATGGGACAACTTCGCCTAATTGGTGACGGTGCAGCTGCGTTCCTAGAAACATTAGTGCCAGTAGATATTGTGGATCTTGAGTCTGGTAAACAGCGTTATGCGTTCTTCACTAATGAAGAGGGCGGCATCATGGATGACTTGATGGTAGCGAACCTAGGCGATCATCTTTTTGTGGTTGTGAACGCGGCATGCAAAGAACAAGACATTGCACACCTACAAGCGCATTTGCCATCTGGTGTTGAGCTAGACATTATCGAAGACCGTGCTCTGCTTGCGATCCAAGGTCCTAAAGCGGCAGCTGTATTGGCGCGTTTTGCCTCAGAAGTTTCTGACATGCTGTTCATGGATATTCGTAAAGTCGATATTTTAGGCGCCGAATGCATTGTTTCTCGTAGTGGCTACACTGGCGAAGATGGTTACGAGATCTCGGTTCCTGCTGACAAGGCAGAAGAACTCGCACGTAAACTGACCGCGGAAGAGGAAGTTGAATGGATTGGCCTTGGTGCTCGTGATTCACTTCGTCTTGAGTGTGGTCTTTGCCTATACGGTCACGACCTAGACACAACAACTACGCCTGTAGAAGCAAGCTTGTTATGGGGCATCCAAAAGGTTCGTCGTATCGGCGGTGAACGTGAAGGTGGTTTCCCTGGTGCGGATATTATTCTTAAGCAGATCGAGACCAAAGATGTGGCGCGCAAGCGTGTCGGTTTGGTTGGCCAAACAAAAGCACCAGTCCGTGAAGGCGCGGAATTGTTTGATGCTGATGGGGTTAAAATTGGCGTTGTAACCAGCGGCACTGCGGGTCCAAATGCAGGTAAGCCTGTCTCAATGGGTTATGTGCGTGCTGATCTTGCTGCGATTGGTACCGAATTGTTCGCTGAAGTACGCGGAAAAATGCTACCAATGACGGTTGAGAAAATGCCGTTTGTACCGCAACGTTACTACCGCGGTTAGGTTACTCATTATTGTCATTCTTCGCGTATTCGGAGGCAAGAAACAAGCAAAAATGCCGAGCTTTCTAGCTCGGCATTTTTATGTATATCGGTTTTATTTATACGCTTGGAAGTTATCGTAGTTTCTGCAGCCTTATCCGACCGCTTTGTCGATTGTACAACACATGTCGATAACGATATCTTCAAGTTTTTCCGGATGAATCATGTCTTCTTTTGCAATCCCAAACTGAGACGCCATGATCGTATTGAACAACTCCCAATGTTTGATCAGCATTTTTTCGCGATTATCAGCGATGTCAGGCCATGTCTCTTGCATCATCGGAGTAAGACTGATTGCACCATGTGCAAAAATCAACATCTGCCACTTTGATTCCCACTGATCAAATTGGGCGTTAGGGTTTTCACTGTTGTACTGCTCAAAAATTCCGGTAAATATCGCAGCAAACTCATCTTTTGACTTTAAGAAATACTGCAGCAGGGCACCATCATCGCCTTGGCGAATAGCATCAGCGATCATCTGTACTGGGTGAGGATTAACGAGCGCAAATGCCAGCATGCGAACCATAAACAGATAAATTTTTCTATTCGAAGGTGTGTTCTCAGGCATCTCATTGATTAATTCAGCCATATAGCACTGCATGAATTCATCCATCGCGTCGCTAACCGCTTGCCAAATCTTCTCTTTGCTGCCGAAGTGGTGACGGATCAAACTATGTGAAACACCAGCCTTTTCACTGATATTGCGCAGTGAGACACGCTCGTAACCAAGTTCACAAAACATATCTGCTGCCACCTTAAGGATCAGACACTTAGTTTGTTCTGCGGCTTCAGCACTTCTACGCCCCTGCTTTCTTTCATTCATAGTTCGAATTTTCCCGAATATTAATCAACGCGCTTACTTTTACCAGAAACCGGACGCTTTGACTAATTAATTTGCTTTCCACCTGGAAAATATGTTGATCAATTTCAAATTCTGCATATACTGCACGACTGTGTAATATATAAAACCTACGGAGAAAGCGGGTGCGAAAACAATATTTAAAGCGCACTTTAGTTGGTGCTGTGGTGACATTAAGTCTCTCTGGCATGCTAACTGGGTGTAACAAAGCCATTTCCGAGCCGTCTGAACCTTTAATCAAACCTGTAAAATTACTGGCGGTGAAAGATCTAGAAGTTGAAGACTCGCATGCCTTTTTAGCGCGTATTGATGCGACACATCGCGCACAGCTTTCTTTTCAGGTTGGTGGTGAGGTCGATGAATTACTTGTTCGCATGGGCCAAGAGGTAAAAAAAGGTGAAGTGCTTGCAACGTTAGACCCTAAAGATCTTCAGCTTGCGTTAGACGCCTCTCAAGCTCAGTTCGCGTTAGCAAAAACGCAATGGGAGCGCGCGAAAAACCTTTATGGAAAAAAGCTGATTAGTACAGATGAGTACGACCAGAAAGAAACTCAATATAAAGCGGCATTGGCAAACTACGAACAAGCCAAAACAGATTTGAGTTATACCAAGATTCACGCGCCTTTTGATGGCATCGTGTCATACACCTATGTCAACCCGTTTCAAGTGGTCGCAGAGAAGCAAGAGATCCTGAATCTTATCGATAATACGACCTTAGATGTATCGTTCACACTGCCAGTCAGTTATGCGGAATCCGTATCACTTGAGTCACTGCAAAATTCCGATATGTGGGTGACGATGGATAGCGAGCCAGGAAAACGTATCCCTGGAAAATTTAAAGAAATTTCGACTCAGCCAAATGTCGATACCAATAGTTATGAGGCGATCGTAACTATAACTCGACCAGAAGATCGCAATTTGCTAACAGGTATGACAGGGCAGGTACACATAGCTAAACAACATCTATCGGACGCGATGACGTTGCCTCAATCCGCTTGGGTAAACAAAAAAGAGACGCAAGGCGAAGTGTGGGTAATGGACAGAAACACACAGCAAGTTAATAAAGTCACAGTGTCTCTTGATGCCTCTGGAGGTGTGAAAGCAGGGCTTGATAACAATGATTACGTTGTTGTTGCTGGCGTTGAGCGACTGGTCGAAGGACAAGTCGTGAAAGCTTGGGTTCGTGAGGGAGGCATTTAATGAAACGATCTCTATTTACGATCTCTGCAATTGCGCTTGCAGTTTTAACGGGTTGCAAAAATGAAAACCAAGCTGTCGTCGAGCAGCCGCTTTTTGTGTCGACTGTCTCTGTGGATGCGCCGGTACAAAGCCAATATCGAGCTTTTAAAGGAATAGTTGTACCAGCAGAGAAAACACCTATGGCATTCCGCCGCGCGGGAGAAATTCAACACGTGTTGGTGAAAGCGGGCGACGTTGTTAAGCAAGGCCAAATGATCGCAAAGCTGGATGACAGTAAAGAAAAGCAAGCCGTAAATGACGCAGAAGCGCAATATACACTAGCGATTCGTCAGCTCAAACGCGGCGAAGACCTACACGCACGTCAGATGATCTCAAAGGCCGAGCTTGATGAGCTAACAGCTAATAAAGAGTTGGCAGAGGCTAATTTCTATAACGCCACCAATCAATTGAACTACACCCGTTTATTCGCCCCGTTTGCCGGTAAAGTGTCGGACGTTTTCAAAGAGCGTTTTGAACGTGTGGCAGTTGGGGAGCCGGTGTTGAACCTATATCAAAACGATTTGGTGTACGTGCGTATTGAGCTTTCCGACAATGTTCTCGCTATGGTGGACCCAAATTCAGACAACATGAGTTACAAGCCTAGAGCAACCTTCTCCGGCATTAGTGACACATTTGCTTTGGACTATTTAGAGCACACAAGTGAGCCTAACTCCGAAACTCAAACTTACGAAATGTATTTGACGATGCCACAGCCAAAAGCAGAGATTCTACCGGGAACCAGCGTCAGTGTTCTGGTCGATATGGTGAAAGCGGGGATTACCTCCATCGATGGTTACAGTATTCCAGTAACGGCGCTTCAAGCGGGCAGCGAAGAGAATGAGTTCTTTGTATGGAAAAAGGAGAGTGACGTTGTCACTCAGGTGCCTGTGATGATTTCTCAAGTAAATGGCAACGGAGCCATTGTGTCGTCGGGAGTTAAGGAAGGCGACGTTCTGATTAATTCAAACCTACGTAAATTACGTGAAGGGAAACATTTGGATGTTGTGGAGAATAAACAATAATGAACATTGCTGAGTACTCAATAAAAAATAAAGTCATCAGCTGGTTGTTCATTATTATCCTTGCTGTTGGTGGTCTAACGTCGTTTTTGGAGCTTGGACGACTAGAAGACCCGGCATTTACGATTAAAGATGCCATGATCATTTCAACATACCCTGGCGCGACGTCGAAAGAGGTTGAAGAAGAGCTGACGTATCCTTTAGAAAAAGAGATTCGAAAACTCCCTTACATAGACAAAATTACCTCTACGTCTTCTGATGGTATGTCTCAAATCACGGTCAGTATGGAAATGGACTATGGTCCTGATGAACTGCCGCAAATTTGGGATGAAATGCGCCGTAAAATTAATGACTTGCGACCAACTTTGCCTCAGGGCGTACAATCTTTGCAGATCATTGATGATTTCGGTGACGTTTATGGCGTGATGCTGATGCTCACTGGTGACGATTACGATTATGTCGAGCTAAAACGCTATGCTGATTACCTGACTCGTGAAATCGAGCTGGTTGATGGCGTAGGAAAGGTGGATATCACGGGCGATCAACAAGAAATGCTGTTTGTTGAGATCTCTCTTGACCGCCTTGCCGCGCTGAACTTAGACATGAACGTGGTTGCGAGCTTGTTGAACCAACAAAACAATGTGGTTTCAGCAGGGGAAGTGATGGTCAATGGCGAAAGCCTTGTCATTCGTCCAAGTGGTACCTTAAACACCGTAGAAGCGCTAGAAAACTTGATCATTCATGGTCGTGACACTGGGAACCTAATTCGTCTAAAAGACGTAGCAACGATTTCTCGTGGTATCCAAGAGAAGCCAAGCAACGTCGTACTCTTTAACGGTCAAAAAGCAATTAATATCGGTATCTCGTTTGCGTCAGGTGTGAACGTGGTTGAGGTTGGCGAACGTTTGGATGCGGAGCTTGCGAGCCTTGAGTCTATCAAGCCTGCTGGCATCGATATGAACTACTTTTACAACCAAGCCAATGAAGTGGATGAGTCCGTTAAAGCGTTCGTAATTAGCCTAGCAGAGGCAGTGGCGATCGTTATCATCGTTCTGCTGTTTACGATGGGCTTACGCAGTGGTGTCATCATTGGCGTCGTGCTGTTATTGACGGTGTTCGGTACCTTCATCTTGATGAACTACAACAATATCGAGCTGCACCGTATTTCTCTTGGCGCGTTAATTATTGCTCTGGGTATGCTGGTTGATAACGCGATTGTGGTCGTGGAAGGCATCTTGGTTGGCCTAAAAAAAGGGCGCACTAAAGTTCAAGCGGCCGTCGATATTGTAAAGCAAACACAGTGGCCTTTGCTTGGCGCAACCATCATTGCGATTACGGCTTTTGCACCTATCGGTTTGTCGCAAGATGCAACGGGTGAATTCATGGGCTCTCTATTCTGGGTGCTGTGTTTCTCACTATTTTTGAGCTGGATTACCGCTATTACGCTGACGCCATTCCTCGCAGATCTATTGTTGAAAGAAGAGGACAAGGGCCAAGATACTAACGAAGAAGATCCCTACAAAGGTTGGCTGTTTGTTGTATTTGGCGCATCGCTGAAATTCGCACTGCGATTCCGTTGGCTAACGGTTGCTGGCATGGTCGCGCTATTAGTGGGTGCTGTCGTGGCATTTGGTAATGTAAAACAGCAGTTCTTCCCACCATCGAACACGCCGATGTTTTACGTTGATATGTGGATGCCAGAAGGTACGGATATCCGCGAAACGATCAAAAAAGCCGAAGAAGTGGAAAGCTACATTCGTCAGCAAGACGATATTGACTTTGTTTCTGCTTCAATTGGGCAGGGTTTGCAGCGTTTTGCTCTTACGTATCAGCCAGAGAAAAGTTACGAAGCGTACGCCCAGTTCCAAGTTCGCGCTACTGATCGTGAGAACATGTTCGGTTTGTTGCACAAGTTAGACGCTAACCTTGCGAAGACGTTTGATGCACCGACATTTCAATTTAAATTGATGGAATTTGGCCCTTCGCCAGCGTCTAAGATCGAAGCGCGTATTACTGGTCCCGATCCACAAGTCTTACGTGACTTGGCGGTGCAAGTGGAAGATATCCTTCATACCGACCCTGGCGCTCGAAATATTCGTCACGATTGGCGAGAGCGTACTAAGGAGCTGGTGCCTGTTTTCAATGAGTCTAAAGCTCGCCGCTTAGGCATTTCGAAAGAAGATCTTTCAAGCACACTGCAAATGGCGTTTGGTGGTAGCACGTTGGGTTACTTACGCGATGGTACACACACTTTGCCAATTATGACGCGCCTTCCTGAAGAAGAACGCGTGGACTTTGAATCACTACAAAACGTGACCATTTGGAGCCCATCACTGCAAACGTATATTCCGGTCGACCAAGTGATTGATGGCGTTAAATTGGATTGGAGCGAGCCGCTAATTCAGCGTCGTGACCGTAAGCGCACGTTAACTGTGCTCGCTGACCACGATGTGTTGAGCGACGACACGGCGGCAAGCTTATTTGCGCGTGTGCAGCCTAAAGTGATGGCACTGCATATTCCAGAAGGTTACGAAATCACATGGGGTGGTGAGTATGAATCATCGAAAGATGCGCAAGAAGGTCTGTTTGGTTCGTTGCCTATGGGTTACTTGTTGATGTTCATCATTACTATTTTGCTGTTTAACTCAATTAAAAAGCCGTTGGTCATTTGGTTCACCGTGCCGTTGGCGATCATTGGTGTTGCTTTTGGTTTGCTTACCACGAATATGCCGTTCAGCTTTACAGCATTCCTTGGTTTGCTGAGCCTAAGTGGGATGATTTTGAAAAACGGTATTGTGTTGCTTGATCAAATTAACCTTGAGTTGGAGTCAGGGAAAGAGCCTTACCTCGCGATTATCGATAGTGCGATCAGTCGTGTTCGTCCGGTAAGTATGGCTGCTCTGACGACCATCTTGGGGATGATTCCACTCGTCTTCGATGCCTTCTTTGGATCGATGGCAATAACGATTATGGCAGGTCTTGGTTTTGCTACAGTACTGACACTGATTGTAGTGCCAGTGATGTTTGCGATTCTGTTTAGGGTAAAACCGACCACTGCATAGGGACTCCTGGCTATTTGCCAGCTTCCTGCCTAGCCCTGAAGGTTTTCTTCAGGGCTTTTTTGATCTTACCAATGTACAGCAACCCATTCATTTACTTGATTCTAATGATTTTCTTACGAATGCAATGCAAATCATGCGTATACTGATGGAACGACACATCAAAGAGCGAGATAACATGAACAAGCGCGTATTACACGGACTCTTCTTCGTCGGTTCTTTCACCTTGGTCGGCTGTACTACGACAGACAGTATGACTACAGAAGAGGCTAAGCAAGCCGTTCCTAAAATCAACAGCGTTAGCACTGAAGTCATCTCCAACTGGATTGATAACAAGGTTTTAGCGCCTGAAGGGCTTTCACTCGAACAAGACAATCTACGTTATATATCGGGTAGCGCCGACTTAAACAGCGATGGCAATGCAGAACACATTGTATTACTACAAGACCGTTATTTCTGTGGCAGCGGTGGTTGTGCAGCTTATATGTTTGATAACGAGGGGAACGTTATCAATCGAATGTCTATAACTCGCACGCCGATTGTACTTGCAGATAGTTACAGCAATGGCTGGCAAGATTTCATCGTTTGGAGTAATGGCTCATATCGACTCATGAGTTACAACGGTGAATCTTACCCGAGTAACCCTTCTTTGGAGCCAAAGGTGGATCGTGACTCAAACCAGCAGGCGGCAATTGCGAATGTAATGGCGACAGAGCTTTATCAGCAAGATGGCTATGACATTATGCCCGCTGATTCGAAAACTTTGTGGACGCCGGCCAACGTATACCACTTCACCTTTAAACATTACGGTGATCCGCATAGTACTTATAAAGCTACCGTGGATATGAACAGTGGGGAAGTAGACATTGTTGCCGTTCCGGCTGCGGAATAAAAAACACCTCCCTTAACCGGAATTAAAGGGAGGTGCTGAATGCCAAATTCGAGGGTGGCATTGTTAAGCGGTGTAATTCTGTTTATGCCGCGACTTCTTGTTTGGCTTCTGCTTTGCTTTTTAAGAAAGCGTAAGTAAAGCCAGTTACTGCTGTACCAGCTGCGATAGCCACTAAGTACATTAACACTGGTGAAATTGCGTTAGGGATTAACAGTACGAACAGACCGCCGTGTGGTGCCATTAATTTTGCACCGAACAGCATGGATAGGGCACCAGTAAGCGCGCCACCTGCCATACAAGATGGAATCACACGCATTGGATCTTTGGCGGCAAATGGAATTGCGCCTTCAGAGATGAAACACAGGCCCAATACAAATGATGCTTTACCAGCCTCACGTTCATTTTGTTCAAATTTGTTCTTCGCAATGAAGGTCGCTAAACCCATACCTAGCGCAGGAACCATACCAGCAGCCATGATTGCTGCCATTGGCGCGTAAGTTTGCGAAGCCAATAGACCGACGCCAAATGCGTAAGCGGCTTTGTTTACTGGGCCACCTAGGTCGAAACACATCATCGCACCAAGGATAATACCTAGCAGAACTGCACTGTCAGATCCCATGTTGTTTAGGAAGTCAGTCAGGCCGTTCATGATGCCTGAAACTGGGCCACCTACGATGTATATCATCACAAGGCCAGTGAACAGTGTTGCTACAAATGGAATGATCAGAATTGGTTTAAGCGCTTCCATCGATTGTGGGAGTTTTACTTTGTCCGCAAGGAGCTTCGCTGCATAACCGGCAATGAAGCCAGCTGCGATACCACCTAGGAAACCAGCACCCGTTGAGCTTGCCAGCATACCGCCAACAAGACCAGGAGCCAGACCCGGACGGTCAGCAATTGAGAACGCGATGTAACCCGCAAGAACAGGAATCATCAATGCGAATGCAGAGCCACCACCAATGTTCATCAACGCTGCTGCTAGCGTGCCTTCTTCTTTAAATGCTTCAATACCAAACACGAACGATAGGGCGATGATCAAACCACCAGCGACAACCACAGGCAGCATGTGCGATACCCCTGTCATCAAGTGTTTGTAAGCGCCTTTCTTCTCGTCCGCTGCCGAAGCAGAATTTGCAGAACCTGAGTGTTGGTAAATCGTGGCTTGCTCGAATGCTTTGTCCATCTCTTCGGCTGTTTTCTTCAGAGCTGGGCCTGTTTTCGTGCGGTACATCTTTTTGCCGTTGAAGCGGTCAAGTGGCACTTCGATATCGGCAGCAATGATCACTAGATCAGCGTCTGCGATGTCTTGATCTGTCAGTTGGTTTTTCGCACCAACTGAACCACGAGTTTCCACCTTGATTTGATGGCCACGGCGTTTGCCTTCTTCTTCTAGCGCTTCTGCTGCCATAAAGGTATGCGCAACGCCAGTAGGACAAGCGGTGATTGCGACAATTTTCTTCGCTGCTGATGTTGCCTCAGGAGTGATAGGGGCTGCAAGTGTGGTTGCTTTTTCAAGTAAAGTGGCGTTTTCAACCGCTTGCTGGAGAAACGCAGTTGCGTCTTTTGCTACTTCGCTGATTTCCGCTTGGTAAACCTTTTTCCCTACGAAACGAGAAGTATCCACGCTAGTATTTGCCGCAATGATAATGACTTCTGCCTGTTCAACGTCAGCTTCCGTCAGCAATGTAGGTTCAACCACACTTGATTGACATTCGATTTTTGCATTCCAGGTTAATTTTGCGGCTGCTTGTTCTAGTAACCCTGCCGCAAGGATGCTATTTGCAACACCGCTCGGACAGGCAGTAATAATGGCAATATTCATACGATAACCTTCTGTTCCTTAGTTTTGTTCTAAGTTTGTAATAGGGTAAAGCTCGCTAACTTCAGTTTGCTGCTTGATGTTCTCCAGTTCTTCCTGACTGGTTAGCCCTACGCCGACTTGACTAACTGCCAAGGCAGAAAGTGCTGTAGCGAAGCGCAATAAATCGTTTTTCGGCATCAGTTGCATGTGGCCCCAACACAAGCCAGCAACTAGCGTATCGCCTGCGCCAACGGTGCTTACCACATTCATTCGAGGGGGGTGTGCACGAAGCCATTTGCCTTGGTTTAGCCACATCACACCGTCAGCGCCCATCGACACAACAATGTTCTCGATGCCTTTGTCACTCAGTGTTTGCGCGGCGGCTTGGCATTGTTCTGGTGTTTCTAGGTGTTCGCCAACAAAATCACCAAGTTCTTCATCGTTAGGCTTAATCAACCATGGGTGAGCCTCAATACCTGATTTCAATGCGGCTTTACTGCTGTCGAACAACACCTTTTTGCCTTGTTGATGCAGTGCTTTTATCCACGCAGCACATTGTTCGGCGGTTACGCCACCAGGTAAGCTACCCGCAAGCACAAAGTAATCGTGAGTCTCTGCGAGACGGAATAGCGTCTCCTCAAAGCGAGCAATTTCGTCAGCCGTTACTTGAACACCAGGGAAGTTAATGTCACTAACGTTGCCATTAGCCTCAACGAGCTTGACGTTGATACGAGTGGCACCTTGTACTTCTACAAACTCATTCTTAACGCCGATGTCATTGAAAAGCTGATGGAATAGCTCAGGGTTATCTTTACCAAGAAAGCCGGTAACCGTGACATCTGCGCCTAAATCGCTCAACACTTTTGCTACGTTGACACCTTTACCTGCAGCATGGAGATTGCTTTGCTGCACTAGGCTCACGGAACCAACGTTTAGCTCATTTACTGAACCTGTTAAATCTAATGCCGGGTTGAGCGTAATAGTGACAACTTTACTTGTTTTGTTCGTCATATCGGCTCCTTAACCTTCACCAAGGCCAGAAGCGATAGCATTCCCGATAGACTCCAAGGCTTGCGGTGCATCAGGGCCTTCCGCAGTAAATTGAAGTTGATGACCGTGCTTAACGCCAAGCGCAATGACTTTCATTAGGCTCTTCGCGTTTACTGTTTTGCCATCACCGTCTAGGTTGGCAACGCGAATAGTGGATTCAAATTTTTTCGCTTCCGCCACTAACATTGCACCCGGACGAGCATGTAAACCATGAGAGTTTTTGATTTTAAATACAGCGGTATTGCCTTCTTCTGAGGATGCGGCTGTGACTTCTTCACCTTTAAACAAAGCAAGAATCTGTTCTACTGATGCATCTAAAAGCTTGCCGTGCTCATTGTTAAACACGATATTAGAAAGCGTTTTTAGGATAGGCTGGTGAGCATTGTTACATGCCGCAAACGCGACAAGTGCACGCACTTTTTGACCTTCATATTCGCAGTCGTTTGCCGTCGAGACAAATGACACGCCTGTGCGAGTTACATGTTTGTCACTGCCAATTAACCAAAGGCCATTACCTAAGTGAGTTGGTGTTTTGGTAACGAGATCTGCGACGAACTCGTTATCAGCACAGCCCGTGTTTTTCAAAAGACCACCAGCAACAGCACTCATTTGTAGCATATCGCTCGCAGGGAACATAAGTTGAATTAAAGAAGCGTCAAAGTCTGCTTCAAGCTGAACATCACCGTGGAGCAGGGCAATAATCTCGTCTTCATTTTTTGCATTACGTAGGCGTTCTTCTACGCCGTCAGCGCCTAGCACTTTCGTTAGCTGTTTAAGAATGCCAAGGTGCTCATCAGATTTAGCTGCAATGCCGATAGCGACGAATACCGTGTTACCATCACCCCAGTCGACACCTTGTGGAAAGTGGTGCACAGCAACACCCGTTGTTTTCACCATTGAGCGAGTGTCAGTCGTGCCGTGCGGGATGGCAATACCGTTCCCCAAAAACGTAGAGTTTTGGTTTTCACGGTTTAGCATGCCTTCCACATAACCTTGTTCAACAAGGCCTTTGTCTGTCAGGCTTTGCGCAATATTCTTGATTGCTGCAAACTTATCTGTCGCTGATTGCGAGAGGGTAATGTCGTTCTTATTTAGCTTAAGCATGGTGCTTCTCCAGCCTTAAGGTATCAATTTAAAAATGTATTCTGTGTGAGAAGTTGAACGCCGCTTCTTCTGAGCGATTATCACTCCTCAAACCTTTTTATTTTTCAAGCTAAATCGATTCAGCTTGTTGGCAAATTTTTTAAAAGACTCAGAAAAACTGTTTTAAAAACTGACGTTAACAAACGAGCCTTTGCCGCTGTCCTATAGCCTAGCTCACAAATTGGTTTGTTGTGTATTCGGGTGATTTACGTCAATTTTTAAGTTTTGCTGAATCCTTTCAGCTTTTATACTGAATCGGTTCAGCTTATAATTCAACTTATCGAAAGATCGTTGATGTATTAATATGATCGCGCGCACAGAATAAGGTTTAGAATATGACACTGGATGAAATAGCCAAATTAGCAGGCGTTTCTAAGACAACTGCAAGCTATGTGATTAACGGAAAAGCGCAGAAATACCGCATCAGCGAGAAGACTCAGAAGAAAGTGATGGCCGTTGTAGAAGAATACAATTATAAGCCAGATCATGCGGCGTCCTCTTTGCGAGCAGGTAATTCACGCTCATTTGGGCTTATCATCCCAGACTTAGAAAACACCAGTTATGCGCGTCTTGCAAAACTGATTGAACAAAACTCGCGTAAAGCAGGGTACCAAATTTTAATTGGCTGCTCTGATGATGATCCTGATACAGAGCAAAAGGTGGCGGAAGCGTTAGTCAGTCGTCGCATTGATGCGTTATTTGTGGCAAGTGGTATGCCCACTGCAAACGAGTATTATCTTAAGTTGCAAAATTCTGGTACGCCAGTTATCGCGCTAGACCGCCCAATGGATGATGAGCACTTTTGTTGTGTCATCAGCGAAGATTTTGACGCCGCACTTGAACTCACTCAGTCAGTACTGTCCGAGGATATAAAGTCCATAGGCTTGATTGGAGCGTTGCAAGACCTTCAAGTTTCAAAAGAGCGTGAGCTCGGTTTTCGATCCGCTTCTCAACAAGGTGGCAAAACGGCAACAGTGGGTTATGGGCAGCATTTCTCCCGAGAAGAAGGCAAGAAAGTCTTAGAGAGATGGCTAGCAGAGAACGAGCTGCCAGATGCCATTGTCACAACGTCATACACACTGTTAGAAGGTGTGTTGGATGTGATGCTCGAAAAGCCAGAACTCATGAGCAAAGTGCGCCTAGCGACGTTTGGTGATAATCGACTGCTGGACTTCTTGCCAGTGAAAATCAACTCTTTACCTCAACAATTTGAGTTGATCGCGGACAGTGCAATGGAGTTAGCACTCAACGCTTCCGCCAAACGTTATAAACCGGGTGTTGAGTTGATTCCACGTAAAATTGTTAAACGTCACTAAACAGGTTACTCAAAGCTTTACTTCAGCCGTCAGCGCCACAAATGCGTGGTCGCTGGCGTTTTTATCTCTGTCATAAATCGGGTTGATCAGATGTTGGTTAGACACCTGATAATCAACAACCTCGGCAACCGATATATCTGATAAGGTGTCAAACTCTTGAGAGAGCAAGATATAGTCGAGCACATTCCCAGTGGAAAAATGATAATGCGTAGCGGGGCGTTCATCCTTCAGAGCGTCACTTTGTAATGACCATCCATCTTTGAGTTGCAACTCAGTGACGCTGTCACCAGTATTGGCTACCAATGCGCTATTAACACTGGTTGGAGTGATAGGTTGATTCATATCGCCCATTAATACCGTTGGCATTGGCTCCTTTCTATACCTTTTTTGCATCGCGTCTCTTAACATCGCTGCTTCCCAACCTCTTTGCTGGGTGGATAACCAGCGCCCAATAATCGTGCTAGACGTTTCTGGTTGTTCTGAGTCGGCTGGGCGTTGAGATTTTAAGTGCGTTACGTAAACGGCGATATGGCCGAGTACAGGATGTATCACTTGCGCATAGATAGGTTTGCGACTGAACTCTGGAGCAACATTCACTCCAAAAGGCTCAAGTGTTGCTAAGTCAAACTCTACCGCTTGTACTTTTTCGATTGGAAACCGAGATGCGATTGCCACAACAGGGCTTGAGTAAATGTACTCATCCTCTACATGTGGGGTGTCAACGGTCGCAAAGTAGGGGTAGCCGATGGTTGAAAAGAATGCCTGAGTCTTCTCGAGACTGAACACTTCTTGTAAGCCAATCACGTCAGCTTCGAGTTTTTCAATTTGGCGTTGCGTCCAAGCAAGTTTGTCTTGCCATTGCTCTAACGAGTAGATGTTTTCGAAATCATAGTAGGCATCAGGAGGTGCGACAAAATTAAACAAGTTAGCCGTGACAAAGGTAATTCTACTTGGTTGAGACAAAGTATTCGCTCTTTTCAACAATAACTTGAAGAGTATATACCTTCAGGTTGCGTAATTGCAGCTTCGTTTGAGCTACGCATCGATATACAAGCTAACGAGCGACAAGTTAAATGGGTTAAGAGGTGCTCAAATGTCAAGGCTAATCGGTGATTGAGCATCGGCAGAGGTTTCTATTTTTAAGCATTGCGTTTAAACTTCAGGGCATCAAATAGTAAGAGTAAGTAACATGACCCAAGATTACGACCACGAAGAGTATTTAGAAGGCGAAGAGATTGAGATCGAAGCGATTGGCATCGACGTTGATGCGCATCCGATCGAACTGTACAAGCTTTTTAAAATCGCGAACTTGGTCAGCGGTGGCGGCGAAGCAAAGCATATCATCGAAGAAGGTTACGTCGCGGTGAATGGTGAACTAGAAACACGTAAGCGCCGCAAGATGTATGATGGTGACTTTTTTGAGTTTAACCAGGAATATTATGTTGTGGTTTGCGATGCGCCAGTAACTGAACCTGAAACGGCAGAGCAAAAAGCGGAAAAGAAAGCGAAGAAAGAAGCGCAATCTGCACGTAAAGAAAAATCTCGCCAAAGCAAGTCAGCTAAAGGCTCTGGACCTAAGTCAACAGGCCGAAAAGCAGCGCATAAAGAGCGGAAAGCACAACAAAACGCGCTGTCGCAATCGGCGAAGAAAGGTAAGAATGCTGAAAAGCCGCAAGCGACTCGCGATCCGAAGAGTGGGCGTAACTCTATTGACTTTTTCTAAGCAAATTAATATCTAGCTAGGCAGGTCATCGCCAAGCAAAACCAAAAAGCGCCGAGTATATATCGGCGCTTTTTTGGTTTTACTGTATCGTAAGGGGGCAGTGTCAATGCACTGTCGTTTCAATGTTTAGGCTATCGGTCCAGTGATGAATGGCGCAAGGCTTACCTAAGTAAAAGCCTTGGTAATAATCCAAATCAAGTTGATACATCGCTTGCAGCTGCACGTCTTCTTCTACCCCTTCTATGATCACTTTTGCTCCCATATGAGCCGCGAGCTCAACGGCGCTATGTATGGAAAAGGTTTCTCCGGCGCAGTAATCAAGTAGATAAGAGCGATCGATTTTTATGATGTCAGGGCAGAGCTGCTGAACACGTGCGATATCAGAATGTTGAGCGCCAAAATCATCGATAGCAAAGATAAAGCCATTCGCTCTCATTAACTGCACGGCTTTGATCAGTAAATCTGTATCACCGCAGGACTCTTCGACTACTTCAAACACCACGTCTGATGGGCTCATACCAAGGTCGGAAAGGCGCTTGTAAAGCAGGCCGTTGTCTTTAAAGCCCATGTCTTTGGTTAGGGTGAGTAGGGTTTGAGGCATGACATTGAGAAACAGTTTGATAGGCGTTCCTGCGAAACAGCGTGCAAAATTTCGAATGTGCATTGCTCTGGATAAAAACTCAACACACAATCGAAAGTAGGGATCGAGGCCATTGTTGGCCAGAAATACATCAGGACGAATTAACGAACCATCAATGCCACGAATTCGCAGTAGAGCTTCCATTCCAATAATACGCTGGTGCTTATCAAAAATCGGCTGATAAACACTGTGAAAAGTGAATTGATTGAGAACTACGTAATATTCACCAAGATTATCTTGCTTAATGTATCGCTCGTAGTCCGATTGATTCTTTAACTCCATGAAAAACGCCGAAAATTTAGCATCTTTTCAATGTAACAGGATGCAATTCTGATTTGAAGATTCAAATGTGTCTAATTACATATACAGTTGAGTTAATTTGAAATGGATTCCGATTTTGCTTCAATGTGGCGAAAAATAAGTGACAACCCAAAACAAATCAAAAAGTAAGCAATGCCGACAATGAGCCAAATTTCAAAGATATAGCCTGATGAATTTGCCATTTCGGTCCCAACAAACGTCATTTCTTGTATCGAGATCAGTGAAACGATGGAGGTGTCTTTCACTAGAGAGATGGTTTGACCTGCAAGTGCTGGGGTGATGACTTTGAGCACCTGTGGCGCGATAACGAATCGGTACTTCACCCATCGAGACAAGCCCAATGAATCTGCCGCTTCCCACTGTCCCTGGTCGATACTTTGTAAACCTGCACGCACCACTTCTGCAACGTAGGCAGAAGAGAGTAGGCCGACGCATAACACGCCAGAGGCAAGATTTTCCCAAAGGTTATAAGGCCCAAAAAGAAAGCTCTGTAGCGCATTTGGTTCGCCGTTATAGTTTCGTAGAATATCTTCCAAACCGAGTAACGGGATCAACTGGTTAGAAATGAAAAAGTAGAAAATAAAAACAAAAACCAACGGTGGGATGTTTCTTACCAACTGGATAAATGTGTTTGCAGGTGTGCGCAACCAAACGGAGCGAGAGAAGCGTGCTAAGCCTAGCAACGTGCCAAGCACTAACGCGAAGCTGATGCCCCAAATACTGAGCCTTAACGTCGAAATCAAACCTTGGAAGAAGTAGGGCAAACCACCATCGGCTCTTGGCGTAAAAAGTAGTTCAAACGCCTCTTTCCACTGCCACAAATAATGTACACCAACAGTGGAGCGATGGTACAGCCAAACGCCACCAATACCACAGATAATAAGCAGTACCCAATCTAGCGTGTTTAACCGCGATAGAAAGGAACCTGTGTTGGAATTAGTGGGTACTGTGCGAGTGGTGGTTTGTTCGCCCAAAAATTTGACTCCGATAGATGATGAAAAAGTAAAATGGATGATTGGAAAGTATAGGCTCGCGAAGACCACGAGCCTTTTAGATTACTGGCCTTGCGCGACTTGATCTTGCCAATCTAATGTCGAGAACCAGTATTCATAACGCTGTTTTAACCATCCATCTTGGGTTCTTGCTTCAATCCATTTATTGAAAAAGGCTTTTTTATCTTCTTCCCCCAAGCGCACAGCAAAGGCTTCGTTACCTTTTGATAGTCGCTCAGAGAATGGAAGGAATAGTTTGTCGCTGTGTTTCACTGTCTCATGTTCTGGTTTTGGGCTAGAAGCAATAACCGCATGGGCGTTACCATTCAGCACCTCTTGGAAGGCTTGCGCGTCGTCATCAAATTGCAGAATCTTCGCTTTCGGGAAGGTTTCTCTGGCGACTTGAACGGTGAATGCGCCCCGACGGGCCGCTATTTTTACGCGTCGTGAGTCAAAGTCCGAAAATTCGCTAAAACCAGAAGCCAGTTCTTTATTTGCTGCTACTTGAACACCGGAGTGTGAATAGGGTTCAGTAAACAACACGCTTTTCGAACGCTCGGGCGTGACCGACATGCCACCGATGATCACGTCGAACTTTTTCGCCAGTAGTGCGGGAATAATGCCATCCCACGCGGTCGGTACAAATTCCACTTTCAAACCTGAATCTTCTGCTAAGCGTTTGGCAACATCGATTTCAAAACCGATTAACTCACCTTGCTTGTTGCGCATTGCCCAAGGTACAAATGTTGACATACCAACGCGCAAAGTGCCTCGTTCCTTGATTTGATCTACGTTGGGTGTGGCAGCTTCTTCTTTAGCGAGAGTAGGCATAGCGATGGCTAGCCCCAATAATGCAGTAATGGTCGCTTTGAATAACTTCATGTTATCTCCTTATAATTTGCGCCAACTGGCTCCGAGTTTGTGTTCTAGCCATGCAGACAAGCCAGACAATGATAGGGTGAGAGCAAGATAAATTGCTGCCACGGTAAACCAAATTTCAAACGGCATCGCCGTTTCTGAAACGATGTTTCGCGCTTGTGTTGTTAAGTCAAAAATCGCCATCACGCTCACAATGGAAGAGTTTTTAATTAGAGAAACCACTTCATTGGTCAACGGGGGTAATGTGCGTTGTAAAACCTGAGGCAAAATCACGTCTTTGTAAGTGTAAAACGGTGATAACCCGAGCGTTTGTGCCGCTTCGAATTGCCCTTTAGGAATACTGTTTAAACCTGAGCGGAATATTTCCGCAGTGTAGGCACCTTGGAAAAGGGACAATGCCAAAACGGCGGTAC
This sequence comes from Vibrio sp. 1-2 (7-a), assembly GCF_013048515.1. Taxonomy (NCBI): domain Bacteria; kingdom Pseudomonadati; phylum Pseudomonadota; class Gammaproteobacteria; order Vibrionales; family Vibrionaceae; genus Vibrio; species Vibrio sp. 1-2 (7-a). The sequence goes on from NZ_VHSQ01000010.1 coordinate 25,512, forward strand.
TGAATCGGTCCAAACCAATCACGGGGCCAAACACGAAGTAGAGCAAATAGATTTGCACCAACAACGGCGTGTTACGTATTACTTCGACATAAGTGGTGCCAATAGCATTGCCGACTTTCGAATCGCTAAGCCTTAGTAACGCAGTGACCAACCCCAACACTAAGGTGAAGAATAGACTAATGACCGATATGTTAAGCGTGACCAATAGCCCATCGATAAGTTCTGCTGGCCACCATTCGCCATCTTCATAAAAAGCGATGTAATCAGGTACGCGTTCCCATTGCCATTGATAGCCCATAGCATCGGCACCAGAGTCCAACACCCACACAATAGCGATGAAGAGTAGCGTCATTTGCAGTAAAGCTTGAAGGACGGATTTGATTACGCGAACTATCATCAGTAACTTAAAATTTGGTTCAAAAATGCTTGGGTTCGTGGATGCTGTGGCGTCTCAAATAAGGCGATCGGTGAGTTCATTTCCACGATTTGGCCTTCATCCATAAATACCACGCGGTTCGCTACTTTTTTGGCAAATCCCATTTCGTGCGTGACGCAAATCATCGTCATTCCGCTTTGAGCCAGCTCAACCATGACATCTAACACTTCGTTGATCATTTCCGGATCAAGCGCCGAAGTTGGTTCGTCAAACAGGAGCAAATCCGGTTCCATACACAAGGAGCGGGCAATCGCGACGCGTTGCTGCTGACCGCCAGAAAGCTGGATAGGATACTTACTCGCTTGCTCTTCAATATTGACTCGCTTGAGGTAATGTCGTGCGCGTTTTTCAGCTTCTTGTTTTGACAATTTGAGTGTGCGAATCGGCGCTAAGGTGAGGTTTTCCAATACAGTCAAATGAGGAAAAAGGTGGAAGTGCTGGAACACCATGCCGATTTTACCGGGCTTGAGAGATTTTGCGTGAGAAGGCTGGTCAAACACATGAAGTTGGCCTTCTTGAATCGATTCAAGATGGTTGATGCAACGAATGAGCGTTGATTTTCCTGAACCAGAAGGGCCACACACAACGACGATCTCGCCAGAATGTACGGAGAAGTTGATATCTTTTAGAGCGTGGTAATCGCCATACCACTTGTTTACGTTGCTAAATTCGACGACGGGAGTGTTCTCTTTCAAAGGGGCACGCTTTTAGGGATAACAATCGCTCTACAATAACAAGTTGTGAATGCGATTTCATTAAGTTAACGCTCATATTCCAAGAGTCAGCGAATGGTTGGTTATATCGTGCGCAATAAAAAGGACCTGCCATTTGGCAGGTCAAGTCCCTGTGGAGCAAGTTATGGGGGAGAAATTCAAGGTCGAGCTTGAATAAGGGGGAGGTAAACCTAAGCCGCGATTTCTTCCACTGGCTTCATGTGAGAAGGCACATTCAAGCTCAGCAAGCGACAAACGTTGATTTCACCCATGCCTTCGATGGAATCGAGCTGGGTCATCAAAATGGAGGAAATATGTGCTTCTTTGGCCTTTTGACGTAAGCATTCCACTAACTGCGGCGCGAGATCGACGTGGCTTTCTGCTGCTTTGAAATACAAAGGTTCAACACCGCGTAGAATTGTCATTTGTGCAAGTAAAGCTGGGTTGTCGCTCAGGGCCCAAATCTTAGTTTTACTTTGGCAGCGAGACATCAACAGCGGCGTTTCACCATGTTGGGTTAAAATCGCAACGCCAAGATCTTGATGAACGCGAGAAGCCGAAATCATTGATGAAAGCGCGAAACTTTTGCCTGGGTTAGAACATAAGTGTTGCAGAGTATCCCAGCAGTCATGGTTACATTCCAGCTCGTGCTCTGCACCTTGTGCGATGCGAACCATGGCTTCGACCGCTTCGATTGGGTATTTGCCCGCCGCCGATTCCGCAGAAAGCATGACGGCGTCTGTGCCGTCAATAATCGCGTTTGCCACGTCTAACACTTCAGCGCGAGTAGGGAGTGGGTTTTCGATCATCGATTCCAACATCTGGGTAGCGGTGATTACCGGTTTGCCCCAATGCTTAGAGCGATTGATCAGTGATTTTTGCACCATTGGTAATCGTGCATCGCCAATCTCTACACCCAAATCGCCGCGAGCAACCATGATGATGTCTGATGCTTTAATCACGTCATCCATCGCTTCTTTGGTTTCAACCACTTCTGCACGTTCAACCTTCGCAACAATCTTGGCATGACAACCTGCTTTTTGCGCTAAGCTGCGAGCGTATTCAATATCTTGTGCATTGCGTGGGAAAGAAATGGCAAGGAAGTCGGCACGAAGCTTGGCCGCAGTGTCGATGTCTTGAATGTCTTTTGCGGTAAGAGCCGGAGCGGAAAGACCGCCACCTAATAAGTTAATGCCTTTACGGTTCGACAGTTTACCGCTGTTCAATACTGTGGTTTTGATCCACTGCTCGTCACGGTGTACTTGGCTTACTTTGAGTTGAATACGGCCATCATCTAGCAGCAAAATATCGCCTTCGTTTACGTCTTGAATCAGCTCTGGGTAATCAAGTCCAACCATCTCTTGGTTGCCAGAGTGTGCGTCGAGTGTGCCGCTCAGCGTGAATTCGTCGCCTTGATTGAGTAGAACTGCGCCATTTTCGAAACAAGAAATACGAATTTTAGGGCCTTGTAAATCCACTAGTACACCAACATAAGTGCCGAGTTCAGCCGCAATTTCACGGACCAAGTTCGCGCGTGCGATGTGCTCTTGCGGCGTTCCGTGAGAGAAGTTAAGTCTGACTACATTCGCGCCTGCTTGAATCAATTTAGCCAGTGTTTCGCCGCTTTCACTTGCTGGACCTAGCGTAGCCACAATTTTAGTTTTACACATTTGTCACCTCAATCGACACTTAAAAAGAAAATAGAAATAGGGGGGGGGATCTTCTATCAATCTCGTAAGCACTCTTTGCAAAAGAACTTAAGACATTGGGTAAGTAAGCGGGAGTTGCCTCCCGCTTTAGTCAGGATTAGTGACTAGGGCGAGCTTCTAGCTCTTTTTCTTCAACTGGGTCGATATCAACCACTTTCTTCGCATTCCAAACGGTCAGAGCAAGAAGTAGAGAAACCACACCAGCAGCTAGCCAGAAGTATTGCGCTTGAGAGAAGTCGTATTTAGTTACGCCGTCAACCTCAGTGATTTTGATTAGAGAAGCTGACGCTAACTCTTGACCAGAAGCAGCGATGTAAGAGAACAGACCGATAAAGCCTTTCACTGCGCCAACTGCGTTCTTAGGCATCAAGTCACAAGCAGTTAGACCTGCAAGGAACACAACCAGACCACCGATAGCGAAACCGATCATACCTAGTGCTACTGCGTCAACGATGCGGTTATCTGGGCCGAAGAACATCAAGCACATACCACCGATGTTCGCCAATCCGTAAAGTAAAGTCGGAATATGGCGGTTGGAGTTAAACACCTTGTCAGAGATGATGCCTGATAGGATTGCACCTGCTAGACCCGCGATAGGGTATGTAGACATTGCGAAGCCAGCGTCAATCAGTGAGTAACCTTTTGCTTCTTGTAGGTAAAGCACTGCCCAAGAAGACATCGCGTAGCGAGAGATGTACATCGCTGCACACGCTGCTGCAATTAGCCAAACGGTTGGTTGCTTCAGGATGAACATTTGAGCGCGACGAGTTGCTTGCGGATCGTTCTTTTTCTTGATCTCAGGTTCTTCGTCGAATGCTGTTGCTGAATCTGGCAAACCGTAAGTTTGTGGACGGTCTTTTAGGATGAAGAACATGCAAATCGCTGCTGCAATCGCTGCAATACCCGCACCGATGAAACCTGCACGCCAACCGAAGTAGCTCACTAGAGACGCCGTTAGGATCCAAGTGATACCTTCACCGATGTTACGTGAGCCACCCCAGATAGAGTAACGGCTACCACGTTGTTTTGGTGAGAACCATTGGAACAGAGACACACAAGACGGTGCTGAACCAACAGATTGGAACCAACCGTTTAGACCCCAAAGCAGAACAAAGAAGAATGCCGTGGTGTTCAAACCCATGAATACTGCGGTGATACCAGACAGTAGTAGAGAGAACGACATAAATCGGCCAATGTTGGCATAGTCAGAAAGGAAGCCGTTCGAGAACTTACCAAAAGCGTAAGTGAAGAAGAAAGCTGAACCCATGATACCGAGTTCTTCGATGGTTACGATGCCTGCATCCAGCATTGGTTTTTTAACAACACCTAAACTCATACGAACTACGTAGAAGACGGCGTAACCGAAAACCAAGCCTAAAAATACATGCCATTGGTAGCGTTTGAAACGCGCTTGCATTTCCTCTTTCGAGCCATCTGAAAGAGGGAGGTCAGGGCGTGTTTTAAAGAAATTAAACATCTTGCACTCCAAGTTTTAATCACAAATGTTTTGTTGCAGGGCTATCTTGAAGTGACAGATTGCACAGTACAAAGGCATGAATTTGAGACAGAATTGACCCATATTGATATTTAGGTTGAGTCAAAAACGGGAATTTAGAACGTTAGGCTGACACTTGTTACTGATAAAATATGCTTAGTTCTGGTTGAAGTGCGTCAATAGTGACTCAAACATACTCTGTAAGATTTTTTGACAATCTTTCATAGATTTGAGTTACCGCACACTATTTAAGGTTTTTGGTTAATTTGATGGCTTATTTCAAGCAATTTGGGCGTCGTTTACTTCTTGGTGCGGCGCTTTATGCACCACTCACAATGGCAGCAGAAAAAGAGTTGGTGATACTCACGACCTTCTCTCAAGCACCAATCACTGCTTTGGTGGATGACTTTACGCAGCACTATCCTGATGCTGAAGTCCGAGTGGTTCACCGACGCACTCAATCAAGCCTGCAATTGCTCAGCAAAAGCTACATGAAGGATATCGACTTGGTGTTGAGCTCGTCACCGTTTCTGATGCAAGAGCTGTCTAATGAACATCGTTTGGCTGATATGTCGTCGCGTGTGCAAGTGCCGAAATGGTTGTCCCCTTATCTATTACCCAATAACGATCAAGTTGTAGCGTTTGGATACTCCGGCGCCGGGATTGTTTGGAACAAAGATTATTTGGCCGCGAACCATTTACCAGAACCGACGCGTTTTCAAGATCTGACCAACCCACTGTACTTTGGTCACGTCACCATGAGTACACCAAGCCGCTCCGGAACCACGCAATTGATGGTCGAGAGTGTGCTTAGTCAATATGGTTGGCAAGAGGGCTGGCGGATTTTACTCAATGTGGGAGCGAACCTCGCGACGATCTCTTCTCGCAGCTTTGGAGTGGCGGATTACATCGCCAAAGGTAAGTTTGGTATTGGACCAACGATTGACAGCTACGCACTGATTGCGCAACGCAAGTTCGACTACGTTGGCTTTGCTTATGATCAAGACTTTACGCTGATGCCTACTTATATTGCACAAATAAATCGGGGCAAGAGTGATAAGTTGGCAGAGTCCTTTATTGCTCTCTTGCTTTCGAAAGAAGTACAAGAGCAGATGGAAAGCAGCACCTTCTCCAAAACAGCGCTTGACGATACGGCTCGATACGGTGGAGAAAATCCCATCCTCGACCTAGAACAGGTAATGCCACGCGAAGCGTTAATCAACTTGATTTTTGATACCGCGATCACCAAGCGTCTTCCTGAGCTTCAAGACGCTTGGCTCTCGCTCATTAAATTGAATCGACTCGCCGCCGGAAAACCAGAGAAACAACGTTCGCTACAAGCCATTGAAAAACAACTGTTTGAATTGCCACTGAGCAAAGCGCAAGTAACCCAAATTGCGCAAAAGCTGTCGACCATGGATAAAGATTCCGAAGTTGGCATGACGCACTACCAAGCGTTGTTGGCTGAGTTTTCCCATGAACTGGGGCGTGCGATGTCGGAAAAATTGGACAACGTAAATCAGCAATTGGCTCAATGGCGAGGGAAAGAGAAGTAGTGTTATACCCGAAATACAAAACCATTGGCGCCCGCTTAATTGCCGCATTTGCTTGCAGTACGCTCTTGCTTACCGTGGTGTGTTTGGTCGCTTGGGCGACATGGAACAGCTTGGATAATCAGGTGCGCCTTTTGTTGGAAGATAGCGTGCCTAAATATAACGCCAGCTATTTTCTCGAAAGTAAAACCAGTGAAATTAACCGCCGCGTAGAAGCGCTGCAAGCGGTAGACAACAAAGTACAGCTGACTGAACAAGCCATGCAGGTCAACGAGCAATTGGCTTCTATCTCGACAGTTCTGAAAAGCAATAAGATGAGCTCGGAGTTTTATCAATTGCTCGAATCGGAAGCTGGCCTTGCCTCGCTACTGGAAAAGTACGTGGATATGATTTCAACTCGCATCGATCAAACTCGCCGCGTCGACCAACTGATGGAGCAGATTAACTGGCTTCACCAAGATATTCGCTCTGAGCTCAAACCGGTTCGACAAGAAGTGCATTGGCAGATTGAGCGGGTAAACGACTCGAAAGAAATTCAAAACTTGCTGGTGCAATTGAGTACTTTGCAACGGGTCATCGATATTGAATCGGCGGTGTACGACATGGCGATTGATGTTGCTGGCGCATCAATGCCGGAGCAGGTCGACAATGGGATGAAGGTGATTCACTTTCGTTTGATGGATCTGCAAGAAAGCAGTACAACCTTAATGAATCAGCCAACCTCAATCGCTTACAAACAGTTATTGCAAGAACTTGTGGTTGTGTTGAGTCCAGAAGGCGCGTTCGATAAACAATTGATGTCATTAGTGACGCTGAACGGCGACATTCAGAAAATACAAGAGCAAATCGCGCTCAGCATGGAAGCCATTCATCAACAAATTGGTGAACTGGTTTCTACTGCGGACCAAACGTTCAAACAGGTGAAGAGTGAAACCGCCGAGCGTGTGTCTTACGGAAACCACGTTTTGATCGTCTGCTTTAGTTTGTCGATCATGACGAGCATGTTCTTGACGTATTACTTCATCAACCGCCGCATTGTGGCACGTTTGATAGGGTTAGGTGACAGTATTGATGCCATCATCAAAAACGACCTGAGTCATCCGGTTGTGGTAGACGGCAACGATGAGATCGGGCGCTTGAGTGAAAAGCTCATCGAGTATGGTGACAAGGTTCAGGAAATTCAGCGGACTAACGCCTTGAGCCTAATCAACAACACCACGGCGAGTTTGATTACCAGTGATCTCAATGGTGTTGTGGAATCAGCAAACTTAAGTGCGCGTAAGTTATTGAAACTTGGTGAGGTTAACGAAAGTTATCCGATTTGGGAGTACTTCCCAGAGAGCTGTCGAGAACAACTGAAAAAGGTATTCAATGGTTCTCATTTGTGGATTGAACTCGGCAAAATTCATGTGACATTGTCACTTGGAGACGAGAAACCAAAGTATGTGCGTTTCGATATTCGTCCTTTCGCTCATGGTGCTGAATACAAACTGATCATGACCATTACGGATGTCACTCATCAAGAAATGACTACGCGTACCTTGGAAAGTCGAGTGTTAGAAAAAACGCAAGATTTGCTGCTGAAAAACCAGCAGTTAGAAAACGAAATCGAAGAGCGTATTCGAACCGAAGACAATCTTAAAAAGACGCAAGATGAGTTGATTCAAGCTGCAAAAATGGCGGTTGTAGGGCAAACCATGACCAGTTTGGCGCATGAGCTTAATCAGCCATTAAATGCGATGTCGACGTATTTATACAGCGCGAGAATGTTCCTTGAACAGGAATCTCCAGAAAAGGTTGGTGAATCCATTACCCACATCGAAGGTTTGGCGACTCGGATGAGTAAGATCATCAACAGTTTGCGCCAGTTCGCTCGCAAGCCAGAAGGTGAAAGAGAAGTGAAGTCTGTAAGCGTTCATGAGGTGGCGGAGCAAGCATCCACCATTGTGAACACGCGAGCGAAGCGTCAACAGATCATCATAGAAAACCAGTTACCTGATGATGTAAAAGTGCAAGGCGATATGTTGGCGCTAGAACAGGTCTTCATTAACGTCCTAGTAAACAGTTGTGATGCGTTGATGGAAATCACAAGGGACGAACAAAGACGGATTCAAATGGCGCTGGTGGAACGAACCAGCCAAACCACACTGATTGCGATCAGTGACAACGGCATTGGGTTTGGCGAAGATATCGTGCAGCGGATTTTTCAGCCTTTTGTTTCGACAAAAGAAGTTGGTCTAGGGCTGGGGATGAATATTTGTAAGTCATTAATAGAAAAGCATAAAGGAAGTATCTACCTCGCTTCCTCATTAGAAAAAGGTGCGATGGTTGTGTTGGAGTTACCTAATGAGCAATAACCCATATTCAGTATTATTGGTCGATGATGATCAGGATGTTTTGGACTCTTATTCGTACTTGATGAACATATCATCAATCAAGTCAAAGGCCATAAACGACCCAACACAAGCACTGCAATACGTCTCTCCAGAGTGGGCGGGCGTTGTTATTCTCGATATGTACATGCCGCAAATGCATGGATTAGAACTGCTTCGGATGATCAAAAACGTCGATGAGCGAATCCCTGTCATTGTGATCACTGGGCACGGCGATATTCCAATGGCGGTTGATGCAGTAAAGCAGGGCGCGTGTGAGTTTTTAGAAAAACCGATCAATCCTTCTGAGCTCTTAACACTAGTAAAACAGCAGCTTGAAACTCGAAGCAGCCAGGTGGAATTGCAGTTAAAGGCGGAGAAATCTATTTCGCGCTCATTAATTGGCAAGTCTGCGCATATGGAGCAGATCCGCAAGCTTGTTGCTCAATACGCGTTACTGGACACGCACGTGGTGGTTTATGGTGAGTCGGGCACTGGGCGTCATAGTGTCGCGGGGTTAATTAAAGACATGATGTCTAAGAGTGAAGAAACGGAGTATGGCTCTTTTGCTCTCAGTGCAAGCACAACAATGGATAGTATTGATGACGCCATCGACAAACAGCAGTTGTGTATACTTGTGTTAGAGAACTTACCTGAACTGCCTGAAGAGGGGCAGCGGCATCTGGCTCAATTATTACTGGCGCGAGAACGTTGTGGCAAAAAGAATCTGCGTGTTGTAACGATTTTTGACTCAGAGCCAGAAGAGTACATCGCCAAAAATCAATTGCTGCCGGAGCTGTACTATCTGCTCAATCAAGGCGTGGTTCACGTACCGCCATTGCGTCAGCGCCCTGACGACATCGTGACGATATTTCATTACTTCTTAAAACTGAGTTGTAAGAAATTAGGCAAAACGTTGCCAAATGTCGACTCTAGCTATCTTGCGCTACTGAGAGGATACCCGTGGCCGGGCAACATCCGTGAGCTAAGAAACATCGCTGAGTTATACGCAATCGGAATTGTTAAGTTAACGGGTAAAGAGCGCATCTACTCACAAAATGAGATTCAGCTTCCATTGGATGATTTAGTTGACGATTTTGAAAAGCAGCTCATAGAAGATGCGCTATTTTTGCACTCCGGGCGAATTACCGATGCGGCAAACCATCTGCAAATACCGCGTAAAAAGCTGTATTTGAGAATGAAAAAGCACGGAATTGAAAAAGGCAATTACAAGTCGCGATAACAAAAAGCGTTTGAGGTTTACATCAGTAGGCTTAAACGCTTTTTCATCATAATTCAGAGTGATGAGCAACAATCTAAGGCATAGAAAATTAATTGATCACTGTGAGATACGGATAACGAACAACGATGGCAACAACGGACATAACCATCAATGTTTGTGCGGAATAGTAGGTCACCATTACGACTTGTCGCGAAAATACGGATCGTCCCCCGAAGCGTTCAAAAGCTAAGACGGTACCAGAAACGATGAAGATAAAGCTTCCGAGCACTGCAAACGAGGACGATTGTGTTTTTCCACTCAAATAATACTCGATAGCAGCCCAACACATGGTCATCAATACCAATATGTAGCTGGCAACCGGGAGCTTTTCTTGACCAAGGTCCGGTCGAAACAACCAATAGAAACACACACCGAGTCCAAATAAAGCAATAGGGAGCCAAGGCGTAAAATGCCAAGCGGACATGATGGTAAAACCGTAGCTATAAGAAAGATGGGCAGAGCAGAAGAGCACTAATCCGGTAATAAACTTATCTCTAGGGAGCATTAATAGTAGATCACCAAGCAACGAGAGCGATAAGCCAACCAAAATCCAATGCGTGTATGGCATATGATAGGCAGGAGACTGGATTAAAATCCCTAACATACAGAGCACTGGTAATGGTTTGGATACGTAGAAAAGCCACTTAGGACCTTTACGGATACTGATGATATGTATGAATGCTAATACTACAACAACTAGCCACATAAAATGGATTCTCGAACAGACAAGCTAATGTAGTGGATAACTACAACAAATAAAAGGTCCATTAAATGAGTAAGTTAGACCTTTGAATTCAATTTTATTTTTGTTTGTGTAAAGCTAGACAGTTGTCTCTTTACTGACCTACACGATCAATGAGTTTGTAGGGATTAATCGTTATTTTGAGGAGTTCCCGAATTTGAACGTGATGAAGCTTACAAAATAGCATAAAAAAACGGTATTGTGACCGTTAAGTCACAATACCGTTAAACCCTAGAAAGGGCAGTGAACTGTTTTTGCTGTTAGGCAACAGCGAGTTCTAAAATTTCACGACTACGTTCAAGAGTAATCGCTTGGTTTTCACCGAGAACGGTCATTCCGTGTTTGTTGAGTTGTTCGATGATGGCATCGATCGCTTGTTCACGACTTTCACCATAGTTTTCTAGCTTAGTTGCGACATCAAGTTGATGATAAAACGCTTCGATCGCTTCGATGGTACGTTCAGCAAGGTCGTCTCCAGCTTCAAGTCCAAATACGTTGCGACCCATTTGCTCTAGCTTAGGACGTTTAAATTGCATTTGGTTGCGAAGTAGCGATGGTTGGACGATTGCAAGAGAACGTGCATGATCGACGCCCCATAGAGCCGTTAATTCATGGCCGATCATATGTGTCGCCCAGTCTTGTGGAACGCCACTACCAATTAACCCGTTCAATGCTTGGTTAGCAGACCACATTAAGTTTGCGCGCCACATATCGTCGTCTCGCTCGGCAAACTGTTCTCCGAGTGTTTTTAAGGTTTTCAGCAGTGTTTCTGCATAGCCATCTTGAACCATTGCGCCAGTAGGAAGCGTCAAGTATTGCTCACATACGTGCACCCATGCGTCAACAATGCCGTTGATCAACTGGCGTTCTGGCAATGTTTTCATTACATCCGGGTCTAACACCGCAAATTTAGGCTGTACTGCTGGAGACATGAACGGAAGTTTGTCTTGAGTTTCTTTTTTAGTGATAACTGCGCCCATGTTTGACTCTGAGCCTGTTGCTGGCAGTGTCAAAATTGCAGCTAGAGGCGTCGCTTCAGTGACTTGGTGTTTACCAATCATGATATCCCAGCCATCACCATCATACTTAGATGCTGCTGCTACGTATTTAGAGCCATCAATGACTGAACCACCACCTACAGCAAGAATAAAGTCAACACCATGTTCTTTTACCATTGCGACCGCTTTATCGAGCGTCTCTTTGGTTGGGTTGGGTTCAACACCAGAAAACTCTAGCCATTCATGTCCCTCTAGTGCTTCTGAGACTTGGTCGTACACGCCATTCTTTTTAATTGAGCCACCGCCGTATACCACTAAAACTTTTTGGTCGGATGGGATAGCTTCTTTGATTGCAGCGATTTGTTTTTGACCAAAGAAAATCTTGGTTGGGTTTACATAAGAAAAGTTCATTATTAGCCCTCTTGCTTCCAGTAAAGGAGATTGAATACGTGCATATTAGTCCTGATTGACGTTCGTTAATAGGTCGATTTCTGCAAATAATCTGCCTATTTCTACAAAATTGATGCTCTTGAGCTAGAAAGTTAAAGTCGAGAGGAAGTATAGTGCACGAAATGATAATAGAGACCAAACTCGTTGGTCATTGATGGAGCGCTCTAATGCACACTCTCGCAGATATCATGCAGCAATATGTTGAAAAGCAGGGACTGCATGACTTAGAAGGTATGAAGAAAACCGCAATAGATGGCGTATGGTTTTATCGCAGTAGCAAAGGAAATCATCGCCAGCCGTTTGTCTATCAGTCTGGCATTATTGTATTAGGTCAAGGACATAAGAACATTCATATCGGTGATACACCTGTCCAATATGGGCCCGATGATTACCTTGTCGTAGGAGTTCCCATGCCCCTGGAGTGCGAAGCGTTTGCGACAAACAATGAGCCTTTACTTGGCATCTCGATAGATATTTCGCCAACGCTTCTTCATAAGCTCGTTAAAAAACTTGAGGCTGAGAAATTCAGTAATAAGTGCCTGGACACTACCCGTTGCGGCCTTAAATCGGTACACATGAGCGAAGGTATGCTGGATGCATGCAAGCGACTAATGAGCGCGTTGTGTAATGAGCTGGATGTTGTCATGCTCGGTGATCTACTTCTTGAGGAAATTGTTTATCGCACTTTGGTAAGCAAAGAAGGGTATGTTTTATTTGACTTAGCACACCAAGAAGGCTCTTACGCGAGGGTCGCTAAAGCACTGAATCGTGTTCATCAAGCGTACCATGAACAGTTGAGCGTACAAACATTGGCAGAAGAAGCCAATATGAGTGTGTCTGCTTTCCATCAAGCTTTTCGCAATGTCACGCTTGAATCTCCGTTGCAATACATTAAGAAAGTTCGACTTAATAAAGCGCGCGAGTTAATCCAGTTGGAGGGGCGACGTGTTAATGATGCCGCGAGACTGGTCGGGTACACGAGCCCATCACAGTTTAGTCGCGAGTACAAGCGACATTTTAATGAAACGCCAAGGTCAACAAAGGCTTAGTGATCTTTATTTCAAAATAACGACTTTTTTTGCCTTTTTTATTAATTTGCGAGTGACATATTTATTTGATTTATAAAATTAGTTACTGGTGCCAAATAATAGGTACGTTGTTGCAAGCATTTAGTGGATTGTTGCGAGGCGGTGTGGAAAACTCGTAAATAGATAGTGTGAAATCACCAACTTGTACTTAAGTTATTTTACGTCGAAATAAAAGTATAAGTGCGCTTTGTTTAGCGCATTTAGTATTGTTTTAACAATAACTTAAGGAAGAGCGATTATGCACCTTAAAAACGGCAACGCAGTGAAAAGCGTGTTCACACTAAGCACTCTCACCGCTTCTTGTCTTATGGCCTTCAATAGCTACGCAGCGGTTGACTGTGCCCCTCTAGAAACTTGGCAATCATCAAAAGTTTATAACGGTGGTGACCAAGTTCAACATGAAGGTAATGCTTACAAAGCACGTTACTGGACGCAAAACAGTAACCCAGCGCAATCTGGTGAGTGGGGCGAGTGGGAAACACTTGGCGCATGTGATGGCACTGGGCCGGTTGATCCACCTCAGAATGAAGTCCCGACTGTTACTCTGACATCGCCTTCTGCGTCGGCTTCTGTGACTGCGGGGGATGTTGTTAACCTAGCTGCAGATGCATCAGATACCGATGGAACCGTTAGCAAAGTAGAATTCTTTGTTGATGGCGTATTAGTTGGTCAGGCAACGTCTGCGCCTTATGCTGCGTCATGGACAGCGACTGAAGGCCAGCACGCATTCTCTACTAAGGCGTATGATGATGCAGGTGCAGTAAGCACAGCAAGCGCTGTGACGTTAACTGTGGCACCAGCACAACCTGGTAACGAAGCGCCGACAGTGGATGTTGCACTTTCTGCGACTTCTATTGACTTGGGTGGCTCCGTCACACTGACTGCGAATGCCGCAGATGCGGATGGCACCGTTGCTAAAGTTGATTTCTATGTGGCGGGTGTCCTTGCTGGCACCGCAACAACTGCACCATACACGCTTGATGTAACGCCTTCACAAGCTGGTTCGTTAAGTGTTTATGCGAGAGCAACCGATGATGCCGGAGCAACTGCAGATTCTGCACTTGCGACGTTAACGGTAAACGGTGGCGCGGTGACATCTAACTGTCGCCCTGATGGCTTGTATCAAACAACGGGTGTAGACGTTCCTTACTGTTCTATTTATGACGAAGAAGGTCGCGAGAAAATGGGCGCCGATCACCCACGTCGTGTGATTGGTTACTTTACTAGCTGGCGCGCAGGTGAGGACCCTCAATCTACTTACCTTGTTAAAGATATTCCTTGGGAGCAACTTACTCACATTAACTACGCGTTTGTGAGCATTGGTTCTGATGGTAAAGTAAACGTTGGTGACGTTAATGACCCTAACAACCCTGCTACGGGTAAAACTTGGCCTGGCGTTGAGGTAGATCCTGCTCTTGGCTTTAAAGGTCACTTTGGTGCGCTAGCGACTTACAAGCAAAAACATGATGTTAAAACGCTAATCTCTATCGGTGGTTGGGCTGAAACGGGCGGTCACTTCGATACGAACGGCAATCGTGTAGCTGATGGTGGCTTCTACACCATGACGACGAATGCGGACGGTTCTATTAACCATGCAGGCATCGAGAAGTTCGCAACTTCAGCCGTTGAAATGATGCGTCAGTACAAGTTCGATGGTCTGGATATCGACTATGAATACCCGACATCAATGGCTGGTGCTGGTAACCCTTACGACAAAGACTTCATGGAACCACGTCGTCAGTATCTATGGGCGTCTTACCAAGAGCTGATGAAAGTATTGCGTGAGAAACTTGATGCGGCATCCGCGCAAGATGGCATTCATTATATGCTGACTATCGCAGCACCATCTTCAGGTTACCTACTGCGTGGTATGGAAACCTTCGATGTAACTAAGTACCTAGACTACGTAAACATCATGTCTTACGACTTGCATGGGGCTTGGAATGATCACGTTGGTCACAACGCAGCATTATTCGATACAGGTAAAGACTCGGAGCTAGCCCAGTGGAACGTATACGGCACTGCTGCATACGGTGGTATCGGTTACTTGAACACAGACTGGGCTTACCACTATTTCCGTGGTTCTATGCCAGCAGGTCGTATCAACATCGGTGTTCCTTACTACACCCGTGGTTGGCAAGGTGTTACTGGTGGTGAAAATGGTCTGTGGGGCCGAGCAGCACTGCCAAACCAAGCTGAGTGTCAACCAGGTACCGGTGAAGGTGAGAAGAACAACTGTGGTCACGGTGCTATTGGTATCGACAACATGTGGCACGATACAGACCCCAAAGGCAACGAAATGGGTGCTGGCTCTAACCCAATGTGGCATGCGAAGAACCTAGAAAATGGTATCTGGGGCTCTTACGCAGCCGCTTACGGTCTTGATCCAGTTAACGATCCTTCGGATAAGTTTGTTGGTACATATACTCGTCATTACGATAGCGTTGCTGTAGCGCCTTGGTTGTGGAACGCAGAGAAAAGCGTGTTCCTATCTACGGAAGATAAAGCTTCTATCGAAGTGAAAGCTGATTACGTTATCGATAAAGAAATCGGCGGTATTATGTTCTGGGAACTGGCAGGTGACTACAACTGTTACGTACTGGATGCAAATGGTAATCGTACGGCAGTAGATGCAACTGAACAAGCTTGTGCAGCTGGTAATGGTGAGTACCACATGGGTAACACTATGACCAAAGCTATCTACGACAAGTTTAAGTCTGCAACACCTTACGGCAATAAAGTTGCGACGGGTCCAACACCAACAGAAGCGGTAGACATTACAGTCAGCGTTGGCGGCTTTAAGGTTGGCGACCAAAACTACCCAATTAATCCGAAGATCACGTTTACGAACAACACTGGTCAAGCGATCCCTGGTGGTACTGAATTCCAGTTTGATATCCCAGTATCAGCTCCTGATAACGCGAAAGATCAATCTGGTGGCGGTTTGAAAGTCATTGCTTCTGGACATACTCGAGCAAACAACATCGGTGGCTTAGATGGCGTAATGCACCGCGTATCGTTCTCTCTACCTGCTTGGAAAGATTTACCAGCGGGCGGTACTTACGAGCTTGATATGGTTTACTACCTACCAATCTCTGGTCCGGCTAACTACTCAGTGATTTCTGGTGGTAAAGAGTTTGCGTTCAAGTTTGAACAGCCAGAACTGCCAATTGGTGACCTAAATGCAGGCTCGGGTGATGGTGGTACTACTGAACCAGGTACGTGTGATACGACAGGTTTAGTGACATACCCAGCTTTACCACAAACGGATTGGGCTGGTAACCCAAGCCACGCAAACCAGGGTGATAAGATCATCCACAACGGTGTGGTTTACCAAGCGAATTGGTGGACAGCGGCTGAGCCGGGCACAGATGGTAGTTGGTCAACGGTATGTAACATCTAATCGTTTTTGATTAACTGTTATAGCCTAACGTTAATAGGCTCTTAAACAAAAGCGCACGATCATCATCGTGCGCTTTTTTGTTGCGATGGTTTGTCGTTTAATCGAATTGATAACTTTCGGGTATGACGACAATACCTTTGTCTGAGATTTTAAATCGCTTCGCATCTTCTAGTTTGTTGATGCCAATTTGAGTATGTGGCGGAATACGAACATGTTTATCAACTATGCAGTTGACCAACTGACTTCCTTCACCGACCTCTACGTCATCAAAAATGATGGAATCGACAACCGTTGCACTGTCTTGAATACGTACGTTAGAGGAAATGATGGAATGCTGTACTGAGCCTCCAGAATTGATGACACCGGTAGCAATGATGGAGTTAATAAAAATACCTTCATTGCCCGTGGCTGACGATACGGTACGAGCTGGTGGAAACTGCGGCTCGTAAGTACGAATCGCCCAATTGGATTGATATAGGTTCATTGGTGGTACAGGCTCTAGCAGATCCATATTCGCTTCATAGAAGGAATCAATGGTACCCACATCGCGCCAGTAGCAATCCTTATCAACGCGCCCTTTACTGCCACAGAATTGATAAGCATAAACGGATTCCGTATCAATCAGCTTAGGTATGATGTCTTTTCCGAAGTCATGGCTTGATGAATCGAGTTTTGAGTCGTCTTCGAGTGCTTCTTTTAAAACATCCATATCAAAGATATAAATCCCCATGGAAACGAGGCTTCTGGTTTTACTGCCTGGAAGGGTAGGTGGGCATTCTGGTTTTTCTATAAATGAAGTAACTAGCCCGTTTTCTGCGGTGCCCATTACCCCGAATGCTGAAGCATCCTCTACGGGAACATCCATACAGGCAACGGTGAGCTTAGCACCTTTCTCTTTATGCTCTTCAAGCATTGCGGCGTAGTCCATTCGATAGATATGATCGCCGGATAACACAACCACATACTTCGCGTCATTGCGCGATAGTAACCACATGTTGTGATAAATCGCATCAGCGGTTCCTTCATACCATGCACCACCTTTGCGCATTTGAGGTGGAACCGCAGTAATGTACTCGCCAAGCTCTGGATTGAATATCGACCAACCATCTCGCAAGTGTTTTTGAAGTGAATGAGATTTGTATTGGGTCAAAACAAGGATTTTACGTAAACCTGAGTGTAAACAGTTGGTTAGTGTGAAATCTATAATTCTATACTTTCCGCCAAAAGGTACTGCTGGCTTGGTTCTATCATCGGTGAGTGGGCTGAGTCTAGACCCCATCCCTCCAGCTAAAATTACGGCGAGTGCGTCTTCCATATTATTCCCTTTCCCTTTTTTGCATGCATCAAAACGGTGCTAACCAGGAGGAAGTGGTGTACAGCGCAGAGGTTTTGAAAGTGCATGTGCTGATGTGTTTACTACTGCAAACTTTAGTACAAGATTCGAGCCATAGAATATCTCTTTAAAAATCAAAGGGGTTAAAAGTTCATCGCAAGGTAATTGCACCACATTAGTGAAGTGCTAAGTAGGCCGTGCATCAAATTGGCGCAAGATTATAGGGAAGGGGAGAAAATAAGTATGGATTTACAATGTAAAGTGAGGATAAAACAGTAAGATAAAGATAATCAAGCACGCCTCTTCGTCTGTTCAAAGTGAGTGGATATAGAAATAAACCACTCACTCTTTAAACGTGCTTTCTTTATAGTCAACTATACGTTGATGTTACACTAAGAGAGACCGACGATATTTCCTTCATCATCAAGGTCTAAATTCATAAATGCAGGTTTATCAGGCAAACCTGGCATAGTCATCACCGTGCCTGATAACGCATACACAAACCCAGCGCCAGCACACAGACGTAACTCGCGGATAGGGACTGTAAAACCTGTCGGCGCGCCTTTGACAGCGGAATCTGTTGTTATCGATAGAGGAGTTTTCGCTATGCAAACCGCTAAGTTGTTAAAACCTAGATTTTCAAAATGGTTGAGCTGTTCAGTAGCAAGGGAACTCATTTCTATATTGGCGGCACCATAGCCAGCTTCACACACAGCCATAAGTTTTTCGTGTAACGATTGTTCTTTACTGTATAAAGGACGAAACTCTGTAGGCTGGGCACAAGCGTCAATAACATGTTGAGCTAACTGAGTTGTGCCTTGCCCGCCTTGCGCAAAAGCGGTGCTGATAGCGACTTTAACTTCCGGATTAAATTGCTGAACCAGCTCTTTAAGTATTTTAAGCTCTTTCTCACAATCTTGCGGAAACTGGTTAATAGCGACAACAGCTGGAATGCCATATTTATGGACGTTATTAATGTGCCATTTTAAGTTTTCAAATCCCGCTTCCAATGCTGCTTGGTCTGGATTAAAAATGGAATCTGGAATGGCCATACCTGGTCGTAAATCGTAGTGTCCAGAATTTGCTTTGAGGCCGCGTAATGTCGCTACTATCACTACACAATCTGGCGCCTTGCTGGCGGCGGCAGCTTTAATGTTACACGCTTTCTCAAATCCCATGTCCGAACCAAACCCCGCCTCTGTTACAGTGTAACTTGATAGTTTTAACGCGATATCGTCGGCAATAATGGATGAATTTCCATGGGCGATGTTTGCGAACGGGCCTGCGTGAATCAACGTAGGAACACCTTCCAGAGTTTGCATCAGTGTCGGTGCAATGGCCTCTTTTAATGTCACTGCCATTGCTCCTGCAACTTGCAGATCCTCAGTGGTTACCGGGTTTCCGTTCAAATCGTACGCTACGACAATTTTCCCAATACGCTGACGTAAATCTTTCAAATCTTTAGCCAGTGCAATGATAGCCATTAACTCAGACGCGGCAGAAATATCGAACCCTTCGTCGCGTTCGTATCCATTGATGACTTTTCCTGGCTCATTTAACCCAATTTTGACTTTACGTAGTGCACGATCATTATGGTCCATTACTCGTTTCCAAGTAATGCTTGCCGTATCGATTTTAAGTGCCTTTAATCCAGTACGTGCTTCAAAGGCATCATAGCCTTCGCGTTGTTCATGATACAAGCGAGCATCAAGCGCGGCTGAAGCTAGATTATGCGCCGCCGTCACCGCATGGATGTCACCAGTAAGGTGTAAGTTCAGTTCTTCCATTGGAGCAACTTGGGAATAACCACCGCCAGCAGCACCGCCTTTAATACCGAATACAGGCCCCATAGAAGGTTGTCTAATACATGCGATAACGGATTGTCTAAGCTTAGCTAAACCTTGCGCCAGTCCGACAGTTGTAACGGTTTTTCCTTCGCCAAGTGGGGTAGGAGTGATCGCAGTAACAAGCACAAGCTTACCGTTATCATTCTCTTTTAGCCGCTCCAAACATTTTGGATGGACTTTGGCTTTGTGCTTCCCGTGAGTGTCATATTCTTCGGGTAGTAACCCTACTTTTTCCGCAATAACATCAATAGAAGAAAGTGGTGTGTTTCGGCAAATTTCAATATCTGACTGCATGGATAATCCCTAAAGTGACTCGCAGGTAGTGTTGAAAAACAATCTGAGTTGGAGCAAGTATTATTGTTGGGCAAACGTTTGCTCGGTGATAGTACGGTTTCGATTCGGTATGTAAAGAGTTTACTGCTCTATACTGTGCTACATACTAACAAAATCTACTATTTACTGCGCCAGATCAAAACAAAAAGGCCACCAAATGGTGACCTTGATGTATTTTTAGCTTTAAAGCTGTGATCTTAACGATCCCAGTAAGTTTCTTCTAAGCTATCTTCTCGTTCAGGAAGTGCTCGCGATAGGCGAGGAGAGTGTTGCGTCAACACTTCATAGCTTACTCGGTTTGCATATTTACAGATCTGAGAAAGTGATGAGTAAGTCAAACAGCGTACTTCGTGCTTTTCTGAGTTAGGCACTTCTTTTTGATGGAAAGAGTTTGCAGCCATATCATGCAGTAAAGCAGAAAGCGCCGCATCACCTGCGCCGTTGGTGTTCTTAATCTCTAGTGGACCACCCAGGTAAGGACCAATGTAAGAGTATACCTTCATTGGCTTCTCACAATCTCCTTTACGCATCGCACGACTAAATTCGTATTGGTTAAAGGCTTCAATTGAACCTTCAAGAATGTCGTGTGTGGTTTCTCGTTTTACTTTTTCGTCGGTGTAACCTGCCATGTATAGGCCATTTGGCCCTGCAGTACATAGAACAAGATCGACCCACTCAAGTGCTTTATCAGCAGCCGCAAGCGGCTCTGTCTCGCCTGTTAATGCGGCGCCTTCTTCTTCATTCATTGCAACAACAGATATGTTCTCGCGAATGTACTCTTGCCACCATTGCGCGTTACCTTCGATAACGTACTTTGTGCCTAAAGTCAGTACAACAGGGACATCGTGCTTCTTGGCAAAGTCGATCGCTTTTTGTACCGCTTTCGGCATTGGATCCTCTTCTTTACCGCGCATTAGGTAAGAAGAAACAACCAGAGCTGATGCTTTCTCAAAGATCTCTTCAGGAATGCTTTCCGGAAGTAGTTGGTTCATGTGACCTTCATTGATAGCAAATGTGCGTTCGCCATCTTGAGAAATCAGGGTATAACAACGACCAATAGGACCATCTACCGTTTGTAGGTGGTTGAGGTTCATGCGTGAAGACGTGCGGCAAAGGTAACGGTAAGCAAAAGAACCAACTTGAATGTTCTTGGACATCACACCGAGCAAAACGGATTTGCTATCCGCCAATACTGAGTAATTGTGCAGAGTGTTGCCAATCGTGTCACCTGGGTATTGGTGTGTGATCAGGCCTTGCTCAACCAGTTCTTCGTAAAGTGCATCTGCTTTGCTTTCTTCAAGAACGAGTGAATGTCCTTTACTTAGGTTGTATTTTTCTAAAAACGCATCATCTACACGCGCTTCGATATCTACGATGGTTTGACCGACACCAACGATAGTTGGGCGATATAGCTTAGGCGCTTGTCGGATTTGGTTTACTAATGGATCTCGAGCGTGAGTTGGGAAGTAGTGTTTAGATTTACGCTGACCAGGAAACTTCATGCTTGTTCTTGAGTGAGAAAAAAAAGAGGCGGGATTGTATCACAAAAAAATGAAAATCGTGGCGTTTTATTACAAAGAAGTTTGCCCGCTGAAAAAATCAGCGAGCTGGAGAAATTGCGACCAAGATAGCCTAAATTGCTGATGCTTATATTACTACAATTGGTCTCTTTTCAGATTGTTGAGCGGTTATTCTCTTTAACAACGAGCTTGGAGCTATCCAAATTTAGCCGCGTTACTTTTTCACTTCAGTTGGCTCAACGTAAGCCTTGGTACCCCAAAGTGGAACTGTCGATAGGCTATGCTTAAAGCTACCGTCTGTCTCTTTTGTTGTGTAAGACAGGTAGAGTAA
Organism: Vibrio sp. 1-2 (7-a); assembly: GCF_013048515.1. Lineage (NCBI taxonomy): Bacteria > Pseudomonadati > Pseudomonadota > Gammaproteobacteria > Vibrionales > Vibrionaceae > Vibrio > Vibrio sp. 1-2 (7-a). The sequence continues at coordinate 47,117 of NZ_VHSQ01000010.1, forward strand.
GGTTTGGTTGTCTGCATCATAAATTCGGCGAACCTTCATTGTTTTGAAGAAAATACTTTTTGACTTCTTAAATACAATTTCGCCAGACTTGCTTTTATCTATTTTTGCAATCATTTCCGGTGTGATTTCGCCAGTCTGACGACATGATATTGAGCTATCACTTGGATCCGCCAAGCTAAAATCGGCTTCGATAGAAGCGATGTGACACGTAACCCCCGTGACTACCTCGTCTTTTAATTCACCTACTTTGATGTCTTTCAAAGTAAACCAACCGAGTCCTACATCAGCAACATCGTTATCTGAACAACCAACCAGCGTAGTAGCAAGCAATGCACTTAACAGCATCTTTTTCATTATTTTTGTCCTTAACTAGGAAAGATATTGATGAAATCTATCAGAGGTTTGCAACTAAAACAAAATTTAGCCAAGGAAAGGTCTACGTACGCTAGGTTTGTTGTGGGCTTCATGCTAATGTACTGCTCTAAACGAAATGATGAGTTAGAGTGACCATACTTTCTCCCAATATGACTTTATATCGCTTGTCGCTCTGTCTAAGCTTCACTCTATGTGAGAATGAAACACTTTGCACATTTCGTTTTGCAACTAAGGTATCAAAATGAATGAACAACAGTTAGCCAGTATCGAGCGTAAAAATACATGGCTGTATGATCTGGTTGAAGTTGAATTTCCAACACCAGAGAGTCTGAAAGGGCGTGATGTCTATTTCAAAGCACTAGAACAAGCGACCTATCAAGTGGTCGACAAAGACACGCTACTTGAGAGTAATTCTGAATTTAGCTCTGACGATATTTTTCTGGTCGATTTTCACCGACTTACTATCATGTTTTCTGTCCTGCAGTCTCAGCGTTGGGATCAACAGTACGATAAAGATATGATTGTGGAATATCTCACTCAGATAATTCTAACGCCAGATTTTGAATTATATGTTGGTTTTAAATCTGGAGCTCCAATTGCTGCCGCTATTATTAGCCACCTTGAAGGAAACACGCTTATCTCTGATGTCGCGGTTTCTGAATCAAAATACAAGAGTTCGTTTGTGGCGGATCTTGCTAAAAGACTAAGTACCGAACACAAGCTTTTAGATTCGGTGATTATTGAAAGCTAATTTGCGCACTCAAATGCATAAAAAGCAAAGCAAGATGACGATAGGTGATCTTGCTTAGAAAAACTGTAATTGCTCCCCTCTATTTCCATGAAATGCCAAGCTCGTCGTTTCAACAATCCCAAACTTAAATAAGATTAAGCCAACATTTTTAAAATCAGCTAGGGCATTAGCCTTTAAGATGTCTGGAGATGGCTATGGCAATTACCAATATTAAGTGCGTGATATTTGATTGTGATGGTACGTTGGTCGATAGTGAACGATTGTGTTGCCAAGCTCTCGTCAATGTATTTAACCTGCATGGCGCAGAATTAACGATGGAAGAGTGCGTTTCTCATTTTAAAGGAGGAAAGCTCGCTGACATCCTTTTAGATACTAAAGAGCTGAAAGATATCAAAGTCCCTATTGATGTCTTAGAGCCGCAATACCGTGAAGAAGTCCAGTCTCTTTTTGTTCGCCACTTACAGCCGATGGATGGTGCAAAGCGATTAATTCAGTTTTTAGATTCGCATAATATCGAATATTGTGTCGCGTCCAATGGGCCGAAAGATAAAATAGAATACGCATTGGAGTTAACAGGATTGCTCGATGCTTTCCAGGGGAAAGTGTTCTCTGCATTCGATGCGAATAGTTGGAAGCCTGAACCTGACTTAATTATGTACAGTGCAATGAGCATGGGCTTTTTACCGAGCGACTGTCTTTATATTGATGACACACCTAAAGGCGTAGAAGCGGGATTAAACGCTGGCATTAAAACCGTACAGCTATTTAATGGTGAGGCAATCAATCGTGTTGATGATGAGCGCGTAATTCGCATTCAACATTTAGATGAATTAAAAGAGCAGCTATTTAGCTGCTCTGTTTAATCTCTTAATGGCACACCGTACTTAAGCTATGGATATGTTTAAGTTTGGATTGTAGGTAAGGGGTTTGATGTAGGCATTGGATGGATGAGAAGCTTTTTGTATGAAATCCGCAAGCAGCGCATGTGAATTTCTCTCCATCCGATGAAATGAGATATTCATCCCCCTGGCAGAGAGGGCAACTTAGGTTTTCGATGTCTTTTGTATCTTTGTAATTATTCATATTGTTTTCCAGCAGCAAATTGGAATTGGCAGGATTAAGCATAGCGGAACGCTTTGTTTATGAACATTATTTCATCAGGTACAGCGAGAACTTGAGATTCACTTCAAATATCCACTTGTGTGTAGTAGAAAATATCGACGATAACGGCTGAAAACGGTTTAAAGAAAAGGGCTCCTGAGGAGCCCTTGTTGATCATAAATGCTGCAAAGTTATGCTGTGCGGTAGCGTTGTAATACCTCACCAAGAGACACTGACGCCTGAGTGAGATTAGCTACCCCTACGGTAGATTGCTCTGCAACTTCTCTGATTGTGCTCGACTGGCTGCGAATTTCTGAAAGCTCAGATGCAATATCGTTGGCGACTGCGCTTTGTTCTTCTGCTGAGGTGGAAATTTGGATACTCATGTCCATCAATGAGCGTGCGGATTCAGCAATGGACCTCACATCATGACCAATTTCATCAATAAGCTGGCTACTGGTTTGCGCTTGTTGAACGGTTCGATCAGTGATTGAAGCAATGTTCTGGCTTTCGGCTTGTAGTTTCTCAATCATGGCTTGAATTTCTACTGTTGCCTGTTGAGTTCGGCTTGCCAATGTACGCACCTCATCAGCAACCACAGCAAATCCACGACCTTGTTCCCCGGCGCGTGCCGCTTCAATTGCCGCATTCAGAGCCAATAGGTTGGTTTGTTCTGAAATGGCATTGATCGTTGTAATAACGTCATTAATCTGCGTCGTGTTCTCATTTAAGTTGGTTACTGACGTGGAAGCCTGTTCAATATAGCTGGATAACGTCTCAATTTCTCCAATCACATTTTGCACGCGATTTCTGCTTAGCTCGATCTTTTGAGCGTCCTGATCGGATTGCATCGTCGCTTGTTGGGAAATGCTGGATACTTCTTTTGCAGAGGCTGTCATTTCTTCCATTGCTGTCGCGACGGAATCGAGTGTTTGATATTGATGAGATATCTGCGTTTCGCTCAACTGCATATCTTTTTCGAATGCAGAAGATGTCTCACTCAATGTAGCCGCATTATTTTTCACACTGTTAACCAGTTCACTTAAGGTGTCCATAGATTTATCTAACGCGCAACCAATGGTGCCAAACTCGTCTCGGCCAGGATGAAAACCAAGGCGAGAGGTTAAATCACCTTCACCAATTTTTTCGGTTGTCGTATATAAAACCCACAGGGCGCCTCCTATAAAGGTCGCAACCCAGTAAGAGAAAAGGGCAAAAGGAACAACCCATAAAAAGCTGAGTAACAGAGAGGTTAAGGCTGACGACTTTGCAGATTCGTATTGCGCGGATACGTTTTGAGTCAACTTAATCACTTCGCCAGAATGCAACTTTGCATAAGCGGTGACAGAGCCATCAACAAAAGAGCTCTCGCTTACGCGACTTGATTTCGATACGCCGTCAATTTGTGGAACATGACCTGGTTGAGCGTCAACAATACCAGAAAGTTTCGCTTCGCTAGCAGAAATCGCTTGTTGTTTAAATTGTTGTATTTCATTGAAGTAGCGGCTTCCAGCCACAGAAGTGAGGGCTACTAAAAACAGCAGGAATATAACCCACATTTTGTCGTTGATAGACATCTTGATAAACAGCCTGTCTATCGTTCTAAACTCAACTTCTCTCATTTAAAGCTCCATTAGAGATAAAAGATATTGACCAAATCTATTGCTATATCGAAACAAAATATGCGAAGTTAATCAGCAAAATATGTAACGAAAACTAAATTTAGTTTAAGAAATGAGATCTAAGGACGCCTATAACGGTATGTTATATCTTTAAATTGACATAAATATTGATAAAAGAGCTATTTCTCTGAAGTGCTAAGTAGATATGAAATCTGGTTGCAAACGTTTACTTTTGATTCTGCTCATAGGTTTTTAAATCTTTACTTCTCGCTGTCATGAATGTGTCATATAAAGACTATAAAAAGGAGTTGTTGACGTGGATATGGCAAGGCCAAGCCGTCAGCAAGTACAAGCAAGAGAGCTTAAAATAAAGGAGGTCACAATGAGCGACCAATACCAAAACGATGAGAGCCTAGAGCTGCTAGATGCGCTTGAAATTGGCATTATCTTGTCGGAATACGTTGGCTCAGACAACGAAGCCGAATAGCGGAACACTCTCATCTCGTCGTAATAGACGTTATACTAGGTTCATGTCACACCAAGCCTTAAAGGCCAAAACTGGCGTCGGATGAACTTTCTAGCCCACCTGCATATCGCAGACCACTGTAACAGCCATTTATTGGGGAACTTGCTTGGAGACTTCGTAAAAGGAGATCCAAGCAAGCTGTATGAACGTGATATCTCGAACGGCATTAAATTACATAGATTTGTTGACCGCATTACCGATCACCATCCTATTGTTAACGAATGCAAACCTCACTTCAAAGGTACTGCGCGGCGCTTTGCCCCTATCGCTCTCGATATGTTCTGGGACCATTGTCTCGCAAAACACTGGAACGACTTTTATGCCGTATCTCTCGAACACTTTGTCGACTCGGCATACGAGCGAGTAAACCGTGACGTTGATGAACATTTGCCATCGCGTTTTTTGGTGCTCCACAGCCGGATGTGGCACGGTCGATGGCTTCAGTCATACCAAGACCTGGATAATATCGAATTTGCATTACATCGAATGTCGCAAAGAAGCCCGAGAATGGCTGACCTTACTACAACATTTAAAGTGATTGAGAGTGATTACACAGAATTGGAAGAGAAGTTCTCGACACTCTATCGAGACGTTTTACGCCAGTCGTATGATTTTCAGCAACATCTTATTGATTCAGCCCAATGAGATAGAAAAGTAGTATGGCTATTGGGGCTCTGGTAAACTCTGCGCTCCAAAAATAATGAGGTTACACATGTCTGTTAATTTTGCTGACTTAGGCATTGAACAAAAGCTAATCGAGACGCTAAGCAATCTAAATATCGTGACACCAACACCAGTGCAAGAAAAGTCTATTCCACATGTCCTTGAAGGAAAGAACTTACTTGCTGCTGCACAAACTGGTACGGGGAAAACAGCTGCGTTTGGTTTACCTATTATACAAACCGTTCAGCAAAAGAAACTCAACGGTACGCCTCAAGCATTGGTTTTGGTTCCAACACGCGAGCTTGCGCAGCAGGTATTTGATAATTTGAATCAGTACTCTGCACAAACCGAACTTCGCATTGTGTGTGTTTATGGTGGTACAAGCATTGGCGTACAAAAGAGGAAGTTAGAAGAGGGCGTTGATATTTTGATTGCAACACCAGGCCGCCTTTTGGATCATCTGTTTAATGGCAACGTAAACATCTCCAAAACCAGTATGCTCGTTCTAGACGAAGCCGACCGTATGTTAGATATGGGATTCTGGCCTGACTTGCAACGCATCTTCCGACGTTTACCCGCCGAAAAACAGATCCTGTTGTTCTCTGCGACATTTGAAAAGCGAATCAAGACTATTGCGTACAAACTCATGGAATCGCCGGTTGAAGTTGAAGTGTCACCAGCAAACACGACGGCAGAAACGGTAAAACAGATGGTTTATCCGGTAGACAAAAAGCGTAAACGTGAATTATTGGCGTACTTGATTGGCTCGCGCAATTGGCAGCAAGTGCTTGTATTTACAAAAACTAAGCAAGGTAGCGATGAGCTAGCAAAAGAGCTTAAGTTAGATGGCATAAAAGCGGTTTCAATTAACGGGGATAAGTCACAGGGTGCGCGTCAAAGAGCGTTGGATGAGTTCAAACAAGGTAAGGTGCGTGCGTTGATTGCGACAGATGTAGCAGCACGAGGACTGGATATTCAAGAGTTAGAGCAAGTGGTGAACTTTGATATGCCATTTAAAGCCGAAGATTATGTCCACCGTATAGGCCGTACTGGCCGTGCAGGAAAGTCGGGGTTAGCTGTGTCTCTAATGAGTCGGGATGAAGAATATTTATTGCACGCTATCGAGAATTTGCTTGATCAACGCCTACCGCAAGAATGGTTGGCAGGCTTCGAGCCAAGCCTTATAGAAGAAGTCGAGCCTGAGAAAAATGGTAGTGGACGCCGTCGAAGCCGTTCATCAGAGAAGCGTAAGCTAAAAGCAAAATTAGCGATTCATAAGAACCGTGGTAAATCACGTAACTCTCGCTAAACCGCACAAACTTTTGTTCTTACATAGTCAGGCTGTTTTTGCCTCTTCATAAACGTCTAACGTTTGCGGGATAGCGAGTAGGTATCCTTGATACATATCGAAACCGAGTTTTTTCATTAAGTTAAGTTGATGCTCGGTTTCAATTCCTTCGATAACGGTTTTAGAATGCAACGTTCTTGCTAGTGATAATGCATCGACTAGAGCTTTCCAGTCACCATTTTCGTATCTCAGCATTAACGAGCGATCCATTTTTATTATGTCCGGACGAACGCCTTTCACTCGTTCAATTGTCGATGCATTGACGCCATAATCGTCGATCGCCAATTTAAACCCGCCTTGGCTTAATTCACGAGCTGCTTGCGACAAAGAGGACTCGTCTTCTACGTTCAACTCAAGCAACTCCATGACGATTTGTTCATTTACTAAATGAGATTGATAAATGGTTTGTTTTAGCAGCCTATTGTACGTGATGTCTCTGGCTAGTATTTTTGCTGCTTCTGGTAATACATTAAGAAACAGTTGTTTATTGTGAAAGTGAGATTGGGCAAAGTTTTTGATATGAATTAGGCGACTTAAGCGTTCGACATTGAGTAGGTCTTGAGCGGCAATGGTTTTTGATTGGAAAAACTGATCTGGCCTGATCATGGTACCATTAGCATTGGTAATTCTTACTAGTGCCTCAAGTCCAACGATAGAAATATCTTTTTTATATATAGGTTGAAAGACACTTCGAAGAGTGAGCTTTGTGTATTTCGCAATGTATTGCCCGTCGGCTTGTTTGCGGATGCAACTAAGGAGTTGCGAGGTGCTCATCATTGTTATAACAACCTAAGTCAATGCTTCTACATCAGCGCTATCGCGCTAACTTTTTATTTCATTGGCAGTGAATCTAAGTGGGCTCATGAACTCAAGCAAGAACGATGGTAAGACATGATTAGATTTGTCGAGTGATATCAAACAAATTGATGAAATGACTGACAATCTTCCTATTGCAATTTGATGTTACCATTGTAGTACTGCATACAGTTGTAAGTATTTTCTGACCAACTGTTGTTTGTTCGAGCGACGCAAAGGATGACCAAACTTAATGTAACAAGGGCTAATGCCAAATCGAGTGTCTAACGATTGCGTGAGCTGCGATTCGCTGGTGTACAGCGTGATGCCTTGCTCCGTGTATTCGTTGATCTGATCGGGCAGTTCACCCATCCACCAATGAAGCAACTCTCGGCTCGTTTTGCTGCGACTGATCCAATGATCACAAACTAAAAAGAGTAGATCATTCGGTTGCAGCGCATAACCATATTCGCTTTGCCATTCCGTAATTGATGAGAGTAAGTTCTCTCGACAAGATTTTCCCGCACTGACCATATGGTGGCTCAGGACCCAAACCGTACCTATTTCGGATGAAATACGATAGTGATGAGGCAGATCCGGCGTATTTAAAACTTCAATTGGTTTTACCACGCTGTTGTATCCGAAGTGACGGAAAGTGTGTTCCATTCGTCTTGAAAACGCGAGACCAAGATGATGCTCACTCATGCCTTGGTTATGTACCGCAGGGTAATGCTTTTCACACAGCTTAAGACAGTCGTCTTGAAAATCATTAACACTTTGAATCACTAGGTCGAGTAGCAAAGAATATCCCTTAATAATTAACAAAACGAACTGCAAAAGGTTAGCATAGTCTTTTGAGAATAGACTAATTTACTTCGGCAACTTCTTGATCTAAACACCAAATTTCTCACAAATGATCGCGCCTACTCTTTAAGAGAGCAAGACGATAGAAGCACACATAGAACAAAATTCTGAAAAAGGGCAAAGATGATAAAGTTAGAACGTGCGCAAAAAGAAACGCTGGCAACCGCCATTCAAGATTATATGCAGGACGAACTAGATGTTGAGATTGGCCAGTTCGATAGTGAATTTCTTATTGATTTCATTACAGAAAAACTAGGGCCAATTTATTACAACAAGGGGGGGGAAGATGCAAAATCACTGGTTGAACGTAGAATGTTAGAAGTGTCCGAAGAGCTGTATGAGATAGAACAAGAAGTTAAGCTGTAAGTTTCAGTTTTATAAACGATTTAAAGTTCCTTCAAAAAATTCGAACAACTTGATAGATACGGTGCCATTGGCTGGATGTAAATGATGGTAAATAATCTGTTTCATATGACGTAAATAGGTTAATGTAGTGTTTCTTGCTCAACATTAACTTAGGAATATATCTAGGAACTTGAGATGGATACACTGGTAAAGAATTACAACCTTACTGCACGCGTGATGCACTGGTTATCTGCGCTGTGCATTATTGGTCTATTTGCAGTGGGTTTGTGGATGGTCGACCTTAGCTATTACAGCGAATGGTATCGAACTGCGCCACATTACCATCGCTCTGTCGGTATTTTACTCGCTATTTTAACTTTGGCACGCATTGTATGGAAACATGTTACGGCGTCACCAAAGGTAGAAGGCAAACCTTACGAAGTGCTTGCTGCTAAAGCAGCGCATGGTGTTATGTACCTACTATTGGTCACCATCTTTGTTTCAGGTTACCTCATTTCAACGTCTGATGGACGCGGTATCGAAGTTTTTAATTGGTTTACCGTGCCAGGAGCGGGAGAGTTATTCCCAGGACAATCAGACATAGCGGGTGAAATTCACTTCTACGCAGCTTGGGCCGTCATCCTGATAGCAGGTTTGCACGCTATTGCTGCGCTTAAACACCACTTAATCGATAAAGACAACACATTAAGAAAAATGTTAGGAGCTTCAAAATGAAAAAGTCACTCTTCGCTACAGGATTAGCTATCGCTATGGCACTACCATTTGGTGCGCAAGCTGCAGATTATGTCATCGATACCAAAGGTGCTCACGCTTCAATTAACTTTAAAGTTAGCCACTTGGGTTACAGCTTCATCAAAGGTCGTTTCAATACATTTTCTGGTGACTTTTCTTTTGATGAGAACAACATTGCTGATTCAAAAGTGAATGTTGTTGTTGATACAACTAGCTTAGACTCCAACCACGCTGAACGTGACAAGCACATTCGTAGTGGTGACTTCATTGATGCTGGCAAATACAGCGAAGCGACCTTTAAAAGCACAAAAGTGGTTGATAAAGGTAATGGCAAGCTAGATGTAACTGGTGATCTAACGCTACACGGTGTTACTAAGCCTATTACTATCGAAGCTGAATTTGTTGGCGCAGGTAGTGACCCATGGGGTGGTGAGCGCGCTGGCTTCGTTGGTAACACTCGCCTCGAGCTTGCTGACTTTGATATCCCAGTAATGGGTGCTTCAAGCTATGTTGATATGGAACTTCATATCGAAGGCGTTAAGAAGTAACGAACTTCTTTTAGATACAGTAAAAGCGCTCTTCAACGGAAGAGCGCTTTTTTATTACCTCAATCGCAATCGACAACCTTGGCAAGCCAGTTAGTACCAGCGATTGAAAGCCAACAGACGTTGCAAGCGTTTAATGAATTACGCTGTTTCCAACTCGTTTTTTTCTACTAGGTTTAAACGCTCACCAAAAATCGGGCGTAGTGCTTTTAATACTTCAGTACGAGTAACAACACCGACCATCTGGCCATTTTCAAGTACAGGAAGTACTTGTGGCTTGCTCACTTTGATGCTTTTTGCGCGTTCTTCTAAAGATAAAGACGTCATGCGAGTGGCGATGCCCATGCTGCTCGTTGGGTACAACTGCTCTTTATCGATACATAGGAATTCGACAACATCAACGAGACGATCACCAGCATCAATTGCGACCACATCGCGGCTCATGATGTCGACGACTTTTTGGTCTTTCACCGGAATGTAGTCCTCACACCATAGTTCTACCATCACATCGTGAGCAGAGAAGAAACCAACCAATCGATTTTGTACGTCTACAACAGGTGCGCTAGTTACGTTGTTGTCAAGTAGCACATCCAGTGCGATTGCTATCGGTGTTTCTGCACTGATGGTAACTGGTTTTGGGTTCATAATGTCTTTAACAAAAGATGCGTTTTTCATGGTGAAATCCTTAACTGACGAGAGTGTTGTAGTCGTTGTGATAGAAGAGATATTCGCTGCTTTTAGTTCTGGTCGGCGAAAAATACACCAGTTTGCAAGACCAACTAAAACCGCTCCGCCGACGATGTTGCCAAGCGTGACAGGAATTAAGTTAGCGGTAATAAAGTGGCCAATATTTAAGTCTGCGTACTGTGAAGCGGGCACACCGACGGAGGCCCAAAAAGACTCAGGTGCAAAGTTCGCGATAACAATGCCAAGTGGAACCATAAACATGTTCGCGACACAGTGTTCAAAGCCACTGCTGACAAACATGGCCACAGGCATGATTGTCATTGCTGCTTTTGTCATTGCATTTGCAGAGCTAAACGTTAACCAAATCGCGAGGCAGACCAATAGGTTACAAAGGATACCGAGCGCAAACGCCTGAATGAGAGTGTGATGAAGCTTGTGCTGCGCGATGTTAAGCGCATTTAACCCCCATTGACCGCTATCCATTTGATAAAGATCAGCTGCAGTAACTAGCGCAAGTAGGAACATCGCACCAATGAAGTTGCCAACGTAAACCTTGCCCCAAATAGAAAGCATTTTTCCGAACGAGATTTGCTTATTGGCCCATGAGATACTGGAAAGAACTGAGCTGGTAAATAGTTCACCACCGCAGATCACGATAAGGATCAAGCCCATACTAAATGCTAATCCGCCAGCAAGACGGCTTAAGCCCCAACCAGCGCCAGCGCTGCCAGTAGTCACCGTGATGTAAAACAAGAACGCCAATCCAATGAACGCGCCCGCCATGATGGCAAGACTCAGTGTCATACTGCTGGTTTTGTTTGCTTTACTTAACGCAAATTTTTCCGCTTCAGCCATCATTTCTTTTGGAGAAAAGTACTGGTGATTTTGAGAGCTGGTCACCGCCATATTGACTCCTTAATTTGTAATCGCATAAAAATTCCTTGGTTATTAACTCAAAAATGAAATTGTTGTTTTTATTTAGAAGCCTCAATGACTTCAGTCTCAAAGTCATTGAGGCTTGCGGTGTTCCCGAACCGCACAGTCAGAATAAGGAGAAGGGTTTGGTAGGTAAAATTGATAATATTTAGAAACCTCATCAAATTAATTGATAACTTTATGCGGCTAGGTAAAATGAACTCTATTGCTTATTGGGGCATGTTTTTAACGATTGTGAGGGTATGAAAAATACTCACCAATAATGGAGGACACTTTGCGCTACTCACTTAAGCAATTAGCGGTTTTTGACGCAGTTGCAGATACCGGCAGTGTAAGCCAGGCCGCAGAGAAACTGGCTTTGACACAATCAGCGACAAGTATGTCGCTTGCGCAATTAGAAAAAATGCTTGGCAGGCCTTTATTTGAGAGGCAAGGCAAGCAAATGGCGTTAACCCATTGGGGTATGTGGTTACGACCAAAAGCAAAACGCTTATTACAAGACGCACTGCAGATTGAAATGGGCTTTTATGAGCAACATTTGTTAAGCGGTGAGATTCGCATGGGCGCGAGTCAAACTCCGGCAGAGCATCTGGTTCCAGACCTTATCAGTATCATTGATAATGACTTTCCAGAAATGCGTATTTCCCTTGGTGTGCAGAGTACAAAAGGGGTTATTGATGGCGTATTAGATTATAAATATGATTTAGGGATCATCGAGGGGCGTTGTGACGATAACCGTTTGCACCAAGAAGTCTGGTGTCGAGACCATCTTACTGTTGTCGCTGCTTCTCATCATCCCTTTGCTCGCAATCAATCTGTAAGCCTCGCGCAGTTAGAACAAGCGAAGTGGGTGTTGAGAGAGCATGGCTCTGGCACACGAAAAACATTTGATAGCTCTATTCATCATCTAATTGAAGATTTGGATGTATGGCGAGAGTACGAGCACGTTCCGGTGTTACGCAGCTTAGTTGCTAACGGCCAGTACCTTACTTGTTTACCGTATTTAGATGTAGAGCGATATATAGAAGCGGGTCATCTTGTTGCGTTAAATGTGCCCGAGCTAAAAATGGAAAGGACACTTTCATTTATATGGCGAGCTGATATGGCAGAAAACCCACTAGTCGACTGCATTAAACGAGAAGGTCTGCGAATGATGAAAGGTAAGCCTTCGGTATTGTAAGTTACTACTCAATACACGCAATAAACTCTAGAAGCACAGTAATGCCACTTGCTTAATTGGGAGTGGCATATTTCTATGTACAGTATACTGAACTTCGAAGAACAAGTGTGATTCAGGAGCTTTTATGCACTCACTTGGTGAACCATGATTCTGCACGCCGATATTAGCTTCCAGTCTCGTTAAAGCTTGCTGGAGTGACCTATTGGAACTGTCCTACACACATCCTTTTTTACCGAGTATTAGAAATACTCATTCCCTAAATCTGTTGATTTATCGGTTGCGTCAAACTTTTAGTGCAAGTCATGAAATTGTTATAACCTTATTGTGATCATTATCACCGATAAACAAGGCTGATGTATCTAACATGTGTCCTTGATTTCAATGTATGAAGGCAGTTATTGAGCCATATGGGTACGATAATAGCCAAGCAGGTACGACTACCATGACGACACTTTTAGCTATCTCTATCACTACTGGAATTTTATCTGGCGTATGGGGTTGGATCGCCATTTCTTTAGGTTTGCTTTCTTGGGCTGGTTTTTTAGGTTGCACGAGCTACTTTGCTGCGCCAACTAGCGGATTGAAAGGACTTGGTATCAGCTTAATCACTAATATGACGGGTGTATTCTGGGCAATGGTAATTATCCACGGTTCAACTTACGTTGGTTTGGAAATTATCGGTTATGTGATTACCGCTATTGTGGCATTTTTCATGTGTATTCAAGCGAAACAGGCTTGGCTCGCGTACATTCCAGGCACTTTTATTGGTTCCTGCGCAACATTTGCCGCTGATGGAAACTGGCAACTTGTCATTCCATCTTTGCTGCTAGGTGGTGTGTTTGGTTATCTAATGAAAGCGACTGGACTTTGGTTGCATACGAAATCAAGCACTACTTCTTCTACGCTTGCTGAGCAAGCACAGTAGTGAACCCCCGATCTTATTTGTATCCACTGTGTATTGAGTTTTATCCCTCTCAATACCTTTAATCAAAATTAATGATGTTTGATACAAGCACACCAATTTGGTGTGCTTTTTTTGTATTACAAGGCAAGGTGTGAGTGTGAAATACTCTAACTCATGTATTGCCGTTTGCCATGGTGACAACGCGCTTAAGTGTCCAACGCAGAAGTACAGGAATGCACTCCATACCTCTCTCTTCACAGTGAGATACAATGGCCAAAGCTAAGTCCGGTTTTGCATGCTTTTTCAAAACACGGTTTACGACTTTTTTAGCTGGGATAGGGTGATCATGAGGAACTTTGATGATGTCCTTAAAGAAAAGTTCAAACCCATGATTGTATAGAAAATGTTCGATGTCTCGATCAGGTAACTCTGTAAGTCTATGCCTTTCCTGATCATGATCGAGTTGCGCTCTCACGGCATGCGCGTACTTTTTACCTGCCGGGTCACCATCGGTAACAACATGCCAGTCGATACCGAACTCTTTTGCTACTTTGATCAGTGACTTCAGTCCTGACTGTGCAAATTCAACGATTTGAACTCCTTCCGCAGCTAAGTCATATCCGCATTGACGAGCCAGTTCATGAAATAACCAAACTTCAGTTTCGCCCTCTACGAGTAACCAACACCGTGCAAACAACGCCCCTGAGCGATGAAAACGAATGTGGAAACCAATTCGGCGTAACTCATCTCTACCAAACTTGGCAGAGTTTAAGCTCTTGGCAATGGTTCGGTCTGACAAGCGAATCAAACGCCGGATTGAATAAAGTGGAACCGAGCCAAGTAACGTACCGCTGTTGGTAGTTAAAATCTTTTGCATTGGCAACAACTGCAATAATGACCACGCTCTAGCGAGATGAGTTGGGTGTAGTCGGCCTTCTGGGTCCTCGATGATCAGTATCGGTCTTGCGCAGCGTCTTAAATCGGTAGGGCCTTTTGCTTGAAGGTAAGCATTGAGAAGCCCCATTAAAAGCAAACGGCTTTGTTTATCATTTGTTTCCTTAAGGAATTGACTTAATCCTTTATCAGAGGAAGGGCTTGTATAAAAAAGACCATCACGAGGTTTTCGTGGGTTACCTTTGCTGACACTGCGGAACGCAAAATAGTGTTCGACAAGTGTTTGCATTGAATCGAGACTACTGCGAATCTCACCCTTGTTTACGTGCCCAGGCATCGCCAATAGCCGTCGACAGGTGTTATTGATTCGTTTTTCAATCCGAGCATTTTTGCTGTCGCCGTTGACGTGGTTTAGATCTGGGAAGCGTCGGGAGTCTCGTAGGCGGATAACAGGGTGAAGAGTCATCAACTCTACCGCGAGTTTCTCAGAGTGGTGCAGTTTCTTCGGCTTACCGTTATGATCCAAAAATGCGTATTCAGTTTTAATATCATACTCGTCGCGAGACGCACTAATTCGATAGTAAATGACCTGCTCACCATCTTCGTTTGTGCACCATGCAGGTTTTATCCGTCGATAACGCCCAGCTTTTACTTCGTTCTTGTCTTGTGCTTTAAAGCAAACAATGATCTGCAAGTGTTGGGTTTGTGGATGAGAAATTGAGTAATCAACGTGAAAATCTTTTAGTTCGAATTGATATAATGAGCCATTAGCAGGTAGCGCGATAGAAAGGGCATCGAGCAATGATGATTTGCCCCACGTGTTCTCACCGATGAGCGTAGTGAGTTCGTCAAAAGAGAGTGAAAGGCGTTTGATGCCTCTAAATCCGGAGATTTCGATGCGTTCTAGTCTCATCTCAATCCTCCTTGCAATTATTTGAATTATAGAGAGTTATTTTGCTACTCCTAAGCATATATTAATTCGAAATATTGGAGTTAAGCTCAGTTCACAAAATTACGAGAGCCCCTTACTGAATAGAGACCGCAACAAGCGACGCTTGCTTTCAAAAGTAGTGTAGATAGCATCGTGATCACTTAAACATGAAATCAAAAAATCACAGTTTCATAAAATTCATGATTCTGTCATGATTCACTTCTTATTATTATAAGGAATGAAAAGAGAGAAGATGAAGATGAATAACAATCATAAGCCAGTGAGAATCAAACTGGCACACATCAATGACACACATTCCTACTTTGAGCCAACGTCATTACAGTTAAAGCTTAAGATCAACAAAGAACTCACGTTAGAGCCATACGTGAGTGCTGGCGGGTTCTCTCGCATCGCAACCCAAGTAGAGCAGCTACGAGACGACGCTCAGCGTCAAGGGCATGGGATGTTATTTCTCCATGCTGGAGACTGTTTCCAAGGCACACTTTATTTCTCATTATTTAAAGGTAAAGCCAACGCCGATTTGTTGAATGCGTTAAAGATTGATGCGATGGCGTTAGGCAACCATGAATTGGATATGGGTAATGAACCTGTTGCCTTATTCTGTCAACGCACTCAGTTTCCATTGCTTGCTGGTAACTGGGATCTATCAAATGAATCGCTTCAAAAGCCTCACCGAGTCAGCGATAGCAGCAATGTGTATAGCTATCAAACGGAGACACAAAGCGCACAATACATCGTCAAAGAGTTTCATGGTGAGCAGGTTGCGATTTTCGGATTATCCATTGATAAAATGAGCGATATCGCGAACCCAGATGCAGATACGCCATTTAAGTCTGCAATTGAAACCGCTAAGGCGACCGTAAAACAAATTCACTACTCTGGTATTAAAAATATCATTCTTCTGAGCCACTTAGGTTATGAAGGCGATTTAGAGTTGGCTGAACAAGTTGAGGGGATTGGTATTATTGTTGGTGGACATAGCCACCGACTGCAAGGCGATTTCTCATCAATAGGTTTAGGGCAAGATGACCCTTATGGTGTCAAAGTAAAAGATACCTACGTTGTGCAAGCGGGCTTTCATGCTTTGACTATGGGGCACTGCGTCATTGAATTTGATGAAAACGGCAAAGCAACCATGCTGAGTGGTCAAAATGAACTGTTACTTGGCCGACGTATTTTTTGGGACTCGACACTAAATCAACAGCTTGACCAAGGCGTATTCGAAACCGCGTGTGACTTTATCCATGGTCAACCTAATGTGGTGGTCTGTAAGAAACACCCAGAGACTCAAGCGATCCTAAGTGATAAATACATCCCTCGGGTAAGACAGTTACAGTCACAAGTCATTGCTAGTATTGACACCAAAAAGCGTCATGTGCGAATCCCAGATGAGTTTGGTGAGAGCGAGCTGGCTTCTTCTGTTGCTCGTTCATTTTTGTACAGCCTAAATAAACGCGGGCATGAGGTTCAATTTGCGATTCATAATGCGGGTGGCGTGCGAACATCATTGAATCCTGGCAACATCACAGTGGCAGATATTGCCGGACGATTGTTGCCTTTTGCCGTTCCGATCGGCTTTTACGACGTAAAAGGCAGTGCTATTCGCCGAGCACTTGAAGGCGCCATAAACAATGCACTCAACAATGATGTGGAAGGTACTGGCTCTGGCAGTTATCCATACACTTACAATTTAAACTTTGAGTACCGAGCGGATGCCCCTAAAGGTGAAAGAATTCAGTCATTAGCAATTTTTGATGGTCAACAATGGGTCGACGTTCAAGACGACACCTGGTATCGAGGCACTTCCTCCGCTTATACCATGAAAGGGAAAGAAGGTTACGATGCGCTACTGGAGATGAAAGGCGAGGGGCGTGTAACCAACTTATCCATGGCAGACTGTTTTATTGAACTTCTGACCGATGAGCCAAACTGCTTGAATCAAAGTCACAAACTTTATACACAGCAACACAGATAGTAGATATTGGTATCGATTTTGCTGTCCTTCAATTGCTACATGCGATGATGAGGGTGGCAGTATGTGGAATAAAGATTGGACAGATACGGCAGTGGTGGTTGCTTGGGTCGCAATTTGGTCAACGTTAGTTTACTTTGTACCTTTGAGCGGTTTTTGAATTGCTAATAACACGGAAGTTAGGAAAGGAGCAGTTATGCTCCTTTTTTGTGTCTATGTTCTCAGAGACATCGCTCTGACTCTTAAATGTATCACCTTGAGTCACTTGCTGATCTTTACATCTAATAACAAAAGTTCACGTGGTTGAACCAATTCCTTTGTTTTTATATTTCTTTCTGATTTTTAATAAGAATTTTATTTCGATTAGACAAAGTTTTTTTGTTGGAAAGCGTTACATTCGGCGTTATCATTGCGGCGTTTGGGGAGTAGTTAGCGCAAGTTTACTTATCGTCATCTCGTTAAGCATCAGCTTATCCGGTAAGTAAAGGTGTTGCGTGATTCATCCACGCCGACACTTCAACGAGACCAACGCATTCATTGACTGGCAGCACATGATTACTATGTGACTGCTTGTTGTTATTGTCTGCGGAAGGTCACCAAACTCATGTCCTTCCGCCATGGGAGGAAGCATGTCTCTTATCGAAAGTACCACCCAATTGAGCCAATCGGCACCACTTCAAGAGTCATTAGCGATGTATGGCGCTTTTGGCCTTTTTACGCTTGTTCTTGTTGCGCTTGATATCTATCAAACGCGTGGTGACGTTATAACGATGAAAAAAGCCATCCTCTGGAGTGTTTTTTGGTTCTTACTTGCCTTTGCTTTTGCAGGTTCTATCTATTTATTCTGGGACTTTTACGCACCGCACAGCACTTATACGAACGATAAAGCAACGGTTTCATTCTTAACAGGCTACTTACTAGAGAAGTCGCTAAGCGTGGATAACTTGTTTGTGTTTGCCATCATCTTTGCACAATACAGTGTGCCGGAGCATTTGCGTCCGCGAGCGCTGCTTTGGGGCGTGATTGGTGCGTTAGTTCTACGGGCTATCATGATTGCGGTTGGTGCTCAGTTACTTGCGCAGTACCACTGGGTGTTGTACCTCTTTGCCGCATTCCTTATTTGGACAGGTATTAAGCTTGCTCGCGACAAAGGTGAAGCAGAAGAAGTTAACCCATACCCTGAGCAGTTTATTCGCAAAATATTGCCAGTTACGGATGATTACCAAGGAAATCACTTAATCTTAAAGCAAGCTGGTAAGTGGGTGGCAACACCAATGCTGATCGTAGTCGGTGTAATTGCAGTTATGGACGTAATGTTTGCACTGGATTCTATACCAGCCATATTCGCGGTAACACGAGAGCCATTTTTAGTCTTAGCCGCGAACGTGTTTGCACTGTTGGGGTTGCGATCTTTGTACTTTGTTCTGCAAGCGATGTTAGACAAGTTTGTGTACTTAAAACCAGCATTATCGGTGATCATGATGTTTATCGGTGTAAAGATGTTATTGGTGGGAACAGAGTATGAGATTCCGACAACGTGGTCACTCACATTCTTAATCGTTGTGATGACATCAGCGGTTTTGGCATCGCTCCTCAAAAATAAGTCGAACAGTCGCTCTAGCGTTAAAATTACTAATCAAAAAATATAAGTAAAGCGCTAAAAATAAAAGAAACAACGAAACTTAATGTTAAAAATATGTTGTAACTTGAGGTGGGCTTATGCAGGTAACGTTAAGTTATTCAACATAATTAAACAGTTTCTGACTATTTATGCTGTTATTATTCATTTGTATTTTTGATGTTTGTAATGGGCTTGTTTTATTAGATAATCTAATTCGAATAGGTAAAATTTGTCATTTCTTAAACAATAAGAAACTGACTAATATACAACCAACAAAACAGACTACTGCTTTAAAGAGAGGCAATCATGGCACAAGCAATGCAAATGACAAATGTAGCTTTACCAACCTCTATGGATAAGAAAACCTACGCGGTTAACTTCAAAGGACTGATTGCTCACTTACTAGACATTCTATTCGTAGATAATACTGCACCACGCAGTTACTATGCGGAAGATTTGTCAGCTCACATTCAAAAAGATATCGGTATGTACCGTTAATCTTGAAATAATGAATGAAAATACCGGCCTATAAGCCGGTATTTTTTTAGCTGCTCAAACGTGAATAACGGAGCTAGAACTCTATACAGAGTCAATACCGGAGTAGAGGATCTTATTCCAAATTGGTGTTCATTAGAAATGAAAACGGGGCACTAATAGTGCCCCGTTTTGACTTGTAGAGTAATACGATATTACTTCTTACGGCAGTATTCTGCGATCACGTACATTGACTGACCGCCATTTGCCTTGCCCGAAACCAGTTTCGGATCATCTCCAAGGCTAATACCACGGATCACTGTGCCTTGTTTGATTACTTGGTTAGTGCCTTTAACTGGTAGGTCTTTGATTACCGTTACATCGTCACCTTTCTTAAGTTCAGTGCCGTTGCAATCCAACGTTTTGTCATCATCAGACATACCCTTCATCGCCCAGTTCATTTGCTCTTCTTCCATGTACATCATGTCAAGAGCATCTTGAGCCCAGCTTTCAGAGTTTAGGCGAGTGAGTTGGCGCCATGCTGTCACTTGTACTGCAGGAACCTGGCTCCACATGCTTTCGTTTAGACAACGCCAGTGGTTAATGTCTTTTGGCTCATCGATCTCACCCAGACACTTATCACAAACCATGATAGCAGTATCAACGGTTACGTTACCGTGAGGTGGGACAGCGTATGCTGTTAGTTGAGATTCAGAAGAACACAGTTCACATTTTGACTCGCAGCGCGCAAGCAGAGTAGCTTCAATAGACATAAGGACTCACCTTAGTAATGTTATTTTGTGGCGGTATTATCCACTTTATCCTGAGAAATAAAAGGGTGTTAGCGAATTAAAGCCGAGATTTTACAATATTCCAACCTGATTAGGGTGAAGATGTAAAATATTCGCTAAACAAATAATACCTGTATATAAGAAAACGCATTGATTGTTTTGGGTGATGAATTGGTTGCTTCATTTCTTGAGGAAGTTAGAGGTTAGTTGGGAGTATTGACTGCGCTCAGAAGTATGGGGAGAGCCCTCTAAATACATAGAGGGCATATTGCTAGCGTTCAATAATCTGCACAATTTGATCTTTTGAAATGCTCATTTCTTTCCCATCCATGTCTTCATACTCGTACATACCCGTTTCTTCGTTAAGGTCTGGCTTACCGTAAGAAGTAATGATTTTCCCTTCATTTGTCGACATAAGATATTGGCTACTTCCGCATGCTGCAAGAAGTAAAGCTGTGGCCATTATAGTGAATATGCGCATAGAGTTTTCCTTTCAAACAAGTAAGTTAGGTACGGCATCGATTTAACTATAGCAAAGGATATACGGGACGGTTTTTATGATAGAGAACGAAAGAGCCCAGTCAAAACTGGGCTTTGGTAAGAGAGGTGATACGATTACTTCAGAACGGAAGTATTAGTAACACCCGTTAAAGTGTCATCCATTAAGAAGTCTGTGTTTTCCATTTGCATCTCAACGTGATGGTCAATATCAGACAGAGTGCCATTTGGCGAAGCAAAAGTACTGTGCGATGCAGCAGCATTAAACTGTACAAAGCTCGCAGTTGCATTCACAGTAGTGTCCGTACTGTTCACAGTCTTCAACCCTAGCTTATTAGCAAGCGGTTCAGTACCCGCGAATGGTGCATTTGGAACGCTGTTTGGCACTGTGCTATCACCCTCAACCTCGGTCATCAAGAATGGTGTAGTTAGTGAACCAGAAGCGACCAAATCTGAGGCGTTTGTGAACGGATCGACTGTATCTAGCGTTGTTTGTGCTGCATAGATAAATTGTGAGAAACCAGCTTCTAAAGCTGCGACTTGAGCTTCCGTTGCCGCAGCCTCAAATGCTTCGTAACATGTTTTATCTTCTAGATCCGCACATGATGCATCAGCGTAATTCGCATAGTCTTTAGATGCTGCATAAGCGAGGTTATGTTTGATCTGAGGGCCGTAATTGTCTGAACCTAGTAACAAATTACCAATTTGTCCACCAGAGTTCTGTACTGATGCAGAGCTAAAGGTGTACAGCGCATCCGCAGTAGGGCTGCCCAATGTATTGTTTGCTGCTGCGACGGCAGATGTAGCCACAATACCGCCAAGTGAATGACCTAGCATTTTGACTTTTGAACCCGTCATTGGGTTGAAGCCTTGCAGAGGACCTCCAGCTAAAAGACCGCCTTGCGCCGATACTACCAAGCTAGCGCGCAAACCTAACACATCCAGAACACTTTGACGTAGATTGTCACGCGCAACGGCTAAGTTGGAAAGATTTAGATAAGCCAGTACATTCGCATTTGCGGAACGTTGTTCATCTAAGCTGCGCGTGCCGTGAATAGGTAAGTCAATAGCAATAACAGCCACACCTGCTTTTACCATATTGAACGCGAACGCGTACGCATTCTCTTTCGCTGAAGTGATGCCGTGTTGATAAATCACAACGTCGGTCGCGACACCAGATTTAGGTGTGAAGACAAGTACTTCGACATCCTCTACCGATTTAACGACTGGAACTGGGGAGTAGCGAGTCACAGTACGTTCACTGTCGAGTTGGGTACCATCGCTTAATGTGAGTTTAGCACCCACCAGTTTTAGCTGCTCTGTAGGATCGGTTGCAAGCTTTGTCACGTCAACAGGGTTATTTGCGAAAACGCCGGTTGATAGCTGCTGGACCATGTTCGCTTGCTCGTTCGGATCCGCCAGTGCTGCACTTAGCTTCGCTAGGCTTGGCATCGCAGATACCATTGGCTGCATGTTCCAGTTTGCCCCTTTTTCTAGATAATGAGGCAGTCTGACCACACCTTGAGTCACATTTACATCGGAACCTGACTTCGCATAAAGGCCTTTAATTGCCGTTTTTGCCGCGTCTAGGTCACTAACGTACTTACTAAAGTTATCGTCAGCGTCTAGCGCAGTGCTAAAGTCTTGGGTTGCACCAAGTGTCATTGTGTAGGCTGTTGATAAATCTACTGAACCTTCGTTCGCATCGTTTTTGTAAACGGCGTTTAGTGTATTTGCACCCGTTGAGAAACCGGTTGCCGTTACACCTTTAACCGCCGCCAAAGTGTCACCTACAGACTGAGTGCTGAACCATGAGGAGTAAACGATGTCGTCAGGGTTTACTTTGGCGATACCAAAAATGCCTTCTACCGCTTGTGTCACCGCTTGAATAGAAGCAAGAGCACCAGTTTCATAAACGATTTCTTTCGATTTACCTGTCGCGTAACTGGCTGATGTACCGATTGGCTCACCATTCACGTCAGTAACATCTTGTGTTACTGCAAAAATGTACTCGCTTGACTCATCAAGCGCATCCATGAACTGGATATATAGAGAGTTGCCTTTTGCTTGAACAACGTAGTCTTGGTTCTGAACGAGAACGTCTTCGATTGGATTAGACTTACCATCCCACTCGGTTAAACGTTGATTAATCTTGATGACTTTAATACCAGACGGCAGCATACCCGTTGCAAAACCATCGCCTTTAAAGTTCAGAACGATTGGCATAGACGTTGACCATCCATCCATCGTATTCATCGAGGCTCTAGGGTTGGTTAAGGCATCATCACCGTCAGTTGGCAGACCAAGCGTGCCATCTGTTGTGTCCATTAATAAGTAAGAGGGCGCAGGTACATCCGCATTCGCCCCTTGAAGCGTAAAGCTGATAGATGTTCCACGGTCGAGCAGTGCTTGGACTTCATCTTCAAATTGAACTTTGTCGGAAGTACCAGAGCTTGATGTATTGTCACCACAACCAGCAAGAAGGATTGCAGAACAAAGCATTGATAATTTAAACGTGTGTTTCATTGGTTTACTCCGTAATCCCATTATTTGAAGGTGTAGTTCATCTGTACCGCGCTGATGTAAGCAGTACCTTCAGAGTCGAACTTGATCTCTTCATCCTGAGCATTTGTCTCGGTGAAAGAGCCTGATTTACTCTTAACAAGTGCAAAGCCTGCATCGAAAGTTAAATTCTCATTCATTGCGTAAGTTAGGCCCGCGCTGTACCAAAAACGGTCACTGTCAGGGATGCTCAATGTGGCTTCACCTGCTTGTTCGTCGTATGCAAAGCCTGCACGGAATGTCCAATCCGCATTGAGGGTGTAAGTTGCACCAATAGAATAACGGTTGTTGTCTTCGTATTTCTCTGGTTTGTAGAAACATTGACCAGCAGTTCCATCATTACATTGAGGACTCGTCGCTTTCAGTTCTTTAAATGTGCTCCAATCGGTCTGTTGCCAGCCGTAATGTACTGCCCATTGTTCATTCAGTTGATGGAAAGCCGATAATTCGATAATTGAAGGGAGAGAGATTTTTAAACGGCCATCCACTTTTGGTGATGGAGCTCGGCCTGAGTCGTAACTACTAAACTCACCGTCGTCAAAATCTAGATCAACTTTAGAACGGTAACCAAAGCCAAAACGGTTGTTTTCATTTAGCTCGTACAAAGCGCCAATATTCCAACCCCAAGCAAAAGTTTCGCCTTCCATGCCGACAAGGTTATCGGACTTATTACCACCTAAAATACGGGCGAGTGCGCCTTTGTGACGAGTCAGCTCCGCTTCCGCGTACACTAGGTTGATACCGCCACCGACACTGAAAGACTCGTTAATACGGTAAGCGACATTAGGATTAATGTTTACTGAAAGTAGGGAAGTGTCACCCGCCATGTCACCCGCAGAAATATCATCTGGATAATCAGTAGCAACACCGTATGTTGTGAACATACCGATACCCCAAGCCCAGTTATCGTTGATAGGGCTGATGTAATAACCCGCTGGCACGACTTGTAAAGGGGCAACATCTTTTGCATGTTCTTTGTTAACCGTGTCATACACATCGACTTCAGGATCGATGATAGATAACGCGCCCGAGAATTGAGCTTCTTTGAAAAGCGTCATCGCTGCTGGGTTTCGTGCAAGAACGCTGGCATTGTCTGCGACCGCTCCTTCACCTGAAAATGCTCGACCAAGACCAGATGCTGAATGCTCAGCTACCTGGAAGCCCGCTGAATGGGCATTACACGCAAACAATATCGAAATTGTAAGCAGAGAGCAGTGCTTCTTGTTCATCCTTGACCCTCCTAGGGTGTCATAGTGTTGGACCGAAGTCCTTGTAATTGTTGTGTGATACTTACACCAGTTGTTAATACGTGAAATACAACTGTGATGTAAATACAATGTTAATCGTATGTTTAATAACTTGTCAAAGTTTGAGCGTATTTTGCGTTTTAAATATGATGCATAGGTCAAACGTTGATTCGTAAGGGCATGTATTATCGTCATATTTTTTAAGAGAATGGTACGACCAGAATTGTTTTACGGGCTTTATGGTTAAATGGCATTCAAACCAAGAGATAGCGGGCTTTGCCGTTTCTGTACTTAGCAGGCATAATTCGCGCCTCGCTTTGTTGTTATTCAATAGACGCAATAGGAATCGTGTTGGAATTACTGAATGTTGAATTTTTAGGTCGTTCGTTAAGGCTCGAAGGATCGATGGCTGGTTGGCAGCAGTTATATTGGGATAACACCTTGGTGTCCCAAATAGATGCCAGTGATAATGTTGCAGACACTTGTCTTCATCAGTTTAGACTCTCTGCAGGGGAGGAAGTCCTGGTATGCCATTTGGAGTGTTCATTAACATGGCAACCGTTTGAATTGAGTTACAAGGTCACAATTAACGATGAGCTTATTAGCGAAGGTTGCCGAAATGAAAAAGACATCGAACGCCAAGTACCAGAAGTTGAGCCGCCAACGGAAAAGCGTTTAAGTGTGATAGGGCTAGTATCGCTTGGAATGAAAGCACTCAAGAGTGCGAAAGTAATCAAAGTGGCGCTAGCATCTGCAAGTCTTGCTGCATATTCTTGGCTATTTTCTATCGAGTTCGCGTTAGCTTTGATCGCCTGTTTAGTTTTCCATGAGTATGGCCATATTAGAGCGATGAAGTACTTTGGAATGAAGACCAAGGGCATCTATTTGATTCCATTTCTTGGCGGTTTAGCGCTGAGTGATGAAAAGATCAACACACGCTGGCAAGATGTGGTTATCTCGATTATGGGACCATTTTTTGGTTTAGTTCTTAGCATCGCGTTTACTTTGCTTTATTGGATGACTGGAGAGGTGCTCTTCGCTGGCCTAGCAGTGTTTAACGCGTTACTAAACCTGTTTAATCTGTTGCCTATTCTGCCACTAGATGGTGGTCATGTACTCAAAAGCATTACCTTCTCAATGAACACTTGGGTTGGATTAGTCGGCAGTATAGCTGCTGCCTTGTTGGGTATTTTTATCAGCTATTCTTTCGGGCTGGCGTTGCTAGGGTTTTTATTGTTAATGGGGATGCTAGAAGTGGTCATGGAATGGAGAGGTCGACATCATAGTCATTTATTGCCGTTAACCCGTTACGGACAACTCTTCTCATTTGCTTGGTACTTGGTTTCTGTCGGTGGTTTTGTCGCTATCATTTGGTATTTTGCTACCCTTGGAGATGGCCTGTTGAGCTTGCCACTACAGATACTGGGTACTTAAACTATTCCTTATACCCATTAAAAAAAGCTCCCTAGGGAGCTTTTTTGCGAATAATAGCCGCTTTTAGCAGAAGTTTAGCCACATTTTGGCGCTTTCGCATTATACGCAGGCAACTTATTTATGGTTGCTTGTAAATCTTTAATACGCGTACTGTGCGATGGGTGAGTTGAGAAGAATTCAGGTGGTTGAGAACCACCGGATGCAGCACTCATATTTTTCCATAAATCGACACTTTGACGTGGGTCGAAGCCTGCTTTTGCCATAAACTCAAGCCCGACGATATCAGCCTCGGATTCCTGTGTACGACCGTATGGTAAAATAACACCGTATTGGACACCGACACCAAGTGCCGCCATCGTCATTTGCTGATACTGTTTGTACTCGGAAGCTCCTATAGCAACGTTTGCCAGAGACAATCCCGCATTTGCTAACTGGCTTTGTGAAAGGCGTTCATTACTGTGGTCAGCAAGGACGTGAGCCACTTCGTGACCAATGACTGTTGCCAACTGATCTTGGTTTTTCGCGACACCTAAAAGCCCGGTGTAAACGCCGATCTTCCCACCAGGTAGAGCAAACGCATTGACTTGTTCACTATCAAAAACAACCACCTCCCAATCTTTAAATCCAGCTTGTGCAGGGATGGTGTCAGTGATGTGTTTGGCAACGCATTGTACGTAGGCATTCGTTTTGCGATCTTTGCTGATTGGGATATCTTTCTTCATTTGTTCGAAAGATTTGGCGCCAAGCGATGACATTTCTTGATCTGAAAACATCAGGATCTGGTTACGGCCAGTCGGTGATGCGCTACATGCCGTTAAGCCCGCGATAGTTAAAAGAGCAGAGGCTTTCATCCATACCTTCATAATAGGCTCCATCTAAATTATTTTTGTTTTGAAGCAATAGTATATACCCAAATAGCAACATGATGCATGGATCAAATTATTCATCAACTGGCAAAGAGGCCAAGATGTTACACCTTGAAGTTAGACCTAAGTAAAGTCTATGCTAGCTCTCTAATAAATCGTTACAATCCGACAAACAAATTTGTGAAATTAAGAGTAAAACAATGAGTATATGGAAAAAGCCCGTTAGCATAGAGATTCTGAATGCTACATCAAAAAATACCCTGATCGAGCACCTACAAATTGAATACACAGATTTCACGGATGACTCCCTTACAGCAACCATGCCTGTATGTAGTTTTACTCATCAACCTTTAGGAATGCTTCATGGTGGCGCTTCTGTTGTGCTCGCAGAAACATTAGGCTCTTTAGCTGCGAATTTCTCTGTCGATGAGGGGAGTTACTGTGTCGGTTTGGATATCAACGCGAACCATGTACGTGCAATGCGAAGTGGTCATGTGATTGGTACGGCAAAACCCGTACACCTTGGCGTTTCAACACAAGTATGGCAAATCGACATAACTGATGAACGAGGCCGATTAGTGTGTACCAGTCGCTTAACTATCGCAGTGAAGCAACATAAAACGAAGTCGGTATAAAGCAAGATGGTGATTGAGTTTTCATTAGGAAAAATCATTGCTACCCAGCGTGAAATCGTGATTAAGCTCTCCGGCAGTGCAATGGTGACCTTACAAGCGCAAACCGATTCTATCCAGTTACTGGGTAGAGGAGCGAACGTTGTTTTATCTCATGGTGCAGAGTGTAAATGGTCTATCAAGCTGGATAATGAGGAACAACTGGCCGATCTTGCACGAGAAATTGGCATCGATATTCAATAATTTACTGCGTGACGTTTGCACTTTTTGATAAAAATGAGGAAACTTAGCTTATCAACAATAAGATAAGAATTTCCTCTTTATGAGTAGCCCTCGTTTACGTGTTCAGTTCGAAACACTGTTTGAAAAATTCGCCGGTCACGATACGGACGTTCAGCTAGAAGACATTACCGAAGCGCTGTTTTGTACACGTCGCAATGCTCGTATTGTTCTCAATAAATTAGAAGAGGAGGGCTGGATTGAATGGCATCCAGCGGCGGGTCGAGGAAAACTCTCAAAACTCGTTTTCAAACGTAATCGTAGCGACGTCAGTGAAAACCTCGCCAGACGTTATCTTGACGAAGGGAAAATTGGCCAGGCTCTAGATGCGCTTGATAACGACGCGGCTCGATTAACGCAGGTTATTCAGGGTTATTTAGGGCTTCAGCATCGACAGGGCGAGCAGGTGGTACGTTTGCCTTATTATCGACCATTGGCGATGTTAAACCCACAGAAACCGATGCGGCGTTCTGAACAGCACATCGCCAGACAAATTTTTAGCGGGCTAACTCGCCTTGATGAAAATGAACAACTTCAGCCAGATTTAGCCCACACATGGGAAGCCATTTCTGATACACACTGGCGTTTTTATCTTCGTCGTGGGGTGCGTTTTCATAATGGTGAACCGTTAACAACCAGTTGTGTTCTTGAGAGTGTGCTTGCGTTAAATAGCTTGAACTTGTTTTCTCACATAAAGCGGGTGTCTTCACCACAAGAGTGGACCGTTGATATTGAGCTCGTCCGTCCTGATCGCTACCTGCCTTTGGCGCTGAGTGAGTCGCAAGCAAAAATTTTGCTACCAAGCGCTTTGCGTTCAGAAAACTTCGATAGACAACCAATAGGGACTGGGCCGTTCCAAGTTAAAATGAATGATGATAAGCGTCTCATTTTGACTGCTTTTGATGGCTACTTTGGCTTTCGTCCCTTGCTGGACCAAGTTGAGGTGTGGGTAATTGATGAAGCGTACTCTTCAATGGTCTATCCAAGCTTGTCTAAGCCAAAGATGGATAAACAAGGTTCATCCGATGAAGTCGAGCTGGACCCTGGCTGTACATTTCTATTACTAAACAAAAACACCGGGATTGCAAAAGACCCACGCTGGGCAGAATTTCTATCACAAACTCTCAACAGTCACCAGATTTACGCGCATGTTCCTCAAGATAAAGTGATGGAATTGGGTGTATTGCAAGCCTTTGGCCTTAAGCCAGGTTGGATTGATCTTAGGCCAGCAGAGGCGGGCAGCGTGCCGCAGGCTGATAAGGTGATTTCCGTAGCGTATCAGAAAAAGCATCCGATGTTTCCAGTAGTTGCCAAGGCCATCAAGACACTCTTAAAACCGCACGGTATAGAGGTCGAGTTTATTCGTTATGATTCTCAACCGCCCGCACCGGAGGAAGTGGATATTTGGGTGAAAGCCATGGGTATTGCAACGAATCGAAATGACGCGTTGGCTGGCTGGCTTCTGGATTACAGTGATATTGAGAAATTCAGTTCTGGTTACGATTTTAGCGAATGGGCTAAGCTCGTTGATCAGTGGCGTGCTGGTGTTTATCCAGACTTCCCTGCACGTGAGTTAGGACGTCAGTTGGTAAAAAGTTGTCAGGTGATTCCGATGTTTCACTGCTGGTTGGGTGTCAATAAAGACCACAGCGGTGCCTTACAAAATGCAAAGTGTAATGCCTTAGGTTGGTTTGACTTTAATAACGTATGGGTAAAACCTGATATAGAAAATAATCATGGCGAAACCGAATAAGAAACAGCCGACGAAAACCGTCGATATCTATTGCTCAAAGTGTAAAACTCAACTATTCAAGTACCGTAAAGGCGGAAAAGGCGCACTGGTCAAATGCTTCAAAGAGCGCATTGTTGACGATTTCACACAAACCCCATGCATCTGTCCCAGTTGCGGGCAAGAGTTTGCAAGAGATACCCTAGTGAGAGGAACGCCCGCTTACAAAATGATTGGCGGCAAAGTGACAATGAAATAATGAAGGGCTAGAAAATGAGTATAAAACATGACTACTGCATGGTGTTAAGCACAACCAGCAACGAAAAAAATCGAGATCAGATCATTAAAGGTTTGCTAGATGCCCAATTAGCCGCGTGTATTCAAACGATGCCTATTGAAAGTCACTATGTGTGGAAAGGGGAGATTTGTACTGACAACGAATGGTTGCTGGTGATCAAAACTCGCCGAGAGCTCTATGAATTGGTGGAAGAGAAAATAGAAAACCTGCACGAATATGAAGTAGCACAGATCGTACAGGTTCCAATTGTTGATGGGTTTAACCCTTATTTAGAGTGGCTGAGAGAATCGACGCTGAGCCGACATTAAAAACAGCGACAACGCTGCACCAACGGTGTCGCACAACATATCTTTCTGGGCGTCCCATATGTCACCTTGCGAGCCCAGAAAGGCGATTCCTTCATCGCCGCCAGCCAATTCTGCATACCACCATTCGATAATCTCATAGCCTGCTGCAAGCGACATGATCGCAAACAAAGCAAACCAGCAAGAGAACGTTTTGTTGAACTTGTTCTTGTGTATCAAGTATTCAGCTATCGGATACGCATAAAGACCAATCGAAAAGTGCGCAACGCGATCAAAGTTGTTTCTATCTGAACCAATCATGTCGTTAAACCAGTCAAATGGTACTTCGGAAAACGTATATTTCGCTCCGATAGTGTGCAAACAGAGCCAGATGAACATTAAAAAGTAAGCCGTATTACTGAATTGATAGCGAATCGAGATTGCCCAAATAGCAACAAGAATACCAATTGCTGGGATAATCTCCGCAAACCAAACGGCACGTGAGTTAGGTTCTAACGCAGAAAATAAAAACACGATGGCATAAAAAATCGTCAATCCTAAGAGTGTCGAGGTGCTTTTCATAGAGTTACTTGATCCTTCAATTTATCTTACAGTGGGACTCCATAGACTTGGTTAATGATTACACTTAATTGAACGGTGTGCAATTGTTATTTTGATGGTGTTTTTGATCACTGAAAATGTTGATTTATTGCCAAACTGCTCAACATTAAAACGTTTGCGCGTGCACTTTTCATTAAAGTTTGATTTACAACATGCCCATCCATAGAATCCGTGATTCAGTCTAATAAAAAAGAAGTAAAGCCATGAAACTGGAAACTGTCGATTATCTTGCTGACGATGCTGCTCAACAGTTCGTTACCTCTCTGCGCGAAACAGGGTTCGGTGTGTTGAAAAACCACCCGATTCCACAAGAGCTTGTAGAGTCAATTTACAAAAACTGGCATGAGTTTTTCTGTTCAGATCAAAAGAATGATTTTCACTTTAACGTAGACACCCAAGATGGCTACTTCCCACCTTCTGTGTCTGAAGTAGCGAAAGGGCACAAAGTGAAAGACATCAAAGAGTACTTTCATGTTTACCCTTGGGGCCAGATCCCAGAGCAACTTAAAGCTGAAATCTTAGAGTACTATGAGCGGGCGAATGCATTTGCTCAGGAGCTATTAGGCTGGGTTGAAGCGTACGCACCTAAGGACGTTCAAGAGAAGTTTTCTATCGCGTTGTCAGAAATGATCAATAACAGCGACAAAACATTACTACGCGTTCTTCACTACCCGCCAATGACAGGGGAAGAAGAGCCAGGCGCTATCCGTGCTGCCGCGCATGAAGACATTAACCTACTAACGGTTCTGCCAGCCGCTAATGAGCCTGGACTGCAAGTAAAGAGCAAAGAAGGTGATTGGATAGATGTACCATGTGACTTCGGAAACTTAATCATCAACATTGGTGATATGCTTCAAGAAGCGTCGGGCGGTTACTTTCCTTCAACGACTCACCGTGTAATCAACCCAACGGGTGGCCGTCAAGAAAAGTCGCGTATTTCATTGCCGTTGTTCTTGCATCCAAAGTCAGAAGTGGTTTTGTCAGAGCGCTACACCGCACATAGCTACCTTATGGAACGTTTACGTGAACTAGGGGTTATTTAACCTTTACGTGATCTCCTTACAAAGGCCGATGGTTGATGACTATCGGCCTTTTGTTGTTTATGGTACAAAATGATACCCACGCTTAATTCGGTGCCACAGAAATTGGGCCTGAAACACGCGTCAGCAAGCATTTTTACCAGTACAGATGAGCAGCTTTCTCTGAGATTAGTGTGATGCTTCAATATTAAAAACAGAGAGGATGAATGGAAGGACAACGCACGGTCAGTAGTATTGAGACTCACGCAATAGAAAACCCGTTGCTTTGGCCAATGCTAGAAATTCTTAGAAAGCAGCCTTCCGATTGGAAAGTTCACACCTTAGCAAGCAAGTTGAGTGAACAGGGCTACATTTCGAAATTGGATGATTCTCCTGATAAGGATTTATTCAAACGAAATTTCTTAATCATGAACGCGCTATACCAACTGCAAGAAACGCTTTACCCAGATGCCTGGCTGCAAGTTGAAGCGATGAATATCCAGCTGATGTCTTCGTTAGAAGCTTCGAGGCATATCGTTGATATTAACGACCCTTTGCGTGAATATTATCTGGATTGGCGCAACTACGAAGCGGACGAAGATGAAGTGCGTCGATTGTTGAATGAATTTTGGACCACTTATCAAAAATTCATTGGTGGTTCGTCTACAGTCAGCGTGGATAAAACAAAAGCACTCTCACTGTTTGAGCTTAACCCTGATGCAACACCCGCAGAAATTAGAAAGCAGTGGCGAAAACTCGCGCTTCGTTGGCACCCAGATAGAGAGAATGGTGATGCAGAAAGGTTTAGAATTCTTTGTGAAGCGTGGAATGTACTGAGAAACGAATGATTCGGTATGAATAAAGATAAAGGAAGGCAGCTAACTATTAGCTGCCTTTTTTCATTGGATTGTCTCAATCAGCGTATCAAAACTAGCATGATGGCTTAAACTGAGATTTTCTCATGCGGTTAAGCGCAGCCATTACGTCTAGTGTGCGTGGTTTGGCTAAGTCCCCTTGCTTAGGGAGCGATGCATGCCACTCACCAGACAGCATTTCTTCAATTTCCTTCGCTGGATGATTACACCAGCCTGGAAGCTGAGCGATTTGGAACCATAACCAGCCAATCGTGTTGACTTCATCAGCGGACTCAATCTGTTCCAAAGCGCTAAGGTCAGTAAACTCTTTGCCAAATCGAAGTGACTCTTTGCCTTTCGCATTCACACGGAATTTACCGTCAGTGAGAATATTCATCAAAGCAACGCGATTCAGGGCGCGAGGCGGGAAGGTTTGTAAGCGTTCTTCCGATTCGTTATGACGTTGAGTAGGGTGCTGAGCGATCACTTCTTTCGCTTTTTCTGTCACATCAACCGCTTGGTAGTCGTGCATCTGAATAACTGTGTCGGCAACGTCTAAGTAGTCGCCTGAACCACCCATAACGATAATGGTAGAGATATCGAGATCATCTCGCAATTGACCAATGCGATCGACAAGAGGGGTAATTGGTTCATCACCTTTTGCCACCAATGCCTGCATACGTTCATCTCGAATCATGAAATTCGTCGCAGAGGTGTCTTCATCAATCAATAACGTGCTCGCACCCGCTTCAATAGACTCTTGAAGCCAAGCAGCTTGTGATGTTGAGCCTGATGCATCTTGAGTCGAAAAGTCCGCTGTATCTTTACCCATTGGCAAATGGTTGATGTAATTCGACAGGTTCAAATGATGCACGCATCGACCATCTTCGGCGCGGATCTTCATTGCTTTGTCATCAGCTACGATGTATTCACGACCATCTCCTGGAATATGGTCGTAAATCGAACGCTCAATCGCATTCAGTAAGGTAGATTTACCGTGGAAACCGCCACCTACGATAAGAGTAATGCCCTTTGGAATCCCTAATCCCGTGACATGGCCTTTGTTTGGTGCATGTAAAGTCACTTGCAGCGATTCAGGGGCCTTGAACTCAACCGCCTCTTTCATTGGGAGATCACAGTTGCCAGCAATTCGAGGAAGAATGCTGCCATTTGCGACAAACGCAACTAGGTTATTGGCTTCCAACTGTGCACGCAGGGCATCTTGGTCTTCAACAACTTGGCAATGCTCCATCAATGCTGCTTTGTCGAGTTCACGTTCTAAGGTCGCTCGACGGATAAACTTAGGCAAATGGAAAGTCAGTATGTTGTTGGCTTTTTTCCCCAACACTGAACGACCTTCAGCAGGCAAGTTAACTCGAAAACGCAGTTCAATACCTTCCTCGGTAAACAATACTGCGGTGCTATCCAACACAGTTTGGCCATTCAATGAAATGGATACGGAGTTTTCTTGTTTAGCAAACTGCTCAAAACTGCGCGCAATAAAATCACGTGCTGCTCGTTGAAAAGCAGGGGACTCGTCTTTTAACCATTCCAGACCAGTCAAGGACCAGGCGCGAGTTGCACGAAAACGTGACGCGGAAGCATACGGATCTCCTTGTACGTGATCGATGAACAAAGTGAAATCAGTGAAGTCGTATTGACCTTTGATTTGCTGATAAGCGCGGTAGTTCTGCTTTTCAATTTTCTTAAGCGTGGCAGTCAACTGATCCATGAAGATATTGGCCTTTTAATAGAAGCGGGCGGCGATTATAGAAACCACCGCCACCTTAGTAAAGAGAATGCTTAGGAAGAGTAGGCGTATTGTCCGCCTGAAAGACGCTGATTAAACAAACTTTGCTCAAATTCATTACAAGGCATCGGTTTACCATAGAGAAAGCCTTGCCCAATATCACAACCCTCACCAATAAGAAACTGCTCTTGTTGGGGTGATTCAATGCCCTCAATAACCACTTGGAGGTCCAGTTTTTTAGCTATGTGTATGATAGAGCAAATGATCGCACGATCATCGTCCGACTTTTCCATTTGCTGGACAAAGCTCTTATCAATCTTTATGGCATCAAATGGGTATTTCTTCAAATAGCTGAAAGAGGCGTACCCTGTACCAAAGTCATCAAGTGATAATGTCACACCTAGTTCATGCAATTTGTTTAGCGTTGTGCGTGCTACTATTTCATCGGCAATTAAAGCGCTCTCGGTCACCTCGAGTTCGAGAAAATGTGCTGGTAAATGGAAGGATTCGAGTAGGTGTTGCACTTGCTCCGCAAAGTTCACGTTTTGTAATTGAATTGGAGAGACGTTAACGGCAATTTTGAAATTATCAATTAACTCCGACCACTGTTTAGCTTTGTCTATCGCGGTACGAAGAACAAAAGAGCCAACTTCAAAAATAAGTCCGTTTTGTTCAGCCATATGTATTAATGCTTCGTTAGAGACGTCTCCCAGTATTGGGTGTCTCCAGCGCAGCAATGCTTCTGCGCCAATCCATTTGTGGGTATGGGGATGAACTTTGGGCTGAAAGTACAGCATCAGGTCGTCATTTCTTACCGCTTGCAATAAGTAGCTTTCTAATTGATTGTGGTTGTTTAGCTCATTCGAATGACTTTCACAAAAATAACTATACGCTTCGCCAGACTCTTTACACAGCAGCATGGCATAGCATGCATTTTGAAGAAGTTGTTTGGCATTGCTGGTTTGGTGGGCTTGTACAACACCAATATAAGAGTTGAGGTGAACCTCTGTGTCTTTTATATAAAAGCTTCCCAAGCCAATATTGGTGATATCATCCAGTAGCTTACGCAATTTCATATCAATATCGTTGCCCCAAATGAGTAATACAAGGTCATTCGAGCTCGGCCTCCCGGTAACAAAATAACTCGATTCTCGTTTACCAAGGCGATACCGAAATTCCTTTAATATCTCGTCAAAGGCCTCAAAGCCATACCGGGTTTGGATACTGCGAGCATTACTAAAGCCAATGTTTATCACGAGCAGTGATTGCTGGCTATGATCCAACGTTCCGAGCGTTTCTCCGACAACACTTTCCAGTGCTGCGCGGTTTAAGAACCCGGTTCCCTGATCGTGTGTTTTTTGATAGCTCACTTGTTTTTCTGCGGCCTTACGACGATCAATCTCTTTTGTTAGGGAGTAACTCAACTGCGCTAGGTCCGTAGTACGGTTCTCAACTCGATTTTTGAGTTCATTATTGAGACGCTGGAGTTTGTGTTGCTGATACACGACGGAGAGCTGCGCTTCGATTGAGTCTTTGAAAGTTCCGAGCAATTGGCGGTAAGTGTCGCTGTATTCATTCTTCTTGGAATCAAGCATGCAGATGGTTCCAAACGTCTCTCCGTTTGGCCAGAATAACGGTAAACCACAATAAGATATCATGCCTAGTTTGATGTCAGGGTTATTGCACCATTCTTCATCCTCGAGCGCATTAGGAACCATGAGTTCGCTCTTATGCTCAATGACATGCTCACAATACAAACCGTTCCCGAGTAGTTCAGCATCGCCGGTACGATAGGGGTTACCTTGAGTTTCACTGGATGTGTTGACTTCAATACGATCTGGATGGATACGCATGATTAATGTGGTGGGTACGTGCGTTATTTGAGCCAGTAAGTTGACGATTTCCTGCCAGCTTTTTTGCATAGACTCAGGGATTTCATAATCTAATGTTTGCAATCTCCCCATATAGGTCATCCTTTACGTGGTTTCACTTCCTGTGAATTTAAAATGTAGACTGCTCTATCTTGTTCTCGGTTTTTAATTAAGTATAGGGTGGCTGGGGCTTGAAACAAAAAAAAGTCCTGAAAAGTGTTCAGGACTAGGAATAGTTATCACATATCTCATACTTGAAACAGATAACAATCATTAAGGTTTAAGCGATTTTAGCGACTCAATAGAAATGTCTTGCGAATAGTCGACGTCTTCAAAGTTAAAGCCATTTAGCTTCATAAACTCATCTTTAAAGCCTTGGTAATCACCAACCTCTTTAAAGTTATTCGCGTTCATTTGCTCTAAAAGAGCATGGACTTCTTGTTGTACTTGCGGGTCAAGCTCTAATTCGTCTATTCGGATTAAGCGTTCGCCGTCAACAGGCACTTTATCTTGATCGTACAATTTAGTCGTAAACAGTCGCTGCATTTGTTCAATACAACGTTCGTGAGTACCTTTTTCCTTCATCACTCGATACAGTGCTAAAAGGTAGGGACTTAGCGCAGGAATGAACACACTGGCTTTCGTCACCAACGCCTTACACACTGTTGCGTAAGCACCGCCGTCAAAGTTGGCAAGTTTTAGATTCAACGAGTGACTTGTTTGGTGTAAGTCGATTTTCGCTCGACCTAACGTACCATCGAGATAGATAGGGTGCGTAACGTCTGGTCCCATGTAAGAAAACGCGATGGTTTTGCAGCCTTGTGCAATCGAGTCATTATTAATCAGTGTATCAATCCAGCTTTCCCAGTCTTCACCGCCCATCACTTTGATAGTGGCTTCGGCCTCTTCCTCTGTTGCTGGAGTTAAAGTGGTTTCTACCCACTGATCGTTCTCCAGCATAATTGAAGCGCCAGTGACAGGCTCACCAATAGGCTTAATGACGCTGCGCCAAAACTCATCAGACTCTGGTTTAGGTCGAACACCCGTCGCTAAGCTATAGATGACTAAATCAACTTCACCTTCAAAGTACGTTTCAATGGCTTCAATCACTTGATTGCGGACAGAGTCAGAGAATGCGTCACCAACAATATTGATGGCGGTACGCCCCGCATGATTTGCTTCTTGTTTAAAAAAGATGTTGTTATACCAACCCGCACTTCCAACGCCTTTATCTGAAGGCCCGCGCTCGAAGGAGACACCAATGGTATCAGCTTTAGCACCTCCGAAGGTGAGGGCAATACGAGCCGCTAACCCGAAACCAGAGGAAGCACCAATAATCAAAACCCGTTTTGGACCGCTTTTGATCTGCGGGGCGTGTTTTACGTATTCAATTTGCTCTTTAATGGATGCATGACACCCGTATGGGTGAGCAGAGCGAGCAACAACACCTTGAATTAAAGGGTCTATTCGCATGTTGTTATCTATCCTCGATGAGTGGAATTGAAAATAGATTAACGTAAAGTTAAGTAAAACTTATTGAGCTAGACCATTAAAATTAGAGATGTTTAATTAATTCTTGAGCAACAAAGTCAGCAATCCAAGGCTGTGCATCAGGCTTGGGGTGAAGGCCATCATCCATCATCCACTCGGGTTTGATGACCACATGCTCCAAGAAGAATGGCATCAAGGTAACTTGTTGATGTTGTGCAAGCTTAGGGTAGATATCGTAAAACATATCGCTATAGCGCTTACCATAATTAGGTGGCACTCGAATTTGCATCATGACAACGTCCGCACCTGAATCTTTTATCATGGTAATCATTTTTGAGAGATTCGACGTAATAAGTTTAGGAGGGAAACCTCTTAGGCCATCGTTGGCACCTAACTCAATGAGCACCATATCAGGGCTGTGTTGGGTTAGCAGCTGTGGTAATCGAGCTAAGCCGTTGCCTGTGGTATCGCCAGAAATGCTGGCATTAATAACTGTTACATCTTGACCATGTTCTGACAACGCATCAGGGAGTAAGCTAGGCCAACTCTTTTCGATCGGCATCTGATAGCCCGCGCTCAGGCTATCACCTAAGACAAGTAGCTTTTCGCTCGCATGTGCAGTAGCGGAAAAACAAAAAAATAGAACTAAGGAAAGTATACGAATCATGCAAACACCTGTACTTAATGCACCTATTGTTCAAGCCAATTTGGTTTCTAAACAAGTCTCTACTAATCAAGAGCAATTAACAATCCTCAAAGATGTAAATGTTGACATCAGGAAAGGAGAAAAAATCGCCATCGTCGGTACTTCCGGTGCGGGTAAGTCAACGTTGATGACGTTGTTAGCTGGCCTTGATACACCAACATCAGGTGAAATTACCTTGTTGGGACATGAGTTATCAAAACTTGACGATGAAGCTCGCGCAAAAATTCGCGCTGACTCTCTAGGTTTTGTTTTCCAAAGTTTCTTATTAATCCCGAGCTTGAGTGCATTACGCAATGTCACGCTTCCTTGTCTTTTACGTGGTGAAGCCGAAGATGAAGCAAGAGCCGCCGAATTATTAACCGCTGTTGGATTGGAAAAACGTGTCGATCATCTTCCAAGTCAATTATCTGGTGGTGAACAACAACGTGTCGCGCTAGCACGTGCCTTTATGACACAGCCTGAACTGTTGTTCGCAGACGAGCCTACCGGCAATCTTGACCATCAAACCGCAGACAAAGTGATTGAGCTTTTATTCGATCTTAATGAGCAGCATGGAACAACGCTGATATTAGTTACACACGATGGTCATCTAGCAAGTCGATGTGACCGTATTTATCGTATGGAGGCGGGTGAGCTTAAGGAGGAGGTGTAATGTCTGCAGTATCATCAAGCGAAGCAACATCGACAGAAAGAAGCAGTGCAATAAAACACTCGTCAAACAAAAGCCTAATACGTTGGAGTTTCGGCGAAATAAGACAGGGGAACCTTTGGCCTATTAGCGTTGCTCTTATTCTTGTGATTGCGAGCATCTTTGCCCTTTCTGCATTGGCGGAGCGAATGGAGCAGGTGATCGTCAAACAGGGGAAGGATGCATTGACAGCGGATGCGGTGTTTGTGTCTGCTAATCCTATACCTGACACGTTGTTATCCTCGACTGAAAACCTAGAACGTTCGACGATGACACGATTTGCCACGATGGCATTTAGCGACAATGGTATGCAGTTGATTTCCGTAAGGGCAGTAGACGACAATTACCCTTTAATGGGAGAACTGGTACTAAACAACAACCCATCCGGTCGCGTTAAAGAGAACCAACTCTGGCTTGATGAGCGGATTATGGCTCAACTAGACGTCAATCCGGGTGACAGCGTCACTATAGGCGATGCCGATTTTACGGTTTCAGGTGCAGTGCTGATGGAACCTGGATTAAGCTTTAACCCATTTCAGCAAATGCCTTCTGCATACATTCATCAAAAAGACGTTGAGAAAACGGGAGCGATTCAAGTCGGGAGTCGAGTTCAATACCGTCTGTTTTTACAAGCCGATGATAAAACGCTAAAAGGCCTACAAGAAGATACTGTTCTTTCTCCTAGTGATCGCTGGCGCACGCAAGATACTGCCAGTCGTAGCAATGAGGTTTTTGAACGAACGACGCAGTATTTGTCTCTAACTGTTGCGATTGTCATCATTATGGCAGCGACAACATTGGTTCTTACTTGCCAAAACTATGTGAATAGTCGAACACAAACCATTGCGATGCTAAAAAGCCTTGGCGCAAGTCGACGATGGATTGAAAAATGGCTGTTTATTCAAGTCACAATCCTGCTCATTAGCGCCAGTGTCGTTGGGTTATTGTTGGGAAGTGGGCTGGAGTACTTGTTGCGCATTCCACTCAAAGACTTATTACCCGAGCCTCTACCTAGTTACGGCGTCACTCCATATCTAGTGTCGTTTATCTCAGCGGTCCTGATCACCGTTCCTGCCCTTGGCATACCATTGTTGGGTTTGATTAAAACTCCAGCCTTAGAAGTGCTACAGCAGGGTAAAGCACAACGTTCTTGGAAGCGAATGTTGCTCGTTCTAGTCCCCGTTGTTCCATTACTTTTGCTTTATGCTGATAATACCTTAGTTTGGATTGTTCTTATGGGTATTGCAGTACTGTTTGTTGTGCTTGCTGCAGTGAGCGTCGCACTCACAAAATTGTTTGCGCGTATTTCAACACAACCTGCCATGAAGCTTGCGTTGAGTCGTATCAACCGCACGCCAGTAACCAGTGGCCTGCAGTTTGGTGCTTTGGCATTGTCTTTGATGCTGCTATCTATTATCTGGCTTGTGCGCAGCGATATTCTCGCGGATTGGGAGAGAACCTTACCTGCAGACGCGCCAAATGTCTTCGCATTAAATATTGGTGATTACGAACTCGATAGCTACCTAGAAACCTTAGATAAAAATGGGGTTACACGGTCACAAGCTTATCCAATTATTCGAGGTCGATTGACAGAGATTAATGGTCAAAACGTCAAAGAGATTGAATACGAAGGAGAAGGCTCTGACGCAATACGTCGTGAATTGAACCTTACGTGGGGAGACAGCCTGCCAGAGTATAATGATGTGCTTGCGGGTGAATGGACAAATAAGGGGAGTGTCTCCGTAGAAGCCGATGTAGCAAATGACTTGGACATCGAACTTGGTGACAAACTGCGCTTTGTTATTAATAGCCAGAACTACGATGCGGTAGTAGATACCATTCGTTATGTTGAATGGCGTGATATGAAGCCTAACTTTTACTTTATTTTCTCATCCGACGTTATGGCTAATCTACCGGGTTCTTACCTCATCAGTTATAGAATTGATGAAGGGAACGAAGCACTATTAACGTCTATGTCTCGATCTCACCCAACGGTATCTGTTTTAGATATTCGTACCATGGGCGAAAAAATCCAGGACTTGATTCAACAAATCGTATCGGCAATCACTATTCTTGCTCTTTTAGGCGTGGTTGCGGGGTTGCTACTTATCTTTACGCTAT
The DNA here is from genome assembly GCF_013048515.1 of Vibrio sp. 1-2 (7-a). Lineage (NCBI taxonomy): Bacteria > Pseudomonadati > Pseudomonadota > Gammaproteobacteria > Vibrionales > Vibrionaceae > Vibrio > Vibrio sp. 1-2 (7-a). The sequence goes on from NZ_VHSQ01000010.1 coordinate 88,166, forward strand.
TGAGATTAAGCTTATCCCAACGTCAGCAGGAGATCCGTTTGTATCGCACATTAGGTTCAAGTAAAAAACGGATCAATACAACTCTGTGGGCCGAATACGGCATTATGGCGTTGATAGCTAGCGGTGTCGCGGTATTCGCTGCGGAAGTTTGTGTGGCCGCGGTAATGACATATGGCTTCGATCTGAACGCACAAATTCACCCCGAATTGTGGATAGCTTTACCACTGGCAACATTTGTTACGTTGGCACTTGTCGTAATGAGTTTGTTGAAAAGATTGTTAACGCCAGTAAACACTTAATCACTGCAAATGTTATTAAATGCGGAACACTCCATGACACTTTTATTTTAGTTATCCACAAAAACAGTGGATAACTTTTGGGATAACTAAATGGGGTAAAAAGTGGGGTGTTTCTGCAGGCTTTGCGCCATGGGTCTTACAGTGAAATTGTTATTCACATAGGCACAAAAAAGTGTCTTCCTAACCATGTCGTCAAGTACTTTTTTTGCAATTTTTTTCTACTTTAACGCACCATAAAGGCGCAGTTGGATATTTCGCAAACCCATGAACTTTTTGTGATTTTAATCAAGCCCAAACACGAGTAGAATCCACCGTTAGTAAAGAATTTTCCTTATAAAATTTTTAGTGAAGCAATGAAGTCTGAGTTTCCAAATTACAAAGATAAGCACATCGCTGTTGTTGGTGGCGGTGTCGCAGGTGCAACAGCAGCAATTCATTTTGCGGAGCTGGGTTTTAAAGTTTCCGTAATAGAGAAGGGCGTATCACTGGTAAATGGTCCGCCCATTTGCCATTTACATGCAGGTGGCAACTTATATCGAGAGATTTCTGAGCAACAATGTTTAGATTTGTTAGCACAATCCATTGATACCGTTCGCCTATATCCGCTTTCACTGAATATTCGCCCGACGATCATTGCAGTCCCTTATTCTGATGGTGGAGATCCATCCGCACTAATTCCTCGACTAGAGGTGGTGAAAAATGCTTATCAAACGCTCGTTGATAAAGATCAAAGCAACAAAGTGCTTGGTGAGCCAAGCGAATACTACAAATTGTATTCAAAAGAGGATCTAGAAGCACTCGCACAACGTACTCAACCAAGTCACCCTGCAACCTTTGATGAGTGGTGTATTCCTTTTGCTCAACATGCTGATCTAGAAGCGCTAAAGTACCCAGTCGTGGCGGTTCAGGAATATGGCTGGAGTGTTTTTCGCCTTGCCGCAATTGCCAACTTAACGTTGAACGCTCTGCCAAACGCCTCAGTATGCACACAAGCAACGCTCAAACAAGCGGACTGGATGGGTAATCACTGGCAACTTGGTTACGAACGAGATGGCATTGATTATCTTATGACATGTGACTACTTGGTCAATGCATGTGGTTTTGAAACAGGATCCATTGACAATACCATCGGTGCCAAGCGTGATAGGTTAGTTGAGTTTAAAGCCGCTTACGTAACCAAGTGGGCAGACTGCCAACAACTGTGGCCAGAAGTTATTTTCCATGGGCCGCGTGGAACTGATAAAGGAATGGCTCAACTGACCCCCTATGGTGATGGTTATTTTCAGCTTCACGGCATGACGAAAGGCATTACGCTATTTGAAGATGGCTTAGTTGAGAGTACGCCGTCTTCTGCTCAACCCGAACTGCCAGTACCTTTACTCTCAAAGATACGTAACGGTTGGCGAGAAGAAGTCTTAGAAGAACGAACCAATAATGCTATTAAACACATGGCGCAGTTCATTCCCGACTATCATTCTGCTATCAAAGGGGGAAAAGCCCTGTTTGGTGCCCAGCAAATTCCTGGAACGGATCCGGTACTCAGGGCAGCCGATGTGACCTTTGAAGGCAACCATTACGCGCGGATAGAAGTGGTAAAAGCGTCATCAACACTACTTGCAGCGCAAAAAATGCTTCAGTTCTGGTTTGATATTGAACCTAACCAAAATGTGGAATCCCAACATCCTGTCGCTGTGCATTGGTCTGAACAAGAAATTGAACAGTACGCGATTAAACTCACGCAAGAGCGAGATTATCCGCAAGCGTTAGCAGAGCGTTATGGGATGCCGGCATAACCGTTACGTATGGGCTCAGAGGTTGTATTAATATCCAAAAAACTGAGCCCATTGGCACCATACTTCTTGCAAGCCTTGTCTATCTCCTTTCACAAAATTGACTTTTTGCCCGGGTTTCGCCTGTGCCAACCTTGGCAGGTCAATACGTGCTACACAGCCAAACTTAGGATAGCCACCGATGGTTTGGTGATCGTTGAGCAACACAATGGGATTACCATCGTTAGGAACTTGAATCGTTCCTAGCGCAATTCCTTCCGACAGTACGCCTTCGTAAGGCGGTTTGATTTTGTTTCCTTCAAGACGATAGCCCATACGATTTGAATCAGGGGATATGGTGAATGCGTTGCTATAAAAGGCTTGGCGAGCGCCTTCATCAAAGTCCTCATTTTGATAGCCTTCAATCACTCTCAGCTTGATAGGTAAGTTGTAATCCGGCTTAAAGCGAAATGTCATCAGCCTTGGTTTGTGTTTCGGTAAGTTATGAGGAAAAAAGGGAAGAATATCGCCTGCTTTTAAAGCGCCACCATTTGAGTCATAACCACCAAGAAATTCTCTCGTGACTGTAGAGGCACTTCCTAAGTGCTGAGCAATATCGAACCCACCTTTAACCGCAAGATAGGATCGAAGTCCATTTTTTGCGACTCCGAACTGCAGCTTCTGCCCCTTCTTCAACGTAAAGTCAGACCAATTTGAGATAGGCTCACCATCTATTTTTGCATTCAAATCACCACCACATATTGCAAGATGGCAGTTATGTAGTGCGACAAAGCAAGCGTTACCCAAAGTAATTTCAATCGCTGCACAATTGACTACGTTACTAAGTAAATGGTTTGCCCAACTGTAGGCGTAATCATCTACGGGGCCACCTTGAGTCACGCCAATATGCGCTAAGCCAAAACGACCAAAGTCTTGAATCAAAGAAAGTGGCCCTGACTTTTCCACCAGCAATCCAGCGTAACTCATAGAACACCTCCTAACTCGATAAACTTTTGTTTGGAAATGGCATCAAACGTGACCTTGTCACCTACTTCAAACGGTATAAATGGTGGCGTATCAGAGAAAAGGGGAAGCGGGCTTCTACCGATAATGTTCCATCCGCCAGGACTATCTGATGGATAGACGGCCGTTTTAGAGTCTGCGATTCCCACACTTCCGGCTGGTACTCGCGTTCTTGGTGTAGCTAACCTTGGCATATATAATTGAGTATCGACATCGGATAGGAATGCAAAACCCGGAGCAAAACCAATCGCTGAAACCGCATACTCGGCTTGAGTATGTAAGGAAATGAGCGCGTCTAATGATAGTCCACGATCTTGAAAGCGGGGCAAATCTAGCGCGGTTTCTTCGGAGTAGTATACGGGAATAGTGATGTGGTTAGGTTGAACAAGGCTGAGCGATTGAGTATCAAACTGACTGATCATTTGATGCAGTTTATGCACTAAATCTTTTTCATTGATTCGAAAAGGCAAGTAATCAATGAGGATGGTTTGATAGGAGGGGACCACGTTCATAATGATTGACGCTAGAGTATCTTTGATGTTTCGAGCAAGTTCTCCGACCGCATTTTCAGAGATATTCTCGTCAAACTTAATGAAAATACTGCACTCAGAGATCAAAGAGATACTAAATTTCTCTTTATGCATTAATTTCCTCCTGCGTATAGGCTTTGACGGATCTTTTGGATCAGAGCGATCGACTCTTCATTGTCACCATGAACACAAATCGTATCGGCTTCCAGTAAAATGTAGCCGCCAGAAGCGGTTTTGACACGCCCAGAATCTGCTAACGTACGGACTTGCTCAAGTATCGCATGCTCATTCTTCAACACGGCATTAGGCTGTGTCCTAGGTGTAAGTAATCCGTCATCTTGATACAAACGGTCTGCAAATGCTTCAAACAGCAAGGGAACGTCGTAATCATCTGCGATTTCTAAGTATTTTTCGTTTTCCTGTGACGCTAGAATCATTAACGGCACTTTGAATAAAGCTGCCGCCTTTACGACTGATCTAAATATCGCATCACTTTTCATCATGTCGTTGTATAACGCGCCATGAGGCTTTATATAGCTGATATCTGTGTATTGAGCCCGACAAAGTGCCTGTAAAGCGCCTGCTTGGTATATAACCATGTTAGTAATTTCATCACCCGTCATGTTTATACTGCGCCTGCCGAAGCCTTGGAGGTCGGCGTAGCCCGGGTGTGCTCCAATATCAACATCGTTGTCGTTGGCGAGACTGATAGTGTCGTGCATGACATTAGGATCGGAAGCATGAAAACCACACGCGATGTTTGCCATATCAACATGAGGCATAACATCTTCGTCTGCCCCCATAATCCAAGAGCCAAAGCTCTCACCCATGTCGCAGTTCAATGTAAGTTGCTGTTTATTCAATGTCATACGTTTTATTTCTACACAAGCAATGGGTTCACGATGCAGGAAAATGCATCTAGGTTCAGTGACTCACTTCATTCTTCTATCATGAAAGCGAGGTTTATGATCTGATGGCTGACGAAAAAGATCACTTTAGTCCATAAAGATGTTGCCGTTATTTGAGTTGATCCGAATTTTAAGGTATTTCGTTCCTTTTCCATCCAATTTTTGAGAATTTAAGGTTATTTTGCATTGGCATCGTGTTAATCTTGTCGCCCTTAATGGGTAATAGATTGCATAACAACGCTTCTGTCATTTTTAGTGGTTGTCTGCGACAGGAATACATATGTCATTACGAGCAAAGCTTATTTGGCCAATTTTGGTCTTTATAACGGCTATCTTTGTTATCTCAAAAGGTTATACCTCGTATACTGCATACCAATCGTCTAAGCATGAGTTGGTCGAACAAACGAGAAAGTTGATTAACAATGTTTCTTTCTCAATTAAAGATGCGCTAACGACAAAGAACAAGCAAAAAGCTCAAACAACCCTCATCAACTTTTTAAACCAGCCGAATGTTACGCGGGTCAAACTTTACGACCAAGATGATCAACCTTTCGTTGTTCTTGAAGGAAGTGGGGTATCAGCTCCCGTCCCTAATCAAACTGAAAGAAGCAAGTTACACGCGCTAGGTTATGCCTTATCAGCCAAATTTCTTTATGTTCTAGAACCGATTATTCACGATGGTCGTGTCATTGGCAGTATGAGGGTTACGCTTTCCCATCGTCCAATCATAGAAGCCCAACAATCTTTACTTCAAGATGGTGCTGTACTTCTTCTGTTGCTGTTCGCTGGTGGCACTATCTTTTACATAAGTATCGATAGGCTTGTTCTCAAACCTGTCATAGAACTGAGTCATACGATAGAGAGTGTGACACACGGACAAAATACGGATACTCAAGTTCGCTATTACTCCAAGGATGAAATTGGAGAACTCGCACATTCCTTCAATCAAATGATGAACAAGTTAACAACACGCGAGAAACAGCGGCAACACTCATTAGAAATGTTAGAACAAAAGCGGGCGTTTTCAGAAGAAGTCATTGAATCTGTTCAACACGCATTAGTTATTACCGACAACTTCGGGCGTGTTATTTACTGTAATACTGCGACTCGGCAGATATTTCAAAAAAAGTCAGAGGAACTTGAACATGCCAATATCCGTGATCTAATTAAAACGAAAACACCGAATGAGCTGAGCCAAATCCTAAGTAGGGGGTTAGAATGCGATGATATTCACCTCAAAAATGCAGATAACGAACAGCAGTTGAGTTTAACCAGTCGTCGCTTGTCCACACATGGACACTTATTGTTTTCGATTCAAGATATCACCGAAATTGAAGAGGCTATGAGCAGGCAGCGTGTTGCGGGGCGTGTTTTTGAGAGCAGCCAAGATGGCCTCATCGTTCTTAATCATCGAGGTGTTATCACAATGGCTAACCCTGCGGTCACTAAGTTAGTTGGACTAGAGATGGATCAGCTTATTGGGAAGTCATTTATCCAAACACTTAAGTGGCGCAAGTTGCAGGAAATGATGCCTAGCATCATTGAATCGATAGAAAACTACGGGGTATGGCAAGGGGAAGTTATTGAGCAGAACCATCTTGGCCATTTTGTGCCGATGTTTGCAAGGGTTAATCGCATCGTTAAGTGTGAAGACCATGGGTTCTACGACCTGGTCATTGTTCTTACCGATCTTTCTGGCGCAAAAGAGATGGAACGACTTGAGTACTTAGCTCATCACGATGCATTAACGGGGTTAGCGAATCGCTCCAAGTTCCATTTAGAGTTGGAAGAATTAGTACAACGGTCGGGATACTTACGTGACGAATTTGCGGTGCTTTACCTCGATCTCGATGGTTTTAAAGAGGTTAATGATACCTATGGCCATGACGCAGGTGATGAAGTTCTGAAAAAAGTAGCCGAGCGTCTAACATCTGCGACTCGACATAGTGATTTAATCGCAAGACTTTCGGGTGATGAATTTGTCATGTTGGTTAATCCTGCCAACCAAAAAGTCGTCACCCGAATTGCAGAACAACTGCTCGAAAGCGTATGCACACCAATCGAGTACAAAGGTAACTCGCTCAAGGTTGGCGTTAGCATCGGCGTAAAATTGGTCGGTGTTAATGAGCGAGATGCCACTCGAGTGTTAAAAAGTGCAGATACTGCAATGTACCAAGCTAAAAAAGCCGGAAAAGGCCAAGCAATATTAATGGGATGCGAATTGCAGGAGACAGTTTAAATCGTAACGTCAAAGCTTTAAACTAAACCCATTCGCGTCAGAAGGAATGATAAAATGAAAGTACTTGTTACGGGTGGTATGGGCTATATTGGTAGCCATACATGTATTCAAATGATCGAAGCTGGTATGACGCCAGTGATTCTAGATAACCTGTACAACAGTAAGTCTACGGTCTTAGATCGCATTGAAAAGGTATGTGGCGTAAAGCCAACCTTCATTCAAGCCGATATCAGAGATAAATCGACAATGGTAGAGGTTCTAAAATCGCACGATATAGAAGCGGTTATCCATTTTGCAGGTTTAAAGGCCGTCGGTGAGTCCGTAGCAAAACCTCTAGAGTATTATGACAACAATGTGAATGGCACTTTGGTATTGGTTGATGCAATGCGCGAAGCTGGAGTTAAATCGTTGGTATTTAGCTCCTCAGCAACTGTCTATGGCGATCCTGCTTCTGTTCCAATCACAGAAGACTTTCCAACTAGCGCAACTAACCCTTACGGACGCAGTAAATTAATGGTGGAAGAGTGTTTAACAGACTTCCAAAAGGCGAATCCAGATTGGAGCATCACACTTCTTCGTTACTTTAACCCTGTAGGTTCACATCCAACAGGTGAGTTAGGTGAAGATCCTCAAGGTATTCCAAATAACCTAATGCCGTTTGTTTCTCAAGTTGCAGTGGGCCGACGAGAGTTCCTCTCTGTATTCGGTAGCGACTACCCAACGAAAGATGGCACCGGCGTGCGTGACTACATTCATGTGATGGACTTATCCGATGGTCACGTCGCTGCTTTGGAAAAAGTAGGTAACAAAGCTGGGCTTCATGTCTACAACCTTGGCACTGGCAATGGCTACAGTGTGCTTGAAATGGTGAAAGCATTTGAAACTGCAAGTGGTAAAGATGTACCATACCAACTTGTTGAACGTCGTCCAGGCGATATTGCGGAGTGTTGGGCTGATCCATCAAAAGCAATGAATGAGTTAGGTTGGAAAGCGTCTCGCACTCTAGAAGAAATGACTGGTGATACATGGCGTTGGCAATCTAACAACCCTCAAGGTTACCCAGACGCCTAATTTTGATTTACACAATAATAACAAAAAGACGCATGATTGCGTCTTTTTTGATCCAAATCGGAAAAAATCGTAAATTACTGGTTAAAAGGTAGCAAGTCTATATAGAGCTGTTAAACTATGTCCGACTCTTAATTTGGGTTATAAATTTTCTCATAGCTATTGGGGTAGTTCATGGAACTCGGTCTGATCATCACTTTTATCATTGCAGCAGCAGTAATGGTGAAAAAAGAGATGGCAAAACAGTAAACTTTCATTTTTCATACTTTTCTTTACATTTTTGAAATGAAAGCCATAAAAAAAGCCAGCATTAAGCTGGCTTTTGTGTTTTTAAGGTTTAGAACTCGTATTTAACACTAATGTTGTAATTACGCTCTGCTTGTGTTTTGTCGCGGCTCAATTCAGTCTTACCGCGAACATCGTTCCAAAGATGATATTCTTCGTTCGTTAGATTCATAACACCAGCACGAATGGTTATATCTTTCATTGGTTTGTAGTACGCCGTTAAGTCAACTACTGTCGCAGACGGCAAAGCAACTTGGTCTTTGATTCCGCCTTTATCACCATCAGAGTTGATATCACTGTTCGATTTCTTAGCCGTGTAGTTTACTTTTAGGCTTGTCCCCCAAAGTGCATTTGGTGAATCGTAATTTACCGCTGCCACTGCATTCCATGGGTTGACGCTGTTCAATGGGTTACCATCACCATCTTCACCTTCTGTGTATGCTGCAACAAAACGAGTTGTCACGCCTGATGGAAGACCGGCAATAGCATGCCAATCAAGACGGTTAGAGAGCTCAACCCCTTTAATATTTGCTTCATTAATATTGATATTTGTGAATTCAGTTAAACCACCATTATTTGATGAAGTTTGTTCAATAAAGTCACTGTAATCGCTGTAGTAGAACGCCACTTCAGTTACCGACGCTACAGTGTTATGACGGTAACCAAGCTCATAAGATACACTCTTTTCAGAGCCTAAATTTGGGTTAGGGCGGTTAATATAGCCATGAGACGGATTATCGTAGGTGTAATAAAGCTCGTCGAACGATGGCGCTCGAAACCCTTGGCTCACTTGCGCGAAGATCGTGCCAGGTTGCGATATAGAGTAAGTTGCTCCTAAACGACCAGTTAATGCAGAGTCGCTAAACTTCTCGAATGACTCTTCAGAGGTGTTGGAAGGATTAGTAGAGAAGTAATCGTAACGCACACCTGGAGTCAGAATTAGCTTGTCATTAAGAAGTGAAATTTCATCTTGCAAGAATAAACCAAAGCTTTCTTCTTTTGCATCCGGAGTGTAAACGTAAACGGTATCTGGCGTGCCGGGATCGGAATTCAACTCGCGATTGGTATTACTGATGTCACTATGTTTATACGATATTCCGTAAACAATATAGTGATTTTGAATCTCTTTATCTAACTGAGTTTCGAATTCAAATTTGTCTTCAGTATATTCGTAATCTTTTTTCTGTTGGTTGTCACCACTAGGAGGTACGTAAGGTGGATAACCTGGGCTGGCTTCGATAAAGCGATTAGACACGCCGTTTTCTTCTTTACCAATCCATGTAAGCTTGGACGTGATCGTATCCGAGATAGCTGCATCTGCAAACCAAATGTGCTTGAGCCCAATGCGATTTTGCTTGGTTGTGTCTTCAGCGTTGAAGTTTTTGTAACTTTTATGTGCGATCTCTGAGTCAGTCTCGTTGTAAATAACTTCTCCCAAGAACTCCAAGCGATGAGCGTCATTCAATTGAGATTGAAGTTTTACCAATAGATCGTTTTTGTAATAATCTTGGCTGTCCACAGAATAGTTATCGTAAGGCGCCTTAGAGAAATTTTGTAGCTCTGCACCATCACGTCGTGTAAACGCAACAAGTGCTTCTGTATTACCGAAACGCTTTGCTAAAGCTACATGCTCACTAAAAGAGTTATCTTCCGATGAATAAGAGAGTTTTGCTTGACCGCCAAAGTCTTTACCACCTTTGAGGAAATCCTTCGGATCTTTTGTTTCGAATGCGACAACCCCCCCAATTGCATCACTACCATGTAGACTAGAAGCTGCACCTTTAACAATTTCGACACTCTTTAGCATATCAGGGTCAACAGTAACGGCACTAGAATTGATAAACGAATATGGTCCACCGCTGAATACACCTGGTTGAGATGCACCGTCTACTAAGATTTTAACTCGTTTACCTTCCGTCCCGCGAATGTTAATACTTTGAACGCCTTGGCGTTGAGTGCCATTAACAGTAACTCCTGGCGTATACTCGAATAGATCATTCAAGTCCTTTACCATGTTTTCTTCGATTTCTTTCTCAGAAATAACGGCAACAGACGCAGCAACCGTATCCATGGTTTGGTTGGTACGGGTTGCCGACACAACGACTTCTTCAAACTTAGAAACTTCTTCCGCATAAGCAGTCTGGGAAAGGGCAACTAAAATCGAGGCTGACAAAATTGATTTTTTATACATTGGCTTCAATACCTTAGATCCATAATAGGTAACAACAAACGGGATATTAATGGATCTAAATAATAATTACTATCATTACCATTGTCATTTGTGGTTTTATCTTGAGTAGAACTCTTAGGTTATGAGCATTTCTAGTCTTTAGTTATCAGTGTGTTATATTGTTTAACGTTAGTTCTTGATAAGATCATCCAAATACAATCAATGTGACAAAAATCACATTAAGAGAGGCCATGTGCAGAGTCCAATTACGTTAGAAGCGCTCCATATTCTGGATGCCATTGACCGAAGAGGGAGTTTTGCAGCTGCTGCGAATGAGTTAGACAGAGCCCCGTCATCACTGAGCTATCAGATCCAGAAACTCGAGCAAGACTTAGACATTATTATCTTCGATCGCTCTGGTCACAAAGCCCATTTTACTGAAGCAGGAAAGCTCATCCTTGAAAGAGGACGAGCCATTTTACAAGCCAGTGAAAAGTTAGTGAATGATGCAACGTTATTGGCGAATGGCTGGGAACTGGACATTACCATTGCCTTTGATGGCATTATTCCTATATCCAATTTCTTCCCTATGGTTGATGCATTGGCTGAAGTAAGCTCAACACGAGTCAGACTGCAAGAAGAGATCTTGGCTGGTAGCTGGGAATCGCTGAATACAGGTAGAGCGGATTTACTGATTTGCCCATCACTGGATACACTTCCTCAAGAAGTCAAATCAGAAAAAATTGGTAAGATGAGCATGTTTTGGGTAGCGGCAGCTGATCACTATGTTCACAAGCGTAGTGGTAAGTTTGATGAGGCGGCGCGAGAAAAGTACCGAATCATTGCCATTGCAGACACTGCACGCGAACAACCTGCGCTCTCAATTAATATCATTCAAAAACAGCCCCGCTTGACCGTCACCAACTTTACGGCAAAAGTAGATGCGCTCACTGCAGGTTTAGGCATTGGTACGTTACCAAGCCAAATTGCACAACCTCTGATTGATAGTGGTGTATTGAAGCGAATCGAAGGTACAGAAGAACAGCCGATGGATATTATCTTAGCATGGCGCCGAAATACCATGGGTGAGGCGAAATCCTGGTGTATTCAATACTTGAAAAAGAATTGGAAACTAAAGTAACAACGTAACTTTTACTTCTTAGGTTCCCATTGCTTATCGAATCTAAGAAGTAAAGTTATCGCTAATGCTTTATTTTTCAATTTAAAGGGAGCACCATATCTGCCGTACCATCGGCAAACTGAACATCGACTTCAAATCCCAGGTTTTGAGCTAACATCAACATCCCTCTGTTTGTAGGCATGGTCATTCCAGACATTTGCTTTGTACCTTTAATCTTGCAATAGCTGATAATTTTCTGCATCAGCACTTTACCTAAGCCTTTTCCTTTCAAATCTGAACGAACCAAAATAGCAAACTCAGCATCACTATTATCTGGTGTAATCAATGCGCGGGCTACGCCTATGATAGACGGTCCGTCGGTATTAAACGCTACCGCAACAAACGCCATTTCGCGGTCATAGTCGATTTGAGTGAAGTTTGCCAAAGCCTCATGGTTGAACTCACCAACCTCAGAAAAGAAACGCTTATACAGATCTTCTTTCGATACGCTATTAATGAATTGAGCATGCAGCGGCTCATCTTCAGGCAGGATAGGGCGAAGCAGGATAGGTTGGCCATCTCGAAGCGTTACAGTTTCGACAAATTCTGCCGGGAAAGGACGAATCGCCAGACGTTTTTGCGCATCTCCCTCGTATTTACACAGTGTGATGTCCGCATCGAGGATAGTTAAATCGCTTCCCGACACCAATACTGGATGGATATCCAGTCTTTGTATTTCTGGCAACTCAACCGCCATTTGGGAGATACGAACTAAGAATTTCGACAACTCACTAATATCGAGCGCATCTTTGTGTTTCTGCAGGCGAATCTTTCCAGACTTTAAAGCAACAACGACAAGGTAGCGTGCAAGCGTCATGTTCAAAGGAGGAAGTGCAGCGACGGCATCTTGGGCGATATTCCACTCCGAGCCGCCTTGACCCAGCAAGATGACAGGTCCAAAGACCTTATCTACTGCAATGCTAATCCTTAGTTCTTCAGCGCTGCCGAGCTTTGCCATACCTTGCACCAACAGGCCGTGTACATTGGCAGAAGGGTAACTTAGCTTTACGGTATCTAGAATGGATAGCGCTGCGTTGGAAACTTCTCGACTGTTTCTCAAATTCAGGGCGACACCGTGTACATCCGATTTATGAGGAATGTCTGGAGATCGCAACTTAACCGCAACAGGGTATCCGATATTTTCTGCCATATGCACGGCTTCAATTTCGTCAGATGCAATCCATGTTGGCAGAACATTAAACCCGAACAGCTTAAATAATGGGCTGGTTTGATGCGTATCCAAGGTGACTGTGTTTTTATCCAGTAGTCGTTCATTTACCCATTCTTTTGCAGAACTCACACTTCCAGAGTGCAATGGCTCAGCCGTCGTTGGCGTTTCCATTAATTGCTTCTGGTTTCGGCGATACTCAACCAAGTGCATGTATGCAACAACCGCACTTTCCGGCGTTCGATAGGTTGGAATGCCAGCTTGAGTAAATGCCAGTCGTGCCTCTCTCGACGTTTGTTCTCCTGACCAGTTGGTCAAGATATTAAAATGCTTATGCCGAGGGTGAGCCTTGATCGCCTCAATAACAGCTTGAGCAGTTTCAAGAGGGTCGGAAACCGCAGAAGGACTATGCATAATCAAGATTGCATCTGCACAGTCGTTATTCATCAGTGCGTTAATGGTATCAATGTAGCGTTTTTTTGTTGCGTCACCAGACAGATCAATCGGATTTCGAGCGCGCCAGTTGGACGGGAGTACAGTTTGTAATTGCTCAATGGAAGCGTCATCAAGCGTTGCGAGCTGGCCACCACGTTCAATCAAAGTATCAACGGACATAACTGCAGGGCCGCCGCCATTGGTGACGATCGCTAAACGCTCCCCACGAAGTGGAACAGAATGCGTGAGTGTTTCTACCGCAGCGAAGAGCTCATGCGTATTGCTGACTCGTAACATACCAGTTCGACGGATGGCAGAATCGTAAATTACATCAAGCGTATCACCATCTTGCTGTTCGAAAGTATTCATCTCTTTAGAGCGGCCAGCTTTTAATACCAATATACGGCGGTTACGTGAAGCAGCTCGCGCAGCAGACATAAATCGTCGAGCATCCTGGATATTATCCACATAAAGCAGAATAGCTTCCGTATTCCCATCCATACTTAAGTAATCAAGCAAATCTGCAAAATCGATATCCTGTCCGCGTCCAATCGAAATGAACGAAGAAAAGCCAATATTCTTATCATTTGCCCAGTCTAACACTGTGGTACAAACCGCCGCAGATTGTGAGATGAACGCAATTTTTCCGGGCTTAGCCGCAACAGGAGAAAACGTGCAGTTAAAATTGTGCCAAGGCAAGATAATACCTAAGCTGTTCGGTCCTAAAACTCGAATATTCAATGATGAAATATTTAAAGGCTGAGCGTCATCAGAGATAACAATCGCAAACGGTGTGCCTCTCTCATCTAACTCTTTAAGCAGTTGCTCGTTGCGTGAAACGTTCGTACATAAAATCGCAATATCTGGCGTATAGGGTAGGGAAGCCACATCAGGGTAGGCTATAACTCCGGATACCGCTTTGTATCGCGGCGTTACTGGCATAATCGCGCCACCAAACCCACTTTGTAGAAGGTTGCGCATAACGACATGTCCTGCTCGCAATGCTTTTTGAGATGCCCCAATAACGGCCACAGAGTTGGGTTTAAAGAGTTTATGTAGTTTATTCATGCTGACTCCTAGCCGTTTGCAAGTAACGTTTGCCTATCGGTTTCATATCAATCATAAACGAATAATTTATTGATAAAACGTCTTCAGACCAGACATTGCATAAAATGTGGGCGATGCTTATGGAGTTTGTGTTATTCATCACATCAAAATCACAGATTATTGTATTTGATGCTTGATAAACGGCCCTGCTATCGGCATGATTTATCGTAATATTTATCCAGAGCATTTGTTACTTCATGAAAAAAATCGCAATCATCGGCTTGTCAGTCCTGCTTTCTGCTTGTGCATCTGAAACTTACATCACAGACGTAACTTCTGAAAGTTATCGAGAGGACTACAAATCAGATCGTATCTCTAAGCCAATTATGGCGTCTGAAAACGCTGTAGTAGAAAAAGACGTACAACCAACTGTTGTGAAAATGACGGCAAAGCCTGAAGAGAAAAAAGTAGTCAAGCTAACGCCAAAAGAGCAGGCGAAGCCAGTTAAGATCGTACCACCGAGTAAAAAGCAAGCAGGTATTCAACGATTCGGCTATACCATTCAAGTCGCGGCTGTGGGTAGCCAAGCGAAAGTCGATCAGTTTGCAAATAAGCTGCCACAGAACGGACAGCCAATTTGGGAAAACTACAAAGTCGTCAACGGTACTAAGTGGTTCTCAGTTTTATACGGAGACTACGCAACAAGCGCGGAAGCCAAGCAAGCGATTTCGACTTTGCCTGCTCAATTTCAGCAGTTAAGACCATTTGTTAAAAGCATTGACGCCATTAAAAACTCAGCTTACCCAACGCTTAACAAATTAAACTAACACATCAAATAAGGGAGCGAATAGCTCCCTTATTTATTTGTTCAAATCCTACTCGAACAAAATTCCTCACACTAAAATTACTGTACGTCACACTTCAAAGGTTTATCATAATAAATAGTATCTTTTGTAGGTCACGGAAAGATTGATTCATGATTAAAAATATTCTTCTACTATGCGGCGGCGGCTCTTCTGAGCACGAGATTTCATTATTGTCTGCAAACTTTGTCGAACAACAATTAAATCTTATTGAAGACGTTCACGTTACACGCGTAGAAATTAAAAACGAAGGTTGGATGACCAACCAAGGTGAGTTGGTTTACTTGGATCTCAATACCAAGCAGTTGTGCTCAAGTGAATCTAATCAAACCATCGATTTCATTGTGCCTTGTATACATGGTTTTCCAGGCGAGACAGGCGACATTCAATCTCTGTTTGAAATCGCAGGTATTCCTTATCTTGGCTGCGGGCCAGAAGCGAGTAGCAATAGTTTCAATAAAATCACATCTAAGCTTTGGTACGACGCTATCGGTATTCCCAATACGCCATACTTATTCTTAACGCGCAACGATGAAGAAGCTCATACTCAAGCTCATAGAGCATTTGAGAAATGGGGAAAAGTCTTTGTCAAAGCCGCTCGTCAAGGATCATCTGTTGGATGTTACAGCGTCACAGAAAAAGATAAACTTTCCAATGCAGTAAATGATGCGTTTGGGTTTTCTGACCAAGTGTTGGTTGAAAAATCAGTAAAACCACGAGAGCTTGAAGTTGCTGCATATGAGATGAATGGCCAGCTGCACATAACGAAGCCAGGCGAGGTTATTGCACCTGACGGTGCTTTTTACTCGTACGATGAAAAGTACAGCAGTTCAAGTCACTCGCTCACCGAAGTTGAAGCGAAGAATCTAACCCAAGCACAATTAGATGCAATTCAGCACGCATCTGAAAGGGTATTTAAGCAAATGAATCTTCGCCATTTGTCTCGTATCGACTTTTTCTTAACGGAAGATGATGAGATTTACTTAAACGAAGTAAACACATTCCCAGGTATGACTCCTATCTCGATGTTCCCTAAAATGCTTCAAAATAACGGGCACAAATTCCATGAGTTCTTGGAAGATTGTATAAACAGTGCAAAGTGATTAACGTTATCGAGGCGCGTTTTATGATAGAAATTGTTTTCTAGAGCAAGGTTTATTCAAGCCGTATTTGAATATTGCTCAGTAGCAATTATGATTATATCAACGCATTAAACAGATGACTCAGTGGTATGGCGATTTCAAACTATAGAGGTTTTAACCTGCAGTCAGGCGGACCAGATGGCAGTATTTGGAAGGTTAAAATCAAGAACCACGTCTTACAAGGTAGTTTGACGGCGGTAAAGAAAAGCATTGATTGGTGGTGCGATACCGCATCAATTATTGATCCCAAAGAGTTTGCTGCGCTTGGACAAAGAGCGCAGCAAGTTGGTGGTGCAAAATCAGAAGTCTTTAACGGTTATACGATTCAAAATGATACAGGTCAGCCCAACTCTTGGTACTGTATGTTTAATGGTAAACTGATTAAGGGTAGTAAAACTGCTATTCAACGTCATATCGAAGCTTATTTAGTTGCAAAGCAAAAAGCGATGCAAGCTCAACAACAAAAGAAACAATAGAATGACTCTGGTATATTCAACAGAAACCGGTCGAATTAAGCCGGAAGAAGAGAAAACATCTCGCCCCAAAGGCGACGGTATTGTACGAATTCAGCGCCAAACGAAAGGCCGTAAGGGTAAAGGTGTATGCATCGTGACAGGTTTAGACTTGGATGATGCACCTTTAAAATTATTAGCTGCAGAGCTCAAAAAAGTCTGCGGCTGTGGTGGCTCGGTAAAAGATGGCAATATCGAAATTCAAGGTGATGCTAGAGACAAGATCAAAGCGCATCTTGAAAAGAAAGGCATGACAGTCAAATTAGCCGGTGGCTAATTTACATTAAGGAAAACTCAGAATGGCGTCTAAAAATAGACGCCATTTTTTATTTTGGTAAGTAATACGCTAATTGAAGAACAAGCAATCGCAGATTGATAGATCGATATTAGCTATTTTATGGTAAATAGCCATTATGTTTAATGGTTATGATAGATACCTTAAATTTCAAATTCACAGGGGAATAGGAGCGCTCATTGGCAACATTTGGCGTACGAGCACATTTAATTTAACATAATATACATAATGCGCACTTAGCTATAGCTACTTTAAGGTCGCCAAGCCACAACGCAAACATGCCACAAATCATTGAAATACTTGATAATCCTAGCCCGTTAAACTTTTTTGCAATGTTTTCCCACATTCCTTTTATGTGTGGATTTTCGTTGCGATCAGCGTGACATCCCAACAAAGCTATCTCTGGGTCAATTCCTGAATTCTCCGCTAGAAAAACTGCTTCTGAATCAGATATATAGCGTCTTCCTTTTCTCATTTCGCTGATTCTGGACGCGTTTACATTCAAATCGTGTGCGATTTGCTTGTCTTGTACGTAGTTTTTCGCCTTTTTGTAGGCATCTAACAGCTCACTTTGATACATGGGACTACCTCCGTTTTCTTGATTTTAGCTTAGTAGTTACGGAAATTCGCATCTAGCAATTACGAAAATCCGTAATTACACTTACGACAAATCGTAATTATGACCGCCTTGGCTTGGGGCGTTTGCCCTTGACGCTTACGTCTTGGCTCTGGCGGTCGCTCACTCAACTAGTCAAGGTGGTTGGCCATGAAAAAGCTCAAAACGAAAAACGCGATTATTCTCGATACTGAAACTACGGGTCTTGATTCCAATGCAGAGATTGTCGAGTTCACTGCTATCTGTGCAGAGACTGGTAAAGTTATTGTCAATGAGTTGGTAAAACCAACGTGCTCTATCCCTGTGGATGCAACGGCTATCCATGGCATCACAAACGAAGATGTCAAAAACGCATCTGATTTTCATATGGTGTTTTCAACTCGTTTTCTCCCACTTCTCAATGGTCGTCCAATCATCATCTACAACTCAGATTTTGATACGCGCCTTATCATCCAGTCACTACAAAAGCACTGTAACGACGCTTACGTCGCATCAGTTCAAGAAATGTTACTCAAATTCTGCGTTCCTCAGTGCGCAATGCTTTGGTACGCGGAGTTTTACGGTGACTGGAATGACTACCATGAAAACTACAAGTGGCAGTCTCTAACTAACGCATGCTTTCAACAAAATGTGGATGTGTCAGATTTAGCGGCTCATCGGGCTTTAGCTGATTGCGAAATGACTCGACGTCTTATTCATGCTGTTAACGCGAAATTAGAGGCGTAATCATGGATTCCATTTATTTCGATGATGAACCCCAAATCGGAATCAATGTGTATTTTCCTTGGGGTCACCATTTCTTTAAAAACCAAGCTGAATTCAACCAGTTTTTACACATCCATTACGGTAACGATGCTTATCAACTGGTTGAAATTACAGACGAAAATTACAACGAATTGCTATTAAAGGGGGTCTTTCATGCAATTTAAAGATGAAACACGCCCAGTCAAAATTGACCACTTGGCTTTTACGTTTAACTACGGTGATTTGCGCCATCTTGATAAGTCAAATGACCAAGATTTCATTAACTTGCAGATGCCTGAGTTTCGTCAACCTACTTCTAGCACTCCAGATGCCATTGAAAGCGCTATGGAGCGTCATAAAGACAAGGTTCGTAAAGTGCTCTCGCATCGCTTTGATGAATTCATGTCAAAGATTTTCGGCTTTCGTTTATCGCCTATGCGTGGCCGTGGCTTGCATGGCTATCAAGATTCGATGGTGATTCTTGATAAGACGGGAACCGTTGAATGTGGTTTGGTTGGTATTGGTGGCAACAATGACACGGTATTCGTCCAAATCAACGGTACTGGCTGTACCAAGCTTTTTGATTACACCACGCATAAGAAAATACATTTCTGGTTAGCTACGGTGCTTGGTGTTACTCGCCTCGCCCGTCTTGACTTGGCTGTCGATGATTACACAGGAGTTTTTGACTGTGGCTATGCAGAAATATGTTTTTACAACGGTGCGTTTCGTACGGCTAAGCGTGGTCGTGGTCCCTCAATGGTTCCACATAAGCGCATTACTGAATCTGGTGAGCTAATGGAAGAAGCAACGATAGTAGGTTCACGTTCTTCAACCGTTTATTGGCGCATTTACAACAAGAAGTTGGAACAAAAAATTACTGACCCTGAGGTCATTTGGTATCGAAATGAAGTTGAACTGAAAAAGTGCGATGTCGATATGCTCGCCTCTCCTGCTTCGGCTTTTGCTGGTCTCTGTGATTTTGCCGCCAGTATTGAACCGTCTGAACCCGTCAAGTTTTCCAAGAACAAAAAGGCTCAAGGTTTGGAGTTTTTCTCTCGTATCGCTTGGGCTCGTCGCCAGTGCGGTAAAGCGTTATCTGAGGTCATTGCGATGACTGAGGGTGACTTAGGGGAAGCGTTTGGAATGCTTATTCCCGAAAAATACAGACGAACAAATTTTAACGAGCTAGGCGTACCGGACGCTTACGCTCATCTCAAATCCTTAACTTTGGAGAGTCAAGGCTATGCCAACAATTACAGCAGTAGTTATTAAGAAGTTCCCGAAATCGGGTATGGAGTTCGCGGAGCTTTCAGTTCTTCGTGCGGTTGAAGAAGTTGATGTTGAGAAGTTTCAACAGCGTGGTATCGGTTTAAACACTGATATTCCTTTTAACAAACAACCAATTCGCATCAATCTGGACTATGCAAACCAGTTAATCAACACCAAAGCTTTTGTTCCTAATCGCGAATACGAACTTCGCTTTGATGTGAATATTGATGACCCTCTTGATATTCAAGTTAAGGAGCTCATTCCGCTTGATGACGATATTAAAAAACACTTTCAAGCGAGCCTTAAATAATTATGACTCTCTCAGTCTGTGCGGAAATCCTCACTGATGGAACGATTAAAGCTTTCCCCTACGAGCCGTTAGCCAATTGCACGTTCGTAGTGGTGAGCAATGACGACTATCAGTTGATGGCGACTCGCGCAAACTTGGAGTTTGATATTGATGCAGCATTTTACGCTGAGATAACAGGTTATTTGCTGCTCTCTTTTGTGTCCGGTCACGTGCTCGGACGAATCGTTAAAGGGCTTGGTAAAGCCTAATCCTGTAAAACCTTTTGGAGATATTCCTATGAAAAAATTATCTGTTCTTTTGGCTACTGCGGTAGCGTCTGGCTCTACTTTTGCTGCTGACCATTCAACTGCTATCAACGCGGCTGTAACTGAAGGTCAATCAAACTACACGCTAGTTGTGGTTGGTCTGATTGGTCTAGCGGCTATCGGTTTTGGTCTTCGTATGATGATTGGCGCGATGCGTTCGTAATCACTATGCAAGAGACGTTAACCGCCATACTCACCTTACTTTTCGCTCTCTCGATGTTCGGTGGATTCGTTGGGGGTTTTAAGTCTGGTATTAACGCCTCCTAGTGGGGCGTTATTTTTTATAAGGAATACAAATGAGTATTAAACAAAGCATTGCGTCACTGGTTATTTTGCTGAGTGTTTCGTTTAGTGCTTCGGCTCAAACTTCGTACTACACTGTCTATTCTTCTAGTGTTGTCAAACCTTCTAATTATTTTCAGGCTTTTTATGGCTTAAGCGCACCAACTCCTGATTTGTTGATTGAGGATATTATAGCTAAGGGTTGCGTCGGCACTCCTTCTGGCCACACGATTCGTGTTGTTTCAGCAACGTGGACGGGGTCTGGTGTTTATTTGTCAAATTATCGTGAGTGTAATGCTGGCTGGACGTCTTTTGGCGATACGCTTTACGTTAGGACTGGTAGCTGTCCTTCCGGTACTACTTATAATCCTGCTACTGGTCAATGTGATGAACCACCTGAGCCAGCTTTTTGCTCTAAAGATTCAACGATACAACAGATGAACCAATATGAGTCTAACTGTCTTGCTGATGGTGGCTCTCCAACAATTATTTGTAATGACCAGGTTGACCCGCCTGATTTTCGAATGTCTTGTGATATTGCCCCACCTCCACCTGAGGGCTGTGAGCCGGGTTCCCCTTCATTTCCTGCATGTTTGGATGATGAAAACAAATGTGATGAAAATCATCCTGATTGGAATCCAGAATACGGAATGTGCTGTACGCCAGAAAACAATTGGTGTGACGTCCCTCCACCTGAGTCTTGTACCATCTTTTCCCCAAACTGGCCTGAATGTTCGGGTGATACCGATATCGACCCTCCAACGGGTGGCGATTTAGGCGACCCTGATAAACCATCTGGCGGTGGCGGTGGTGGTTCTACTGACCCTGATAAACCTGAACCGGATGTTGATAATACTAGTGACACTCTAGCGGCTATTAAGGCGATGAATAAGGATGTTAATTCTCAGCTAACTGGTATTAATAACGACATGAATAAAAACCAAGCTGAAACAAAATCCGCTCTGGATGCTCTCAAGGCGTCGGTTGATTTAAATACCGATACGGTTGTCGATAATGCAAACCATGTTGCTAACGCTATCAAAGGGCAGTCAGATATGTTGTCTGATATTGGTAATAAAACGAATGGGCTGCTTACTTCTGCAAACAATCTTTTAAACAACGGCTTTGGTCAGCTATCCAATGATCTTGGTGACTTGGAATCAACCAACCAAAAAGGCTTTGGTGATGTTGTCGATGCTATTGAGGGGTTAGGTAAACCTATGGTTGATGGTGGCGGTGGCAGTGCTGTTGTTCCCCTTTATTCAGCTACCCAATTACACAACTTAAACGCTGAAATTACTGTCCTTAAAAATGAGTATAAGGATTTGCTAAACCAGTACCGCGCTTACTTCAATTTTACGTCGGATGTAAACGGTGGTGATTACAACGCTCATAACATCGAACTAACGGTTCGCGGTAATGTAGTTCGTCAACAAAATGCAGTTATGGCAGCGTTACAGGATAACGCAGGAATCATCGGGGCGGTGGTTTTGTTTGTATTTGGCTTGCTAGGGATAAGAGCAATCGGAGGGGCTTTCTAATGTATGAGTTTTTTCAATACATCACCAACATGGGTGAGACCATTCTTAATTATTTCAGTAATGCAGGTAGCTATTTTGATGCGGCTTTTGTGTGGCTCCAAGCATGGTGGATAAAAATGAAATTCATGGTGATGATTGAGTTTTTGCGTATCTCTTATTTGGTGGCGACAACATTATTAGATGAGATTGGTTTTAGCTCCCTATTCTCTGATTTGTTCAACTTGCTCCCCTCTGAGCTTCGTTATTGGGGGATATTATTTAAAGTGCCTGATGGGATGGCTATTTATGCCAATTGCGCCACTACTGCACTTGTAATGAGAATGTCGAGGTAACAACAATGGCAATTAGTATTAGAACGGGTGGCAATGGCTCTTATAAATCCGCTTACACGGCATGGTTTGTTATTCTCCCTGCTCTCAAGGCTGGTCGTGTGGTTGTGACCAACTTTGAGGGTATGCAGCCCTTAGAAGAAATTGAAAAGCGCTTGAATATTAAATTCCCTTCATCTGCTAAGTTGATTCGTATTTTCTCGCGCTCTGAAATTGGTATTGAACTCTGGCAGCATTTCTTCTGTTGGTGCCCTCTTAACGCTCTCATTGTTATTGATGAGTGTCAGGATATCTTTTCTAAAAACATTGGCTTTGATGGTCGAAAAATTAAATATCGCCCTTTAGAGGAATTTCTCCCCAATCTACCTAAAGGCTATAAGGAGTTTTTCGATTCTCGCCACGTTCCTGTTGATTTGAGTACGTTGCAATCGTGCGAGATAGACGATTTAGGCGTGGCTGAATACGACGAAAATGGTCGCATAATCTACCCGTTAACTTATAACGAGGGCTTTATGCGTCATCGAAAATACAACTGGGATATTGAGTTGCTCTCTCCCGACTGGCAGCAGATAGATAGCTCAATCAAGGCGTGTGCTGAGCAAGCTTTCTTTCACAAGAATAGGGATGGTTTTTTCTTTGCTAAGCGCAAACCGTGGATATACAAACACCCTACTAATATGACTAAACCAGTCATTCCGCAAAAGAAAGACGCAAACCTATTCCCTCAAAAAATCCCTTTGGAAGCGCATCTACTCTATAAGTCTACGGGTACGGGTGCGGCTACAAAATCAGGTGGCTTGAATACGCTGTTTCGCTCTCCGAAATTCTTTCTAGCCTTGTTCTTAATGATTGCTTGTCCGGTGTATTTTATTTATGGCGCTATGGATTTACTTACTGAAGATGAAAGTCAGGTTTCAACAGATGAACTTGAGACGAAAACTAACAGCCAAAATTTGGAATCTGTTCCGGCTGGACGGGCTTCGACGTCTACTCAAGGGGATTCTGTTTTACCTAGCGGTGGGACTGCTAATTCGAGTAGTCAGCAAAGCGGCTCTCCTTTTGTTCCTGTAACGGATGTTCTCTATTTTGAGGGGCTTCAATCTGCTTATCTGTCTGGTTTTCATAAGAAGACGATCATTAAACAGAAAAACGGAATCAATCTGAGAACGGCTAACTTTGATGTGGTGATTAACGCCTATACCGACGACGGGCTTTATTCAATCAACAAACGTTATCTCGAAGCGGTGGATGTCCAATTTGAGCTATTGGACGAATGCTTAATGGTTCTCAAGCAAGGTGAGCTTAAAAGCCTGATAACGTGCGAACCATCCACTAATGACCGTGGTGGTCGTGATGATTCCATTGAGACGGATGTCGCCAGTATTGGCTCTCTACGTGGTCAAGCGATGACTGAAAACTCTTTTTTGATGTGAGGTAAGGCTGTATGAATTTTATAGACAAGTTGCAAGGGATAAGCGCTGGATTCTTCGTGGTGGCTATGACTTCGCTGATTTGTATTACTGGGTTTGTCAGTTGGGCTACAGTGAGTTTAAAGGGGGCTGAGTTGCTCTTTTGGGTTTCCGCTTCCTTGGAGTTCTTAGATTTGCTTTGGATATTCTCTTTGGGGATTTTTCTCGGTTGGTATTTGTCTCCACAAAAACAGCCCCGCAGGGATAAGGAGTTGCGGAGCGACGACGTGGCACCAAGCCGCCCACTTAACTAAAGATAGCCTCTCCACTTAATCGGCGCGGTTAGCAACCCAAACTCACTTGGGTTCTGCCGCCCTCCTTTCCTGCTAGACCATTCAAAACGCCCAGGGAACTCCCAAGTGTCGGCTCTATCTCATCTTTTCCCATAGTTCTCTAAATCAATCGAGTGTCGAGATTGATTCTTCTATTTGGCGGTTGCCCGACAATAAGTGACGACGACGAAGACTGAGGAGGAGGAGCGCAGCGGAGGGCAAACCCCCGTTCTGTATCACGGGGGTAAATTCCCCCATAACTTAAGGCTTTGCACTGACATAGACTATCTGCAAGCGTAGCGCGCCAGTGTTTGAGCGTTAGCGAGTAATGGTGTATAAACCCTAAGTTAATATGACTTGAGGTGCTTAATGACAGCATTTGGTATTGTTGCGATTCTACTCAGTGTGTTAGGAGTAATAACTCCTGTTATGGGCTTTTTGCTATCTGCCTTGTCTGGCTTTTTGGCAATATTGGTTTCTAAGAGGTTGGATCCTTTGGCCAATGCTGCATTGGTCATTAATTGGCTTAACTTAACTATTTTGTCTCCATTGACGGTTAGCGCGATGTTTAACCCGATGTTTGGGACTGATTGGTCAAATATAATTGTTTACACTATCTGTGTATTGATTCAACTAACTGGGCTTGTACTTTGGCGCATTAACTATCGAAAATATTCGTTGTTAAAAACAAAATAAGGGGCTGAAAGCCCCTAAACTATTATTGTGTTTTTCGAATCCTATTTAGTGCTCGAACGTACTTCATTATCTTCGTGGTTATCATCATGTCCGGCTCTGCTCCTATCTCTAGAAGCGCTATTCCGGTTAAAATTTCTTGTGGGCTTACGAGCTGCCCCGTCGGTAGTTCTAGCGTGTTCTTGTGCATTTTGAAATTTTCCCAAGCTTCTGAGGTGGCTAGTTCCCTCCCCTTGGTCATTCTCATCAGCCGTTTGCATTCGGGTGGTATAGGTTTTCCTGAATCCCATAACTTGACCACCCTCACACTTTTAAAACATAGTTTTGCTGCTTCTTCTACACTTAATCCACACTCAAATTCACGAAAAACGTAATTCTTGCTCATTTTTCGAAAGTTCGTCATATATACCCTGATAATCAAAAGGGTGTATATGTAATTGATATGAAACATTATTCAACATAACGTCGCATAATGCGCACTAAGGGTCTAATAAATCATCATCAGGGTCAGTAACATCATACCAACTACATTGGCCACAATAGTCATAACGACAATTATCTGAATCAACAAAAACCAAAAACTCAGATAGCTGCT
>NZ_VHSQ01000011.1:0-111935 GCF_013048515.1 Vibrio sp. 1-2 (7-a)
GCGCTGCTTCTAACTTAAATTCTGCGCTAAATAGTCGTCTTGTACGTTTTGTCATAGTGTCACCTGTTAACTTATGAGGTGATGATATCACCTCTAACTAAGTGACCAAATTCACTATGCCACTACAGTTCGTAGACGCTTACAAAATATTCATCGAAGATATCTTTGACGCAGAGCTTATCTGTGTAGAGTGAGTCGAAACAAATACTTGTGTGTTGTTGAAGTTGAAGTTATCAAACAAGGTCTTTTGAATATGATTGTGTATATGAGCTTCTGGCTCTTCAATAAGTAAAAAGTGCGTTATATGCTCATCACTGTCCCTTATTGCCTCATATTCATAAAGTTTTAGAGCTAGGTATATAAGGTTAGCTCCTCCTAAGCTAAGGTCTTCAATTCTTCCGGTTCCGGTATAGTATTGCGAGTCTTCAACGACAAGACCCAGCGATTGAACTAGTTCCGTAAAATTTTCTGGAAGTTGAGAAGACACATTAATCTTTGGAGAGTACGTTGATCCTACAGTGTTGAGCAGCGAACGAGAGATACTTTTACTTAATGCGTCTATTTCTGGGATGGCGGATATCTTCTCATTAACATTAACAATATCACTGACAACGTCTGTGTCGTCTTCTATCTCTTTACTCGTAAGGGTGAGCAGCTTATACAAAGGGTTAGTCTTATAGTACTTCAAGTCCGATACAACATTTCTCAATGCTTTGACATATGTACATGCGACCTCACTTACAATTGAGAAGTAAGGAGGCTTATCGTTACCTATTTCAGCTTTGCTTTCTTCGTTAGGATCAGGGAAGGTAAACTCGACAAAATCTCCAATATGTTTTTTGTAGATATCTTCTTGAGTAAAGTCTAAGTTCGTCCTGACAAAAGCGATAGCCTCATAAGTGTCTCTATTGATACTTTGTCCTAAGACAAATCCATCAAAGGCCTCTTCTCTTTCTTCTTGTGTTTTTAAGTCTTTGGTTAATTCAAAAAGCGAATGTCGAATATGAAACTTAGGACGAAATATGAATGTATATGTGCCTTTTCCCGTTGGTTCTAGCTTCCCATCTTTGTTCATGACGTAGTTAGCTAGAACCTGTTCTTCCTCAGTATTGGAAAGGTCATCGAACTCTATCGCTATCACAATCCAGTTTCCAAATGGCTGTCTAAGGCCTCTATGAAAATCTTCACTCTGGAGATGTTTCACATTCGAAGGTAATGACTCGTCTAAAACCAATCTCATTGCTTGAAACACATTAGTTTTACCAGCTGCGTTTTCTCCGATGATTGTATTAACGGAATCCTTAACAAATGCGAAAGTACCGCTTCGAAAGTTCTTGTAATTGACAATTGATAAACTGCTTATGTACATATGAGCTATGACTTTTAGTTTTGAGAATAGTATGTTGCCAATACTATCCAAAAAGTCAGGAGTACCACAGGAGAAAGGTCAATATATTGCATATAAAACTCTTCATCTACAGAAGTAGATGCAAGTACTTCTTAATTGACGAGATTAAACAAGCTAATGAGGGGCAGTATCCGCTAAATGCCGAAAACCGGCTTAAAACTGTATCAGGAATTTGTTGTTCACTGCACGATTGTGCCTCACAAAAAATAATCTGAATCACGGTCTTTAGATTGGTTACTCAAGCACATTCTGTCCAAAAGCGATTTACAACGGATGGTCAAGAATAAATCATAAATGCCTAGCGAGTAGCGAACTGTGCGAGCGTCAGGTGGGGCTTTATAATTTTACTTTACCATCCTTCCCCTAAATAACTTTTTGTAGGGGGTGGTTTCACGCAGTGAGGCCATCGCCTTGCCAAGCCCTTGGGTTAAAAAAGTTAGATAGAGTTTATTTGTTATTATTTTTGTAAAGGATATTAAGTGCGATGTTCTCCGATTTGACGTCGCAAGATTATCTACTTTACAAAATTAAAAGTATTTGTAATGAATTGTGGTCAAGAGAACTCCGTACAAAGCCCATACAGGGAGGATAGTTAGTCACTCACCCACCGAGTTGGGATGATTTTTAGTTCATATAAACCGATTACCGTGAAAATCTGACGGCGTGCTCCACTCATAAACGTAAGCGCATAGTATAACCAGTAACGTTTACGTAGGATGAGCTTCTTGTTCTGAGGCACTTTTGTCTTAAATTGTGGGAAGGCAAATGCCATCACCAAAATGAGCACAAAACCTAAACCACCAGCCATTAAATAGACCGTTTTAAAATCAAGTTTGAGCTGTTCGAGCGAAACCCAAATGGCGCCGTAGGTAAACAGAGAAGCCAAAGCTCCAACAGAAATAAACTTACCCAGCATTTCTGGCGCTTCTTCTTTAGATAGCCATTGTAAAGACAAAGACTGCTTTAGTGTTTCAAAGTAGTGGAAACCGGTGGACATTAACAAGGTGGTAAAAAGTAGACCGTACAAAGTGGGAAAATAACCTGTTAATGCCGTACCAAGCGTAAGCATCGCCAAAGAGACGAGCATAAAGCGTTGTTCACGGATAAAAAGTAAAACGAATACCGCGGTGAAAGCGAGAAAGCCAGGTACTTCCCTAACACTTTGAAGTAAACCGATATCAGCGCCATCAAAGTTCGCTTTCTCGATAACAAAGTTGTTCAACAACGCCATCCAGGTAGAAAAAGCAATGGGCACGATAATGGAAATTAACAGGAGGAAATTTTGCGGCGTTCTCCAGCCTTGCGATGAGGTAGTCATGATGTTTCCTTTAAATATGAAGGCATCATCATAGCTTCAAATGTAACAAATTCGCAATATCATTATTATTTTCAGCCCAAACCAAGCAGATATGGCATAGGGATATTGTTATGAAGATAAACATCGCACTCAATTCCTTGGCTAAGCGCGATGTTGAAATATCGAGAGAAATAGGTAGAAACGCCAGTGATGAGGCTCAGTAACTTAATCGATATTCTTTACTGTTAGACGATTCTTAAATTCAAACACATGTTCTGGACACACATCCAAACAGCGGCCACAGCTGATGCAGTTTTGATCCATAACTCGACGATCCCCCTCTTTCAATGGTTGTCGAAGCACCTCAGGTTCTGGACAGACGTAAAAGCAATCCATGCATTTGGTGCAATCTTCGCGGCGAACAGCAGTAACGCGCAACAGGCTTTTTCGGCCTATCACGCCATAGGTAGCACCCAGTGGACATAAGTGCCCACACCACCCATGCTCAACTAAGAGTAAATCCAGTACGAACACCAGTGCGATCAACACCCAACCTGCGCCCATACCAAACACCAATCCGCGATGCAGTGCCGCCACTGGATCTAACCATGTCCAAAGAATCGCGCCAGATAGCGCACTACCCAACATCAAAACAGGGATCAGCCAATAACGAATAGTAGGAGACCAACGATAGCTCGCTTTAATGTTGAGCTTTCTGCGCAGCCAAGCCGCCAAATCTGTCACGATATTTAACGGGCACACCCACGCACAAAATGCGCGCGGCGCTAAAATCGCGTAAAACACCACGACAATCACTACGCCTAACAGCGCATTAAACTCCGGAACATGCCCTGTCGCCAAAGCTTGAAGCAAAATTAACGGGTCACTTAACGGCACTGCATCGAGCAACATACTTGATGAGAGGTTACCAGTTAGAATTCCCAGTGTCGGCCCAGCCATAAACAGCGCAATGATGGTGAGCTGACATAGCCGACGTAAAACCAGAAACCGATGCGCGCGCCACCAGCCAAGCTTTTCAACCGCTTCTTTGCCAGCATTTTGAGCTAAGTTCTTTGCCATTACTTACCTCCTTTTAGCGATTCAAGCGCACCTTCCGGCACAGGCGTCTCACTAGGGAGGATATTTTCGAGTGGTTTGTCGATCTCTTTCCAACCAAAATTGTAGTGACTGCCCACTTTGCCTTTCGCCAAATCCGTCGGGACGACTTTAATAGCAGCGACATCCAACACACACGCTTGTTCGCACTTGCCACATCCGGTACACACTTCGGAATTCACTGTAGGGATAAGTTTAGCGTGATAGCCAGTTCGGTCGTTGTGAACCATCTCTAATGTGATGGCTTCATCAATCAGCGGACAAACGCGATAACAAACGTCGCATCGTAGCCCTTGCCAGTTAAGGCAAGTTTCATGGTCAATAAGAACCGCTGTCCCCATGCGAGCGTCATCAATATCGGTTAGCTTCGGATCCAGCGCCCCACTCGGACAAGCGACCACACAAGGGATGTCTTCACACATTTCGCAGGGAATATCGCGCGCAGTAAAGTAAGGTGAACCAGTGGCTACAGGAGAAAGTAATGTCGCGAGTTTCAATGTGTCGTAAGGGCATGCTTGAACACACAAGCCACATCGAATACAGGCTGATTCGAAATCGCCTTCTGGCAAAGCACCGGGTGGGCGAATAGGCACACCTTTCGTTTCTCGAGCTTGGCTTTGCAGCGATTGTAAGCCCAACACACACGCCGCTGCGCCAACGCCTGCCGCAGTTCGGACAGTATCACGCAAAAATCGACGCCGACTTTGCGATGTTTTAGACTGAGAGGATTTCATGCTATTTCCTCAACGAAACTCCTTTATCAAGTTAAGCATAAATAGCGCTAAACGTACCTCTTCCCCATACCTCATAAGAGGTAACTCCCCTCTCAATTGATTCAAGTCAACTGATGTACAGTGCCGTCGTCACAGTTTGAATAATTCCATTTATTTCCTCCAACATGAAATTCACCACGATACTCTGCCGTGCACGCCATTTTCAGTACAATAATTCAACACCTTTGCAATCTATTCGCTAAATTCAAAGATAAATGACTACTAAAATTTAGAAAAACATCGCTATAACAACCTAATTTAAAAGGTGTTTATCTCTCAAACTTAAAAAATACTATCCAAAATAAGGAACTGTGGTTAGATTGAAAATTAATACTAAAAAGCGAAGGAGAGAAGCATGGAAATTATCGTACGTCCAACAACCGTTGAAGACGCAGCGGCACTCGTAGAAATCTATTCACAACCAAAAGCACAACGTGAAACCCTGCAACTCCCAAAACCTTCGCTCGCAATGTGGGTAGAACGATTGTCAAATATGCCCGCTGGCGTTTACAGCTACGTCGCTGAAATCGATGGTAAAGTAATGGGTAACATTGGCTTTCACCACTCGCAGCGTCCGAGAACAATGCACACAGCATCATTTGGCATCGGAGTGCATGATAGTTTCCACGGGCTCGGTATTGGTAGCAAGTTGATTGAAACGGTCACTGAACTGGCGGATAACTGGCTAAACGTGAGAAGAATTCAAATAGAAGTCAACGCCGATAATGACGCCGCCATTGGGCTGTACAAAAAACATGGATTTCAAATTGAGGGCGAAGCCATTGATGGCTCCTTCCGAGATGGCGAGTTCATCAATACCTATTACATGGCACGTATCAGGCCAAGTAAAAAGTATATCAAAGCCTCCTAATTGGAGGCTTTTCTTTTTAAACTTCTACTCACTTTCGTAAGTGAGTCAGCGCTCTGCTAGTCAGTGCTTCTGTGTAAGGGTTGATCTTCCAGTGATCTGGGCTCCAGCCTTTCACAAAGCGTTGAAAGTCAGCCCACGCAACCGCAAACAAAGGACGCCATTCGCGCTCGACTTCATTGGGGTCAAGATTCGGCTGATAAACCATTAACGCCTGTTGCAACTGAGCAAAATACGTATCCAAGACCCAAACTTCCATCTCTGCACAACGTTCTGGCTTGACGGCGCTGCTCATGAACAGTGCTACGTCTTTCATCGCACAGCCATGTCCGACGTATTGAAAGTCGACCGCAGCAACGCTTGATTCTTCTCGATCAAAACAGAAGTTCGCCAATTTGGCATCACCGTGTACAAGCGTCTTGAACTTGGCTTGCGAAAGCGTTTGATCAATTAATTGAGCGGCATCTTTTAGCTCGGTGTCTTGCAGCACCTCAAGCTCATCGGGTCTGGTTGCCAAGTGCCAATACGTGCCGCTATGCCACAGCTTATCCGAGCGAACACCGATGTAGCGCGCATGAAAGTTCGCCAACCAAGTAAGGCAGGCTCGCAGATGTTCTAGCTTTGCATCGGTGATGACTTTTGGAAAGCCCGCCTCGGCGAGATCTTCCATCACGATGAGCCATTCATTCTCCGATTGGAATGTTTTTAGACCTTGTGGTACTCGGCAGCGAGTGCTCACCTCTCTGGAAAAATGCGTATACCAATTCACTTCCACCTGATAAGAGTGCAGCTTTCTTTGGTGAGATCGGTCAGTATTCCAACCTCTTGGATGCTCTGAAGGCTTAGGGAGTTTTACATGCTTAATGATCACCGAACAAGTTGAATAATTAACTCGGACTAACTCACCATAGCCTCCCCATAGCGATTGTATGACTTCTACCGATTGATAATTCCCGAGCTTTAGCTCCTGGCCAATGCTTTGGTAACGTTGGTGGTTGTCGTTCATTATCATGCAAGCAGATGTGACCACGCTTGGTTTTTCTCCATATAATGAATGACATATGGACAGACTGGTTTGATTTGATAACCGAGTGCCTCAATTTCTGGCAATACCGCTTCCATCATCACTTTTCCGTACCCTTTACCTCGTAATGCTTCAGGAACTACGGTTGATGTGATGTGCATGACATTGTTCTCAAGCTGATAAAGCACCTTGGCTTTATAACCTTGTTCTAAATCAACCCAAAATGTGTTGTTTTCAACTTCATGAGTTACTTTATGCATATATTGCTCTCTAATTTTTGTTACGGATTGATTGAATCAAACTATATCACTGAATAGAATCAACACCATGCGGAAGTGCTCTGTCACTTCACGCCATTACCTTCTCAAATCAGGTACGACAATAATAATGAGAAATATGAGCCCTATTGCCAGAGACGGCAAACTACCTCTGCAAAGCAAGAAGGCACCCGAACGTCAGGCAAGTACACTAAATAGCACCGATGCAATGGCAATGGTCGAACATGGCAGTGAAGTAAGTTTAAACGTCACGACACCTGTTGGTACCAAGTTTATTACAACCAGCACATTTGTCGGCTGTCACTCAAATAATACCGCATTGATAGAGGTTCCGAACATCTCCGATGAGGACTTGAAATTCTATTTTCAAGAAGGCTTTTGGATCAATGTAAAAGCGTACTCTCATCGAGGGGAAGGTGCTGTCATTCCATTTCGGGCGCAATTGCAGCACCGACTCGGCGACCCGTATCCAATTTTAGTGCTAAGTCTACCTAACACCATGCAGGTCTTTCAGCTTCGTAAAGAAGTACGTTACGAAGTGAATTTGAGGGCGCGCGTTTGTTTAGAAGCCTATCGAACTGAATGCGAGATAAGAGATTTATCTCGTAGTGGGTGCCGCTTTGTGACATCACCAATGAGCCGACCACTTCAGGTTGGTGATCGCGTTTCATTGGACCTAACCATGCCCGGTGAAAGCCACATGCTCGCGCCATTGCGAGGTCGTATTTGTAACTTACAAAAATCGACACACCATGCTCGCTATGGAATGGAGTTTGATGAGGTTGGTAAAACCAACGCTAAAAGTCTCCTGAGTCACCTAAAATTTGATGGGACTAAACTCACACTAAAAAGGTAGCTTTGATAACGAGCACCAAGTAGCGACCAGTTTTGATACCCGGAAAACAAGAAACCCCTTACTGTAAAGTAAGGGGTTTTGTTTACTAAGAATAAGGCAGAATCTTAGATAACAGTTTCGACTTAGAAGTCGTAACGTAGACCTAGCGCTAGCTCATCTTTTTCATCAGCGCCTTCGTTATCCATTAGATCGAAGTTGTATGATGCGTAGCCACGGAAGTTAGGCTTGAAGTAGTAAGTAACATCAACAGCTAGGTTTTCTACAGTATCAGCATCTTCTAGCTCACCTTTGTTGAACGTAGAAGTAAATACAGTTTGGCCCATAGTGTATGATGCAGCTAGTTCGTAGCCTTTGTAATCCGCAGACTCACCTGCAACATCCACGTCTGCGCCTGTGTAGTTACCAGCGAAGTAGAAATCACCTACAGAGTATGCAGCAGCAAGCATGAACTCATCACTATCGTTTTGGTCTGCATAACCAGCACCTAGTTCAATACCAGTATTAGCAAATGCGTAGATACCAGATAGAGAGAAGCCATCTTCGTTGTTATCTGCAAAACCATTCACGTCTGTTGTACGGTCAGCAAAGCGGTAGCTAGCACGTACAGCTAGTTGCTCGAATTGGCCTTTGTAAGAAAGCATGTTGTCTGTACGGTCAGATACAGGCAGCTTAAGTGCTGCAGTGTTACCGTGGTAAGCCATAATATCGGTAAAGTCAGTAAGAACGAATAATGCACCGTCGTTTTTACCGTAAGTTACTTCACCGTATTTACCGCCTAGGCCTGCGTAAGCGTAACGAGTTTCAAGATCACTGTTGTTATCTACGGCACCTTCTTCTTTTGTTTCGAACTCACCTTCCCAAAAACCAACACCGTATAGGTTTTCATTGATTTCCTGTTTGCCTAGGAAGTTAAGACGGATGCGAGTACGGTCTTTTGCCTTACCATCCATCATAGAAAGACGCGCTTCAGCGCGGCCGCCCATCTCAAGAGAAGTGCCATCTTGGTTGTATAGTTCTGAAGCGACAACTTGAGATCCTGATGCCATTAGCGCCACTGCTACAGCTAAAGTTTTTAATTTCATTGTTATTTTCCATATCATTGTTTTATATGTATTTTCTCACCAGAAAAACAGGACTTTTCTGTACCAACGAGAAAACTGGCGGCATAGTAGCAGCTGTTATTTTTCACGCAACGCGTTGAATAAACAGCACTTATAGAAGAAAACACCAAGTAAAATGACGATATGAATACCTCTCAACCATCAAGTTATCGGTTGAGGTAAAAAAATCGTTCGCGTCAAAAAAAATTTGACGCAAAAAATATAAAAACAATCTCATTATATGTGATTTTGCTCGCAAAACATTTTCACTAAATGACTGTTTTGGATAGACTTCCTGATTTTAAATCAGTTTCTCACAAACAAAAAAATCCCCAAGCAATAGCTCAGGGATTTATACATTTTGTTAGGCGAATGGCGAATTAAAGCTTAAAGAAGCTCAATTGCTCTTTCTGCTTCTCTGCAAGTAATGAAAGCTCAGTACTCGCGCTTGCGCTTTGACTGATACCCGCCACATTCTGGTTAACCAGTTCAGACATGTTAACCACGTTGCGGTTGATGTCTTGAGTGACTTGAGACTGCTCTTCGGCTGCGGTTGCCACTTGCGTGTTTGAATCATTAATGTTGGCTACCGACTCGGTAATACCAACCAATGCCTCATTCGCTTGTTGCGTCAGTTCGTTGTTACGACTGAGCATATCAAGGCTGACTTGCATGCTGTCATTCGCAAGCCCAGACTGCGCTTGAAGTTCTTCAATAATCGTTTGGATCTCTTGAGTCGAGTCTTGCGTGCGTGCCGCGAGCATACGTACTTCATCCGCAACAACCGCAAAACCACGACCAGACTCACCAGCACGCGCTGCTTCAATCGCAGCGTTCAATGCGAGTAAGTTGGTCTGCTCAGAGACACCGCGAATCACTTCAATAACGTCGTTGATCTGAACCGACTGCTCTTTTAAACGCAGTACGACTTGCGCTGCATCGTTCAATGCCTGAGACATCTGTGCGCTTGCTTCTGCACTCTCTTGGAAGATAGCCAGACCTGATTGCGCAAGACCATCAGCTTCGCGAGCTGTCGAATCCGCAGACGTTGCGTTATCGCTCACGTTGTTTGCCGTGCTAGCAAGTTCATTAACAGCCGATGCAACTTGTTCGATCTCAGCTAGCTCTAGCTGAGCATTCGCTTCTGCTTGCGTCATTACTGCGGCAAGCTCAGTCGATGCCGAGGCAACCTCTTCACTAATACGAGTTAGCTGGTCGACCGTGTTATAAAGCTGTTCTGCTGTTTGGTTAACATCTTTGCTCAGCTTCGCAATTTCGTTATCACCATCTACATCTGCGCGAACTGATAAGTTGCCCATTGCCAACTGACGCATCACTTCTTGAAGTTTTTGAATAGGCGTAACAATCATGCCTGATAAGATCCACGCCCCCACCAATGAGAACGCAAATACCGCAAGAACTGTCAGCATAGCGTTGTTTTGTACACGCTCATTCTGTTGATGGCTTCTTATGGTTGACTGCTCTGCTTGGTCATTCACATGCTTCGACAGAGTATTGATTTGTTGAACCATTTCTCGGCCAACATTACGGTACTCTTTAATGAATGCACGGTACTCACTGTCCGATTTCAAGCCTTGATCGTACTGGTTAAAGAAAGCCACTGAGCGCTCTGAATATCGAACATAGGCTTCGATCGCTTGGCGAACTTTAATCGCATCTTCACGAAACAGATTACGAGCTTCAATCGCACTTAAATCAGCTTCAACCTGCTTTAAGCCTTCTTTCAATTCATTAAGAAAATTTTCACGACGGGAAGCGTCGTAGATAGCGTAAACCGCTGTAATACGAAGTGGATAAATTTCATCGTCAATACGCGCCAAAGTGTCTTTATGGAAAACCAAAGACTCTTGGTTGGAAGCAATAACATCTTGCTCAGCTTGAAGATTGTTTTTAGTAATCCACAAAGCAATAAACAAAACAATCGCGGTAAATAATACCGGAACCAAAATTTGCGTTCGTACTGACAAATTTTTCAGTGATAACTGCATGACTGGACCTCAGTTGTATGCGTGATGCCTATATCCAAACGAACTCAAGCAACTCTCAATACTGAAGCTGCATTTCGGTTATTTGAATATCTATGCTTCCTTGCGACGGGAAAGTTCCCAGACGAATAAACAAGTGGCGAATATTAGAGGTCGATCACACTTTTGTCTAGTACAAAAAGTCCCCATTTTCAATCTGTTATTGACAATATCCCGACAGTAGTGTCGGGATATTGTCGTTATGATAAATTGTGATCACTTATGATGAGATAGATTCACATTTAGGACGGTTTTAGGCTATTTTCTCAACGAATTGAGCTTAGCTTGAGCAAGGCCAAAAATCGTATCTATTGGATAAGAACCTTCATCGGTTGGCTCACCGGCGACTTTCCCCGTGAACAGCTCGATGGCTTCAGTGACATGATCAATCGCCCAAATATTAAACTCACCTTTTTCTACTGCTTTCACGATATCGGAACGGAGCATCAAGTTATGAACATTAGATTGCGGGATAATGACCCCCTGCCCTTCATGACGACCTTTAATCACACACACATCGTAAAAGCCTTCAATTTTTTCGTTCACACCACCAATTGGCTGAGCTTCACCAAACTGATTCATTGAGCCGGTAATCGCAATGTCTTGTCGGTTTGGTTGCTTTGAAAAAGCAGACACCACAGCACATAGCTCTGCCATGCTGGCACTATCACCGTCGACACCACCATAAGATTGCTCAAACGTAATCGTTGTGGTTAATGGTACTCGCGCCGTTTTACCAAACACGGAAGACAAGTAGGCCGATAGAATCATCACGCCTTTAGAGTGAATACTGCCGCCCAAATCCACACTGCGTTCGATATCGATAACATCCCCATCGCCGTAACACGTCGTCGCGGTGATGCGATTCGGCGCACCAAACATGTAGTCGCTGGTGCTTAATACCGAGAGGGCATTCACTTGACCGATAGCCTTCCCTTCAGTGCGAATCAAGGTTGTACCGTTAACAAACGTTTCCATCACGTTGTCGCGTAATCGGCTCACTCGCATTTCTTGGTTCTTGAGCGCCTCTTCCACATGACCGATACGGATCATGTTGGAGTTGGCTTGACGAGCAACGTAGTTTGACTCACGTAATAAATTCGCAATATTGGCAGAGTGGAGTGATAGCTTGGTTTGATCACCAGACAAGCGTGAACTGTATTCGATAATCCGTCCCATGGACTTTCTATCACAGTGCAGCATGTTGTTATCGTTCACGACGCTAGAAATAAAGCGCGCATAGTGCAGTTCCGACTCTGGCGTTCGCTTCATCTCATCTTCAAAATCTGCTGTCACTCGGAACAACTCACTGAACTCTGGATCGTAATGCTGCAGCAATTGATAAGTTCGGTAGTCACCAAACAGAATGATTTTAATATCGAGCGGGATAGGCTCGGGATCGAGTGATACCGCCCCTGTCAATGTCACTTCTTTTTCTAGGGAGGTAAAGCTCAATTGACGAGCACGCAGTGCGCGCTTCAAACCATCCCAAACGTAAGGCTGTTCAAGCACTTTCTGTGCATCTATTAACAGAACGCCGCCATTCGCCTTATGCAAACTCCCCGCACGAATCAGCGAAAAGTCGGTAAACACGGTTCCCTTGAAAGTGGCTGTCTCAATCGAACCGAAGAGCGAATGGTAATTGGGGTTTTCTTCAACAACGATAGGAAAGTCACTGCTGTTGCGACTTACCAAGACGTTCACTTTATAACGACGTGGCAATTTTTTATCCAACGACGCCGTTGCAATTTCGCCTTGCTCACCACTTTGGTCAAGGAAGATATCTGCGTTTTCAACAATATCTTTTTGCAGCTCAGTTAAGTACGTTTTGATTTCAGAATATTCCGCGTAATCCACTTTGAGTTTTTTGATGAAGTGAGTAATCACATCGAGCGTCACTTCATCATTAAGCTTTTTGATTTTATCGCTGTACGTCTCTTCCCACTCCGTGAGCTCACGGACCATCGAGCGTAATCGCACTTCGAGTTCATCAATAGCATCGCTGAACTGCTCTTGCTCTTTCTTACTTAGTGCATCAAAAGACTCTTCCGTATGAAGCTCGTCACCATTCATGGCGACAAACTGATAATCGCCTTGTGTGGTAAGCGTCAAGCTAATGCCTTTCTCTTTTGCCTCTCGGCTAATGCGGTCCAGCTCGTTTTGTTGCTTCGCTGCCAATTGATTTTTTAATCGCTCAGCTCGGCTAAAGTACATCTCATTGTCGAACGCTAGGGGTAAAGCATTCAGTAGTTTGCCCATTAAGGCTTCAATATCAACACGTAACTTATTCCCGATACCACACGGAAGCTTTAATACCTTGGGTGTGCGGGTATCTTCAAAGTTCGCAACGTAACACCAATCAAACAAGGCTGCTGCATCGTGCTGGTGACGATTCAGATAGCGCAGGATCATGGTGCGTTTACCTAGCCCATTCTGACCAATGGCGTAGATGTTATACCCTTTCTCTTTGATGGACATCGCAAACTCGACCGCTTTTTGCGCGCGCTCTTGGCCCACAATCTCATCAATTGGAGGTAACTCCTTGGTCGACTTACATGGCATATTCTCTAGATCTGCTACAGAATATAGCTGCTTAGCTTCCAATCTTAGTATTGCCATATCCACTTCCTTTTTTCTTATTTTCGTCATTTGAGTGTAGAGATTATTTGCTTAATTTTAAGTGATTTACCTTCCACCCTAGTTTGATTGGACATTTTATGAGCATAAAAGTGATATCAACACGCACTTGCAATTGATAATCAATTTCATTTAATATCAAAACAAATCAACTCTTGTGGAGATGGACATGAATATTGAGCAATGCTGGATGCGCTACTTGAAAGCAGAGCAATTGATGGAACAAGGCCACTGGCCCGAGGCACATCGTTTATACGACGATGTACTCAGCAATCTACCCAACCACATTCATTCGGCGCTCGAAAATGCTCAAACCAAACCTTGTCAGTTTGTCTGTCTCATCACCGGGCTGAGAGATGCGTGCGTCGCACAATCGGAGATTCTCAACAAACTCGGATTACAGCACGATGCTTTTTCAACACTCAATCAAACGTACGCACTATTCCAATTCTTGCAACTAGAGAATCATGAACTTATTGAGCGTGTGGGTCATTTACTTGGTCAACAAAGTGAAGACTTGTTAGCTCATATGGCGGCATTTTGCTCCGCTCAACGTAATGCTCAATGGATGATTGAGCTAGACCATGTGACGCGCGCACATGAGCAGTTTTTGCATTTGCAAGCGATGAGTTCGGCAAAGTCTTCGCCTTCTCACTTTTATAATTAATCTAGAATCCAAGCATTGAGGCCAGCTAGGTTTGTGCTGTCCATTGCTTGTGTTTCATTTGCTTTACCAACCACAAGGATCTGTGATGTCTTCTAAAACCATTCTTTCGGTGAATAACCTATCGGTCAGCTTTACGACAAACGATGGGATCGTCGATGCAGTAAAGAATGTTAGCTTCGATTTAAAAGCAGGCGAGACGCTTTCCATCGTTGGCGAGTCTGGGTCTGGCAAGTCAGTATCAACCAATGCACTGATGAAACTATTGCCAGACAACGCTATTTTGCATACGAACTCATCCATCATGTTTGAGGGTAGCTCCATCTTGGATAAAACGGAGCGTGAAATGCAAAGCATTCGCGGTGATCGTATCGGTATGATTTTTCAGGAGCCGATGACCTCATTGAATCCATACATGCGGGTGGGGATCCAAGTCGCTGAGGCCATCATGTGCCACCGTCCAGTGGATAGACGGAAAGCCAAAGCGAGAGTGTTAGAGCTGTTTGAACTGGTTCACATGCCAGAGCCAGAGAAAGCGTACAGCAAATATCCGCACGAGTTTTCTGGCGGTCAGTTGCAACGCATCATGATTGCAATGGCACTGATTAACGAGCCCGATATTTTGATCGCCGACGAACCAACAACGGCGTTGGATGTCACGGTTCAAGCAGAAGTGTTGCACCTGATTAAAGAAATTCAGGCTCAGATGGGCATGGCAATCCTATTTATTACTCATGATTTAGGCGTCGTGAAACACTTTGCCGACCGTGTCATTGTGATGTGTAAAGGGGAAGTCGTCGAAGAAGGCGAAACGCAAACACTCTTCGAAGACCCAAAGCACGAATACACACGTATGCTGATCAACTCTATTCCAAAAGGCAGTAAGGACCCTATTAGCGAGAGTGCTACACAACTGTTAAAAGCTGACGATATACGAGTCAAATTCTTGATAAAGTCGCATTTTATTGCCAGTAAAAATGAGTACTTCGAAGCCGTAAAAGGCATTTCTCTTGAGCTCAAACAAGGAGAAACACTCGGGATTGTTGGGGAATCCGGTTCAGGCAAGTCTACCCTCGGCCGCGCACTGATAGGCCTCCTGCCATCCACAGGTAAAATCGAATACAAAGGCCAAGATATGGCTTTGCTGACAAACAAAGAACGTTTTGAGCTGAAAAAAGACGTTCAGATGGTGTTCCAAGACCCTTATGGTTCGCTTTCTCCTCGTATGACTATCGGCGAGATCATCACTGAAGGATTAACTGTCCACCAGCCAATGTTGAGTAAAAAAGAACGTATGCAGAAAGCACGCGACGTGCTTCGAGAGGTTCGCTTAGATCCCGCGTCCATCAACCGTTATCCGCACGAGTTTTCGGGAGGCCAGCGTCAGCGTATTGCTATCGCGCGAGCACTGATCCTTGAACCTTCGTTTATTTTGCTTGATGAGCCGACCTCTGCATTGGACCGCTCGGTTCAACTGACTGTGATTGATCTCCTGAAAGATTTGCAGAAAAAGCATAACATTGGCTACTTGTTTATTAGCCACGATCTATCAGTAGTTAAAGCACTCTCTGACCGTGTTCTAGTCATGCAAAAGGGCGAGGTCATGGAACAAGGTACGGCCGAAAATATTTTCCAAAACCCTAAAAATGACTACACGAAAAAACTGATAGATGCCTCATTTGATCTTGAAAACAGTGAAAATCAGCACAATGCGGCTTAGGTTCATCACAGTTTCATATTCATAAACTAGGATTAAGAAAAGGTGATGATTTCATCTTGTCTTAAGAATGGCGTAGCTGCCTTTCGGTTTGGCCGCCGAGACTGGTTGGTTCAAGAGTCAGATTTAGTCAACCTGGCTCACATACAAGCAAACAGTATGAATTGAGTTCCCCCAACCATGAAAAATGCCGCGACAGTGTCGCGGCATTTTTTATTCTCAGAAGCTTCGAGCAACTAAGGCACTAAATCGACTCAATACCCATATTATGTAACGTAAATGCATACACGTCTGTGTTGAGGTCAATTTGCTTACTCAGCGGCATTCCTGCACCATGACCGGCATTAACATCAATGCGTATCAATACTGGATTAGCGCCTTGCTGTTTGTCTTGCAGCTCCGCAATAAATTTGTACGAATGTGCTGGAACCACACGATCGTCGTGATCGGCGGTTGTCACCAATGTCGCAGGATACTGCACGCCTTCTTTTACATTGTGAACAGGAGAGTAGCCAAGCAAGTATTGGAACATCGCTTCGCTTTGTTCAGACGTGCCATAGTCATACTTCCAGCCTTCTCCAGACGTAAACGTGTGGTAACGCAGCATATCAAGCACACCCACGGCTGGCAGCGCCACCTTAAATAACTCAGGACGTTGCGTCATACACGCACCAACCAACAAGCCGCCATTTGAACCACCACGAATCGCTAGGCGCTCGGAGCTAGTGTAGTCGTTTTCAATCAGGTATTCCGCCGCCGCAATAAAGTCATCAAACACGTTTTGCTTTTGCTGCTGAGTGCCTGCGTTGTGCCAAGCTTTACCGTATTCGCCGCCGCCTCGCATGTTGGCTACAGCGTAAATACCACCCAATTCTAGCCAGTTGGCTACATTGCCAGAAAACATCGGAGTGAGGCTGATATTAAAACCGCCATAACCATACAGCATGGTTGGCGCACTACCATCAAGTGCGATGCCCTTCTTGTATGAGATGATCATCGGAACTTGCGTGCCATCTTTTGAGGTGTAGAACACCTGTTTTGATTCATACTCACTGCGATCGAATGGCGCTTTTGATTCTTGAAACAGCGTCGATTCACCAGACTCAACATCAAATGAGAAGATCGTCGGTGGCGTCACGTAGTTAGTAAAGGTGTAATACAGCGTGGTTTCTTCTTTTTTACCCGCTAGACCATAAGCCGTACCCTCTCCCGGCAGTTCAACATCTCGAATCCATTCACCTTGGTAGTTAAACTGCTGCACTTTAGAAAGTACATCCACCATATAAGTCGCAAACAGATAACCGCCACCTTTGCTGATTTCTAACGGCTGTTCTTGTTCAGCAATCACATCCATCCATTGCGCTGTTCGGGTGTTGTAGCTGACAACTTTGCCGTTCGGCGCATCTAGGTTGGTGTAAAGCAGCAAGGTTTCGTCTTGACTATCAATCAAGTAGATGTCGCCTTGCGTCGTATCGCGCAGTGTCACAATCGCTTGGGACTCAGACTGTAAATCGATATAAAACAGACGATTACCCGATGTGGATTCTGCGCCAGAAATAATGAGGAAGCGGTCGTCTGTCGTCGTGGTACCAGACACATAACGGTGAACCTGCGTATCCAACTCACCGAAAATCACTTTATCTTCAGACTGAGGTGTACCAAGTTCATGATAATAAAGCTTGTGATGCTCAGTTCGCGCAGATAACTCACTGCCTTGCGGCTTATCGTAACTTGAGTAATAGAAGCCTTTGCTGCCCAGCCAAGAAATCGACGTGAACTTTGCATCCACAATCTCAGGCTCTAACTGTTCTTTGGTTTCCGCATCAATAACAAAGATCTTGCGCCAGTCACTGCCCCCTTCCGAGATGGAATACGCGACCAAGCGATAGTCTTTAGAGAAGCTGACTTCGCCAAGAGAGGTCGTGCCCTCTTCAGAGAACGTATTTGGGTCAAGGAAAACTTCGGCTTCTCCCTCGCCTTTACGGCGATACAATACGCTTTGGTTTTGCAAACCGTCATTTTTGTAGAAATAAGTGTAGTCACCACGTACAAATGGCTGGGAATATTTTTCGTAGTTTTGGCTGTTCGCGACCAAGTCACGGATTTGTTGGCGGTACGGGACCTGACCAAGAAAATCGAAGGTCACTGAGTTTTGACCCGAAACCCATTGTGCGGTTTCTTCACTGCGATCATCTTCTAACCAGCGATAAGGGTCGGCAATGTCGTGACCAAAGTAAGTGTCCACGACAGAATCTTTACGTGTTTTTGGATAATGCATAACGTCCGTGTTACTCCGTTGTTTTTTATTAAGTTATTTATTTTCATATCGTTTTATTGCGGTGATTACCTTAGAGCACCCAATATTGATTTCAACGACATTATTTTAAATCTATGAAGAACCTAGAAATAATGAGATATCGTTAAGTACCGATCACGAATGTGCTCAATAAGCAGTTTCACTTTATTCGGTGGTTGACGAGTAAACGGGTACACCGCATAGATACCCAACTTTTTACCCACTAGTTCAGGAAAAATATCCACTAGTTGACCATTGCGAATATCGTGATACACCAAACAGCGCGGGACGTAAGCTATACCATGGCCGCCCAGAGCGGCTTTACGTAATGCGGTCGCGTTATCAGTAGAAAAGCAGCCCGATACTTTGACGATGTAATTACCATCTTCGCCTTTAAA
Organism: Vibrio sp. 1-2 (7-a); assembly: GCF_013048515.1. NCBI lineage: Bacteria > Pseudomonadati > Pseudomonadota > Gammaproteobacteria > Vibrionales > Vibrionaceae > Vibrio > Vibrio sp. 1-2 (7-a). The sequence goes on from NZ_VHSQ01000011.1 coordinate 18,478, forward strand.
CTCCCAGTCCGTTGCACCTGTGGTTTGGTAAGCGTATTGCAGACAATTGTGCGTGGTGAGATCAATCGGCTCGATCGGCTTCCCATTTTTAGCGATATATGAAGGGGACGCGCACACCACCCATTGAGAATCGAGAATATGTCGAGCAATTAAGCTGGAGTCCGCTAGGTAACCGGTTCGAATGACCAAATCATAGCCATCAGCCACTAAATCGACAAAACGATTATCCAATGACATGTCCACGGTCAGGCCCGGATGAAGGTTACAAAATTCCGCAACGGCATCAGCAAGTATCAAATCTCCAGAGATACAAGGCACGGACATTTTTATGTGACCGCTCACATTCTCTCCAAAGCCTGCAACAGCGTCCATAGCCTCCTGAGTGGCCTGCTTCACATTTTTAGCACTGTGGAGTAACACCTTACCTGCTTCGGTTAAGGTCAATTTACGCGTTGTTCGATATAGTAGCTGCGCCCCTATCTCTTCCTCCAACCTTGCCATTCTTTTGCTAACTACCGAATTTGTAAGGTTATTTGCTTCTGCAACCTTACTAAAACTGCCCAGTTCGATTACTTGAGAAAATAGGATTAAGTCGTCTGCTCTCATACGATTATGTCACTTTTGGAATTAATTATTTTCATTATTTCCCTATATCAACAAAAAATAAAGGAGTAAATTCACGCCAAATTAACAAAACCATTACAACAAAAAGTCACCTCTACAGCGGATTGACACCGTTCGAGAAGTCAGCGTACGAAGGATGTACAAATGAGTGAAACCCTACTTGCCCTAGTGGCATTTTCGCCAATTGTTGTTGCCGCCATCTTATTGGTTGGTCTCAACTGGCCTGCTAAAAAAGCCATGCCTGTTGCGTTCGGTTTAACCGTCGCTATTGCCCTAATGTTTTGGGATATGTCAGCCAATCGCGTACTGGCTTCTGTATTCCAAGGGCTAGGCATTACTGTTTCTGTTCTATGGATCGTGTTTGGTGCCATCTTCTTGCTCAACACTTTAAAACACACTGGAGCGATCACCACTATCCGTAATGGATTTACCGATATTTCAGCTGACCGCCGTGTGCAAGCCATCATCATTGCTTGGTGTTTTGGCTCATTCATTGAAGGCGCATCAGGGTTCGGTACCCCGGCAGCAATTGCTGCGCCACTACTGGTTGCAATCGGCTTCCCTGCGCTAGCCGCTGTCCTAATGGGCATGATGATTCAGTCAACGCCTGTTTCATTCGGTGCGGTGGGTACGCCAATCATCGTGGGTGTAAACAAAGGTTTAGACACCCATAACATCAGTGAGTCTTTGGCTGCACAAGGCGCAACATGGGAAATGTACCTGCAAGATATCACCGCGCACGTTGCTGTGATTCACGCTGTTGTAGGTACGATGATCCCTGTATTAATGGCGATGATGTTAACACGTTTCTTCGGCAAGAACAGAAGCTGGAGTGAAGGTCTGGATATTCTACCATTTGCGTTATTCGCAGGCGTCTCTTTCACTGTGCCATACGCGTTAACCGGTGTGTTCTTGGGCGCAGAATTCCCTTCACTAATCGGTGGTTTGGTTGGTCTTTCTATTGTTGTTACCGCAGCCAAAAAAGGCTTCTTAGTACCAAAGACTAAGTGGGATTTCGAAAGCGAAGACAAATGGCCTGCGGAATGGCTGGGCTCGCTAAAAGTCGATCTAAACGACAATCCAGGCAAGCCAATGAGCATCGTAAAAGCTTGGGTTCCATATGTAATGCTGGCGGTAATTCTCGTCGCAAGCCGCGTAAGCCCAGAACTAAAAGGCTTTGTACAAAGCGTAAGTTTGTCGTTCAGCAACATTCTTGGTGAGACTGGCGTTAGCGCTGCAATTCAGCCGTTGTACCTTCCTGGTGGCATTCTGGTGTTTGTCGCGCTACTTGCTGCAATCTTACAAAGCGGCAGCGCAAAGCCATTGCGTGAAGCGTTTGGCGAATCAAGCAAAACACTGATTGGCGCGGGGTTTGTCTTGGTATTTACCATCCCGATGGTTCGTATCTTCATCAACTCTGGTATTAACGGCGCTGACCTAGCAAGTATGCCGGTCACAACAGCGAACTTTGCCTCTGACCTTGTCGGTTCTGCGTTCCCAGCATTGAGTGCCACCGTTGGTGCGCTGGGTGCTTTCATCGCTGGCTCAAATACGGTTTCAAACATGATGTTCAGCCAGTTCCAATTCGAAGTGGCACAAACACTGTCTATTTCGAGTGTGATTGTTGTGTCGCTTCAAGCCGTTGGCGCAGCCGCAGGTAACATGATTGCGATTCACAACGTTGTTGCCGCATCAGCCACCGTAGGCTTACTTGGCCGTGAAGGCGCAACATTGCGTAAGACGATTATCCCTACGTTCTACTACATTGTAATGACGGGCATTATTGGTTTGGTGTTGATTTACGGCCTCCAAATGACGGATGTCTTGATGAAGTAACGCGAAACGCAGGGTTTGTAGCTCTGCCTAATTTGACACAGCTGTCAGCACTACTACCCCGACATGTTGATTTAGCTTGCTACATCAATCCCCCCGGCAGCTGTGTCATCCTTTCCAATTTGTATAACTGATTGAGTGATTTAACAAAATTTTTCAATCAATTATGTAAATGAGTTACCAACATCACCAGTTCAAAAGTAAGTGAACCATAGGTAACTATACTCATTTTGATGCCTTCACTGCTTTGCGATGAAGGCTCAACGAAAGAGCAAATTGCTCCACAACTTTGCTTAGAATAACCGCTAGGACACCATTATGATTATCTCAGCTTCTACTGACTACCGCGCTGCCGCGAAAGCCAAGCTTCCCCCGTTTCTATTCCATTATATTGATGGCGGCTCTTACGACGAACGCACGCTGAAGCGTAATACTGACGATTTGGGTGATGTCGCTCTTCGCCAACGCGTCCTACGCGATATGACAGATTTGAGCCTAGAAACCGAGATCTTCGGTGAGAAACTGGCAATGCCAATCGCGCTAGCTCCTGTTGGTCTAACTGGTATGTACGCGCGCCGAGGCGAAGTGCAAGCAGCAAAAGCAGCCGAGAAAAAAGGCATCCCGTTTACTATGTCGACTGTTTCGGTTTGTCCGATAGAAGAAGTCGCACCTGCAATTGAACGTCCAATGTGGTTCCAGCTTTACGTGCTTAAAGACCGTGGCTTTATGAAGAACGTGCTTGAGCGTGCAAAAGCTGCGGGCGTCACAACGCTGGTGTTTACCGTTGATATGCCAGTTCCTGGCGCGCGTTACCGTGACATGCACTCAGGCATGAGCGGCCCTAACGCAGCCATGCGTCGTGTCTTCCAGGCGATGCGCCACCCAAGCTGGGCACTGGATGTGGGTCTACTTGGTAAGCCGCACGACTTAGGTAACATCTCAACGTATCGCGGCGAACCAACAAAACTAGAAGATTACATCGGCTGGTTAGGCGCAAACTTCGACCCGTCTATCTCCTGGAAAGATCTTGAGTGGATTCGTGACTTTTGGGATGGCCCTATGGTCATCAAAGGCATCCTCGACGAAGAAGATGCAAAAGATGCGGTACGTTTCGGCGCGGATGGCATTGTAGTATCTAACCATGGTGGTCGTCAGTTAGATGGCGTGCTTTCAAGTGCTAAAGCACTACCAAGCATTGCAGATGCGGTAAAAGGCGATCTTAAGATCTTTGTTGACTCAGGTATCCGTACTGGTCTTGATGTGGTTCGTATGCTCGCACTTGGTGCAGACTGCACACTGCTTGGTCGTTCATTTGTGTACGCATTGGCTGCACAAGGCGGCGCAGGCGTTGAAAACCTACTGGATCTGTACGACAAAGAAATGCGTGTAGCTATGACGCTTACTGGCGCGAAGTCTATCGCGGATCTTTCTCGCGATTCGCTAGTGAAAATCCCATAATCTTTGCAGGCGATTAAAAACAGAAACGAAAAAACGAGCCACAATTGGCTCGTTTTTTATTGCTCTTCAACCCGATAATTTGACGAGCAAGCTAGCTTACTTGGTGAACGTACTCAATCACGACTTGGTTGCCGTCGATAAACACGTTACTGATATCACCATCCACCGTCACACGATTTTGTAAATAAACCGTACCAGATGCAGATAGATCACGCTCCGTCAAAGACGGAATCACCTGACCAGGACGTACATGTAGCTGCTCGCATAGCTGTTTTACAAAACCTAGCGTCAGTGGAGAATTACCACGTAACAAGCCAGAAAACTCGTGTAGACTCAAACCAAGGCGCTTCGCCATTTCCATTTGAGTGATGTGCATTTTGGCTTTTTGTGACATCCAGATGTCGTAGAGCGCGTTTCGATCCAGCTCTGTAAATTCCATATCTGCCTCCGCTAATTCAAGAGCCAATACACTCTCACACTTACTTAAGATAAATGTTAGCGATAAGTCAGAGAAGTTATAATTGATCGTTCAAATATCAACGCACATCGGAGATGACGAAGCTCCGCACACGAATGGAACGGCGGCTCATCACCCAGTTTCGACCACTCACTTTTCACCTCACGAAATAGCCTACCTCAGGCGATTTATACATAAGTAAATGATTTAAAGGAAATCACTGGGGTGAAGGAGTAATATCTGCTACCTTTCCTTCCATGGTTCACTAGAAAGAAGTTACATATGTCACAGTGGTTTACCGATTTGCAAAGCTATATTGAAACATCTCATCAAGATTGGAGTGGGAGTGTCCTTTTCATTACACTCGCCAGCTTTATTGCTTGGATAGCTTGGCGACTGATCCGCTCTCGTCTCGCAGTACTAGTAGAGAAAACCCCTTTCCACTGGGATGACATGTTGCTTGATGCGCTAAAAGCGCCAGTCAGTACACTCATTTGGTGTTGGCCAGCAACCGTCTCTATCGGCATCATATTAGAGAGCGAGCTAAACGATAAAATAAACTGGTTAAGCACGCTGAAACTGATTTTGGTGATCAGTATCTTCGTCTGGACCGTTATGCGACTCATTACCAATGTTGAAGAGTACGTCCTAGAACAAAAAAACCGAGATGAAACCACAGTACAAGCGATAGCTAAAGTCGCGCGCTTGTTCTTTATTACCGTCGGAATTCTCACTGTGATGCAGGCGTTTGGCTTGTCACTGTCAGGATTGCTCACCTTTGGTGGTGTCGGTGGTTTAATCGTTGGTTTAGCGGCGAAAGATCTGCTGTCGAACTTCTTTGGCGGCCTTATGATCTACTTCGATCGTCCGTTTAAAGTTGGCGACTGGATCCGCTCTCCAGATCGCCAAATTGAAGGTACGGTAGAGCGAATTGGCTGGAGAATGACCATCATACGAACTTTCGACAAGCGCCCTCTTTATGTGCCAAACTCTGTGTTTAGCAACATAGTCGTAGAAAACCCATCTCGCATGCTAAACCGACGCATCTACGAAAAAATTGGACTTCGTTACGACGACGCCGAAAAAATACCGCAAATCATTACAGCGGTGAAAGAGATGCTTAAGAATCACAAAGATATTGATGCACGCCAAACGCTTATCGTCAACTTCGATACGTTCGGTCCATCGTCACTGCATTTCTTCATTTATACCTTCACAAAAACCGTGAATTGGGTGAGATACCATGAGGTTAAACAGGATGTTCTTCTTCAAGTAATTAACATCATTAAAGAACACGAAGCAGATATCGCCTTCCCAACTCAAACACTCAAGCTCGACCCAATTCAAATGATAAAAGCTGAAGAGCAAGAAGATCACGGCTTCTAATTTCCACCAATACCAATAACAAAGCCCGCTTTATTCAAGCGGGCTTTTTCATTTTTTATTTGCTTGGATTGGTTAGTGTTGCATTAACACCATACGAGCATTCAATGGTTGGATGGGACGATTGTTTTCCCCCATCACTTTCGTAAACGCTTTAATCTGCTCAGGGGAAATGGTTTGTGCTTCTTTCATCACTAACCAACGTACCCCTTCAGAGCATGGTGGTGTCGTTAGTGAGCCATTAAAGCGATAATACGCTTTGTCTTTTGGAAGCAGTGCATCCGCTTCAAATGGCAATTTAATCTCTACACCTTGATCTTTACTTGGTATGTTTGCTAGTAACTTCGCTAAATCTGGATTCGCTTTTCCGGATTGAAAAAACACGGCCACAACCGCCAAATGGCCAGTTGTATCAGCATGCACAAAGTGCGCTTCTAAAGGGTATTCTTTGCCATCCACATGGTTTTCTGACGGGGTATGGAAGTGGAACTGCTTTAACGTGAATGCATTGCCATCAATCAACAGTGTGTTGTCACCCTCTAGGCTGGTTTGCAGGGTGTGGCCGTTATTGAGCAATGAGATTGCTTTGCCATGGTAGTCGAACTGCAATTTGTCTAACTTCGCTTCTGCTGCGGAGACAATATTAATTGGGCTTTGGTTTTGACCTTTGGAACATTCAGACGCAAACTCGCCCCAATGCTCAGGCCCGTGACTCCCCTCGTAACCCCAGCTTGCTGCGTAAGCTGTTCCTGTAAATACCAACGCCAAACCTAGTGCTGCCAGTGACTTCTTCATAGTTTTCCTTATTCCTTCAAGTTAAATGTTGTGAAAACAAAACCATACTAATCGCACAGAATTAAGCGGGAATAGAGTGAAAACTATGATTACAAAAGTTTTTTGGAATAGATGCCTCTAGTTATGCAATTGATATGATGCTCAAAATTGAACATCAACGATTATCGAGTCGGTATAAGTGCCAGCTGGTGGGGTGGTTTGGCTTGTTATTATCTCTGCGCGATAATTGAAGTTCTGCGGAGTGATGCCATCGGGAATGGTGTCACCCGTATCCACATCGCTCTGTTCACGACGTTCAGAACCAGTCCCCCCCCACCGCTCCGTCGATGAGGATTTATAGATTTCATACTCCAAATAGTTACCGCCAGATGCCATGCGTCGTTGGCCTCCGGAGGCATTCACACCGTCGTTTAAACCAATGGTAAAAGCACTGTTCTTGGTACAGGTTAATGATATAACCTGACTGACAGGGTCAAAACCTGCCACCAAAGGTGATGAACCAAAATTAATATCTGGCGCCGTGATCATACAATCGGGAGTGACTTCCAACTCTACCGTAATCAAGCTTTGTGCATTGCCTGTTTCTCGCCCAAGACATACGCCTCCAACTCCAATTCCTGAGCAATAATTCCAAATCCAAGACACCGTAATTTGGTCTCGATAAGTCCCTGCTGAGAGATTACTACCAGCTCCTGTCCGAGCATAAAGCGGAAATTCAGCTTGAGTGCCAAATAAACCTAGTAAATCGAGCAGCCCAATTTCAAAAAAATTGTAAGTTTGGCCAAAAATGTACTCTTGCGAAAGGCTTGGGTCTCCAAAAATCTGATAGCTAAGTTCCGAGCTGATATCCGCCGCATTAAGCAACCGCCCATCGTTAGTGCTGTTAAACGTTGCAGACACATAATCGCCACTCAACAAAGAAACAAGTGTAGAAAAGTCACACGTTATCCCAGCATGAGGCTGGGCTGAGCTCTGTTGCTGAATAGTTGAAACGGTAAACGAGGAAACGCTTCCAAATTGAATCAAAGGCGTCGGCGCAGTGAGCTCACAAGCCATGTTACCGGACGATATAAAAAGAAGAAAAAACCAAAGATAACGAGAATACCGACTCATAATTGTACCTCTGCTTTTTGCTCTTTCGTGCAGACTTGTTTACCTAATGTCTGTATTTTCTCGCTCCGTGTTTGATAGAGTCCCGTTATAAATACTTTACATGGTGGAAAGCCTTCGGGGTAAAAGATAATGTACTCACCTACATTACGCCCCTCAAAATACGTCACTCCATCCCAACCAATTTGCCCTACCACTCCAGTATCTGATTGGCCATAAGTTCCTAATGGCAAGTAGGCGTCATTTTCATCAACAACCTCCATGCTTAACGCAACTTGCAAAGCTATTGGGAACTCGAGCAAATAGCCGTACCCAGAATGTATCGACGCGTATTGTTCTGTTGTTGGGAAAAAAGCATTGGCTGGTAATCTAAGCGGATCAATTTCATATTTTGCGGTGTAATATGCCATTGCCCACGGCACAAGTAAGTAACCGTCATCATCAGTCAATCCAACGACTTGATTCTCATATTTGACGGGCACACCTTCAAAACCGCTAGTACTGACAACAGCGAAACTATCGTACACATTATTTGCAGGGAATATTTCACCATCGAGTGACGCAACCGAACCCGACATTTCGGCAAAATAATCGTAATTACCACTCGTCCCGTTTAAGCCCGCTCGGAACTCCGCCCAAGAGGCTCGGTAAGTAACATCGGCCTGCTTTCTATTGTCAGGCTTTTCATTAATATCATGCGCTAAGTTGATTCCCCAACCACCTCGAATCGGCGCAAGTCGACTAACACTAGCACGGCCACTAAGATGACCATCGCTTTCACGCTTCATGGTTAATCCCGCGCTACCAGAGAAGGCACTCAAAGGTAATGAGAATTGTGCTAGCGTAACGGCCTCTCCACCTATGCTCCGATTAAACGATAATGACATGTTGATATCGAACGGAAGCGAGCGGCTGTAAGTTACATTAAGTATTCTCGATCGAGAGTCGGTTTGCTGAACATCAAAGTATCCCCCTGATAACGAACCCAACTCATTCAGCCGGGCGCCAACATTTATCTGAGAGACATGTCGAGACAAATTCTCTCGCTCGTTAGTGTCATCACTTCTCAAGCTCTCTGGTGTTTGGGAGAGCGAGTAAAATCCCTCGCTCTCAACTTGGGTACGAGCGGAAAAGCTAAACATTCGAGATTGATAACTATAACCAACTGAATAGGAACTCGCTCTCTGCTCATAATTGCTAAACCTTACCGCCCCATCAATCGTTCCCATATTGAATAGGTTGGTAACAAAACCGACTCCCGCAACAATTAAGTCATCTTTCGCTTCGGTTTGTGCCTCCAACGTTAGCCAGTTTGTCATTCCGTGCCTCGCAGCTGCGACAACAGCACCATCGCCATAGTCATTTGAAGCGTTGCCATAGTTTCGGCGTAAAGCACCAAAACTGGCGTTGTAAGAGGTATAGTTAGCCTTCAGCAAGTTAGCTGAAAGGAAAAATGGACTGGTCATTGCAGTCCGCCTTCCCTGAGCATCCGTTGCAATCACTGTCGCTTCACCAGCTCCCGATACCATTGGAATATCATTAATAACAAACGGTCCCGGCCCCACAAACATTGAATCGGTTTTTAATCCGTTTACAAACAAATCTAACGTCGTGGGAGCAGTTACTTCGCCATAAAATACAGGTAAAGGGGCGGTAACCACATCAGGACGCATAGAGAAGTCATGTGAGAGTTGAATACCAGCCATTCGAACTGGTTGACTCCACGCAAGGGGCCTCACAATGTAATCCCCTACTTCAAAGCGCAATCGACGACTTTGATCAACATATTCGTACCTCGTGTCGAAGCGCGTATATTTATTACTTTGTTGCGCTTGAACGTCTCGATGAAGGTTAGATTTAAATATTCCCGTCGTAGAAAGTACGCCGAATTCGGAAAAGGCTCTCAATTCGTGGTTAATAGATACTTCTTTTTGACTACTATCGTGATCATAAACACCAAACACACTGTAATTAAATAACCCACCAGTTCCGAATTTAGCGGGCGAAAAACGCCTCCTGTTCTGCGCAGAAAAGCGTTGCATCGGCAACCAATTAGGAGGCACTGTGATTAATAATTGCAGTGACGATTGCAAATAATCGACCTCTACACCCGATATTGATGTTATGTCTAACTTCTCTTGCGTCCCAGGTAATACATCCGCGACCACGCCAGCAGAAAGTAAATCGTCTCTATACACGAAGTAACGCTCGCCTTTACGTTCAACATCCGAGATTAAACCAGTAGGTCGTTGATTAATGACTAGTTCTAACGACAAATGAATATTTTCAAAGTTCTCATAAGAAAAGTTTTCAGGACTAGGTAACTGCGATAAATGGGTCACTACGTTATCGCACCAACCCACGCCAGGCGTCATACTGGTAAATAAACAAGATAGATATAAAATCTTATTCATTGTGTTCGAGTGGAATAACGTAACGCTTACCTTCAATATCCGCCTTTACTTTTATATTTTTCATATTGGAGTAAGAAATAGGCCACGTTTTATATTGCTCAGGTAATATATACCCTGCTAACCCTTTCGAAACAATAAAAGGCGATTGGTTTGGTGCGGTCACTGCTAGGTTGACTAATCTGACATAGTGATTACTGGTGTTTTCTATATGAATAAGGTTCTTATCTTTACTCTTTATTCGAAAGCGCCCCATCTTGATTTAATATACGAATAAGTTGCTTGGCACCAGGTGCAATTTTCACAAAAGGAGGCGTAGCTATCAGTTGTCGTTGCTGCGCATATGTATCCTGCCCATCCTTCTGTCCCCACTGAAAAATACGAACCTGCAAATAAAAATCTTCAGTGCCTTGATTAACCATCCAAATTGATGTTGCATTCGATTCAGAAGATATTTTAGGGTAAATAGGCCAAATAAGGAGAGAATTAGCATAGGCCTGTGAAGTTAACGTTGATAAGAAAATAGTGACGAAAACCAGTCTTTTTATTATTAAATCCATTTAATTTCTCCGAAGGTTATCATTTCTTCGAAACAGCGCTTACCACTCAAGCGTTAAGGTAAGAGTATCTGTATAAATACCAGCGATTTCATTTCCATTTAATATCGCCTTTGCCCAAATTGGCACCTGAATGTTGTCAGGGTCTTCATTAGTTCCAACAGAATAGGGGGTATCAATGTCTAATACTTGAGAGTGTTCTGCATCTTCAAATAATAAATAATCCACCGTACTCGACTTTTCTGTGTGCTTCAGCTTGCGTACCCCTACCGAAGCGTTCAAACCACCGTCAATCTTAATATTCATGGCTATGCCAGGGGTACAACTTAACGTAAGCCCACCGTTGTAGGTGATGCTGCCTTCGACTTCCGCAGCATAAATAGCTGAATGTTCACCAAAGTTTAACTCTCCTATTGTTCCAATTTGAGTGTTACTCTCTTCTGTCAGCGCACCATTGATCAGACACCCCGTATCAATGGTCGCTGACACTTGGAAAGTTTCACTCTGCGCTGCAAAAATAGGATTGGAAAAAGTGGCACATGCGGTGAATAAAAATACTTTGAGTAATATAGAGTTCACTTACCAACTCAGAGTTACGTTTAGTGTATCAACATAACTCCCTGCGACGCTGCTGGTACCGTATGCCGTGGCGTACAAATTAATGGTCTCTGAATCAACACCATTAAATGTAGAGAGTGCTATAGGGTTACTCGAGGTAAACTGGGTAGAACGATCTGAATCAGTGAAGAGAGTGTAATCCACAAACTCGGATCCGTTGGTCATTGCGTGATTACCTGTCGTCGAACTGGGATCGTTGGCACCACTGACTAAAGAGAAAGTAGGCGTGACTCCATTGCTGCAAAGTATTTCGATCCCTGTACCACCTTCCCCAGTCAAGACTGCTTCTTGCTCAGTAAAAATGGCCGGAACGTCACCAAAATTTAATGAGCCAAAACCAATATTACTGGAACCGTTCACCGCATTGTTGCCATTAATGACACAGCCTTCCACTAAATTGATCGAAACGTCTATCGTACCGCTAATTGTCTCTGCCCTCGTTTGTAAGCTCAACACTGTAAATAACAAGGGAATAATCAAACAAAAAATTTTCATATGAAGCTCCATTTCTATCTCTGTGAACTCTATACAGATGATTGTATTATTAGTTATAGCTCAACAAATAAAACAAAGTGCATATCAAGATTAAAAAGATAAAAAGAAGTCAGTTCATTGTAGTTGTCAAAAGAAAAGCAGTGCTTTACACCGAGATATTCTTTTAGGTTGGAATATAAAACCACCAATTAACCACATTAAATAAAAGGTCTTTAGTGTATTCTGCATACGTTGAAACACGAAGAAGGCAGTTTTTTCTGAATTTAGACAGCTTTTAGAAACGCAAAGAGATAGGGTGTGAGCTAAATAATAAAAAATCTAACCGTTTAAAAAACGAAAAAAAAACGCCCCTTTCGGAGCGCTTTCTTATTTGAGCAGATTATTCCCAATCAAGGATAACTTTGCCAGACATGCCTGAACGCATGACATCGAAGCCTTCTTGGAAGTCATCAATCTTGTAGTGGTGCGTAATAATTGGTGATAGATCCAGACCAGATTGAATCAGTGAAGCCATCTTGTACCATGTTTCGAACATTTCACGACCATAGATGCCTTTGATAACTAGGCCTTTGAAGATCACTTGGTTCCAATCAATGCCCATATCTGATGGTGGAATACCGAGTAATGCAATACGGCCACCGTGGTTCATTGTGGTTAGCATTGAGTTGAATGCCGCTGGGTTACCAGACATTTCTAGGCCTACGTCAAAGCCTTCTGTCATGCCTAGTTCAGCCATTACATCTTCAAGCTTCTCTTCTGCAACGTTTACTGCGCGTGTTACGCCCATCTTACGAGCAAGTTCTAAACGGTATTCGTTAACGTCTGTGATAACCACATGGCGAGCACCAACGTGTTTTGCGACTGCAGCTGCCATGATACCGATTGGGCCAGCACCAGTGATGAGCACGTCTTCACCAACTAGATCGAAAGAAAGCGCAGTGTGTACCGCGTTACCGAACGGGTCGAAGATCGATGCTAGATCGTCAGAAATCTCGTCAGGGATCTTAAACGCGTTAAATGCAGGAATCACTAGGTATTCTGCAAATGCGCCTTCACGGTTTACACCCACACCGATCGTGTTGCGACACAAGTGAGTACGACCGCCACGACAGTTACGGCAGTGACCACAAGTGATGTGACCTTCACCAGATACGCGGTCACCGATTTCAAAGCCACGAACTTCCTGACCAATCGCAACCACTTCACCCACGTATTCGTGACCGACAACCATAGGAACTGGAATTGTCTTTTGTGACCATTCGTCCCAGTTGTAGATGTGTACGTCCGTACCACAGATAGCGGTTTTCTTAATTTTGATCAGAATGTCATTATGGCCAACTTCAGGCTTTTCAACCTCAGTCATCCAAATGCCTTCTTCAGGCTTTAGCTTTGATAATGCTTTAATTTTCATAATGTAACCTTAATTAAAGGCCCTATTATCTAGGACCTAGAGTCTTAAATAAGACCCATGTCCTTACCAACTTCGATGAACGCATCAATTGCACGATCTAGCTGCTCACGAGAATGCGCTGCTGACATTTGAGTACGGATACGCGCTTGGCCCTTTGGTACCACAGGGAATGAGAAGCCGATTACGTAGATGCCTTTCTCTAGTGCTCGCTCAGCAAATTCTGCTGCCACTTTCGCATCACCTAACATGATTGGAATGATCGCATGGTCAGCGCCGCCCATTGTGAAACCAGCATCTTCCATACGTGCGCGGAAGTGTGCTGCGTTTTCCCATAGACGGTCACGTAGGTCACCGCTCTCTTCTAGTAGATCTAGAACGCGGATAGAAGCGTTTACGATTGCTGGTGCAACAGAGTTAGAGAATAGGTATGGACGAGAACGCTGACGTAACCAGTCGATCACTTCCGCTTTACCTGATGTGTAACCGCCTGAAGCGCCACCCATTGCTTTGCCTAGCGTACCTGTAATGATGTCGATACGGTCAACCACATTGTGGTATTCGTGTGTACCTGCACCCGTTTTACCCATGAAGCCAACCGCGTGAGAGTCATCAACCATGGTCAGTGCGCCGTATTTTTCAGCTAGGTCACAAATAGCCGGAAGGTTCGCCACTACGCCGTCCATTGAGAACACGCCGTCAGTAACAATAAGAATGTGGCGTGCGCCCGCTTCTTTCGCAGCAATCAGTTGTTGCTCTAGCTCTTCCATGTTGTTGTTTGAGTAACGGAAGCGCATTGCTTTACATAGACGAACACCGTCGATGATTGACGCGTGGTTTAGTGCGTCTGAAATAATTGCGTCTTCTTTACCGAGAATGGTTTCAAACAGGCCTGCATTTGCATCGAAGCAAGAGGTGTAAAGAATCGTATCTTCTTTACCTAGGAACTTAGACAACTTCTGCTCAAGCTCTTTGTGGATGTCTTGAGTACCACAGATGAAACGTACTGAAGCCATACCAAAGCCGTGTTCGTCCATACCCGCTTTACCCGCTTCAATTAGCGCAGGATGGTTAGCAAGACCAAGGTAGTTGTTTGCACAGAAGTTTAATACTTCTTCACCGGTAGAGATTTTAACAGCCGCTTGCTGCTGAGACGTGATTACGCGCTCTGATTTGTAAAGACCTTCAGCCTTCACTTCTTCAATTTGCTGCTGAATCTGTTGGTAGAATGCAGAAGACATTTGAAATTCCTTCCTGGTTATTTTGGCGAGTATTTACTCGTTTAGAATTAGGTTGAGCCTTTATGTGACGGGCATCACGGGCTATCACTCATCAATTAATTGTAGTGTAATTCAAGGAAGGAAGAAGGATTATCCCTTAAGGTGGAAAAGCATTAATGAATTCAAGGCACGAATTCAATTAATGCTTTCCTATATTATTGTAATAAAAGGAGTTATCGCCCAGTTGGTTGTTTAAGTAGTGCTTCAAAGTCTTTGGCTGGTAACGGGCGGCTATAGTGGAAACCTTGCCCGAACTCACAGTTTAAGCCTTTTAGATAATCGACATGACGCTGTTCTTCAATGCCTTCAGCAACAATCTTAAGGTTCAGCGCTTTCGCCATTGCAATGATCACGTTGACGAGCTCACGATCGGAGTCGTTTTCGAACATATTTTGCATAAAGCTGCGATCAATCTTAAGGCGATCGAACGGAAATTTCTGTAAGTAACTCAACGCAGAATAGCCAGTACCAAAGTCATCGATGGTAAGCTTAGTGCCTAACGCTCTTAAGTTATTGAGCATGTCTAATAGCTCTGAGTCGTGGTTAAAGAGAAGGCTCTCTGTCACCTCAATATCGAACTTATCTGATGGAAGACCAGACTCCTCAAGGCTCTTCTTAATAAACGCAAGTAAGCGATCACAATACCTAAATTGAACACTGGAGAAATTCACAGAAACAAACAGCGGCGTCAGATTTTGCCATTGCGCCGCTTGGCGGCACGCTTGCTGGATAGCGAATTCACCAATTTGATGAATCAAGCCATTTTTCTCAGCAATAGAGATAAACTCTTCAGGATTTACGAATCCGTACTTCTCATCATTCCAACGCATTAACGCTTCTGCGCCAACAATTTTACCACTGCTTAGCTCAATAATAGGTTGATAATACAACTCTAGTAATTGACTAGAGATGGCATTTCTTAGTCGATTTTCCAAATCCAAATAGCGTTGCAAGTCTTGGTTCATATTGTGGTTATAAAAGCAGAAGGCATCGCGTCCATCTTGCTTCACGCGATACATCGCCATGTCAGCACAGGCGAGGAGCTGCTCGGCATTATCTCCATCATCCGGAAATACGGACATTCCGACGCTGCTACTCAAGAAGAATTCATGGTTGTTCCATACAAATGGATCGTTAAACGCCGAAAGCACGCTTGAAGCAACGCGCTTCGCGGTGTCATTATCAGGCAAGTCAGGAATCACTAATAAAAACTCATCCCCACCAATTCTCGCCAGTAAGTCTGTTTTTCTCGCGACTTGATGAAGTCGTTGAGCACTAAGTTTAAGGATCTCGTCCCCAACAAAGTGACCCATTGAATCGTTAATCTGCTTAAAGTGGTCTAAATCAATAAACATGACCAATACTTTTGAACCACTACGTGACGCTCTAATCAACTCCAAAGCCAGTCTCTCAGAACCGTAGCTGCGATTAGGCAAGTTAGTCAACGTATCGTATTTAGCTTGGAAGGCGAGTTCTTTTTCAGACGCTTTTCGGCGTTCAATTTCGTTAGTTAGTTTTCGGTTCTGTTGAGAAAGAATGTCTTTTCGCTTTTTCTCTTCTTCAAGTTTAATTTTCAATTCAATTCTATTATTGTTTGTAATGAACGCATAACACAGCGCAATAACAACCATAATAGCAAGAATACTCAAACCGAGAATGAAGATCCGTGATGTGAAAATATCTCGCTCACTCAAAGGCTCAAACCAAGCCATAAGTTTGAAGTGATGTTTTTCAACAGGCACTTCAAAATATATTTTTCCATCAACGGCTTCAGATATTAAATAATTCTCATCTTTATTATGAGAAGACGTTTTATTTATTGTATCCCATACGACCATCTCAACGTCTTTTATTTTGAGCACCAGCCGGCTATAACTGTCTTCGTGCTCTTGATTAGTGAGCTGATCAATAACAATGTTTTTATTGAGATCTGCAATTAGAAAGGCAACTGGCTTTCCAGAGAACTTGACTTGCTTGATGACTTGAATACGCACGTCGTCGTTATATCGAGTTGCACAAACCTCTTCGGGATGCCCATGTTGAGTCATTAAGGTTTGGATATCCATCTTCTGCTCTGTGTTGTCTTCAGAGCCCGTCGTGACAATCGTTGTGCCATCACTGCCTACCAGTGTGAGCTTTTTATAGATTTGGCTGCTATTAATTAACTTACCATCTATCTTTTCATCGAAACGACGCTTCAAGTTAATTAAACTCGCTCCTAATCCGTACTCCATTGACATGCCAGAGGCTAAATTAGCAAAGAATGTTTGTACTGTTTTATCTGTAGATAAATTATCAACATCTTCACTAGCAATGGTAAATAAATTATCGAGTGTGCTTGCGTAACTTTTTACTTTTAAACCGAGTTCCCTATGCTGGGATTCTTTTAATTTATTTTGCCCCAAACTTGTCACAACAATAAGCATAGCTAAATAAATAGAGACTAATATTGCGCTTATTGCAATAAATTTTTTACTGGATATTTTTTTAACGGCCTTTTTCATCGGGTTTTCTTACTATCTTCTATGAAGTAATCGTTATAAAAGTAGTAAATAGATGGATAGTATTTTTTTACTAATTTTTCGTAGGTTCCATCTTTCTTTATTGAATCTAAATAACGATCAAATGCTTTGCGTAATTCCGGCGAGTTTTTCCGGAATGCAACAGCCATTTTCTGATTTTCGGATACTGGACCAATGACTTTTATTTCACCTGGCCATTTTTCTAATGCAATTAACGTATCGGCGACGTCTAGTAATGTGCTTTCCGCATCATTTTTCATTATCGCTGGCACCATCTCATTAAGAAGACGAGCCCCATCAGGCAGTATGACTTTTGCGCCTGTGTCATATAAGTTATAAAGGTTAGGGTCCAAACAAGAGTGCTCCAACGCCAACACTTCGCGACCATGAATAAGCTGCTTGACGGTTTTTACATCTTCATCAACCGAACCACTTGGTTTAATCGGACTCAGCGTGGAATCTGTTCTGGAAACTAACCAAACGCCCGACGGGAAGTAATCTTGTGAAAAGTCTAAAACTTCAGAGCGCCAGTCGAGAATGGTAACGCCATTTGCGATCAAGTCACCTTCGATTGGAACACTTTCTCCCACAACAGCTTGCTTATTATGGTATTGAACATCTTGGCCCGTCAGCTTACCGACCATATCGCTCCACTGAGCTGGAACATATTGGTACTTGACGCCCAACGACTTGGCAAAGCCTTTTACTATCTCTACATCTAAGCCAGTCAAGGTTTCCACTTCACCTTGTTCAATATAAGAAACGAAGTTAGCGTACGGCACACCAATATGGCGCAACACTCCGCGATCACGAATCTGTTGTAAGTCGTCTGACCAAGCGGAAGAGGACATAACAGAGGCCGCCATAAGCGCCATCGCCGCTAAAGTTCTTTTGAATGTTTTGACTGACATAATAATATCCTTACCTTTCACAAAGCGCCCAATCATGGGCGCTTGAGTGATAAACAACGATGTTAGAACGACGAGTAATACAAATTCGTCATCGCCACCACGAGCCCTTCAACATCCTGCTCGTCATGGAACAAGTGCGTGGAGATACGGAGTGCGTAAGTATCAAAGTCATCATCTTTATGCAGCTTAAAGCTGGTTGTTCGAATGATATAGCCATATTCTTCACGCAGACGATCTCTGAATTCAGTCAATATGTCTTCATTCGTCACATCAGAGAATGGGTTAACTGTGGTTAAGCCACTCGTTAAACCTTCCACGTTTGGTGAGTACATTTGGGCTTGTGGCAAGTACTCTTGAAGTAAGGTTTTACACAAACTACCAAGACTTAGAACACGTTCCTCAATGCGGTCACGACCAATCTCATCCCACATTTTGCAGCTATCAACTAACGCTTGTTTCGCAGGATAGTTGTCGTTCCCGATGTACTGCATCTGTAATTGTTTGCCTAAGTAATCAGCATGAGAAAGTGAAGAGTTGATCAACCACAACGGGTTTTCACGATCACTCCAATACTCATTCAAGCGATTGGCGTTATCACGTACGTACAAAATACCGGTTGCGCCAGGACCACACTGCCATTTGTGACCAGAACCTGCATAGAAATCACAATCCATATCATGGAAATCGAGGTCAAACATACCGACAGTATGCGCTCCATCTACAAGCGTAGGCACACCATATTCTTTCGCTAAAGCACAAATGGCTTTGGCTGGTAACGCCGTTCCCGTTTTATAGGTGATATGAGAGAACATGATGAGGCGAACGTTTTGATGCGCATCAAGCGCGTCGCGGAAAGCTTGGATGTAATCTTGTTCAGAAACGTCTTCAGTACCGGTAAATACTGGTAGTTGAATTTCAACAACATCGACGCCAAAACGATGTTTTGCGACGTTCATCGGTGATGTCGCTGCCATATGCTCATGGTGCGTCGTTAAAATCACATCACCTGGTTCAAAGTGTAAGCCGTTAATGATCGAACATAGACCATCAGTAGTATTGCGGCTGAGAATGATTTCTTCTGGGTTAGCACCAAAGCCAGGCGCTACTTCTTGAACCATCTCAGAGACATAAGGCCAAGAGCCAAATTTGCCCTTCATATCCCAAGGATATTTAGCCACCAACTTGTTGTTATGCTCGTAATCTTGAAGAACTTGTCTTGGCATAGAACCCGTTGTGCCAATGTTCATGTAAGTCGTACGTTTATCCAAAACGAACTGTCGTTGCACTTTACGCCAAAAGCGCTTATCGTGTTTTCTACCTAGCCCGCGGCTGCTCCAATCAATTTTCTGTTCTCGTGCTTGAACTGCGCCCGAGAAAGCGGAAGCACTCACACCAGCAACAACAGCTCCTGTTGCGCCTTTCAGAAAATTACGGCGGCTGCTATTAGTCTGAATAGATTCCTTGTCTTTCATCTTTTTCAATCCTTGTCGGAAATTAGCCATATTATTAATTTTAAGTGCGTAACTATCTGTTACTAAAACATTATTACCCATTAAAACCAGAGTTTAATTTTTTCCTCTGCCATTAAGTGACTTTAGTTCCAATTTTTTATCTTATTTGATGATATAAGCAACAGTTTGACCACAAACATATAAACAACCATATTCACATTAAAATATTCATTAAATTGATTACTTTTTATAGAAGACAATTCCGACAACTTCTTTATAAAACAATTATGAGCTTTGTTATAAAGTCATTAAAAATTTAACTTTGCGTTAATTTAAAAATATTCAGGTTATTTTTTGATTGACGTCTATTCTTTTTATATCTGAACAATCTCAATATGTTAAGTCTTAATAATGGAGAACTGATTTCGCAGATAGATACCAGTTTAAGACCATAGAGTGAGACACATCACTCTCTGACATAAACCCACCGCTCAACAGACATAAGGAAGAGAAGTTTTCACTAATATGTGCTTGAGCGTACAACCAAAAAGAAGGAAGTCCCATGTTAAAAGGATTGCTATGCATTTCAGTTGCTGCCACTCTCGTAGCCGCCCCTAACGTACTTGCGCAGACTGTCGCGATGACCGATCTCAACAGTAAGAAGAGCGCTGGCACCATTGAGATTTCACAAAGTGACTATGGCGTGGTATTTATGCCTCAGTTATCAGGTTTGTCATCAGGGGTGCACGGCTTCCATGTTCACACCAAACCATCGTGCGATAGCGCGGAGAAGAATGGCAAAACCGTCCTTGGCGGTGCAGCAGGTGGTCACTATGACCCCAGCAACACAGGGAAACATGGCTACCCTTGGACCGATGACAATCATTTAGGCGACCTGCCTCCACTCTATGTGGACATGGATGGCAATGCCAATCAGCCCGTTGTCGCGCCTCGCCTAAAATTATCAGATTTAAAAGGCCGAGCATTAATGATTCATGCTGGTGGTGACAATCATTCCGACCATCCTGCTAAATTAGGCGGCGGCGGTGCGCGCGTTGTATGTGGCGTTATTAAGTAGTCATTCGATAAGCCAAATTCGCGCTTCTCCTCAAGTAGCGAGAAGTGCGAATTTTTGTTGATACTCAGTGTCCGTCTCGCACGTCTCTAAGTAGCTGTGGTGCAACATTAAAATTGACTGCACTATCTTTGTACCAATTCCTAATGCGCCCCCGACGGCATCTTTATCAATTCGATTGACAAAAGTGAACAGGATTCGCGACTTATCCTCACTCAAATGCGCTTGGCAATGCACTTCCGAACCGAGTGGGCTGTGGCGCAACGCATTTTCAAGCAGGTTCAATACCAACCGCTCTAAGAGTCCTTTGTCACCCACAGTTTGGATCTCGCTATCCATATCCACTTTCAACACCACTTCTTTACGAGAAAGCTGGCTCTGCATCATCTCGGCACATTCTGCCATCAATGCGCCAAGCTCTATGGGGCGGTACTCGTAGTTTGGCATTGGTTCCTCTTTACGCGCGGCGTCTAATAAAGAATGCAATTGAGTTGAGAGCTTCTCACAATTTCGGAACGCGACATCAATCAGCGGATCGGATCCCGGATGCTGCAAACGCCACGTTTCCAGATAGCCAAGCACGCTCGATAACGGCGTTTTTAAGTCATGACTGAGCTGCAATAAGCTTTGACGGCGATGAGAAGACTGATACTCCAACTGTAAAAACTGCTGCTGAATGTGCTTCGCCATCATCTGATAAGAGTGCGCAATCGGCACGAGCTCCGGCACTTGGTAAGTAAAGTCAGGTTGTAGGTGAAAATCATGTTCGGCTTGCTGTTGAAGTTGCTTGGTCACACGCTCAATCGGGTTCAATAGGCTACGTTTGACCAGCACATAAGCCCCGAGAGCAAAGCCTAAAATGGACACTAAGACCAATCCTGCCAGCGCGATGTAAGGGGTATCGACTTGCGCATTGGCAATGGCGTCATGTCGGGTACTGCCAATCACCACATAAAGATAACCGACCGTAGAGCCTAGTTCCTCTATCGCCGCAACAGAAAACACTTTGTGTTCACCGCGATTACGAGGATCTTCGCCTAATATGGGAAGCGGTTCGTTGTTTAAGAATTGCTGAATGGGGTTCAGATCCACCGAGTCCATAAGCTTTGCCCCATCTGGCGCAGCATGGGTGGTGATATTGCCTTGGCTATCGAGGAAATAGATTTCAAAATCAGGGCCGATCAGCATAAGGGTATGAAAGATCGACTTTAGCGCTTTAGGGTTGTAATCCGTCCCGATCATCAGCGGATTATCATCACGCATGTGGCTGGCTAGCTCTTTGTGCAAACTTTGCTTAGTGCGTAACTCGATGGTTTCTTTTTGCCAATTGTAAGTCAGTGCAATCACCACCGCCGCGAGGCAGAACCACAAGCTAGTAAATACCACTAAGCGAGATTTGAAGCTCATCCTATCGCCTCCTTAAACAGCGGTGTTTTTGCAACACCCGTGATGATTGAAAAATGACGGTGAAAACAACTGCCGACTTACTGTCTTGGCTTAATGTTTTGACTTACTTTCTTGCATTAGTGTCTTGGTTGAAACTTATATCCAACACCCCACACGGTTTGGATGAAGTGATGATCAGAATCAGACAAAGACAACTTGCTGCGTAAACGGTTAATGGTGCTACACACCGTGTGGTGATAACCAGAATGACTGGTGTTCCAAACGTGATCGAGCAATTCATCTTTACTGTAGACTCTGCCCGGACGAGTCGCGAGAAACTGCAGCAAAGTAAACTCTGTCGCGGTAAGAGTGACATCTTTATCGTTTAGGGATACTTGGTGCAACTCCGGAATAATTCTCAGCGGACCAAAATCCATCGCATCATCGAGAACTTCATTTGCTACTTTGGCTTCTGCGGTTTGGCTGACTCTGCGTAACACGTTTCGCACTCGTGCTTGGAATTCTAATACGCTAAATGGCTTAGTGATGTAGTCATCAACGCCCGCTTCTAAGCCGTCAACCTTGTCCATTTCACCGTCTCTGGCTGTCAGCATGAGCACTGGACTCCAATCTTGTTGCTGACGCAAATAATGGCAGATGTCTAGGCCATCACCATCTGGTAAACCTCGATCAAGGATCAATAAATCAAAGGGTTGTTGCTGATATTGCGCTTTAGCATCGGCGACATTTGTCGCTCGCGACACTTGGTGTCCTTGAAACTTAAGATGCATCTGAACCAGTTCTGCCAAATCATCGTCATCTTCCACCAGTAAAATCTTCGCCGATAAATAGCTAGCTTGTCGTTCCATGATCCTTTCCCTAACTTACGTAAAGCCACTCTGCACATGACCGGAACAAACTAACATTTCTTTCATATCACCAAGTGCTCCCTTACTGCTATATTCAGCGAGTATCACCTTAGCTAATAAAAAGGTTCCGATGACGCCATAAGGGATAAAGCGCTCGGCTACAAGCGCTTTGGAAAGGAGACGTCATCGGAGCCTGTGTTACTCGACTCGAGTGATGGTGACTTTCGCACCAGGGTTCAAGAAACGATGGTTCGCAGAAAGTGCTGAGTTTGCTAATCCATCATCTTGGCTAACAACACCCGCATGGAATGCAACGACGTCATTGCTGTCATTACGAGCGGCATTGAAGCCCTCACCGCCACCTGCTGGGCCCGGAATGGTCGCGGCAAGCTCATCGTTCAGTTCCGTGCCAGAATCCCAAACATTCATGCTCATTTCATAGCTTTCACCCACTGCGAGCGATTTGAGCGATAGCCCAGTTTCGCCAACAAAGGCATCGTTGGTATTCACGAACATAGACGCCACAGACAAGTAACCGTAACGACTAGTGTCAACCGTGATGGTGACTTCGTCCGATGTACCCGGCAGCACCAATCCATTACCCGAAATACCTTGGTAAACACTGTCATTGCTGTTCATCAATTCAATCAGCTCTGCATTACTACCGCCTTCGGCAAGGTGCTCAAGTTCAACAGATGCGGCTTGTCCAATTTCAAACAGTTGGTAGTCACCATTGTGAGTGAGTACCGCAAGCGGAGACATAGGTTGATTCGCAGTCAAGTTCGCCACGTTGACGGTGTAACGGTACGATTTCACTACGTCATTATCATCATCGCTTGGACAACCGGCGAGCAAGCCGACTGAAGCTGCTACTAGTAAGATTCTGACTTTCATACATCCCCCTTACTTCACAACGATTGCGATGGTTGCAACTGGGTTTAACCAACGATGGCTGCTGCTGTCTAGGTCACTGATGCCGCCGGTTGGATCGCTATCACCAAGGTTGCCTGGATGCACGTGAACTTTGTCGTTAGTTACTGTCGCTTCAACGCCTGTGCCGCCAGTACCAAAGGTAATGAAAGGTGGGTTTGGCATGCTAGACGCAAGTTCATCGTTCGCTTCTGTACCGGCATCGTAACTTCTTAGCGTTGCTCGGTATGTACCCGCTTCCGTTGGAATCTTCCAGCTATCCAGACCGACGAACCCATCATTGGTTGGCAGTAGCATCGCGCTCAGAGAAAGGTAACCGTGGTCACCACTGTCCAAGGTGAAGGTGGTTGCAACACCTGGATTCAAAATACCACCAGCAGGATTCTCAACCACCGTACCACCAGCGTTACCAATCACACTAGCAAGACCAGAGATATCACCGCCCTCTGCCATGGCTTCTAGTTCCGGAGTCGCTACTTGACCCGTTCTGAACATTTGAAGGTCAGAGCCATGTGCGGCAACAATAAGTGGCGTAAAGTAAATGCCTTTGGTTGCGTTGGTTACGGTGATTTCCAATTCCGCCGCATTCACTGATGCAGAGCCTAGTGCCATAGCGACTGAAGTCATGACGAGTCCGAGTTGGGTACGTTTTTTCATTGTGATTCCATCCTTTAATGAGGGTTAAACTACCCAAGCCCATGTGTACGGCTTTACTTCTTTGTTCGTGACTTGAGTAGGTTAAGCATTACGTTCCGAACGTTTTGCGTTCTTGCTTCTAAGAATGACGAGCAAATCTATCAGCAACTTCATCGAATTCTCATAAAATTCTCACAAGTTCTGTTCGAATTCTGTCAGCAGCACTTTTTTACTCTTAATCAGGTATTTACACTTCGCGCTCTCCCCTCCTACAATGCGGTATTCCCTGTTTAAATCACGATTCTCACCATGATTCATAACGTTCTGTCTGCCTACTATGGCGAAATCTACGGCATCGCTTTTTTCAACCACTACTTGAGCCATTACGCCCAAAGTGAACAACAAACACTGTGGAAAACCTTGATTGAAGTTGAAGAGCTCACCGCAGAAAAGCTCAAACCTGTACTGCTGACAAATGGCATGGATATCGAAAGTCGACACCAAGAGATGCTGGATAAAGGCTTGGCAGATGCAACCAAGTGGATTGGTTTACCATGGCAAGAGTTGGTGGCAACTCTTCTGAAATGGGTGGAGTCTTATGAGGTGAAGTATCGAGAGTGGCATGAAGAAGTGAAAGCTTCACAGCAGTATTCAACCGCTGAGCGAGAAGCTATCGAGTTGATTGCAGACCACGAAACGGCCATTTATCACTGTTGGCAGCAATACCATACTGGTGAATCTGGCTTGCCTGCACTCCATGCATTTTTGGCAAAATATCGTTAAAGCGAGACGGTGACACTTGAACCTCGTGAAACCGTACCAGACAATATCGTTATTCCGCTGCGCAGAACTGAACAATTATGGTTAATCCAAAACTCATTGCCCTACTTCCTGATCTTGCTTCGTTTATCTTAGTGGTAAACGAAGGCAGTTTTACCGCTGCAGCCAAACAACTCGGCGTGACGCCATCGGCTTTAAGTAAGTTGATAACCCGACTAGAGCAAGCGCTCTCGGTCAAATTGTTTGAGCGCACGACTCGTAAATTGATCATCACTCAAGCTGGGCAAAAGGTTTACGACCAAAGCATCGCAATGGTGAATGCGGCGCAGCAAGCGGTTGAATTATCGGCGGAAGATCATGCCGAGCCCACGGGTGCACTCACAGTGGCTGCACCCGAAGCGTTTCTTAACTCGGTGCTTCAACCATTTGTGTTGCCATTCCTAGATCGCTACCCAAACATTCAGCTCAAGCTACGTGCTGCTGATGGTGAGATTGATCTTTTCCGCCAAGGTATTGATGTCGCCTTTAAGCTCACCGACAAACCCGATGAGAATCTGGTACTCAAAGAGATCAGCAAGACCAATCTCGTTTTATGTGCTTCTCCAGATTACCTCACCAAACACGGTATGCCTGAGCATCCGACTGAACTTGAGCAGCACGACTGTATTTACCTTGCCGAGAACGACAAAGACAACATCTGGTCGTTCTTTAAAGAGGAAGCGTTCCACTCCATTGCAGTGAGTGGCCGTTATGCCGTCAACCATTCACAAATGCGCTTAAATGGCGTTAAGTCTGGCTTGGGAATTGGGATCTTCCATGACTTCGTGATCAAAGACGCGTTAGAGCAAGGTGAAGTGGTGGAGGTACTACCGGATTGGATGATCAAGAGTAACTACCACGGCGCTATTGCGATGCAGTATGCACAAACCAAATACATGCCTGCTCGTCTGCGCGTGTTTATCGACTTTGTTAAGGAGCATTTAGTCTCCGAGGACACTAACCATGTTTAATGCCATTCATCACGTTGCGATCATTTGCAGTGATTATCCAAGGTCAAAACGCTTTTACACCGAATTGTTAGGGCTAAAAGTCATTGCTGAAAATTATCGTGAAGCCAGAGACTCGTACAAACTTGACCTTGCTCTGCCTGACGGTAGCCAAGTTGAGCTATTTAGCTTTCCAGACTCGCCAGAAAGACCGAGCTTTCCAGAAGCTCAGGGGTTACGCCACCTTGCTTTTCAAGTGGATGATGTAGAGCATGTTAAAGAATATTTAGAGGCGAGAGAAATTGAGGTAGAGCCCATTCGCGTCGATGAATTTACAGGCAAAGCGTTTACCTTTTTTAAAGATCCAGATGGCTTGCCGCTAGAGGTTTATCAACGCTAACTTTGGTGGGGCACGAGGAACTGGCGTTTCAAATCGTACACTTAGAGCCAAAAAAGTGTAGCTTTCAGAAATGACCAAGCTCAGTTGTGGAAGTATTGGTGTAGTTGGAAGTGAATCATGATGAAAAGTCGAAAAGTGGCTAAAAGGACAAGGTTTGCCTTTATGGCTGACGGCATTGTCACTTTCTTCGATTTGAACCAATTCAAACCCATTAAGCGTACATAGCGTCGCCCACACGCCCATGCTGTTACCATGAGCATTGATAACAGGCATCAGCGTCACTAGCACCCAACTTAGAGCACTAGCAAATAGCATGGAGCGATAAAAAGGAATTAATCTACGCATAACGGTGACTTAACAAATTTAATTCAGCGTAACTAATTCTGAGTGCTAGCTCAAAAACAGGATCAATAAGTGGTTGCCACCTCACAGCTTTTCTTCAATAACGCAATTGACAGACACAAAAAAGCCCACCAAAACGGCAGGCTATTTTCATATTCTATTGTCAGCTTTTATCGCGATTAGCCGAACAGCTTACTCCAAATACTTGGGTTACGCTTGTCGTGGTATTCTTCACGTAGGCTATCAATTTCACGTAATTGTGCTTTCGCGTCTTGCAGGTTACCAGCGTCTAAGTCTGCCTCAATCTTGTCTAACGTTACCGTTAGTTTATTAAAGCCTTCTAAGTAGGTATCGAATTTCTCTGGTGGATAGTTGCCGCGCTTAGATTGCTCGACGATTGCTTGCAAGCTATCAATTGCAGACTTCATGGTTTCAACATCCGACGCTTCTGCCGCCTGTTTGAATTCCATCTTCATCTGCTTCATGTTTTGTTTTAAATCAACCGCTTCTGCCATTGCGTATGTTGAGCCAAACGCAATCGCACACCCTAGGACTAAAGGACGTAACATTTTCACTTCTCCATTTATAGTGCCGAATTCTGTGTCGGCTTTATTTACCCAAATAACCCACGCCATAAAAGGCGACAAACTAGCTTAGTTGAGTATTTCCGGGTCGCAGTGTAAAGCAATCTTACGCCAGGTGCATACCTAAAATGTAATCAAGTTTATGCGTTGCGAATGTCGTCATACTCTGGAATTGGCTTACGGCCTCTCAGAGCTAAGAAAGACAAAAACTGCTGAGCGGTGTGAGTAATCACTTTTTTGCTATCGATACCCACTTTATCCATTAGCTCTCCAACCAAATCCAGATTACCAACATCATGACAGAAATGCGCATCACTTCCCGTTGTGAAGAAGACACCGAGATCTTTACCGATTTGTGCAATCTCGTGGCAACGGTCTACGCTACCCACTCGGCTATTCCCTTTTAGCGTGGTGTTATTGATTTCAATCGCAACATTATGCTCTTTCGCGCACGTTAAAACGGCCTGAAAATCAAAGTCGAAATTTGGATTCCCAAGATGGCCAAGCGCATCAATACGACCGTTTTGAATCACATTAATGAGCGCTTCCGTATGAGTTTCTTTGTTTGCAGGACGAAAAACAGGTTCATGGAAACTTGCAATAACCCAATCTAGGTTACGATCGACACTCAGCGGAATATCGATGTCGCCTTCGGTATTAAGAATGTTGGATTCCACACCCCGAATGATCGCGATACCGTCTAAAAATCGAGGCAGGATTTTTTGGTTGGAGAAAAACCAGTAATGCGGCGCGCCCGGCATTGATTCCGCGTGATCAGTCGTACAGAACATATCCAAGCCGTTCTCTTTCGCCAATTTTGCATTTTCAATCAAGGTGCTGTACGCATGACCACTGGCGTACGTATGTGTATGGGTATCAACTTTAAATTCCATCATCCACTCTCTTAGGTGCGCTATCTTGCGTGCTATTGTATACCTACACGTGACGTACCGTCAGCCCAAGATGAGTATCAGACTTAAGCTTGCTCCTCACTGATGGCTTTTATTAGGGGCAACGCTATTTCCCATCCGTGATTAAACATAGAAACAAAGTCGCTGTGCGTATGAATGGTGACATTGAGTAACAAACGATCACTGTTGGTGTCGATCTGATAGATCTCTCGTGATCCAATCCACTTAGATGCTAAATCTCCATCCAGTTGCTGCCTATTATCCGGATTAAAAATGGCAATGTGATGAAATTCAAGGCGCTGTTGCGGTTGCACGATATCGATAGTCGCTCGCGTTCCGCCCATATCGGGATCAAAAAAAGTGATGTCTTGCCCTTCTTCCCATATCCCATCAAATTGAGACTGGGGTGAGAAAGCCTGTGCCCAGCGTTTGTATAACTCAGCATCGGTTAGCACTTCCCACACCCGTTGCGGTGTAGCCGAAATCTCAACGTAATAATTTAGCGTAAGCATTATTTCTCTCCCTGAACCTTTCTTGACGCTAGTTCATTGTCAGAAAAAATCAAACCTCACCTCTGATTTGCCTTATTTAATCCTCTATTTTCCGACAGGCTAAGAAGTTCTCGCTTGTAACCTACCACCACGATGCGCCGTAAAGCGAACCCAACATGTGTTCAGTATGGTTGCGAGCACGATTAAACTCATCCCGATAATTTGGCTTTGACTCATTCGGTCATCGAAAAACGCACTCTGCCAAACCGCGGTGAACAGTAGGTTAGTAAAAATAAGTGGTGCAAGTTGAGAGCCGCTGCTTGCCAGTTGGTACGCTTTGGAGCGGAAAACTTGGGTGTTAATGATCATCAGGGACATCACACCGAGCCACAGCATATTAGAAGAAACAGTAGATTCCATCACATTGGCTTTGAGGAAAACATCGATGTCGTTAAACAACGTTAGCGGTAACAGAAATACGGCAGCAAACCCAAACGCCCAAAAGTTGATTTCTAATGGCGACATATCAGTTTTACTCACTTTATATAGCGTAAGCTGAGAGCCGGAATTGAAGAGTCCACCAGCTAGACCGAGTAATAAATCCGAGCGCCAAGTAAACTCCCCACCAACTCCCGCCAACATAACCACTCCAGTAAACGCCATTACTAAAGCCGCCAATGTTGAAACGCGAATGTGGCCTCCCATAAACAGCTTTTCAACCAAAGGAATAAATAATGGGCCAGTGGCAAACAATACCACCCCTTCTACCAGCGTTAACGTTTGTAGTGACGCGATGAAACACAACTGTGATAAGCCGATACAGAAGGCGCGAAGTAAAATCGATTTTAACGTCCCAGCTTTAGGAAAGGTAAGATTTTTGAAACGAAGTAAGACAAGCAAAATAAGTGCAGGAGCCAAAAAGCGTAAGAAACTAAACAGTGTGACGGAAAGTTCACCTGTCAACTGCTTTGCTAACAACCCAGTAACAGATAAGCTTAACGTAGACATCAGCATGAAAAGGATAGATTTATTTACTGCATTCATTCGATACTCCTTAATATGTGGAGTATTTTATGAGATATCACTTATTGTAAATAGCGAGTAATATTAACTATTAATGTAAGAAAAACTTACAAGTTAACTTATCTCTCATCATGTTATGGTTTCTAAAATATGCGTAAATTAGTCCCTCTAAAATCCATCTATGCATTTGTCGCTGTGGCGGAATCTGGCAGCATGACAGAAGCAGCGCAGATATTAAGTGTGAGTCATTCGGCGGTGAGTCAGGCGATAAAATCACTGGAGACTCAGGTCAACAAACCTCTGTTTGATCGCGTAGGCAGACAAGTTCAACTTAGTGCTGACGGTAAAAAATATTATCGAAAGGTTGCGCCAGCTTTAGAACAAATTGTCGATGCCACAGAAGCGCTAATCCAAGACCAAAACTTGCAACGTATTACGCTTAATATGGTGAATTCCTTGGCGCTGCATTGGTGGATTCCGCGAATGTCGAGTTTGCAGGACTTTGCTCCGCAATTAGACGTTCGTTTATCAAACCTGTCTGGCAGGTTTAATCTAGAGCAAGAAGGTATCGACGCAGCACTCGTGCATGGAAACACCGAGGAATGGCAAGATTATTACTGTGAAAAGCTCAGTGAAGATGAACTGGTTTTGGTGTGTAGCCCTGAATTGGTAGCTAAGACGAATGACTCAAATATCGCTCAACTGTTAAAGCAGTATCCCATCATTGAAGTCACTAACGAACGAAGAAAAAATGACTGGAACGTGTGGCAGAATGCGACTGGCATCCTGCGACCTAAAAGCAAAAAACCAATCACTTTTAATATGTCGATACAAGCCGTCCAGGCCACAACTCGTCGTTTGGGGTTATTGGTCACTCATCGCTTGTTTGTGAAAGATGACATCAAATATGGCCAGTTAATCGAGCTGGGCGAACCCGTAATTAATCCTCATCAACAGCTTTACTTTGTATGCCCGCCACACAAGCTAAAGTTGGAATCGTTTCATCTGCTGCGCTCGTGGTTGCAACAATCATTCAATTAAAGAAACCTTTTGTTAAGCACATTCATTGAAAAATTAGTATAAAGTTAGAAAGAGCACTTTTCATCCAAGGATGGTTTATGAAGCGGTATCAAATATGGTTAAGCGTACTCTGCCTCACAGTACCCATGAGTGCAGTCGCTGAAAGTGAAGACGCTCATTCAGAGCAAGGCATCTCAACGGCAATCATAGGCGGCCAGCAAGCCACTCAGAATCAATTGCCATTTTTCGCACGACTCATTCTACACAAAACTGGCGCTAATCAATTTGCCAACATCTGTGGCGGCACGATTGTTAATGACCGCTTCATTTTAACCGCCGCTCACTGTGTAGAGCCGAGTGTTTTTTCTGACGGATGGACAATCAATGATCTGCGAGTCTTAGTAAAAAACCCGACAATGAACGATGTGTTTGTTGAGGAATTCAAAGATGTTCGCTCTATCGCCATTCATCCAAATTACGAGCCTAGTGATTTATGGATTAATGATATCGCCGTACTTGAACTTACCCACCCGATCACCGACAACGTTCAATCCATTACGTTGCCGCAAGATTTTGGTGATTACAGCAGCAAATCGGTTTATCAGATATTCGGTTTAGGGCAAACCTCGACCAACGATGAAAATGGACCAAACTATTTGCGATGGGCGGAAGTAAAACCACTCACCGATGCGCAATGTGCTTCTTTAGTGACGGGGTTTAATGCTCAAGAAAGCTTATGTGCCAATGGGTTTCCTGAGCGCAGTTATACCGGTATTTGCAGCGGTGACTCTGGTGGCCCTCTCACCTATCAAGACAACAACGGAATGTATCAACAAATCGGTATTGTGAGCTATGGTTCTTCTGTTTGTGAATCCGCTGCGATTCCGAGTGTGTTTACTGAGGTTCTAAATTACACAACATGGATTGAAGCCCAAACCAGTTCGGGAGTGAAAACTCGTTACAATGCCCTCTTAGCAAGCACAGAAGATTATCATAGTGAAGGTGATTCCGGCTTTGAACCAGAAGATACCAACACATCTGGCTTTGAGGATAATGGCAGTAGTGGTGGCGCACTTGGCGCAGGGATGATCATGCTTGGGGGCTGGTTTGGTTGGCTAAGACGCCGCAGAAATTATTCGCGCTCCTAATAGCTTCGATAAGACATCATAATATCTTGCGCTTAACACGAGAGTTGATGATGTCTTCTATTATTTTTTGCTCTTTTTTCGCTTTTTCATAATTTTGCTTAGTACGCCATCGTTCGAGCACTTTTTCTAACCCTTGAACACGAGCGTGTTTGTGCTCCAGCGTTTTTTGTACAGACGCGCATTCCGCTTGCATGACGGCTTGTTCATGCTCATGGTGGCGAAGCATTTTTTGCAGCATTTGATCGACACGATTAAAGTTCATCAGCGCTGCGCTTGTCAGTGTTGGAACAGTTCTTGTTGATTGTCCCGCATGGCCTTTCAATGCTGACAATTGTTCCAACTGCATTGAAAGATGGGAGTGACGTTGGCGCATGGCATCAAGTTGTTGACCCACACGATCACGTTGCTTTTCTTCCATTTGTTGCAGCTTACCCACTGCTTTTAACTTGGATTTCATCTCAACGATACCACTCCCATTTGGTTAAGCACTTTGAAAAAGCTGTGCGAGCTCGGTCAAACTGGTTGGGTAATCCACTGACTCATTGGCGGCTTGTTGTAAATACGCACGTAAGTTTGGATACATAGCAACAGATTGATCTAATTCAGGATCTTGCCCCGGTTGATAGCCTCCTAACGGCAGCAGTTCTTTCACCTGAAGATAGTTGGAGTACATCTGGCGGAAATTATTCGCGATCGTGCTATGCGCCTCCTGTGTACAGGTACTCATACAACGGCTGATAGACGCATTAATATCAATGGCAGGGTAGTGCCCTTGCTCGGCAAGTTGACGCGATAATACGACGTGCCCATCTAAGATAGCACGCGCAGAATCCACGACAGGATCTTGCTGGTCGTCCCCTTCCGCCAACACGGTATAAATTGCGGTTAGGCTGCCGTGCTGATTTTCACTGTTGCCCGCACGCTCGAGGAGTTGCGGTAACACGCTGAAGACAGAGGGCGGATAACCGCGAGATGCCGGAGGCTCGCCAAGCGAAAGAGCGATTTCACGCTGTGCCATGGCGTATCGAGTGAGAGAGTCCATCAACAACAAAACATCTTTGCCTTGGTCTCGAAAATACTCGGAAACGCGATGACAAAGCAGTGTCGCTCTTAACCTCATCAGCGGGGATTCATCAGCAGGAGCTGCGATGATAATCGCCTTCTTGCGCGCCTCTGGGGTTAAGTTTCGTTCGATGAACTCGCGTACCTCTCGGCCTCGCTCACCAATAAGACCGACCACGATCACATCGGCTTCGGTGTTTTTGGTGATCATCCCCATTAAAACACTTTTACCGACACCACTGCCCGCCATTAAGCCAATGCGTTGCCCTTTTCCGACGGTCAAGAGTCCATTGATTGCGCGCACCCCAACGTTGAGTGGGGTATCAACAGGACGTCGCTTCAATGGGTTAATCGGTTTTGGTTCAAGTGAAACACGATCTCCCCCTTTAAGCGGTGCCCCGTCATCCAACGGCTCACCTAAACCATTCAGCACTCGCCCTAACCACTGAGCACTTAACTGCACGGTACTGTCACCGTCCAGAGGAATGACTTTCGCACCAGCAAATAAGCCACCTAAGCGCCGAATAGGCATTAGGTAAGCAATAGTGTGCTCAAAGCCCACCACTTGCGCTTCGATCATGTCGCCTTCTGCGGTTTCTACGAGACAGCGCTGCTCCAGTTTAAACCGGCACCCAACGGCTTGTAACATTAAGCCGTTTACTTTAATCAAGCGCCCTGTCACGCGAGCAACAGGGATTGAATCGAGCGAAGCCAATGCTTCGCTCAAACGCTCACTCAATAGCTCATGGCTTAAGGTATTACTCATGCTCTGATTCTACCTGCGGAATACTAACTTCATCCAAAAGGTGTTGTTTTACATTATCCATACAGGCTTCTAAACGAGAGTCGCAACTTGCATCCGCCTCTGCATCATCGGTCACTAGTTGGCAGCCGCCAATCGGAAGTTCCGTATTAGCCACCAGTTTCCAAGATTGTGGTAGATCAGCATTAATGTGAGTAATTCGTTCTAAATCCTGCGGATTTAAATGCACAGTTACGGTTTCCGCTTTGCCTGGCATGGCAGACAATGTCTCATCCACCAAGGCAAGGATCTGTTGAGGCATTAAAGTGAGCTCAGCACGAATCACTTGCTGAGCCACTTTTTGTACCAGCTCACAAATCATATGGCGTTGCTGTTGCTCTTTTTCGTCTTGCCAGCGAGACAGCGCATGAAAGAGCTCGTTCACGGGTTTCGCCGCCTCTAGAAAACTCTGTTTTCCTGACTGCTCACCAGACACAAAGCCTTTTTGGAAGCCTTCTTTTTGTCCATCTAGCAGACCTTGTTGCTTACCCTGCTCGATACCTTGACGTAAGCCTTCTTCATGCCCTTGTTGTAAACCTTGTTGAAAACCGGCTTCAAGCTGTTGTTGAATATCAACTTGCGGCTCTTGCCAACCTTGGTTATCTAGCCCGAATTCGTCTTCTATAGCCTTAGGCTGCGCCAAAGGCGGAAAGCGGTGCAAACGGTATCCACTCGGCGGCAGTCGCATCGTACTTGATTTTGTCTCTACCATGACGTTACTCCACCGTTGGCTCTTCATAAAGAAGCAACTGAACTTCACCAGATTCAT
The DNA here is from genome assembly GCF_013048515.1 of Vibrio sp. 1-2 (7-a). Classification (NCBI taxonomy): domain Bacteria; kingdom Pseudomonadati; phylum Pseudomonadota; class Gammaproteobacteria; order Vibrionales; family Vibrionaceae; genus Vibrio; species Vibrio sp. 1-2 (7-a). The sequence continues at coordinate 53,005 of NZ_VHSQ01000011.1, forward strand.
CCAACTCACGCACCATTTGCATGATGTCTTGACGCGCTTTTTGAACACGACTTAGCGCAACAGCCCCGCGCGCTTCCATATCGTCTTCCAGTGCTTTCACCATACGCTGAGGCATAGAACGTTTAATGGCTTGCTGTAACGTAATTTCTGAACCTTTAAGTGCAACCGCCCACAATTCTAGTGGGATCTGCTGCACTAGCATGTCCATGGTTTCTTCACGCTGACGACCAAGAACCATAAAGTCGAACATATTCTCTTCAATGGCATTAACGACATCTTCATCATGCAACTTCAGCATTTCCATCAACGACCCGCGATCACCTTCAAAGCGGTTAATGATATCAGCAGCTTGCTTGACACCAGATAGCGGTGTGCTTTGGCTTGCAGATACTTTTTCAATGCAGCGCTCAACGAGCTCATGCAAATCAATAGCAACTTGATGATCGATGTCTTGCAGCTGAGCAATTCGGAACAAGATTTCGTCATGGTAATCTTGTGGCAGGTGCTTCAACACCGCTGAAGAGCTATCGGCTGGCAAATACGCAAGAAAAATCGCTTGCATTTGCGGGTGCTCATTCACAATGAAACGAGCAAGCGTTTCTGCTTCCACCCACTGTAAGCGCTGCATATTGTTACGAATTTCATCACCATACAGCGTATTCAGCAGCCCTTTTGCCAAATCATTACCCAATGCTTTACGTAGCGTATTGGACAAATATTCTTTAGAAGCTCCACGAATGCCACTGTGCTCACGAAAGTCTTCAAAGAAAGTTTGAATAACGCCGCGAGCGGAATCGCTCTTAATGCCATTCAACTTCGCCATTGCACGAGTCACCCGCTGGGTTTCATCACGGCTAAAGTGCTGTAAAACCTTCGCAGCGGCATCCTCGCCCATGCCTAATAGCACGAGCGCGGTTTGTTCTACATAACTAAGCGTCTGCTTTGATGGAACTGTGTTCATTGATGTTTACCCATTGTTTCAGTATTTCGGCTACGCGCTCTGGCTCTTCATTGGCAATAAGCTGTAGGTGTTTCAATTGAATCTCTAGTGGCGAACCGGCTGGAGGCAGCATGTCGCTGTTTACATCTAAGCCGGAAGAGGCTGAGATACCTTTTTCTGATAGACGGCGATCAAGCACTTCTTCATGCTCACGCTCTTCACGCGTTTGCAGGTTGTCATAATCAGGCTCTTCTTGCGGCTCTGCAAAGTCTAACTCTGGTACTGGCTTATCAACGCCTGTGAGGTGCATGATCAATGGGCGTAGTACGAAGAAGATCATCGCCAAGCCTAACAAACCACCGATAACGTAACGTATTGGCTGCTGTACTGTAGGGTCTTGCCACCACGGCAGCGCAGGAGGCGCATCAATTTCAATTGGAGTGAAGTTGAAACTCATCAAGCTTAAGCTGTCACCTCGTGCCGCAGAAATACCGACAGCATCCATGATCATATTTGAAATCTGCTCTTTATCTGCTTCACTCCAAGCAACACCATCCGGAGAGGCTTTCGAGTTCAACAGTACCGACACGCTCATTTTCTCAATTTGACCTTGTTGGTATTGAGTACGACGAACACTACTCCCCACTGCATACTGACGGTTTACTTCAGAGCGTGCGTTGGTGTTTTGGCTATCGTTCGTTTCTACTTCTTCACCAGTTACCGGCGGTTGGTTGCTTAGAGAACCTGGTACGCCTAGCGCAATTTGGTCAACTGAGTTGTTGTGAATGGTGTGCTCGTTACGTACGACAGGTGCGTTATCCAAAATCTCTTGCGTTTCTTCAACTTGGCTAAAGTCCATATCGGCAGCAACTTGCACACGGAAGTTACTCGGACCCACAATTGGCGTAAGCATGTCTGCTGCGCGTTGAATGATCTGCTTCTCAACGTTCTTTTGATATTCAAGATATTTTGCGTTGACTTTACCTGCTTCCGCCGAAGCAACATCAGCACTGAGTAAACGGCCATATTGGTCGATAACAGATACAAATTCAGGCTTCATCGCCGTCACGCTACCAACTACTAAGTTGATGATTGCTTCAACTTGCTCAGACTTGAGGTCTTCGCCAGGTTTCAGCTCAAGCATCACTGATGCTGAAGGGTTCTCGCTGTTTTGACGAACAAATAAGGTTTGACGAGGAATAGCTAAGTGAACACGCGCATTCGCCACTGAATTCAGAGACATGATAGTGCGTACTAACTCACCTTCTAAACCATGACGGTAACGCGCCGTTTCCATAAATTGGCTTGTACCGAGAGAGCTGTCTTCTTTGAGCGAATCCAAACCTGTCGGCAGTTTGGCTTTAACACCTTTTGACGCAAGCAACATACGAACTTTCGCAACTTCGCCTTCTGGCACAAGAACTTGGCCATTTTGCTCTTGCATACGGTAGCTCACACCTTCACTTTCTAATACCGAGACAATCTCTCCGATATCAAAACGTTCTTGTTGGCTATACAGTGGACGGAAGCTTTGTGAGGAACTCCAAAGAGCGACCACAATGATTGCCGCAACAATCGCAGCGAGTACGGCAGATAACACTAGGTTTCTCTGGCTACTCGACCAGATTTGCTTCAGCTTCGTTGTTACATCGTCCATGCTATTCGCAGTAGAAAATGTCTGTGCTGAGCCGGAGGTCATGGCTGTATTTCCGGCGACTTGGGGGGTTAGTTCTGACATGAATTACACCGGCATCTTCATAATATCTTCAAATGAGGTCACGACTTTGTTGCGCACTTGCATCAAAGCATTAAATGATAAGCTGGCTTTTTGGCTAGCGACCATCGCACCAACTAGGTCATCACTTTTTCCTGTTTCTACGGCCGTCATTTTTTGACTAGCCACTGATTGATGTTGATTCACTGTATCCAACACATTTGTCATCGCTTGTGAGAACGATAATGGTGCGTTTAGTGATTGTTGATCTAAAGGATTTGCACTCACGATAAACTCTGGCGGCTGCACTTGTGCCTGCATCGCCTGCATTTTTGACAACATAAGTTGCTCTGCCGAGACCGCATGAGTAGGTTGACTTGCCATCTATTTTTTCTCCTATTAGGCAGCCGAGCCTAGTGCCGACTGTAAATCAATACCATGTTCTCGCATGGCTGCGAGTTTGTAGCGTAGCGCTCGAGTAGAGACTCCAAGCGCGTTTGCGGTTTTCGTTCGGTTTCCACCAAACTGACGTAATTTTTCTAAAATAAATTGATATTCGGCCTGCTTCTTCGCTTCTACATGACCAAAGCTTGAAGCTGGCTCAGCGGATGGAACTGGCGCAACAAGTTCAATAGGCAGCATCAGATCATGGGCAGTAATGTAGTCACCATGACGCATGACCAATGCACGCTGAATGACATTTTCCAACTCGCGAATATTACCTGGCCAGTGATACTGACTCAGCGCACTGATCGCATCTTGGGATAGATGACAGCGACTGCTATCTTGATACTTTTCAATAAAGAATTGGCTGATCGGTAAAATGTCTTCTTTTCTTTCACGCAAAGGAGGCCAGTGCAGAGGCAAAACATCCAATCGGTAATAAAGGTCTTCACGGAATGTGCCTTTTTGAACTTCTTCACGTAAGTCTTTATTGGTTGCCGCAATAACACGAATATCAAGCTTCACCGCCTTGTGGCTGCCTACGCGTTCCACTTCACGCTCTTGAAGAACGCGTAATAACTTGGCTTGAACTGCAGGGGACATTTCACCGATTTCATCTAGCAAAATCGTCCCGCCATTCGCTTCTTCAAACTTACCGCTTTGAGAGTTAGTCGCTCCTGTGAAGGCACCTTTTACATGACCAAATAGAACCGCTTCTAGCATCGACTCTGGAATGGCGGCGCAGTTAACCGCCACAAATGGACCATCAATACGTGGAGAGTGCTCATGCACATATCGAGCCAGCACTTCTTTACCCGTTCCCGATTCGCCTGTAATTAACACACTGGCGCTGGTGCAAGCGGCACGATGCGCCAATTGCAGTACCTGCTTGCTTCGCCAAGATTCCGCAACAATGTTGGCCATTGGCTTACCTAGCGCTTCAACGCGCTTCAGTAAATTGAGCAGCTGATTCGCTTCAAATGGGCGTAATAGATAATCGGTTGCTCCCGATTTCATCGTCTCAGCCGCCAAGATTCCCTGCTCTTGATCGACAATAGCGATAACAACACCAGAGTTACGTTGCTTTTGGTGGCAAGCAACAAACTCGCGGACACACATGTCCGGTAAAGTAGAGCTCACAAGAGTGATTTCTGCTCGCTCTTCAAGTAATGCGCCTCGGCCAGTACGAGTGTGTTTTGCGGTGTAACCTGCATTTTGCAACACATCCAATACTGGTTGAGCAAGAGCTTCATTCGGCTCAACCAACAAAATTTTCGTTTTCGTCATCATTGAACCTTAACTTTCGTTTGTTGATTTTGTTGTTGTACATCAGGGTGGTGTTTCACTGCCGTTCGCTCGTTATCTCTCACTAGGCGCAACGTTACGCGTCGATTTTTCGCTTGGCCCTTCGTCGAACTATTGCTGGCAATTGGGTAACGAGAACCATGCGCTCTTGTTTCGAGCATCGATTTATCAATACCAAGTTCAACTAAGGCCTCGGCAACTTGTTCTGCTCTAGTACGCGATACTGAAAGGTTCGCCAAACTAGAACCAACGTTATCGGTGTGGCCATCAATTAGAATCTTGGTCACACGATCATCAACAGATACATAGCTATTTAGCTCTGCGAGCGTTTCTTGCTGCTTACGACTGAGCGCCTTCTGACCAAAGTCAAAAGACAGAACAAGATTTCGTGCCTCTGAAAACGAAAGCTTAGGCAAACGCGCTCGACAGGCATTAAATGACTTGAGCGCGTTTTGAATTTGAATAGTCGGAATCACAATCTCCGACAAAGAGGAAGCATTACTTCCCTTTAGTGACAACGTCACCCAATTACCAGTAGCAATTAAATCCATGAGTTCATCAGCACCTTTGCTGAAGACAAATCGTTGGGATGGCTTAGTAAAATCAAGGGTGGCAAACTCTTTTCTATAAAGCTCACTAGACCAAGGAGCACTTTGACTTATTAGAGCAATCGTTTTCCATTTATTATTTTCATAATGTATATCGGAAATAAAATAAGTTTTATTGTTAGGTTCCGAACGGAAATAAAACTTCCCATACGGCGTGCTTGAGTGCAATAAGTTGCATTCAAAGTTGTTTCCTTTATATGTCCACTTTGAAAGGTCCATGGGGATGGTCACAACCTCACCTGAATATGTCACCTTAGACACTAGCAAACTGACAAAAATAAATATTTTACAATTTATTAAACCGTTAGGGTTCATGTATATCTTACAATTCCATGACCTTATCAATTTAATTAAATATGCCACTAAGCCGTGATAACTGGCATAGCTAATCATGTTAATTACCTATTCTGAATATTGAAACTGGTTACAAAATACTCACAAGAGCATGGCCAAATCTTTGAAATCAAGATTTAAGCTTTAAAAACAATGTCTTATATTTTAATTATCTAAATTAGCCGTTACACCATGAAGATGGTTTTAAAAAGTTAATAACAACTAAAAACGCTTAATATTTTTATATTTTCTTATTAAGCAATTTATAAAGGAAACTAACCCTTTTTAAATTTTATTAAAAGATTAAGACTATATGCTCAAGGCAACATGTGAACTAAAGTCACAATCTTAGAGTTTGAAACTAAAAGATCATTAAAATTTCTGTGTAGACTACACGCCATTAAGTTAAAACAGTTTCGATTGTTAACGCACGGTAAAATATAAATGGAAAATAGAGTTAGCGAGCCTATTTCTGATATTCAACTACTTGATGTAGAATTATTAGGCAAACCTATTCATATCATTCGTGAAAAGCTTGAAGGCTTGATTTCAGAGTCTTGTTCCAGCCTTACGATTGAATTACAAAATTGGCTCAGTACGAGTAAAGTGGAAGCTAGCTTAACCTCTGTAGACTTGCATCGCTTTACACCGATAAAAATGGATAAAGACCAAACGTCAACCTATCAACACCAAGAGGGCGGCATGGTATTTGTTCATGGAGATGCTCACACGTTAATAAAACTGGCGGATCGGTTCTATGGCGCCAGCACTGAGCGTTCAGCAACAACACTGACAGCAAGTGACCTCCGCTTACAAGAGCGAATCAGTCGTATCATTATTGGTTGGCTTGCACCAGGTGAGATGTGGGAAATGGGTGAGTACGAAGCGCCCCGAGGGATTGGAATTAACGTGCAATTAAACATCGCGTTTGACGATCACCAAGGCTCAATTCATCTCAAACTAGATAGCCACCTTATTCAAACACTGATCGAGCAGCTTGAACTGCAGCCCGATACGGATTTGTACCAACCATTCTGTCGCTCTTTAGAGGCAACGCCTGTTCGACTGAATGTTGTTTTAAGTAAAAAGAAGATGCCGTTGAGCGACGTTGTAGGCTTACAACCTAACGATATTTTACCAATTGAGCTTCTTAATACGGTTCCAGTCAGCATTGGTAACCAATCTTTATTTACAGGTCGTATTGCTGAGCAAGACGGCCAACTTGTTTTGATCTTTAACCCTGATAAGGAACCGCAGCGATGAGCGAAGCGCCAGAAACGAATGCATTCGACGCAGAAGAATTGAACTTTGACGACTTTCAATTAGAAGACTTTGAAGCTGAAAGTACGCTCCAACAAGAACCAACAACTGCGGAACGTGATCTTAGCTTTTTCAAAAGTATTCCCGTCACTGTCACGCTGGAAGTTGCAAGCAAAGAAATCCCACTTGGGGACTTAATGAAAGCCGGAGAAGGCACGGTTATCGAACTTGAAAAGCTCAATGGTGAGCCTTTAGACGTAAAGGTAAACGGCTCTCTAATGGGTCACGCTGAAGTCGTCGTCGTTAATGATAAGTACGGACTTCGTCTGATCGATGTACATGACTCTGCATTGAGTGGCGTTGGTCAATAATCTTAGGTAGGCATCACAATGAAAAATCTGAGCGCTTGGCACCGTTGGTTACCTCTTTTGGTACTGGTGTCACTTTTGTTTGCTTTCCCAACCATGGCGGCTGACAACGGCTTAACTATCCTGTCCGTTTCTGATGGCGACACACAGCAAGAATACAGCGTTAAATTGCAAATTCTGTTGTTGATGACGGCGCTCAGTTTTCTTCCAGCATTCATTCTGATGGCAACGAGCTTTACTCGGATTATCGTCGTCCTCGCGATTTTGCGCCAAGCCCTTGGTCTTCAACAAAGTCCTCCTAACCGCGTATTGGTTGGGATTGCTTTGGCATTGACCTTGCTGATCATGCGACCTGTTTGGAGCGATATTCATGAAAATGCATTTCAACCGTATGACAATGGTGAAATCACGCTAATACAAGCATTCTCTGTAGCAGAGAAACCAGTGAGAGAGTTCATGCTGGCACAAACTCATCAAAGCTCTCTTGAGCAAATGCTGCGTATTGCCAATGAACCACTCGACCAAAACGTTGAGGATATTTCTTTTGCGGTTGTCTTGCCTGCGTTTGTCATCAGTGAACTAAAAACCGCCTTTCAAATTGGCTTTATGCTCTTCATCCCCTTCTTGGTTATCGACTTGGTTGTCGCCAGTGTGCTCATGGCAATGGGTATGATGATGCTATCACCTTTGATTGTTTCACTCCCTTTTAAACTGGTGGTGTTTGTACTCGTGGATGGCTGGGCAATGACGGTTGGCACGTTATCTGCCAGTTTCGGTTAAATAGGAGCATGCTATGACCCCTGAACTAACCGTAACGTTATTTTCCGATGCAGTATGGCTGATCATTCTGATGGTTGCGGTACTGGTTGTTCCTGGCTTAATTGTCGGTTTGTGTATCGCCGTTTTCCAGGCCGCCACACAAATCAACGAGCAAACACTCAGCTTTTTACCACGTTTGCTCGTTACGCTATTGATGGTGATTTTTGCGGGTCATTGGATGCTCCGAAAAATCATGGAACTGTTTGATTTCTTATTCCACAACATACCGGGGATGATTGGCTAATGGCCATCACATTTGCAGAGCTCTCAGCGATACTCGGTCAACTCTGGTGGCCGTTTTTTCGTGTGGGAGCTGTATTTATTTCGATGCCCTTCTTTGGTGATGCAATCATTCCCGTTTGGATCCGTACCTTACTGGCACTTTCGATCGTCGTGATTACCGCACCATTGATGCCACCAATGCCACAAGTCGAATTATTCTCCATGACGTCTCTATTCCTTGCTTTTGAGCAAGCGATTTGGGGCGTGATGTTTGGGCTAATTTTGCACATGCTCTTTAACGTTTTCACCATGCTTGGTCAGGTCGTTTCTCTGCAAATGGGATTGGGTATGGCAATGATGAATGATCCTATCAACGGACTTTCTGTCGCCATTTTGGGCCGCATATTTCTTATATTTTCAACCTTGTTATTTCTCGCGCTAGAAGGACACTTGCTCGTCATTGATATCGTGATTCAAAGTTTTGTCGTGTGGCCGGTCGGTTCTGGCATCACATCGCTTTCTCTGCAAGGCGTTGTAAATATTTTCGGCTGGATGTTTGCCTCTGCTTTAGCACTAGCGTTGCCTGCTATTGTTTCAATGCTCTTAGCCAACATCAGTTTTGGTGTGATGAATCGCGCCGCCCCCTCACTCAACGTGTATGCATTAGGTTTTCCAATGACGATGCTTCTTGGCCTGTTCAGCGTATTAATTTCAGTATCTGGTGTGCCGGGTCGCTACACCGCACTTGTGCACGACACCATCAGACACTTGAGTAACTTTATGTTGGGGGGCGCATGAGCGATCAATCGTCTCAGGACAAAACTGAAAAAGCCTCGCCGCAGAAAGTAAAAAAAGCACGTCAGGAAGGACAAATTCCTCGTGCTAAAGAGTTTACTACTGCGGTGATATTTCTAGCGGTGGCGCTCTACTTTTACTCTCAGCTCAATAGCATTTGGGAAAGTATGTCAGGTATTTTTCGCTACAACATGATGCTGACGCGAGCCGACCTAGAAAACCCTAAACAGCTTGTCGAGCAATTGGGACAAAGTTTAGCGGTAATCATCGACATGTTATTACCGTTGTTTACCGTCATTATTATCGTGACCTGTGGTAGCAGCCTTGTACTAGGCGGTTGGATGTTCCGTCCGGCGAACGTTATGCCAAAGCTGAGCAAAATTAATCCTTTAAGTGGGATAAAGCGCATTTTTTCGACACGCTCAGTGGTTGAACTCTTAAAGTCCACGTTCAAAGTAGCCGTTATCTTCGGCATCTTATATGGCTATTTAGACAACCACCTACAGCCATTACTTGGCATGCAAAACCTTCCGCTCAGCCAAGGTTTTTCTCTAGTAATGTCTATTCTCTTTGAAGGCTTACTGTTGATGGGGTTTGCGTTGTTGTTATTTGGTGTTGTAGACATTCCCTACCAACGTTGGGAGCACCTAAAAGAGCTGCGTATGACCAAACAAGAGCTGAAGGAGGAATTCAAGAACAACGAGGGCCGCCCAGAAGTAAAGCAGCGAATCCGTCAAATTCAACAGCAGTTTGCACGCCGTAAAATCGATAAGATGGTACCAACGGCTGACGTGATCATCACTAACCCAACTCACTACGCTGTCGCTCTGAAGTACGAACCTTCACTTTCTGATGCTCCATTTGTGGTTGCAAAAGGCGTAGACGAAACTGCCATGCACATTCAACGAATCGCCCGAGAAAACAAGGTGGAGATCATCAACTCACCACCGTTGACTCGTTCGATCTATCACACCACGGCGATTGAACAAGCAATCCCAAGCCAACTGTACATTGCCGTGGCACATATTCTTACTTACGTTTTGCAATTGAAAGCCTTCCGTAAAGGTGAAGGAAAAGAGCCAACTCCTTTGCCTCATTTTTCGATTCCAAAGCATTTGCAGCACTGATTAACCCGCGTTTATCCAAGGACACGAAAGTATGCTTAACCGGTTAAAACAACTTCAAACATCAACCAAAGGCTACATTGGCATTCCAATTGTCTTGCTAATGATTTTGGCAATGGTGATTTTACCTTTGCCTCCCCTGCTATTGGATGCGTTGTTTACCTTCAATATCGTCTTGGCAATCCTAGTATTGCTGGTCAGCACTACCGCAAAGCGACCATTAGACTTCTCAGTTTTTCCAACAATTTTGTTAGTCGCGACATTATTGCGTCTTACACTGAACGTCGCTTCCACACGAATCGTACTCCTAGAAGGACATAATGGGGGGGATGCGGCAGGTAAAGTCATCCAAGCGTTCGGTGAAGTCGTTATTGGCGGTAACTACGTCGTTGGTATGGTGGTGTTTGTTATCTTGATGATCATCAACTTCGTCGTAATTACCAAAGGTGGCGAACGTATCTCTGAGGTGTCAGCGCGCTTTACTTTGGATGCCTTACCGGGCAAACAGATGGCGATTGATGCCGACTTAAATGCCGGTCTTATCGATCAGGAAACCGCTCGATTGCGTCGTAAAGAAGTCGCTAACGAAGCCGATTTCCATGGCTCGATGGACGGTGCCTCAAAGTTTGTGCGAGGCGATGCTATCGCTGGTTTGCTTATTCTGTTTATCAACATCATTGGTGGTATCAGCATCGGCGTCTTTGAGCATGGACTCGCAGCATCTGACGCCTTTAAAACATACGCACTACTTACAATCGGTGATGGCTTAGTAGCTCAAATTCCGTCACTTCTATTGGCAACGGCTGCAGCGATTATCGTTACGCGAATTAATGATAGCGATAATGGCATGTCGGAAACCATGCAAAAACAATTGCTGGCAACCCCGGCGACACTGTTTACCGTCGCAGGCATCATGGCTGTGATAGGCATGGTACCAGGCATGCCACATTTGGCCTTTTTTGCTTTCGCGGGTGCTTTAGCTTTCGCGGGTTGGCGTCAAACGAAAAAGCCCGTGCAAGACTCCCAAATCGAGGAGGTCGAAGCACTTTCACAAGCCATGCAAGAGGACGATACACCGCTTACGTGGGAAGATATTCCTCATGTTCAAACGTTGTCGCTTTCCCTGGGTTACCGTCTCGTTCACCTAGTCAACAAAGAACAAGGTGCACCTTTATCACAGCGTATTCGCGGTGTGCGCCGTAACCTATCTGAACAAGTCGGCTTTTTATTACCAGAGGTGCGTATTCGAGACAACCTAAGCCTTAAGCCGAATCAGTATACAATTTCTCTCAATGGCGAAGTGATCGAACAGGGCTTTATCGAGCCAGAACGTTTGATGGCGATTGCAGTCGGCGAAACGTACGGTGAAGTAGATGGTATTTTGGGCAGTGATCCTGCTTACCAATTACCAGCAGTGTGGATTGAACATCAAGACAAAGCGAAAGCGCTGAACATGGGTTATCAAGTGGTCGATGATGGCACGGTCATCGCGACTCATATTAGTAAGATAATGAAAACAAACCTTGCTGAGTTGTTTACGCACGACGATGTTGAAGCCATGACGCAACGTTTGACACAGCAAGCACCGAAGTTAGCCGAAGCCCTAGCCGCGGCACTTAACCCTGCGCAGCAACTCAAAGTATATCGCCAGTTGTTACTAGACCAAGTACCACTAAAAGATATTCGCACGATTGCTAACACGATGTTGGAATCCGCAGAAAACACTAAAGACCCGATTTTACTGGCATCTGATGTGCGTTGCGCACTAAAACGCACGCTCGTAAACCTGATTGCGGGACAGAAAAACGAATTAAATGTCTATGCTCTCTCTGATGAACTAGAACAAATGCTACTGACTTCGCTACAACAAGCACAATCTTCTGGTACAGTAATGTTAGACAGCTTCCCAATTGAGCCGAATATTCTTGGTCAGTTCCAACAAAACTTGCCACTGATAAGACAACAGCTCAAACAACAGGGATTACCTCCGATTCTTCTCGTTATGCCTCAGTTACGTCCACTTCTGGCTCGTTACGCACGCACATTTACGCAAGGACTGGCAGTATTGTCTTACAACGAAATTCCAGAAAACAAACAAATCAATGTGGTAGGAAACCTTGGTTAATCTTATTTCAACACATGCGATGTACGAACATTTGGTTGGTCTCGCAGTACAACATATCGTCACGGATGACGATCAATTAGTATTTGATGCTTTAAAGCACAATGACATTCAACACGCGTGCCAAGCCATTCGCGAGACTCAATCAGGAGAGGTAGAATTCCAACACCTGACGTTGAGATTTGGCACGCGTGGCGAACAAAGCGTCTATCAATTCGAACTCTCTGAACAAATGCAGTACTGCCTAGATTTGTTCAGTCTTTATCTCGCATTGCGACAAACACAGTTTCAGCTAGAAGCCTTTCACCCCGACTTAATCAGTAACGTCGTCGTGCCGATAAGAATTGACGCATTACTATGGGAACCAGGCATATACTTTCTCGAACAGATGATTCAGTTTCACTCTTCCGCTTTTCAACATGTGATTCCTTCTCTTCAAGCAGACAAAACGCTATGCGCCTATGATAAAGTCTCAGCGCTGATAGAGAAGTTAAGAGAAAACGCCTACTCACTTTGGTTTGAAGTCGCGACATCACAAGTGAACTTCGAACGAGTCGCTGACTTTAGCCCCGATATGATCAAACTATCGGTCACATTAGAGGATAAAGAAGAAAGACATGCTTTCCTACCGATTGCTAAGTTCTTAAGAAAGCACAAATACCCTTGGGTAGCCGGGCGGGTAGCGAGCCAAACAGAGCTAAACCGCTATCGCTTGTTAGGGGCCAATTATTACTTTGGTTATTTCAGTGACATCCCGACCTCCCTCTCTTTTCAATCTTTTGGTGAGGAATGACAGAATCCTAGCTATTAATCTTTATAAAACAGCGCGAATTATTCGCGCTGTTTTTTTATTTATAACGAAGAACGACAATATTGATAGATGACTGCTTCCCTGATTAAGTCAGGCTTATTCAGGTTATTTGATGTTATATCTGTATTTTCATGGAATACAAGTCACTAAAAATCATCAATTTTGATCTTTTTTAGGAATTTTTTAATTTTCAAATTAATCATTAAAGCTGACCGACCGCCTCTAGTTAGTGACTAGGGAATATCCCGAGGCCTGAAAGATATAGTGACTAACTAAGGAGACTAAGATGGCTTTATCAATGCACACTAACTACGCATCGCTTGTAACTCAAAACACTCTGAACAACACAAGCGGTCTTCTAAACACTGCGATGGAGCGTCTAAGCACGGGTTACCGCATCAACTCAGCAGCAGACGACGCTGCGGGTCTACAAATTGCAACTCGTCTGGAAGCTCAGACTCGTGGTATGAATGTAGCGATGCGTAACGCACAGGACGGCATCTCTATGATGCAAACTGCGGAAGGCGCAATGGATGAGATGACAAACATCACATACCGCATGAACGACCTAGCAACACAATCTTTGAACGGCTCAAACAGTCAAGAAGACCGTGCAGCTTTGGATGCAGAGTTCAAACAGCTAGCATCTGAGCTAGGCAACATCATGGAAAACACTTCATTTGGTGGTCAAAAACTTCTAGCTGAAGGCGGCGGTTTTGGTGCAAGCAGCGTTACTTACCAAATCGGTGCGACTGGTGCAGAGAAACTAGCTGTAAATGCAAAAACAGAGCTAAACGACATCTCGACAGCAATTGCTGGCCTGACAAGCATCAGCACTGCTGCTGCAGCTTCTACAGCTCTTGCAAACCTTTCAAGCTCTGGCGGTATGCTAGCAGATCTAGGTACAGCACGTGCTCAGTTTGGTGCTAACATCAACCGTCTAGAGCACACAATGACTAACCTTGGTAACATGACTGAAAACACTTCTGCAGCAAAAGGCCGTATCACTGATGCAGACTTCGCTACAGAGTCTTCAAACATGACTAAGAACCAAATGCTTATGCAAGCAGGTACAACAGTTCTTTCTAAGACTAACCAGCTTCCTGGCATGGCAATGTCTCTACTACGCTAATCATTGAAGCTTATAACCCCACCCATCCGGTGGGGTTTTTTACTATCTGAATATTATGACACCAGTTTATTCTCAACATATTGATATCATTCGCTCTCGTTGGCCTGACGTAGCAAAAGCCTTAGACAGTGCAGACTTTAGCGACTTACACTTTGAAGTAGTTGAAAAAGCAGCGATGACCCTAAAAGTCAACGGAGTTCAACTTAGCAGTGCTTATGACCCGGTCGAAGAAGCCTTCCAGTACCGAAGCCTAACGTCTAGCGACGATTATCATATTTGGGGCATCGGTATGGGCAATGTCCCATCCCTGTTAACACAAGATAAAAATGCTCGATCAATTCGTGTTTATCTTTATAACCTACCGTTAGCAAAATTGGTGCTTTCTCTCGTTCCACAACAATGGATATCCGATCCTCGTGTTTCGTTGATCATCGTCTCAGAAGACCAAAGCGATATAGGTAGAAAACTCGCGAGCCTGACTTGGGATGATTGTATCATTCTCAATGCCGACAGAGCCATTTCGCGTCATACTCATCAATGGCTTTATTTCCGCTTAGAAAACCGTGTTTTGATCGGCTATGCAAACGCTAGCTATAGACATAGCGATGAAGAACTGCTCACAAGAGAGCAAGAAAACGAACCTCTGTTAAAACGCCTAAACTCTTCTGATCATTATCTTATGTATCAAGTAGACGACGCTATTTGTATTGGTGCAGGTCCATCACTCCAGCATCATATTGAAGAGTTAAAAGCAGTCTATAACCGACCAAATCGTCCCAAGCTTATTGCTGCATCAACTGCATGCAAGTGCTTAATTGAAAATAACATCAAACCAGATGTCGTATTTGCTGTAGATTTGAATTTAGGTGACGAACATATTCCATATGAGATCGCCAAAAATACTATTTTGGTGTTTGGTAGCCATATGCCTAGCCGTATTTTCCAAAACTGGCATGGCGAGAAGTATTACTTACACTTAGGTGACTTCACATACGACAGATTTGCAAGCAAACTACCGGTTAAATATCGCCCTTACTCGTTTGGTTCGGTAATCCATCCTCTAATCCACTTCACCCTTTTACAAGGTGCTACCCAAGTATCACTAATCGGATGCGATTTTGGTTTCCCTGGAGATATCATCCATTCAGGACGCGAAAACAGACCAGACGACCCGAACGCGACGATGACAGCACGAGTAGAGAATGGTTATGGTGAGATGATCAAAACCTCACCAGCCTACCGCATGTTTGGAAGCGGTGTTGAGAACCTAATAGCAGCATCACCACAGACCAAGTTTTACAATTGGAGCCGTATTGGTGCAAGAATTATTGGTGCTGAATATTTCAATGTGGAGGAACTATATGGCAACCGAGATTAAGTCTGTTTATGACACTTTTATTAAAACTTCAGAGGTTTACTCATACGGTGACCACTTGACAGGCGACTTAATGTTAGGAAGATGTCTAAATCTCCTAACAAAATTATTCACCGTTCAGTCAGAGCGCACGTCTGTTCTCGAAATACTTTCGCGAATAAATACCGCCCGAGAAGTTCATGACTTCACTGCACTTGCAGATATTCTAAGGTATGAAATTGCGCCTAACATAAAAGCGTTGAGTGAACGCTATTAGCTCTAGAGAGCCTCATCATTGAGGCTTTTTTATCGCCTGATGTAAATAGAACTATTATTATCCCAATGAGAGTCTGGCAATCTAAAACCTACTTTCAGCATAATATTCCTTAACACTTTGTTAAATAACTCTAGTTCCACTGGCTCAGGACTATTATCTAACTGATAGCGTTTTAACTCAGGAAATTTTGATATGGCCTCTTTTTGGATACTTGCCAACTCGTCAGAATTAAGACTCTGCTTGCTAAGTAATTTAGCGTGAATAAAGCGCTCATATTCGCGAGCACACTTCATTAGTCGTAAGGCAAATTCGTTCATAATTGTTGTTTTTCTTTCCGATACTCCAATTTGATGAAAAGATAACAGGAAGCATATAAATACGATGTAAGAATTATCTTAATTCATTAGAAGTAAACACCGAAATATCTGTTCTGAGTCCCTTCCTCCCTTTCAACTCCACTTAGAAATTCTATTAAACATTTACGAGTCTTGAGTCGCCTTGTCTTATAGGAAAACGCTACTTGTTTTCTAGAGGAAAGCGGAACACAAAAGGTGGAACCACAGCTTCCTCTCTATGAAATAATACATCGCAAAGCATTGTTATATATAGCTATTTATATACGGCACACATCTTGCGATGAACTGTTAAACCAAGGCATAGCAGATAAGCTATTTAAGCCGTATATATGAGAGAGGGAGTAACCTCATGAGTTCATTAGATCCAATTACAATGGCTACTAAATTTGCCACTTTTGACGTTCAACCGTTTCAACAGCGCTATCAGCTACAAGCCAGCAAATATCAAGCGCAACTTTCCGCTCTAGGTAAAGTTGAAACGGCATTACGAGACTTTCGTAATTCGTTAAACGAAATGAACAGCAGCACAAACACCATCATTAAGAACAGTGCAACCCTATCTCAGGAAGGTTACTTTACAGCCAGTGCAGATGCTAAGGCCCTCACAGGCAACTACCAAATTTTTGTTGAGCAAGTTGCCACGTCTCATCAAGTCTCTACAGGGATGCCTGCTGATCTAGAAGCAACAACTGAAGTCCCAACAACTGGCTCTCTCGAGTTCACGATCAATGGCGAAACAATGACGCTAGATCTATCGACTGTTGATTCAGACGGTGATGGCACAGCAACAGTCAGTGACTTAGCAAAAGCAATCAACAACAACAGCGATAACCCTGGAGTAAACGCCACCTTAGTTCGCTCAAATGGTCAAACTCACTTTATGTTATCAAGCACTGAAACTGGTGTTGCTAACCAAATCAACGTATCGGCGTCTGGTACTGGCCAAGCCTGGTTTGAAGATGCATTCACAAATCTAAACCAAATTAGCGCCCCGCAAGATGCTGTAATGTGGTTGGGAGCTAAAGACTCTGGTCTCAAACTGACGAACGCAAGCAATACATTTGAAGGTGTAATCGACGGTGTAGATATTACTCTAACCAAAGCTCAAGCTTCTGGTGAAACACCTGTTGGCCTTGATATAGGCTCTGACAGCGAAGCAACTAAAGAGCAATTGGATAAGTTTGTTGACGCATATAACACTCTTATTGGCGCAATGAACCAGCACACCCAAATAGGTAGTGAAGACAAAAAACGTGGAGTGTTAGCAAGTGATCCAACACTTCGCTCCATTGAGAGCCAATTAACTAATTTGGTTCGAGGGGAACACGGTGGTATGCGTCTGAGTGAAATCGGTGTGAGCTTGGATCGTGATGGGAAAATGAAAGTCGACCACGAAAAATTCGCCGAAGTTCAAAAGAATAACAGCGTGGGCTTGGAAGCAATGTTTAATGGCGACGATGCCTTACTTGACTCAATGGACGCGATGATTGATCCATTTCTGAAGTTTTCATCAGGCGCATTCAAATCCCGTAAAAATGCGCTTCAAGCTAACTTGGATCGCATAGAAGATAAACAATCTACATTAGAGCGTAAATACGATATGTCGTACAAACGCTACATCAAACAGTTCACACAAATGAACGCGTTAATGACCCAAATGAACCAAACCATGTCGATGTTTGGCTAAGCCTTTAGGAGAAAAAACTCATGCTTATGGACTCTGGCTATGACTCGTACCAGCAAGTAGACCTCAACGCGCAAGCGGCAGCAGCAAACCCACACCAATTAGTCATTATGTTGATCGATGGCTTACTTGATGAAGTTGAACGTATTCGTGGCCATTTGGCTGCGAATCGCTTGGCGGAGAAAGGTAACGGAATCAACAAATGTATGAACATCTTAATTGGGCTCACAAGCGCTCTAGATGATGAGAATGGTGGCGAAATTGCTGAAAACTTACGCCAGCTGTATGACTTCTGCCAAGTTGAGCTTTATTACGCCAGCGTGCAGAACGATGCGAATCGCTTGGTTAATGTCGAGCGTGTAATGGGTAACATTCGTGAAGGTTGGATGAATTTTGGACAACAAGCATAAAGTGTCGCCAGAGCGATTTCGTCATTTATCTCAGCTCATCCAATTCGCTACAAAAACTGCAGATTGGCATGCGCTTAAGCGCTATGACTTGCAGTTGCGAGAGCTATTGATCAGTCACAAACCTTTTTTGAAGGATCCTAAGCTTGCACCTGAAATTCAACGCGCCAAAACCGTTCATGCAGATGCATTCGCTAGATTAGAAAAGTCGAAGAACGAGTTAGAAAAAGAGATGAATATGGTCAATGACCATCAAGAGCGCGCTATGGCCTATCAATTAGCGATGACCATGGAGCTAACTCAATGATCGTATCTCCTTCAACTCAAATATCCGGCAATTCATCATCTGGCCATGAAGGCAACATAAAACAAGCAAGAGCTGTACACGGTTTTTCTCATAACCCTATGTCTGAGCATAGCCAGTATGACGGCCAAGGTTTCGCCTCAGCTTCAACCGTGCCGAGTTTTCATCTTACCGCTCCAGCTTTGGACAGCGAAGAAAAAGCGCATGCTCGTGGTTTGGATACTGACGAACACTCTGCTTCTGAAGCAGATGCTCACCTGACAAGTACACTGGGTTCAAAAGAATCACCTGATCTTGCTATGCAAGCTCAGGCTCTAACCCAGAGTATGCTCACTATGGCAGAAAAGCAGTCGGGTCAGTTCGGAAAAACTCCGCCTTTATCGGTAGCTAACGATGTTAAGTCTACAATACAAGACTCCAATAACGCCTTGCTAAACACCTCTCCAAAGCAACAAGAGGTGCAACAAAGCCAACCGATGTCATCGAACTCGCGTCTATCAATCTCCAATGCCGACTTTCAGACCCTATTGAGTCAACCAGTTCAAGGGCAACCAACGGCCTCACCACTCCAAGGACAAACACCAACGCCACAAGCCCCGAACACCGCCGTTGCCACGAGTCATATTCAAACTCAAGGCTCTGAGTGGGCGGCTGTGCGCGTTGACACCAGTGCTGGGAAATGGGGAGAGCAAATGATGCAAGTTCTGCATGACCGTGTGACTCTTCAAGCGCAACAAAATGTACAAGAAGCCAAAATCCGCCTCGACCCACCGGATTTAGGTAAGCTGGATTTACTTGTACGTGTTGAAGGCGACCGACTAAGCGTGCACATCAATGCCAATACAGCCGCAACACGAGAAGCTTTAATGCAAGTGTCTGAGCGTCTGCGCACAGAACTGCAAGAGCAGAACTTCGTCCATGTCGATGTCAACGTGGGCTCTGATCAAAGCCAGAGTCGCAATGACCAACATACAAATGAAGAAGACGCCACTATTTTCGCAGCACGAGAATCTGGTGCATTCCAAACCACAACAACAAACTATTCAGAACACTGGCTGAACACTCAAGCCTAGTTAATCCTCGAGGAAAAAGGTTATGACCAAACAACAAATGATCGCCCTGTTTATCGCCATGATCATCACCAGCGCCCTCGTTTCGGCCGCCACGATTATGGGCGGAATCTGGTACTTAAACAAACACGCTCAAGAGTCACCTGACTCTGGTTCCTTGATCGATGATTCTCCATTGTCATTTTTAGTCACAGAAGAACCGACAAGCAAAGGTCCTAGCTTCCATCCTTTAGACAAAGTCGTTTTAACCGTAAAAGGTAAAAAGCAGACTCACTTTGTCATGCTAGAACTAGCGATTGAAACACGCCGTCCTGAGCGCATCAAAGACATTGATGAATACATGCCAATGATACAAAACTCATTATTAAAATTGTTTAGCGACAAAACATTTGATGAGTTACAGCAAGCGGGTGCCATCGATATTCTGCAAAACGAAGTAAAACAAACGCTTTTACTGGCTTTTGCTAAGACAGACATCGTTCGCGAAATCGACGATGTTTTGTTGACTAAATATGTTGTGCAATAACGGAGCACAACCATGTTAGACATGAATATACAAGACACCTATACCACAGAAGAGGAAGTGACGACGCCATCACGCCCAATTGACGAAAATGCACTGCTGCAACGTCATCAAGTTATGGTGAAACGCGTCGTTAACCAGCTACGTGTTCATGCCACTTCTCACTGTAGTATTGAAGATATGCAGCAAATTGGCCTTATCGCTCTAGTTGAAGCTGGACGCCGATACGGCGATGTTGACGATCCTCATTTCCCTGCCTTTGCCGTGTGTCGCGTTCGAGGTGCAATTTTAGACGAATTACGCCGGTTAGATTGGCGCTCACGTAAAACTCGCCAACAGGCTCACGAACTCAACGACGTGACTCGAGATCTCACACGCTCTTTAGGTCGGATGCCTACGGATGCAGAAATCATCCAAGCCTTGGGGACGAATGAGCAGGACTATTACAACCGCCAAAATGCCGCCCTTGCGGGAGAGATGCAAAGCCTTGACCAACTGATGGAAAGCAGTGGTGATAGCTATATTGGCGGGCAATATGATGGCATGGAACATGAGCATATTCGTCGCAGTTTAGATAGCGCTTTAGGCAAATTGCCGAAGCGTGATCAATTGCTGCTTACTCTGTTCTATCAACATGAACTCAACTTACACGAAATAGCTCTGGTATTGGATCTGACACCACCTCGTATATGTCAGCTTCACAAACAAGCGCTGAAACAACTCAACCAATTAATGTCCTCTTAGGAGTCAC
Source organism: Vibrio sp. 1-2 (7-a) (assembly GCF_013048515.1). NCBI lineage: Bacteria > Pseudomonadati > Pseudomonadota > Gammaproteobacteria > Vibrionales > Vibrionaceae > Vibrio > Vibrio sp. 1-2 (7-a). Next base: position 73,728 of record NZ_VHSQ01000011.1, read on the forward strand.
AAGATGCAAAAGTTTTTTGGAGTCCTCACTATCCTGGTGTGCGTCTTCGGTGGATACATGTGGGCCGGCGGTAACTTAGGCGCTATCTGGCAACCAGCCGAATTCCTTATCATCATTGGCGCTGCTGCTGGTTCTTTGATCATCGGTAACCCACCTCACGTACTGAAAGAAATGCGTCGCCAAGTGCCTGCAACCATCAAAGGCCCGACAGAAGAACATGAGTACTACATGGAATTAATGGCGCTACTCAATAACTTGCTCGAGACAGCGCGCAACCGTGGTTATAAGTTCCTCGACTCTCACATTGAGTCGCCAGAACAGAGCTCTATGTTTCTCGCTTACCCGACGATTGCTGAGGATCATCGCCTAATTTCTTTCATTACTGATAATTTACGTTTAATGGCAATGGGACAAATGTCGCCTCATGAATTAGAGGGACTGCTAGAGCAAGAAATTGAAGCTATCCAAAACGAAATGCTTTTGCCTTCACGCTCACTACAGCGTACAGCAGAAGCACTACCTGGCTTCGGTATTCTTGCAGCAGTTGGTGGCATCATTATCACCATGCAGGCAATTGATGGCTCAATCGCTATGATTGGTTATCACGTTGCAGCAGCTCTCGTAGGTACATTCATTGGTATTTTCGGTTGTTACTGTGGTTTAGACCCACTAAGTAACGCCATGGCTCAGCGAGTAAAACGTAATATGACTGCTTTTGAATGCGTACGCGCAACCTTGGTTGCCTACGTAGCGAAGAAGCCGACATTGCTCGCCATCGACGCTGGTCGTAAACATATTCAGCTAGACATCAAACCAACATTCAACCAAATGGAGAAGTGGTTAGCTGAACAGGAGGGATAATGCAAAAACAAGAGCATGTAGTGTTCAAACGTGCCAAAGCACACAGCCATGATGAACCTCATGGCGGCGCGTGGAAAGTCGCGTTTGCTGACTTCATGATCGCCCTAATGGCGCTGTTTCTTGTGCTTTGGGTTATGCAGGTGGTAGACAAAGAAGAGCGTAAAGCAATTGTCGCCCACTTACATAGCTCAAGCGTATTCGACAAGAGTTACGGTAATCCATTTGATACTTCACAAAGTATCTCTCCTATTGACTTGGCACAGGACTCTTCTGTGCCAAGTAAACACAATTCCAACCACGTGGTAAGCTCATACTTTCGAGGTGACGGCGATGGGCCAGAAATCGACTCGTTGATTCCTGGTAACTTCGATACTCAGGAGCAACTTGCAGCGTTGGCGAAAGTCATTGAACGAATGACCGCTCAGATTAACGCACAAGGAAATGTCAACGTCACCGTGACCCCACAAGGCCTACGTATCGTCCTTCAAGATGATTACAAACAGCATATGTTCAGTCGTGGTGGCGCAGAGCTGACCCCTTTCTTCGAAGACTTATTACTTGCACTTGCGCCTGTATTTCAGCGTGTGAACAACCCACTGATCATCAGCGGACATACGGATGCGATTCCATTTAAAAAACGCTTTGGTCGTCAATCAAACTGGGCGCTATCTGCATCTCGAGCTGATGTCGCAAGAAATACGCTGGTTGAAGGTGGCATGCCGGATGATCGCGTCATGCAGGTCACAGGCATGTCGGATAGAGCTCTGCTTAACCCTGATGAACCAGATTCAAGCGAAAACCGCCGTATCGAGCTGTTCGTTTTAACGACGCCAGCAGCCAAAGTACTCGAAACTCTTTTTGGTAACCACCAAGAAAGTGAACTGCAAAAAGCGAAAGATAAAGCCGAATTTAACCAACCAGTCATTCGACAAGAAGTCATCAATTACTCGGGTGATACGGCCACCAACGAAGTAAATATTCAAGAATTATAACCTCAAAAGGTCACCTCGCCTGATGGTGACCTTTCTAACTGAAACCTCTGTTACTGTGACTTTTTAGTTGAGTTCTATATGCACATAACACCATCCGAAAACAAAAAACGCGATCTGTTGAAGAAAGCCTTTTTATGGTTAATTGTCTTCGACTACCTTTTATTGGCGTTTTTCTTAACTCAGCTGTCCAGTTTAACGCTTAACAGTGGGACCATGATCAGTATGCTGCTCGTCGTCTACAACGTCTTACTCGTTTCTCTGTGCTTTCAAAGAACCAATAAACAGGACTCTTATATTATCTACCCTGTTTTATCCGCGACGTTGTTGGCATTTGTCTGCTTTCTTTATTTCTTTTTTTTAATTTAGATACCAGACTCCACCATTGATTTGATTTTTAATGCTTTCTCGAAGTGGTCGAGCTGATGAGTCTGAATCCACCACGTAGCCGCCTCCATCAACTGTTCAGGATCATCATTTTTGTTGGCGAAAAACGCATAAAATGAGAGCCCAACCTGCTCACCTTTGCTTTCGATCTTTTTGTCACAGACCTCTATTATTTTGTCTCTCAATGAAGCTCTCATTTCTATTCCCTTACGCTAGTACATACTCACTAACCATACGGTTGAAAGAAATCAGATCAAACGAACCTTTAATTTCAAAGCGTACTCTTCCCACCTCACTCATGAAGAACTCAATTTCACAATCTAAGTCAAAAGTACCAGACGTCTCGATAGAAAATGCATTGATCTTGCTATAAGGCAGCGACGTGTAATCCACTTTTGAGCCCGTAATCCCTTGCACATTCGCCGCAATCACTCGCTTGTTGGTAAACACCACTTGGTCGCGAACCGTTTTAAAGCCCGCAAATACCGACTCGCCATCAATAAGAAACTTGTGAAAATCTTCCCTAACTTTTGATACCTCAATGGGTTTAAGCTTAAACACTGATGAATTGTCGAAATCGATCATAGTCATTCCTTTTTAGTTGATAGCGAACAAACTCAACGTAGCAGATACACAGACCGTTGCCTATCAGCTAAGTACCATCTTTCGATTTCAAACCTAGGAAAAAATTCAACAAAGTGCATTACTTCCAGCCCTGCCGCCATAGCTCTGGGTCTTTCAGCTCTTGCCAGTTCATCTCTTGCTCACGTTTACTCATAACCGCCTCAATGACACATTTCACAACATTGCCGTCTTCATCCAGTTCCATTTCAGTTACGACAAAGTGCTTCTCTTTATTTTTAGGTGACGTCGCCGTCCATTTGCTGTGCAATAGCTTCTTGGGGTGAATTTTATTCATAGTGGTATACCAATTTAACTAGCATCTTTATGTATACGACTGAATACCAAGAGAGAATCAGATTTTATTTTTAAGCATCCACGAAAAGAAAAAGCCGCAAAAGAGGTCATCCCCTAATGCGGCCTTACTTGCAACCCAATTAGGTCTTTTGACCGTTCAAACGAGGGTTTAAGTACTGACTCTGTAGCAACTGCAACGCCTTACCAACCAGCACAATCACCACCGCGCCAATCAATACGGGCGTGAACAGAAAGCTCCACCCCTGCCCAGATGCCATGATCAAGATAGGATTTGCGCCCGCAGGTGGATGCGTTGTCTTCGTAATCAGCATCGCTGACACACCTAACCCAGTCGCAATCGCAAGGGTGATTGGCGTGATCTCAACGTATTGGCTAAACGCAATACCGATAGATGCCGTAATGAAGTGACCAATGATCACATTTTTTGGTTGAGCTAGAGGGCTGCTAGGCACCCCAAACACCAACACCGCAGTAGCACCAAATGGCGCCATGAGAAGTACAACCTCAGTAAGAGATACCTCGGCGTAAGACAACACACCAATAGCCAATGTCGCACCAAGCCCCGCGACCAAAGATAAAATTAAATTATTCATAAACACCTCAAAGTAGACCGAATTGTCTACAAATTAAAATAGACAAATCTGTCTACCTTTGTCAATATGTGTTTGTAGAACTTTTTGAGGACGTAGTTATGAACAAAAAGAAACAGTTATTGATCGATACCGCGTTGTCGCTGTTTTACAAACAGGGCATCAACTCCATTGGCATCAATGAAGTCCTTAAAGTATCTGGCGTGGCTAAACGCACGCTGTACAGCCATTTTGAAAGCAAAGAAGCGCTCATCCTCGCCGCACTAGAACAACGCCACCAAATCTTCATGGCGTGGCTAGAGGAGAAACTATCACCAGCACAATCGAGCACAGACGTGATCGACCAGTTGTTTACCGCGCTTAACGGCTGGTTTCATGGTTCTGAGGAAAAATTGGGCGAGTTTCGCGGCTGTTTCTTCATCAACACGTCCGCCGAATTCAGTGACGACAGCGGCGAGATCGCAACGTATTGCCGCCACCATAAACAACAGGTTCGAGAGCTAATTCAACGCTATCTCAAATCAGACAACACATCATTACTCGATGCCATCTGCATCATGAAAGAAGGTGCCATCACCACCGCTTACATGACAAAAGAGTACGACGACGTCACAAAGAAATGCGTGGAAATTTTGCACAAGCTGTAACGGTAAGAAATCAAGAAACGAAACGACCAAGCACCAAACTGGCGAGAATGTTCAGAAATGGTAAGGTTATTTTATCAACCTAATGAGACACGCTTGATATGAAAATTGGCGAACTGGCACAACAAACGGGCCTTGCTCCCTCGCGTATTCGATTTTACGAGCGCATCGGACTGCTAAAAACCGTGACCCGTAAAGCCAATGGGTACCGCGAGTATCCGCAAGAAGCGTTAATGATTCTGGACATGATCACAACGGGTCAGCAAGCTGGATTCAGTTTGGATGAACTAAGTGCGTTACTGCCATCCGACCTTTCTAACTGGGATCATCATCAGTTGTTGACAACCTTGCAGCAAAAAGTCCAAGAGCTCGACGAGCTTGAGCGAAAAATTGCGCAGAGTAAAAGCAAGTTAAAAGAAGTACTTAAAGAGATTGAAGCTAAGCCAGATGACATGGACTGTGCAATGAATGCAAAACGCGTCATGTCTCAGCTTGGTCAAACGATTCTGACCAAAGAAAACCCTTCAAATAAAAAATAAAGCCGTCACCAAAGCAAAGCAACGTTAACAAGCGAAGCTTTACTCTTGATGTTGAGTTAAAGATTCGCAAGTTCCCTACCTGCCACCAAATTGAGTTTGTCAAAACCATTCGCCCTTAGTTCAGGTCTGCCATCTCCTTATTTCTATATTCAATAAAAATTAATCTGATTTATCTTCAAAATGCGGGTTGACCTTAAACCTAACTTTAATCTTAGGATGAATATCAAAGCAACACAGCAGGAGATTGGTGAATGCAAACGATATTGGGTGCAAGTGGGCAAATTGGCCGTGAGCTAGCATTAAGCCTAAAACGAGACTTTACGAGCGACATCCGTTTAGTGAGCCGCAATCCGCATCGAGTCAACGAGACGGATCAACTGGTAAAAGCGGACTTGCTCGACGCGAAACAAACATCAGATGCCGTAAAAGGTTCTAGTATCGTTTACCTTACTGCAGGGCTACCAATGGATACCCAACTGTGGGTGGAACAGTGGCCAACAATAATGCGTAATGTCATCGCCGCATGTAAAACTCATCAAGCAAAGCTTGTTTACTTTGATAATACCTACATGTACCCGCAAACAGATACGCCTCAACAAGAAGATGCACCATTTCAACCCAATGGAGAAAAAGGTCGAATTCGTGCGGTCATTACTGACATGCTGCTAGAATCGATGAATAAAGGAGAAATCGAAGCCGTTATCTGTCGCGCTCCGGAGTTTTACGGCCCGGGGAAAACGCAAAGCATCACTAATTCCGCCATTATCGATAATCTACTTAACCAAAAGAGCGCAAAAGTGTTTTTACGTGATGACACCAAACGCAGCTTAATTTATACGCCAGACGCAAGCCGAGCGATGGCGCTAATTGGGAATACGCCCGATGCTTACGGACAAACTTGGCATTTGCCTTGCGATGATCGTCGACTGACGTATCGGGAGTTTATCGCTGTTGCAGCAAAGGTTTTTAACGTTCAACCGAAATACAAAGTCATCAAGCGCTGGCAATTGTGGCTAGCTGGGCGATTTAATCAAACCATTCGAGATGCAGCCGAGCTTTTGCCTCGCTACGAATCTGACAACCTTTTTGTTTCGGATAAGTTTCAGACTCGTTTTCCAGATTTTCAAATCACCACATTCGAACAAGGCTTGACCACAATTCAACAAGAAAAAGCCAATGACCAGAAACCTCTTTAAGCAGGCATTGATAGGAGCTTTTTGATGAAAGATAACACACCGGCATCATCCCCAGATCGTTGGATCATATACGGAGCCAATGGTTATACAGGCGAGCTGATTGCGAGAGAGGCCGTAAAACGGGGTCACCACCCAATCCTTGCAGGTAGAAGTTTAGAGAAAGTACAAAGCCTAGCGGCTGAACTAGGGCTGCAAAGTCTTGCTTTTTCTCTTGAGGATAAAAGCAGCGCGGTCCAAAATATTTCGGGGTCCTCACTGGTATTAAACTGCGCAGGCCCCTTTTCTTCGACGGCAAAACCGATGATGAAAGCGTGCCTAGAAGCAGGCGCACATTATCTCGATATTACAGGTGAGATCTCTGTATTTGAGTTTGTACAAACGCTGCAATCACAAGCAAACGAAGCTGGTGTCGTATTGTGCTCCGGTGTTGGTTTTGATGTTATTCCAACGGATTGCATTGCAGCCACATTGAAAGCTGCGCTACCAGATGCAACACACTTGTCTCTCGGTTTTGACTCTCGCTCTGGTTTTTCTCCGGGCACGGCGAAAACGTCTGTCGAAGGTTTGGCTCAAGGCGGAAAAGTGCGACTTAACGGAAAAATCACCACCGTTCCGCTAGCGTATAAAGTTCGTAACATTGATTTTGGTGACGGCGAAAAACTTGCGATGACCATTCCGTGGGGAGATGTTTCAACCGCCTATTACACCACGGGGATTGAGAATATTGATGTTTTTATTCCCGGATCGCCGAACATGATAAAAAACGCTAAACGAGCGAATTGGGTTCGCCCCCTTCTCGGCATAACCTGGGTACAAAACCTCATAAAAAGCCGTATTGAAAGAATCGTAAAAGGCCCAAATGAGGAGCAAAGAAACCAATTACCCACATATGTGTGGGGTAAAGCAAGCAACAAACTCGGACAAAGCAAAACAGCACGAGTACAAACGGCCAATGGCTACAGCTTAACCGTAACGGGATCTCTGGCGATTGTAGAACACCTGCTACATACAAAGCCTGAAGCCGGTGTATACACACCCTCTAAGCTCATGGGCTCCAGTTTTGTGTCGCAGCTTCCCGGTTCTAGTGACATAACCATTGAAGAGTAAACAAAAAGGCACCAATCGGTGCCTTCTGCATTAACAGGGGTTGAGGCCATCACAACTCGTGTTCGGTACGAGCGATGATGTCATCCTGCGCGTCTGGTGACAGCGCGGTAAAGAAGGCTGAGTAGCCCGCGACTCGCACGACAAGGTCACGATATTGTTCTGGGTTCTTTTTCGCCGCCAGCAAGGTTTCACGAGAAACGATGTTGTACTGTACGTGCCAACCTTTGTGGTGATTAAAGAAGGTACGAATCAGCATCGATAGCTTGAGCTTATCTCCTTCTGAAGCGACAGCCGCTGGGCTTAACTTCTGGTTAAGCAGCACACCACCCAAGATTTTATTAGCTTGAATTTTACCGACTGAGTTGTACACCGCCGTTGGTCCCAAACGGTCAGAGCCCGATGCTGGACTTGCGCCTTCTGCCAGTGGCGTTTTCGCTTTTCGACCATCTGGTGTTGCCATCGTGGATGCGCCAAATGGCACGTTAGCAGAGATGCTCGATGTTCCCGCGTAGTAGCCGCCACCAATTGGACCGCGCCCATGACGTGTATTGACAAACTGCGCCAACTCATCAATGTAAACCTGATAAGCATCAGCCAGCAATTGGTCGACATAATCGTCGTCATTGCCGTATTTTGGCGCGAAGTTGATTAAGCGTTGGCGAAGTTGTTCGTTCTCAATACCATCGAAGTCTTCTTCTAATGCTTTTGCCAATTCCGTTTGGCTGATTTGTGCTTCTTCAAACACCAAATGTTTGATCGCCGCCAAACTGTTACCTAAATTGGCGATGCCCACTTGCAGGCCAGATACCCAATCGTATTTCGCTCCGCCTTCTTTTACTGTTTTACCACGCGCCAAACAGTCATCCACCAGCGATGAGCAGAAAATATCTTGCGCTTGCTGCTCAAGCACACTGTCGACTACGGTATCGATCTCAATCGATTTACGTGTGTAGTAACGAATTTGCTTCGCCCAAGAAGCGGTGACTTGCTCAAAGCTCTCGAAGTTACCTTTTGCTAATGACTTATCATGCGGCAAGAAGGCTTTGCCCGTCGTTGCATCCACACCTTCGTTAAGCGCAGCCAGTAAAATACGCGCAAAGTTAATGAAGCTCATGCCCGTGCAACGGTAACCCCACTTGCCTGGAACAGCGGTTTCAATACAGCCAATAGACGCGTAGTTGTAAGCGTCTTCTTTCTCGACACCTAGCTTGATGAATTCTGGAATGACGATTTCATCGTTGTTGAATGCAGGCATACCGAATCCGCATTTGATCACTTCAATACAGCCCATCAAGAACTCTTGATTCAGACCTTCATGATAGCGAACACTCAAGTTCGGTTGCGTGGAACGTAGCTGACCACAAGACTCTAAAATCGCCCAAGATAGCGGATTTACGGCGTCTTCAGGTTCTCCATTCTCATTCAGCTTTTGTCCACCGATACAGACGTTTTGATACAACGGAGAACCTGCCGACGCTTTTGAGTGCGCACCAGAGCGAATCTTGTTTACTTCAAGCAATTTCAACCAACAGCTTTGCAATAACTCAAGGGCGAACGCTTTGTTCATCGTGCCACTTTCAAGATCACGCACGTAGTAGTCGTTTAGGAACTGGTCCATCCGACCGAATGAAACAGAGTGGCCATTCGATTCTATTTGCAGCATCAACTGCACAAAATAGCTCAGTTGCAGAGCTTGCCAGAAGTTGGTTGGCGCATGGAAAGCCACATGACGACAGTTTTCTGCGATTGTCTCCAGTTCTGCTTTCCTCTCTGGTCGAGTTTCGTTTTGTGCCATTTCCAGAGCGAGATCGGCGTAACTCACCATGTGCTCCTGAATCGCAAGCAAGACAATTTCGACGGACTTATAAAACTGCTCTTTCTTTAACCCTTCATACGTCGACACGTCGTTATTAGCGCGATGCTGGCGAACCTCATCCAACAGACCGTTCATACCGATCTTCAGGATTTTTTCGTTATCCACTGCAAGGTGCGCGTCGCCCGAAGTCATGTTGCCCTCGGCTTTAATGATAGTGCTGGCTAGGATCTCTTGTTGCTCGTCGGTAAAAAGTCCATAGCAGCGATCTTGAACCGTTTTACCGCGCCAGTATGGCGTAATGGCGTGAATGCTTTGTTTGTCTTCTTCACTTACCGCAAAACCAGCCCCAGGTCGGTCGGCCAGTTCGTCGATTTCCGCTTCAATCCAACGCACCGTGTATTCAGGGAAGATCGGCGCAGCGCGTACTTTGCTCGCTTGGTTACCGACAATCAGCTCGTCGTGCTTAATCCAAATGGTACGAGTGCGTAAGTGCTCTTGTAACGCCAACGCTCGTTGCACAATCACAGGTTTGTCTTCATTTGCCTGATACGCTCGAGTATAAGCCTCTGCGCGCTCGGTACAGATAGGCGGCGTTACGATGTTGACCAGTGCCGATTTGTGGGCTTTGATTCGCTCTGGAAGGGTATGTAGGTCCATGGTTAACCTCTAACAATCACGTTAAGTTGAGTATGTTCGCTTGCGTATTGCATTGCGTTTTCTAGCAGTTCTGGATTATTTAATGGTTTGTCAGAACACTCGTAAGGCATATCGAGCAAACGGTATTTATTGATGCCGAGGGTGTGATACGGCAACAAGTGGAGTTCTTGACAGCTTTCTAAAGAAGCAGCGAAGTCAATGATCGCTTTGAGCTCATCAATGGTGTCATTGAAGCCCGGCACAACCGGCACGCGAATAACAATACGTTTGGCAATTGGTGCCAATTTTCTAAAATTGTCTTTGATGCGTTTTAACGATCCCTTCGTCCAGCGGAGAAACTTTTCTTCGTCGGTGTGTTTAAGATCCGCTAACCAGCAATCAATATACGGCGCGACTTTTTCTACGTTTTTCCACGGAACATGCATGCACGACTCCACCGCCGTAGACACATGGTTTTGATGCAAACGTTCGGCAAGTTCTGCCACAAGACTTGGCTGCATCAGCGGCTCGCCACCAGAAAATGTCACGCCACCTTGGCTTTGATCGTAGAAAGGCTTGTCTTTCATCAACACTTCAAACAGGTCGTCCGATTTCGCCTCTTCTCCACATATGCTGAGCGCTTGTGTTGGACATACGTTTCGCAGCGCAATGATCTGCGCTTCGCTCATAGCTTTTCGATTGATGATGATTTGATCGTCAATGCGTCGGATACCATCGCTCGCCATATTGCCGTTTACGGTTTGTTTATAAGCCGATATACAAAGCTGGCAGTCCGCCATACAACTGCGCTCATCAAACAGCAGAGAGTGCTTTTCACTGCGGCTTTCTGGGTTTTGGCACCAAGGACAAGACAGACTGCATCCCTTCAGAAACAGAATGGTGCGAATACCATCACCATCGTGGGTCGAGAACCTCTGAATATTGAAATACATTGCTGTCCGCCTCTTGGTTTGCTCTTCTACTTTTCACGCTTTTCTTTTGCTGAAAGCTTCATTTGATAATGAAATATTGGCACTTAACTTTCGCTTTGTGAAATTATTATAGTTTCAATTGAAATTTCAATTGATCAAAATCAAGATCTCAGCGGATTGTCAGATCTATAGTGATCCCATCATCAAAACGAAGATTTTGTATAAGGTAGAACCCATGATCGAACTCTATTTAGATACTGCTGACGTGGCAGAAGTAAAACGCTTTAACCAATGCCTACCTCTGAAAGGGGTAACCACAAATCCAAGTATTTTGGCGAAATCAAAACAAGGCTTGAACCAAACCTTAGCTGGCATGCAAGAAGCGTTAGGGGGAACACCCCGTTTCCATGCTCAAGTGGTGAGTACTACTGTAGAAGGCATGGTGGAAGAAGCACGCCAAATCCATGAATTACCCTATGATATGGTCGTCAAAGTGCCAGCAACCGAAACGGGCTTAGCGGCAATTAAGTTAATGAAAAAAGAGGGAATTCAAGTGCTCGCCACTGCTATTTACTCTGCTCAGCAAGGTTTCCTTGCGGCATTGTGCGGCGCTGACTATCTTGCGCCTTATGTGAACCGTATTGATGCGATGAACGGAAACGGTGTAGAAGTGGTCGCAGACCTGCAATTGCTACTGGATCAAAACCAACTGCCTGCAAAAATTTTGGCAGCGAGTTTTAAAAATACCCAACAAGCGATGGAAGTGATGAAGTTGGGCATTGAAGCGATCACCTTGCCTGTCGATGTGGCCGCGCAGATGTTTTCTCATCCAGCAGTTCAGCCGGCTGTCGATCAATTTGATAAAGACTGGAAATCCGCGTTTGGCAACAAACTTTCATTTGAAAGTTAAGCATAAAATTATCGAAAGTCCCGTTCCTCCTCGATCGAGGGGCTTTTGATATGGGAATCTCTGAGAAAAAGTAACATTCGCGCAGGCAACTGTTTGTAGATGCGGCTTACGAAGAGATTCCCAGCCCACTAGTCTCACCTCTCCCTTCACGCAAAGCACTCTATTCGTAACATCACTACTGACGAACAACGCTCGTTCCACAAGCAAAAAATTTTTGCTTCAAGCCGACAAACTCACAAGCGAAACGCATCAATAACTCGGTAATTATTAATTTTATCTATTGGAAATGAACACTGTTCATTTATAATCAGCGAACCTAACGCAGTAACAAGGAATCCACTTCATGAAACGCATTGCGCTTCTCTTTGCCATATTTGCATTACTTTCTGGTTGTAGCAGCATGTCGCCAGAACAATGCCAAACCGCAGACTGGTATCGCGTCGGCTACCAAGATGGCCGATCAGGCAACAACCCAAACATTTTGTACGAATACATTAAAGACTGTCGCGAAGCAGGCGTAACGCCAAATCACGTTGAGTGGCAAGACGGTTTTGATAAAGGCACCATTCTTTACTGTTCGCCAGACAATGGTTACACGGTGGGTGTAGAAGGAAAAACCTACTATGGCGTTTGCTCTAACGATCTTTTCCTTAAAAACTATCAGTTAGGCCATCAAGAATATCAGCGTCAACAACGCATTAACGCGTTAGATGCGGAGATATCACGCCTTGATCATCAATTGGATGCAAACTTAGATAAAGACAACGCGAAGCGTATTAGAGAGAGAAGAAAACAACTGGCGCGTGAGCGTGCATCACTCATCTCGCCAGGAGCTAATTACTACTTTAACTTTTAGTCGCGACGGGCTACAACGCTAGGGTCATAAAGCGGCTGTTTGGATCAGGTTGATAGTCACCAAACTGCTCGCAGTACGCGAAGCCATGTTTTTCATATAGGCGATGCGCGGGTTCAAAAAATGCCATCGACCCAGTTTCCAAACTTAGACGTTGTATCCCCTGATGTTTCGCTTGCTCAATCACGTGATTGAGCAAGCGGGATGCCACGCCCTGTTTTCTCGCCGACGGCGTCGTACGCATCGATTTCAACTCTGCGTGACCATCTTCTAGTTGGCTCATTGCCACACATCCCAATAGCTGCTCACCATCCCACCCCGTCCAAAACGTGATTGAAGGCAGCTTCAACTTGCTTACATCTAACGCATGCACGCTCTCTGGTGGCGATGTAGCGTACATGTCCTGCAAATGCTCTTCCAACAACGCAAGCACCTGCGGCCGTTCTAAATCGTCGATTTCAATTCTCATATTTCCATCCTTGGTGTTTTCCTAGTTAAAGCGGCTGTCTCATAATGTGCTGCGGTCCAACGGGGCCGCCGTGGTAAAGCTCATTGGTATCTTCAAACCCTGATTTTAAATAGCACTGATAAGCGGGTATGTTGCGGCAATTCACGGTGAGATAAAGCGCATGAAACTCGGGATAATGACGTTTGGCGAAATCGGCAAACTGTTGAATGGCTTGCTTGGCGATGCCTTTGCCTTGATGACGGTGATCCACCAACAAAGCACGTACGCCTAAGCTGTTTTTCGGGCAAAAATCGTATTTCTCGCTGTAAGCAGCATCAAATAGAAAAAAGCCAACCACGTCATCGTCCGCCAAAATCAGATGCGGAAGCTCTTTGGGTTCAAGACGTGTAAGCATTTCACCCACATCCGCGACCGTAAACTGCGATTGCTCTTCTAGCACGCTAAGTTCGCAAGTTTGTTCATGTCGCTCAGGCGAATACTTTTCAATAGTAATCATAATCTTCCTTGTTGTTTTTATGCTCAATTCATACAGGGTATGTCGTAAATAGAAATACCTAGTGTCGTATTTCCCACTCGCAGGCAAACGTTTAGCACTCTATTATCCTCGCCATTCGATAGAGAGGTTTCCATGTCCCGTTTTTTACTTTGTAGTTTTGCACTCGTTTTACTCTACCCTACTGCCATTGATTTGTATCTTGTTGGTTTGCCTCAAATTGCGTCAGATCTCAACGCCAGTGAATCACAGTTGCATATTGCGTTTTCGATCTATTTAGCTGGCATGGCTACCACGATGTTATTCGCGGGGAAAATTGCAGACTCTGTGGGACGAAAGCCTATTGCCGTCATCGGCGCGATGATCTTCGTGCTCGCATCTTTTCTCGGCGGGATGGCTGAGCAACCAAACGCTTTCTTGATTGCTCGCTTTTGCCAAGGCATCGGGGCTGGATCTTGCTATGTCGTCGCGTTCGCGATTTTACGCGACACGCTAGACGATGAACGCCGCGCGAAAGTATTGTCGATGCTCAATGGCATCACCTGTATCATTCCAGTGATCGCACCCGTGATTGGTCACTTGATTATGCTGAAATTTCCTTGGCCGAGTTTGTTTACCACGATGGCAGGAATGGGCATTCTCGTCAGTGTATTGGCCATTTTTGTTCTCAAGGAATCACTACCCAGCCAACAAGGTGAAGAACAGACAGCTCCAGAGAGCCATCAAGAGACTTTCTTCGAGCGATTTTTTATCAGTAGGCTGATCATTACTGCACTTGGAGTGACCACCATTCTGACCTTTGTTAACGCTTCACCAATTGTCGTGATGAGCATGCTTGGTTTTGATCGCGGCGGCTATTCTTCCATCATGGCAGGGACTGCGACGATCAGTATGTTGATTTCGTTCTCGGCGCCATTGGCATTGGGGATTTTTAAGCAGCGAACCTTAATGATCACCTCTCAAGTATTGCTCGCTTGTGCAGGCATCGTGCTCAGTGCTGCCCATTTCCATGATGGACAATCTCTTTACTATGTATTCGGACTTGGGCTGATTTGCGCTGGTTTCGCTTGTGGCTTTGGCGTGGCCATGAGCCAAGCGCTCAGCCCATTCTCTCAACAAGCTGGCGTGGCGAGCTCGTTACTGGGCATTGCTCAAGTTTGTAGTTCAGCGTTCTATATTTGGTTTATGGGTTTCATCGGCGTTAGTGCACTGAATATGTTGGTGTTTATCTTAGTGTTAGGTAGCGTAATCAGCCTTGCTCTAATACTATTGATTCCAAAGCCTGTTCACGATACCCATTATGAAGAAATCCCTAGCGCGACTTGATTTAAACTTACTGTTCACTCTGCAATTATTGCTGCAAGAGCAAAGCGTCTCGAAAGCCTCGAAAAAGCTGAACGTTACGCCCTCTACCGTAAGTAAGTCGCTCAACAAACTTCGTCATTGGTTCGATGATCCTTTGTTTGTCAAAACACCTAAAGGTCTTGCGCCAACGCCCTTGGCGCAAAGCATGGAGCAAGATCTTGCAGAATGGCTGCAAATTGGCAGCCAGATTGCAGAAAAACGCAGCGATATTACGCCTAAAGGAGTGCGTTTTGATATCACGATTGAGTCGCCATTAGTGCTCACGGTGCTGGACAGACTCATCGTCGCTATCCACCAGCGATACCCTGAAGCGAAAGTAAAAACCAGTAACTGGGATTACGATTCACTCGACGCCATCATTCGAGGCGAGGCGGATATCGGTTTTACCGGCCGAGAAAGTCACCCGAGATCGAAAGAGTCGTTGGATCTTCTGCCGTATTTCTTGGATTTTGAGATTCTATTTTATGACCTGCCGATGGTGTATTTACATAAAGATCATCCGGCATTACAGCAAGAGTGGAATCTCGAGACCTTTCTGAGCTACCAACACATCAATATTGTTTGGGAAAAAAGTGAAACTTGGGCGTTGGATGAAGTGTTAACGGAACTAGGGCTACAGCGCTCTATCGGGCTGACGATGTCCAACTTTGAGCAATCCCTTTTTATGGCTGCGCAGCCGACGCATGGCATGATCACCACCGCGCCGCACTATTGCAAAAGCTACACAGAAAAGCTGCATCTCGATTTGGTGTGCTTGCCAATTCCGTTAGACCAAACTCAACAAGACAAGTTACTGATTCCATTTACCATGATTTGGCATAAACGCAATGCGTACAATCCCAAATTGCTATGGTTGAAAAACACCATCAAGTCATTGTACGAACAACCATCCCTACCATAGTAACACTCAGGCTAAGGTCAGGTTTTCTCTGGTGATTTTTGATGATTTTCTCGCTCTGACAGCTATAACTAATCACTTTATCAACTAATGAAAAAGGTCGTTTGACGCTACACTCAATCCATATTTCTGCGTTAAGGGCCAAGGATGTCGACCTTTTTACTCACTGCTATTACGATGCTGGCGTTCGCCGCCAATTCATTATTGTGCCGACTTGCATTGGCCGAAGGGTTGATTGATGCAGGAAGCTTCACTCTCGTTCGATTGATATCTGGCGCGATTACCTTAATCGCATTGCTTGTCGTGAGAGGTCAGTGGAAAACCGATCGGCCAACTTCTCGCTTTCGCTTTTTTGCTGGCGTGGCGTTATTTGGTTACGCTGCCCTTTTCTCTTTCGCGTACTTACAACTGGCGACAGGAACTGGAGCTTTGCTTTTGTTTGGTGCCGTGCAACTTACATTACTGGCCATCTATTGGTGGCAAGGTGAGCGCTTTCAGTTTCTCGAAATCATCGGTATCGGCCTTTCGATTGTCGGCTTTGTTTGGTTAATGTTGCCATCTGCCACTCGCCCCGATATCAGTTCTGCATTTCTCATGTTGATTTCTGGCGTTTGTTGGGCTGCGTTTACTGCGCTCGGCAAACAAGCGCCTTCTCCAAGTAGTGGCATCACATGGGGGTTTATCGCTGCATCTATAATTGGCATACTCCTATCACCATTGATGCTGTCCTCAATCCATCTCTCTCTGAGCGGAATTTTGCTCTCTATCACGTCTGGCGCCATTGCATCTGGCCTTGGGTATACGCTTTGGTATCAAGTCATGCGTAAGCTCTCTTTACTTCAAGCCGCCGTCAGCCAACTTTCCGTGCCGGCCATTGCTTTGCTGTTAGGTACCGTCGTACTCCACGAGTCTCTTTCGCTGCATACACTTTTAACCAGTGGCATCATTCTTGGTGGTATCGCTTTGGTTTTTTTATCTCGATCCAAAAAAACAAGCGAACAATCGGCAAGCCGATAAAAAATAATAACTTTCCCTCTCAAATACCCATTCATCATCTATGCTTTTTAAAGCAGCAAAGCTCATTGCAGATGATACGAGTGGCCTGCTTTAGTATCAGGCGAAGGATATAAGGTGAGAATTGGCTCACAAAACACGACGTTTTTGTTTCAAAAGTGAGAATCGTCACAGATCGCGATTTTGCTCGTTTTAGGCGTTTCGTCAATAACGCCAAGGGCTAGCGCGAGATCGAGCCAAATACGCTCTTTGTGTTTTGACAAAGGGTTTACAAAGCACACTTTTTCACCCGCTATATTCCGCCCCCCGAATTTATTCAGAACAAGATTCTGATTATTCACATAAGAAATTCATCAACTTATAACGATAAGCCTGAGCAAACTTTGACACTATGAACGACAAAATAAAATTCGCTATTAAAGTATCGCTTAGCCTGACTCTGGCTTATCTAATCCCGTTTGCCATGGGTTGGCCGCAAGCATCGACGGCCGCAACCACAGTGATGCTGATTGCATCCACAGGCAGTCGTCGTGAATCCCTCGCCAAAGGTACCTTACGCGTGTTCGGTACGTTGGTTGGCGCCGTCGTTGGCTTGTTACTGGTGGGATTGTTTGCCCAAGACCGCTTGCTGTACATGCTGAGCGTGTCGGTTGTGGTCTCTTTCATTTTTTACTTCCGTAATGCCTATCAAAAAGATCCAACGCTACTCATGCTGACCGGTGTGATGACGCTGATGATGTCCAATGGCGGTGACGCAGAAGGTGCGTTTCTTTATGGCGTTGACCGCGCTTATATGACGGTGTTTGGGGTGGTGGTTTACACACTCGTGGGGACTTTCTTATTCCCGACCAAAACAGAACAAAACCTAAGACAGCTCATCGAACAACTCAACCAAGCACAACGCGCGCTGTTCACCGCTATCTTGCAAAATTTCGAGCAAAAATCGGCAGGGCAAGTCTCTCCTCTAGAAGATGGAGAAGAAAACCCAGAAGCTGAAGAGCCACAACCTAGCGTGGATTCTCTTATCGAACAGATGTTTGCCGCCCAAAATGCGCTCGAACAGCGTTTTGCCACAGTCAGTGTGGAATGCAGCGACGTGTCGGCCTACATGAAAGAGTGGCGCTTGGCGGTTCATTTGAACAAGCAGGTAACGCAACAATTGACCGTTGCGGCGCACAGCCACTTTAGCCACCAGCAAGACCGTGAAAGCATCAGCAACTTTGATCAAGCCGTTGCGGAAATTGACGCTCTATTTGATACCTGCCAACAAGGCTGGGACGAAAAAGAGCCCGCTTTTCGTGCTCAAGAGTTCAAAGTCGAATACAACCAAGCGTTACTTGAAGACGCAGCGCACCTAGAGAAAGGCTCTGCGCTTATGCTGGGGCACCTCTTGGGGCTCATGCATCAAAACTTGTCGCGTTTGGCGGAGAGCATTAGTTGTATTGACTCTGTGACGAACAATGTCTCCTTTGACGTGCCACTGCCAAAACCGAAAGGCAAGTTTCTATGGTGGGACGCAGAAAACTTTAAAACCGCGGTCAAAACCTTTGTCACTTATTGGGTGGCAGGACTGATTTGGATTTATTTCAATCCACCAGGCGGCTACTCGTTTGTAGTCTTCTCGACCATGTTTATGTCTTTGCTGTCGTTCGTACCTGTGCACCCGATTTTGTTGCTTGTGCTGTTCACTTTCGGCTTCTTGTTCGCGGTGCCTTCTTACGTCTTCATTCTTCCGCAATTGGATCTCGGGTTAGAGCTTGGCCTATTCATTTTTATCTACACCTTTATCGGCTTTTATCTGTTTAACGGGCCAGTGACGATTTTCTACATGGTGGGCTTGTTTGTTCTCGGTTTAGACAACAACATGTTTTATCACTTCGGGATCCTCATGACGATCATGCTGCTGTTCTACATGGTGGTGTTCATGATCATTTTCGCGCACTACTTCCCGTTTAGCTCACGACCAGAACACCTCTTTTTGACCATAAAAGAGCGCTATTTTAGGCACACTCGGGATCTGTTTGACTCCTATCAGAAGCAATCCAGCTCGATTATCACGCCGCTCAAACGGGCCTTGCACTTGGTGACGCTCAACGTTTCATCGAAAAAGCTCAAGGTGTGGGGTTCGAAAATCAACCACAAACACTTTGACAAAACCACGCCAGAAGCGATTGGCGCGTTTAGCAAAGCGTGTGATGTACTCAGTAGTCACATCAATATCTTAATGGCCGCCGAGAAAAAGTTGCTGACCAATCCGCTGATTACTCAACTTCGCCAACAACACCGCGATTCCATCATTCCTTTGATGGCGGGCGCTTTAGCCAGACATCAAGCAACACAAGAACTCGATTCCGTATTCGACCAATACAGTCAGGATTACCAATCATTCGAAGATAAACTGGAAGATTTTTTTAGTGAGTTAGATTTATCTGACTACGCTTATTCAGAGATAGCCGGTTTTTATATCTTGCTGAATTTAAAACGGAACGTGTTCGAAGCAATCAAGCATTGCAAGCAAACCTACGAGGATATCGATTGGGTGAACTTACAACAGAAGCGTTTTTAAAGGTGGGGATATGATGCTTCCAAAACTAACTAAACCAAGCCTCGCCATACTTTCTCTGCTCGGGCTCAGTGCGTGTACCACTGTAGGACCAGACTATGTTCATCCAAAGCAGGCGCCAATGCCAAGTGACTGGTCGGTGCAAAAAGCAGCCAAAGATACGCAGCAATCCGAGCAACAGCTACAACAATGGTGGCAGCAATTTAATGACTCAACTCTCAATCAGCTGGTTGAGTTGGCGAGC
This sequence comes from Vibrio sp. 1-2 (7-a), assembly GCF_013048515.1. Taxonomy (NCBI): domain Bacteria; kingdom Pseudomonadati; phylum Pseudomonadota; class Gammaproteobacteria; order Vibrionales; family Vibrionaceae; genus Vibrio; species Vibrio sp. 1-2 (7-a). The sequence goes on from NZ_VHSQ01000011.1 coordinate 93,173, forward strand.
AAACAAAACCTCGATTTAGAAGCCGCAGGGCTACGAATAGTACAAGCACGTTCATTGCTCGGCATTTCGACCGGCTTGCAATACCCGCAAGTTCAAACCGTGTCAGGAAATCTAGCGCATGCCTACGTGAATGATCAGGGTGTAAACAACGCCGCTCTGTCGTTTGATGCTGCGTGGGAAATGGATATTTGGGGCAAATACGCTCGTGGCATCGAATCAGCAGAAGCGGGTTATTACGCATCCATCGCGTCGTATCACGACATCATGGTCACCATCACCGCAGAAGTGGCGCGTAACTACATTAACTATCGCACGTTCCAAGAGCGCATTTTGCTGTCTCGTCGCAACATCGAAATTCAAGAGCGTGTCGTCCGCATTACACAGGTTCAGTTCGACTCTGGCAACGTTACAGAATTGGACGTTCAACAGGCGAAAAACCAACTCTATACTACCAAAGCGGCATTACCGAGTCTCGAAGTCGCGATGAAACAATCACGTACCGCGTTGGCGTTATTGCTAGGTGCATTACCGGAAGAAGTAGACGAGCTGCTGCAATCAGATGGAATGCATAAGCAAATTGCTGACTACGAAAAACAGTTCAAATCGACAGGCAGAAAATCGGCGTTATCGGGCACCGACGAGCGCTCCATTGTGCCGCGTCCACCGCTGTTGGATACCCAAGTGGATGCGAACTTAGTGATGCGCCGTCCGGATTTACAAGTCTCTGAGATGCAAGCTCGCGCGCAGAGTGCGCAAATTGGCGTGGCGGAAACCGCTCTTTACCCAAGCTTTTCACTATTCGGTTCCATCGGTATCGACAGTACAGTTCCCGATGGCAGCAGTTTCAGTTTTAGCGATTCGCTCACCATGGTGGTTGGCCCAACGTTCAGTTGGAATATTTTCCAATACGGACGCGTGAAAAATAACATTCGTTTCGAAGATGCTCGCTTCCAAGAAACGCTGACGAACTACAACAAAAAAGTGCTGCAAGCCGTTAATGAAGTCACCAATGCAATCGAAGCGTATGACCTGTATTTGCAGCAAAAAGATTTACGTTTGCAATCGGTCAACTCTTCCATTCGTGCATTCAATATCTCCATGACGCAGTACGAAAACGGCCAAATCTCTTTTGAACGTCTGCTCAACTCGGTAGAGAAAATGACCCGTGCGGAAGACAGCTACGCAACGATCAAAGGGAACGTGGCGAACCAAGTTGTTGCACTCTATAAAGCCCTCGGTGGAGGCTGGCAAACCCAAACAGGCAAACCCTTCCTCAGTGAATCTATTGCCAAGCAAATGACAGAACGAACTGACTGGGATGGTTATTTAAATGAAGAAAACCGCGTATTGCCGCCTTTGCGCCTCGAAACTCCGGATGAGACCAGTGATGAGAACAAAACGGAGGATCTCTAATGCCTCATGAACTCTCTTGGGGAGACATTTACTTTTCTCCCACGTTACTGGTGCTCTTTCTCGCCGTCACGGCAACGTGGATAACGGTGATGATATTGAACAAGACACGTCTGTCTCGCTTCATTGCTTTTCCGTCTCTGACGTTTATTGCCATCATGGTCGGTTATGTGGTGGCCATCGACAGCTTTTATATTCAATTTTAGGTGCCAAACAAGATGAAAAAACTATTCGTAATCGCACTCAATCTTGTCATTCTTGGTGGCGCAGCTTGGCTCGGCTATCAAAAATTTGAAGAGTATTTTAATAACCCTTGGACACGCGACGGCCAAGTGCGCGCGAACGTCATCAAAGTAGCTCCTCGTGTATCAGGCCCAATTGTAAATGTCGCGGTGCAAGACAACCAAGAAGTGAAAACAGGCGATTTACTGTTTGAAATCGACCCTGCGACTTACGAAGTTGCTTTATCTCAAGCCGAAGTGGCACTAGAACGCGCCATTGTTAGCTCTCGCGGTAAAAAAATCGAATACGACCGCCTTAAAGATATTCGCGCGAAAGACCGCGGCGCGGTTTCTCACAAGGATCTGATTCGTCGTGAAATCGCTTACGAAGAATCGCTACTGCAAATCAAATCTGCAGAAGAGCAATTAAAGTCAGCGCGCCTTAACCTCAGCTTCACCAAAGTTTATGCGACCGTCGATGGTTTTGTGTCTAACCTCGATATCCGAAACGGTACGCAAGCGGTCGCAAACCAGCCACTGCTGGCGCTGATCGACAAGAACAGTTTCTGGGTGTTTGGTTTCTTCCGTGAAAACCAACTCGCGCAAATCGAACCTGGCAGCCAAGCACGTGTCACTTTGATGTCTCACCCAGACACGCCAATTGACGCAACGGTTGACTCTATCGGTTGGGGTATTGCGCCGAAAGACGGCACGGTCGGCTACAACCTTCTTCCAAACGTGAACCCTGTTTTTCAGTGGATTCGCTTAGCACAACGTATTCCGGTACGAATCTCAATCCAAGAACTTCCAGAAGATGTTGATCTTCGATTCGGGCTTTCTGCGTCCATCATGGTGATGAAAGATTCATCGGCAGAAAATGAACAGTAACTAAGTGAGAAGAACCATGGTCATTGGTAAAAAACTCAAAAACATTAATGAAGAAAACAACTTCTTCTATCTAACTTTAGCGCTGGTGATTTTGTTGCTAGGGAGTGCGATGGCACAAGTGGTGGGTGAAGGTACGATTGAACACATACTGCAGGCGTTCACGGTTCTCACGTTCATTGTCTGTTTTGCCAGCCTTCGCTTCGACAAAATGTGGTCTCGTTTCCTCTATACCCTGTTTGGCGTTTGGGTTCTTGTGATTGTGATCAAGACCGTTTTCAACATCCGGGAGATGAATGTAGTGATGCTTGCCCTCACCTTCGCGTTCTTTTTCGGCACTTTTAAATCCATCGCAAGGCAGATTCTTTTCACTGGCCACGTCAATAGCAACAAAGTCATTGGCTCAGTCGCGCTTTTCTTGCTGCTTGGTCTGATGTGGGCAATTGCCTATCTCATTCTTCTAGAGTTCTCGCCAACCTCATTCACTGGGATGGAAGCCATTTCTTGGGGGCAGAATTTCTCTAATGCGGCGTATTTTAGTTTCGTCACCTTAACCACGCTTGGTTATGGCGATATCAGCCCTCTAACGCCATTGGCTCAAGTCGTGGTGTATTTAGAGGCCATTACAGGTGTTTTCTATATGGCGATTGTTGTTTCAAGTCTCGTCAGTTCTAACATTGATCATCAGGTAAACAAAAATGGATAAACAATCGGTAAAAATCGACAGTAAGCTTTTCATCAGTAATATGGTGGAATCAGCAATACGCATTGGCTTGATCTTCGTCTTGCTGATGTTTACGTACGACATCATCAAACCCTTCATTCTTCCCGTTATTTGGGGTGCAATTATTGCCGTCGCTTTAATGCCACTTACAAAAAAGCTGGAGCGTGCATATGGCGGTCGTAGAGGGCTGGCAGCCACGACGATTGCTTTACTTGGTATTGCACTCTTAGTCACACCACTTGTTATGGTGTCAGGTTCTATTGTGGATGGTGCAACGCATGCGCTTGAAGTATTGCAAAACGGACAAGTGAAGATCCCAGGTCCAAAACCTTCCGTTGCGGATTGGCCTGTCGTAGGTGATAAGCTCTATGAGGTGTGGACCCTATTCGCGACTAACCTTGAACAAGCGATTCAAACCTTTATGCCGCAGATAAAGTCCGCGCTCACTTCTTTGCTAGGCACACTTGGCGGTGTATTGGGCAGTTTACTGCTTTCAATCTTGTCACTTGCGATTGCAGCAGGTTTTATGACGTACTCTGAATCTGCAGCATCAGGGCTAAGAACCATCGCTATTCGTACCGCTGGTGAAAACGCTAAAAGCTGGACCACGCTTATCGCCGCAACCATTAAAAGCGTACTGCTTGGCGTAGTCGGTGTGGCGGCGATTCAAGCCCTATTGATCGGTGCTGGTTTCTTTGTATTTGGCGTTCCAGCAGCTGGTTTGCTCACTCTGATTCTGATGATCTTGTGTATCGCTCAGCTACCAGCGCTGCTTGCCGTACTACCAGTGATCGGCTTTATGTACATGACTCAAGATACAACGACAGCCACCATGTTTACTGTCTGGGTAGTAGTTGCAGCTCTTTCTGAAAACCTGTTCAAACCAATGTTAATGGGACGTGGTGTCGACGTACCAATGCCTGTGATTCTGCTCGGTGCCATCGGTGGTATGCTTTTCTACGGCATCGTTGGTCTGTTCTTAGGTGCTGTTATCCTGGCGATTTGGTATGAGTTATTTGTTTGGTGGTTGAGCATTGAGAAAGCACAACAGCAAGAAGAAATGGCAGAACAACAAGACGCTTCTGATGACCAATCAGAGCCTGGACACGGTGCTGGCATATAATAAATCAATAAGTTAGAAAGAAATTTAATCTATAACTTATGATATCAAACCGCTCTATTGCAGCGGTTTGATTCTATTTGGATCACAGTTTCCCCGTAATAAATGCGATAAAAATGACGTTCTTGTTAAATTTTCATACTTCTTACACTTGGGAGTTGCAATCGGGCAATGAACGATGCACTCTCGATGACCACTAATTTGCTTAGGATAAAAACAATGAAATTGATCAAGCCTTTAACTTGTGCGCTTGCTCTCGCAATGAGTGGCATGGCATTCGCAGATGTAACCGTGAGTGTTCCTGACAACGTTTCAGTATTAGCGGCTAACGGTGAAAAAGCAGACCTTTCGGGTGGTTTTTTCGCCTCGGAAAGAACACTAACGTTACCTGATGGCGTTAACCAAGTCGTATTTCGCTTCGCCCCTTACTTTAACCAAGGCAATGACCGTTTAAGTGTTGAAAGCGATGTTATCGTTACACGATTTGACGCTGCCAATGCCGAGCTGACGCTACAAATGCCAGAATACCGCAACCTTCGCGATGCGGAAGAAAAGATCAAGGACTTAGATTGGAAACTGGTTGATGATTCAGGCAACACCGTCGCCGTTGAGCAAGACAAATTGATCAAACCGGGTATGCAAATCGGTCGTGATTACGTGCGTGAAGTGGAAAGCTACAACAAAACAGGCGGCGTTGCTGCTATCGCTGTTGCTGGTGCAGCCGTTGCTCAACCAGTCACACTACCAGCAAAGATTCCTGAAGATATGCAACAAGCAAGAGCGACTGCGGTTAAATCAGATTCGACAGCAGAAGAGATGCTGCACTTCTGGTACCAAAAAGCAGACGCAGAAACCAAAGCTCGCTTTAAAGCGTACGTTAATCAACAATAAGTCTGATTGACTCTATCGATATTAAAAAAGCCACTTCATGTGGCTTTTTTGATCGAACAAGCTAGGACGTTTGAACGACTTTGGTATTGGTGATCATCATGTGTTCAATATGGTTATATCAATTTAACCAAACGCTACCAGTAACGCTCATAGATGATATTGCCTCCTGTTTTAGGACGATACTTTTCCAACCCAAGATCTTGTAAGACTGGCAAGGTATCTTTGATCATCTGCGGGTTCCCACACATCATGACAAAACTACTTTGAGCAGAGAATGGCACATCAGCAGCGTTGGACAGTCTACCCGATTCGATGAGTTCGGGAATTCGACCTTGTAACTGGCCATCCACCACTTCCCTACTGACTATCGGGATGTACTTTAATCTGCCTTCATATCGTTGCTGTAGTTGCTCAATCAGATATTTGTAGACCAGATCTTTTTCGTAGCGAACCGCATGAACAAGCACAATTCGCTCATTATGGGGTGGTAAGTTTATATCATCCAGTAGCGATAAAAACGGTCCAATACCTGTACCTGTAGATAGCAGCCACAGATCATGAGCCTGTTTAGGAATAGAGTCGTGGATTAAGTCACCATGTGCGGTCTCACCAACATAAATACTATCACCAGATTTAAGCTTTTGGAGCCTTGGGGAAAGTTGTCCTTGAGGGTCCGCTACTATTAGGAACTCCAACCAATCGAACTGTTCGCTTGGTGCATTAACCACAGAGTAAGCACGGCTGATCGGCTTGCCCTCATCATCTAGCAAAGCAAGCTTGGTGAACTGGCCGGCTTTAAAGGTAAGAGGCGCGCCTGAGACCCTTAAACTGAACAGCTCGCCAGTCCAGTCAATGCGTTTTTCCACCTTGGCTAGATTGAAACCTTTCAGCTCAGTCATGAGACACCTCCTATTTGGTTACTCTTAGTTAAACTTACGCCTTCAACTCGATTATGTAAAGTTTCTAGTTTACATAATAAGATTGCCATTTCATTTCACATTTTAAAAACAATTTTATTACATATTAAATGATTACATCTAGAATAAATGCTCAAAGTGATAAGTCGCGTCGCAATTTGTGGCAATGCAGATGAAAAAGGAGCACTAAAAATGGACACACTGTTAAAGGACTTTCCCGTTATCACAGAGATCAAAGTCGCATGGGGTGAAATGGATGCTCTGCAACACGTCAATAACGTTGTCTATTTTCGCTACTTTGAGACGGCGCGTTTAGATTACTTCAACAAAATTAATCTGCTAGTCGACCTGCAAACCTCGCAAATTGGGCCAGTACTGAGCGAGACGCAATGCCGCTACAAGCTTCCTGTCACTTACCCAGACACGTTATTAGTCGGCTCGCGCGTGATCGACATGCAAGAAGATCGCATCACGATGGAATACCAAGTGCTGAGTAAGAAGTGGGGTAAGATTGCGACCATCGCCACCGCTACTGGTGTGATGTTTGATTTTAAGAACAACGTAAAAGCGGCGATTCCAGACCACGTTCGCCAGTCGATTTTAGACTTGGAAGGAACTGTGGGTAGCACGCATCATTTAGAGTAGCAAGAAACGAGAGATTAAAGGCGAGGTTCCCGACAGCGCTTCTTCATCGCTATCGGGAATAATGCTGAGGTACTATTCCAGCCTACACGATAAGAAAAGCTGCGTCATTCTAGCGAGCCATAGCGAGACTAAGAATCTACTTACCGCTTGCTGCAGACCCTAGAGCGATGAATAAACTCAATACAATCTGAAGGTAGATTCTGAATCACGCTTTAGACATAACAGCAGAGCTACTCTTCCAGCCTACGCGATAAGAAAAGCTGCGTCATTCTAGCAAGCCAAAGCGCGACGAAGAATCTACATACCGCTTGCTGCAGACCCTAGAGCGATGAATAAACTCAATACAATCTGAGGGTAGATTCTGAATCACGCTTTAGACGTAACAGCAGAGCCACTCTTAAAGCCCACACGATAAGAAAAGTGACGTCATTCTAGCGAGCCAAGGCGAGACTAAGAATCTACATAACGCTTGCTGCAGACCATAGAGTGATCAGCAGAACGTCTCGATATATAGCGCTTCCACCTTATCTCTTGCCCATTGCGTTTTACGCAAAAACTTCAGCGAAGATTTGATCGACGGATCTTTCTTAAAACAGTTCACTCGAACGCGCTCATACATGCCATTCCAACCAAAGTGTTCAACTAGTCGGGTGACGATTTTCTCTAAACTCAACCCGTGAAGTGGGTTATTCGGCTGCTGTTGGCTCATGCTATTGATCCGGTAAAGTGAAGTTTCGCGCTAATCTAACTCAAACTCGCCGTGCAACCTAATGTTTTAACCTTGAATTGGCCTACGACTCTCCCCTATAGTAGCCCAAACTTCTTAAAAGTCCTTTTCATTATGAAAGCCCTCAACGACCTCAATATTTTTGTCGAAACCGCGCGCCAAGGCAGCTTTTCAAAAGCAGCTAACAGCATGGACATGACACCTGCCGCCATTAGCGCATCGATTAAGCGTCTTGAAGGGCAAATCGGTTTCCCGCTGTTTGTGCGTTCTACCCGAAGCCTGCGTTTAACCTCAGAAGGCGAACTGTTTTTAGACAAAACCACGCAAGCGTTGGCAACATTGCAAGAGGGGTTGGATCAGATCTCAAGTGCGCGTGGTGAGTTATCTGGTCAACTGCACATTACTGCGCCCTCCGATTTTGGTCGCAATATGTTGCTCGATTGGGTGGATGAGTTCATCGATCTCTACCCAAATGTTTCCATCAAACTAGAGCTGTCCGATAGCTTGACGGATATGTACACCAAGCCTGTCGATATTGCGATTCGCTACGGCGAGCCGGCCGACTCCAATCTGGTCGTGTTGGCTTTGTGTGGGGCAAACGAACGGATCTTATGTGCATCGCCAGAGTACGTAGCTACACATCCAGAACTCACCTCTCCTGCCGATTTAACGCAACACAACTGTTTGTGCTATATGGTCGCGGATTCGGTCTACAACAAATGGACGCTCACACGTGACGGCGAGAAAGAACAAGTCGTGGTCAGCGGTAACTTGATGAGCAACGATAGTGACTTGCCACACCGGTTAGCAATCAAAGGCAAAGGCATTGCGAATAAATCGTTGATGGACATCAGCCGAGACTTAATCGAGGGAAGATTGGTGCGAGTGTTACCAGAGTGGGATTGCGGCCCAGTGCCACTCTACATGGTGTGTGCCGATCGTCGCTTACTGACGCCAACGATTCGGACTTTCCGCGACTTTATCCAACAAAAATGCTGCCAGCAACGCGCCAACGTGCTGGCAACCTTCTGTCATTAGGCGATAAATCGAAGAGGACGAATCTGGGTATATTCAACCCAGTCGTTCTCTTCCAATGTTTCAAGAAACGTCGCCATGTGCGGGCTTTGCAAATGCTTATCCAAGGCCTCTTGCGATGCCCAAATCTCTTGGAACATAAATAGGCCTTCAACTTTTTCGTCGAGATACAACTCGTATTGGCAACAGCCTTCTTCTTGACGAGTTGGCTCTAGTAAACCAGCAAGCAAATTCACCACCTGATCCTTGCTGTCCGGGTAGGCTTTCACTTCTGCAACTAAGTGGATCATCGTTCTATCACTCTTTTGCGATTTATATATTGATTACAGGGTTCTACGTCACCTGTAAGTAAGCTCGAATTAGATCTCGGTGAATACGGTTTCTGCGTCCCAGCGAGACTTTGGCGTTTTCGCGTTGAAGTCATCTTCCGCGTGGTAGCCAAGCGGCACGATCACAACACTGGTGTAACCTTTTTCACGCAAGCCAAATTCTTCATCCAGCACTTTTGGATCAAACCCTTCAATTGGCACTGCATCGATTTCTAACGTCGAAGCACCCAACAGCAACGTACCCACGTTGAGGTAAACTTGTTTCTCCATCCAATGGTTTGCATCTTTCAGATCAAAACGGTGCATGTTCACAAAGTAGCCACGACCACCACGCACAGCCGCTTTCGCTTCTTCAGTTGGGAATCGGCCATCTTTTTCTTCTTGCGCCATTAGCGCTTCAATGTAGTCGTTATCAATGCCTGTTTTCGCACAAAATACCAATACGTGAGAAGCGTTGAGAATCTTCGCCGCGTTAAACGCGTAGTTCTCTTGCGCCGCTTTAGCGATGCGCTGTTTGCCTTCTTCTGTGCTTGCCAGAATGAAATGCCAAGGTTGAGAGTTCACACTCGATGGACTAAAACGAATCAGCTCTTTAACTGCATCGATTTTTTCTTGAGATAGCTTGCGCGTTGGGTCAAACACTTTCGTTGAGTAACGAGATTTTGCAGCTTGTACGATATCCATGAGGTTCTCCAATTAATGAATTTAAGCTGTGTAACAGCATAACCTCATGAGATAAAGGGAAAAACCGATTTCGATTAAAAACATTTTCAAAATAAATTTGAAAATATAACGATAAGAAAGGCTTTGAGCGTTCTCACTGAACTTCTTCATCTTTTCAGCAATAATGCATGTTTGCTCGCAACCAAACTCAACTCATGCTGCCTCAAGATAACGTTATTACATCCTTTCTGTGCAAAAAGCTCGGTCACAATCACCTGAGAATTGCCGGCGAATATTGGCACATTGAGAAGTTGGTTGCCTTGCAATGCATGATGTTGAAAGAAGCGCCTAACCTCCAAGAAGGGCTGCTTTGGTGGAGTAAAAGTGTTTCATTATTCGACCGCCGTTTGTACGTCACATTTCAACATGGTGATGCCCAAATCCATCTGCAAGTCGAATGCAGAACGGCCGATATGCCAAATTGGGCGGAGTCGGTGTTTGGCTTGCTCAAAATGCAGTTGGAAATGCTTGAGTTAAGCGAATCAATACAGGTACAAGTTCACGCCAACAACCCACTCGCGGCCGATATTTTTCTAGGGGAAACGCGAGATTCTAAAACGAGTTCAAGCGTGTTTGACTTGGTGAAACATGTTTATTTGCTGCTTTCTCACCAGCCAATTGAACAACCAGAATTGCTGAGTGTTTTGAACGCCTTGTTCATCAAAAACAGTAATTACGCGCTCAAGTTAGAGCAAGCGGCAAGGCAACTGGGCGTCTCCAAACGCACCCTGCAACGTCGACTGCAAGAAAAGCAAATGAGCTACTCTCAATGCGTTGATTTCGCTAAAAGAAAGCAAGCACTCACTTTGCTTGCCGATACCCAACTCACGACGCAGCAAATCGCCTATCAACTTGGTTACGAAGAACCATCGAACTTTCACCGCACTTTTCGTCGTTGGTATCCGTTTTCACCCATGCAGTATCGCCAACAATGTTTGGATAACCGAACTCAGCTAAATCAGCAACCGATCCGCTTGTACTACGCCAAAGCCAATACCTTCGACGATAACCACATCGACCAACCTGTCGGCAAAATCTGGATGGAAGTGGACAATATTGCGTTTGAAAAAGTGGTCTCGGTAGAATGCCGTGACCGTGATGGCGCATGGCGGCGCTACCCCGCCTTCTTCGAGCGTTTTTTAAGTCATGGCACCGAACTCTGGGCAACGACCGAACTTCCGGTAGCGCACCCCCTTACCTTTCGCCTTTGTTATGAAGTCGATGGGGAACGTTACATTGAGAATAACCACCAGCGTGACTATGTGGTTTCTAAGGGGCTTTTAATTGGCGCAACGGAATACATTGTCCCGACTCGGCAGCTTATTAATATTGGGGTGCAATACACGCTCTTTATCGAACTGGCATGCCGACTTGAAAACGTTTCGAGGATTGACTGTTACGTCGATGATGACCCCACACCTCACGCAATGCGCTTGACCCAACACTCGCTACATTATGCTTGTTGGGTGCTGCAATTATCGCTCACTCAAACTGCAAAGCAGTGCCGTTTCCGCCTTTATGATGAATCCGACAACGAGCTCGCGAAAGATCATTACCCGATACAATATCCTATTGTGCAACCGCTCAATTAAAACTGTCGGTCAGATCAAAGTCGCCGCTTCGTGACATCATTTCACGTCTTTTTTGGCGTAAATTGACACTCTCAATTTCAAACCTTTGCTTTATCGTTTCTGCATTGCTGCATAACGGAGGCAAAAACTGTGTTTGAAACTCTACCTAACCCAATGAATAAAATAAAAATACTTCCTTTAGCGATCACTCTTGCTCTTTCTGGCTGTGGAAGCGACGAAACCACACCAATCGATACAGGCAGCCACGTGGCATCTCCTGATTGGCAAGATCAAATCATTTACTTCCTGATGATCGACCGTTTTAACGACGGCGACAACGCTCTCAATGATCAAGGGCAAAACGAATTCGATCCGACGTCGGATAAAAAATTCAGCGGCGGCGACCTCGTTGGTGTGAGTGATAAGTTAAGCTACATCGAAGATCTCGGTGCCACATCGATCTGGATTACTCCGCCAGTTGCAAACCAATGGTGGGATGCAGAGCAAAACTACGGCGGCTACCACGGGTACTGGGCGCGCGATTTCCAAAAAGTGGATGAACACTTTGGTGACATGGAAAGCTACCAAGCGTTAGCACGCGAAGTGCATGCGCGTAACATGTTCTTAATTCAGGACATCGTGACCAACCATTTAGGCAACTTCTTTACCTACGATGATCCTTACAGTTATGATCCAAGCCTACCTTGCCAAGGCTTCCGTTTGATTAAAAATGCACTGCCCGCCGGACAAGAACTGCCGTACCCACTCAACATGAACGAGTGTAAAACAGACGGCACAGGCAGCTACCACAGGACGCCAACCATCACCGACCACAACGATCCGGTACAAGAAAAAACCTGGCAGCTCTCTGATTTGGATGACCTTAATACGTCCGCTCCTGAAGTACGCGCTTATCTAAAAGAGAGCTACCGAAAATGGATTCGCGAAGTCGGCGTCGACGGATTCCGTATCGATACGGTGAAGTTTGTTGAACACGATTTCTGGAACGATTTCCTACACGCCGACGATGGTGTGATGACGCAAGCGGTTGATACCGGTCGTGACAACTTCCTCACTTTTGGTGAAGTATTCGAAACATCTACGCCTTACCACACCGAAGGCGAAGAGAAGATGCTGACTTACATCGGTGAAAGTGGCTCGCCGAAACAGCTAACCTCGGTACTGAACTTCCCATTGCAAGCGACCATGACGCGCGTATTTGCATCAGGACAACCGACCGACTATTTACGTTTCCGTCTTGAGAAAATGATGGAGATGTTCCCAAATCCATACATCATGCCGAACTTCATTGACAATCACGACATGCCGCGTTTTCTGTCGCAAGGTAGCGTGAATGACATGAAACAAGCACTGATCACCATGATGAGCGTGCCGGGTATTCCTGTGATTTACCAAGGTACAGAACAGGCGATGTCAGCGGCGCGTGATGCGATGTTCGCCGGAGGGTACCGTGAAGATGGCAACTACGTAGACTCGTTCGACCAAAACAGTGAGATGTACTTGTTTATTCAAGAACTGGCCAAGCTACGCACTGAAAACAAAGTCATGACACGTGGCGAAATAAAAGTGATTGGCAGCGATAAAGCGGGTGCGGGCGTGTTCGCCTTTACCCGAACGTTGGATAACGACGAAGTCTTGGTTGTGATGAACACATCCAACTCGCCGATGTTGATGAACCAACTCGATGTAGAACAAGTTGGCGGCACCGTCTTCCAACAACAAATCATGTCGAACTGGGCAGAAGCTCCAGAACAGTTAATCGCAGATGAAAATGGTCACGTAACCCTTGAGCTACCAGCCAAGTCTGCAGTGATTTACTCAAAAACAAGCAGCAATCAATCTGTAGATACGCCAGACCTCAACATCCAACTAGCGCAGGATTGGGAAGGACAAACCATCACTGGTGATATTGTTATCGCGGGTAGTGCGAACGCCAACGAGAAGTTGAACCTCGTCATCGATGGTAACTTGGAAACAGCGCAAACCATTACTGTAGGCGCTGATGGTCAGTTTAGAGTCACGCTGTCGACTCGTCACTTTGCTATTGGCGAACAACAGCACCGCTTCGCGATTTATTCCACCGAGAAAAAAGCAGGCATCGAGGACGTGAATTTTGTCTCGAACCTAAGCTGGTCAAGCTCGCCGGATGACACCATTGATGATGCGGGCGATGCACAAGACGGCATGGGCGGTCCTAACGGTAACTACTCATTACCAACCGATCCAACGTTCGACAAAGACAACAGCCAACTCGCAATCAACAAAGCAGAGGTGTTTACCGTTGGCAGTAACGTACGTTTGACCTTCACCATGGACAACATCACCGATACTTGGTTGCCGCCAAACGGCTTTGACCACGTTGGTTTCACCATCTTTATTGATTTACCGGAAGAAGCCGCAACCAACTTGTCTGAGCTACCGAAGGTCAACGCTTCTATGCCAAGCGGAACCTGGAGTCGCAATGCGGTTGTTTTTGGCTGGCAAAGCTCGATTTACAACACCAAAGGAGCAAATGCGACGACATGGGGAGAAGCCGTAACGCCAGCACCAACAGTGACAGTAGACAAAGCCAACAACACCATTTCAATGGACTTTGCTAGCGATGCACTAGGCCGCCCAGATTCGCTCGATGGAATCCGATTCTATGTCACAACTTGGGACTTAGACGGACTTTCAGCAACTTACCGTCCGCTAGAACAAGACAAAGGCCCTTGGAACTTCTCCGGTGGCGCATCGGATGAAAGTAAGATTTGGGACGATTTACCAATCATCACCTTGTCGGAATAAACCGTTAAATAAAACACCGCCCAGCGTTTAGCTGGGCGGGTCATCAACAAAAGAATGCAGAAAGACACTTCTGCTCGTTTTTATTCTAGCTAAAGAACGATTTCACCCACAGCACCAAACTGTCCCAAAGCTGACCGAACCACGAGCCCTCTTCTACCGCTTGGCTGCTGACCAGGGGATAACTCGCCACGGTACTGTCATCGCTTTTCCAAACGACCTTACCAATCTCATCCCCTTGCGCGATCGGTGCAATCAACGGTTCATTTAACACCACACTCTTATCAAGCCCAGCCGTCATAGAACGAGGCAGAGTGAGATAGGCATCTTTGGCGAAGATCGCCTCAACTTGATTGGCATTTCCCTTCCAAACGCGAACTTTAGACTCAACCTGCCCTTGTTTGGCAACTTGTTTGGTGTCATAAAAACGAAAACCATAACTGAGCAAATTCTTGGATTGGCTCGTTCGAGCCTGCTTACTTGGCGTGCCCATCACTACCGAAATCAATCGCATTTTCCCTTCTTTGGCGGAGCTCACCAAACTGTATCCCGCATTGCTGGTGTAACCGGTTTTGCCCCCGTCGACATCAATGGAATTGTCCCACAGTAATTTATTGCGGTTGTACTGCGTAATGTCGTTCCACTTGAAGACTTTCTCACTATATAGCGCATACACAGCGGGAACATCGTTGATGATCGACTGCATGAGTTTTGCCATATCGGTGGGTGAGGTTTGGATGCCTTCACTATCGAGACCATGGGAGTTTACAAAATAAGTGTCTTGCAGCCCTAACTTCTCCGCCCAGCCATTCATCAAGGCGACAAAGCCGCGTTCACTGCCTGCAACATGCTCAGCCAGTGCAACGCACGCGTCATTTCCTGATTGGATGATCACGCCGCGCATTAAGTTCGCAACGCTAATTTCATCTTTCGGTTTGATGAACATTTTAGAAGAACCGGGAAACTTGGCCGACCACGCGTTTTCACTCACGGTGACAACATCATCCCATTTCAAACGCCCCGCTTTGATTTCTTGTCCAACTACATAAGCGGTCATCAACTTGGTTAAACTCGCCGGAGCAAGGCCTGCTCGCCCGTTATGCTCGGCAATAATGGCTCCGGATTGAAAGTCCATTAATACGTAGCCTTTTGCCTGTAACTGAGGTGGGTTGGGCGTAACAACGGCAAAAGTAGGTACGCTTATTAAACAAGTCACAATTGTCCATCGAGCCAGTGACACTTTCATCCGACTTCCTCCATGCTCTTACTTTGTCGCAACTCTATTGAGCATAGCTCACTCAACCAGTTGCACCAGTCGCTAATCGTTTCATTTTCTTGAACTTACATTGATTTGACCAAGGTATAGAACTGACGAAGCGATTTGGAAATAGCATTGGTTCTTCACGCCATTCGCAGTAAAGTAGCGCTACCCCTCAATAAGGAAATAAAGATAACAATGAACGCTCAATCATTTATCGACGCAGGATTGCATTACACTCCCCACAGCTTTACCGTTCCTCTGGATTACCAAGACGTGAGTAAAGGCACCATTGAAGTCTTCGCTCGTGCGGTTTGCCTAGTTGGCGATGAAGAATCGACCAAACCTTGGTTGGTTTACTTTCAGGGCGGACCAGGCTTTCCCTCTCCGCGTCAAAACGGCAATAACGGCTGGGTAAAACGCGCGCTCCAAGAGTACCGAGTGTTGCTTCTCGACCAGCGCGGTACGGGCAACAGCAGCGTAATTAATCACCAGACGCTTGCTCACCTCACGCCAGAGCAACAAGCAGACTACTTGAGCCACTTCCGAGCGGATAACATCGTGCGCGACGCGGAATACATTCGTGAGCAATTTGGCGTAGAAAAATGGGCGATCTTAGGTCAAAGCTTTGGTGGTTTTTGCTCCCTCACCTATTTGTCTTTGTTTCCAGACAGCTTGCTGCAAAGCTACATCACGGGTGGCGTGCCATCAGTCTCGCGTCATGCCGACGATGTTTATGAAGCCACCTTCAAACGCACCATGGAGAAAAACCAAGCGTTCTTCCAACAATTTCCAAGTGCGCAACAACTTTGCCAAAACATTGCGAATCACTTGCTGGAAAATGAAGAGTACCTACCAAATGGTCAACGCTTCACGGTGGAACAATTTCAACAAATCGGCATCAACTTTGGTGTGAGTGATACTTTCTTACCAACTTACTATTGGTTAGAAAGCGCGTTGATTGAAGTGAACGGCAAACAACAACTTCGCTATGAGTTCTTGAACGATATGTTGGCGCAACAAAACTTCCAAACCAACCCGATTTACGCCATTTTGCATGAATCGATTTATTGCCAAGGTTTTGCGTCAAATTGGAGTGCACACCGTGTTCGCCAAACCCGACCAGAGTTTAATTATGAACCTGGCAAGCCATTTTACTTTACGGGGGAAATGGTCTTCCCATGGATGTTCGATCAATACGTCAACCTCAAGCCACTAAAAGATGCCGCTGAAATATTGGCCGCGAAAGAAGATTGGACTGCGCTGTACGATCAAACACAACTGGCTCAAAACAAAGTGCCTGTCAGTTGCGCCGTTTACGCTGATGATATGTTTGTGGAAATGGATATCAGCCGAGAAACGCTCGCGTTAATCCCAAACTCAAAAGCGTGGATCACTAACGAGTACGAGCACAACGGTTTACGTGCCGACGGTGAGCGCATTCTCGACAGACTCATTGCCATGGGTAAACAGACCGCAGCTACGTTGAAGTAAGCACGGCAGACGTTAGAAATGCGCCTTTTCAGTATTTGGTGAAAAGGCGTTTTATAGCGGTTTATGAACAATGGCGATCAGTCTTTCACTCTTTGTCCCTCACCACTTTATGTCTAAAACTGCGACATGTCCTTTCCTTGCCAACTGATCCGATTATTATTTTGTAGCTCTTGCGCACAACTTTAATGAAGAGCCGAAGAAGGAATCACAGTACAAATTTAAACCAAAAGTGTCGAGTTCAACTTACCTTGTTCTCTACAATTTATGCTTATAATTTGAACACATAGCGATTTTACCCGCGTGACGCTTTGCCGCATCAAAACACCGCTACATCCCGCCTAGCCATAATATCCGCATAATTTGTCCGTATTTCCGACTAATTTAGTCAGGTATACTTCGTGCCGCTAAAATTTTAAGGTCGTTGACCACCTGTATTTTTAAAGGAAACCTCATGAGTCAGTATGTAGTTTGTGCGCTGTACAAGTTTGTTGAGCTGAATAACTATCAAGAACTACGCGAGCCATTACTTGCGTTGATGGAAAAACACCATATTCGCGGAACATTACTGCTGGCAAGTGAGGGCATCAACGGCACTGTTGCCTCTGATCGTGCAGGTATTGATACGCTACTGGAGTGGCTAAACAACGAGCCTCGTTTGACAGGCACCGTATACAAAGAGTCGTACTCTGAGACCCAGCCATTCAATCGCACCAAAGTGAAATTGAAAAAAGAGATCGTAACATTAGGTGTTGAAGGCATAGACCCTCGCCACGTAGTGGGTACTTACGTGAAACCTCAAGAGTGGAACGATCTTATTGCTGATCCTGAAGTGTTTGTTGTCGATACACGTAATGATTACGAAATCGAGATCGGCACATTCAAAGGCGCTGTAAACCCAAATACTGAAACCTTTCGTGAATTCCCAGACTATGTAAAAGAAAACATGGACCCGGAAAAGCATAAGAAAGTGGCGATGTTCTGTACCGGTGGTATCCGCTGTGAGAAATCAACTGCTTACATGAAAGAACAGGGCTTTGATGAGGTCTACCACTTAGAAGGCGGCATTCTTAAATATCTTGAAGAAGTTCCTCAAGAAGAGAGCATGTGGGAAGGTGACTGCTACGTTTTCGATGGCCGTGTTGCAGTAAACCACCAGCTAGAAAAAGCAGATTACGATTTATGTAACGCTTGTCGTCTACCGATCACTGAAGAAGACAAACAGTCAGAATTGTTCGAGCAAGGCGTGAGCTGCCCGAAATGTCACGGCACGCACTCAGAAGAGCAAATTGCTCGATTCCGCGAACGTGAAAAACAAATTGTTCTTTCAGAACAGCGAGGCGAGCAGCATGTTGGTGGCGAAAGTGCCAAGCAAAGAGAAGCTCGACGTGCCGCTAAGTACGCACAAAAAGAAGCTCAGCGTAAACAAGACTAAGCTCGACTCTAATTCTATTTTAAGCGAGCTGCCGTAAGGTGGCTCGCTTTTACTATGCACCAACACTCTTTCAATACAATTTTGTATCCCTCACCAAAACCTCTAGTTGATTGTCTCTTTTGCCTTCGGGTAGCCCCACCATCTCATCATAAGCACTTTTATGTACTAAAACCTGCTTATTTGCTTTGATATTCTTGCACTTCTTTTGCATCTCGATAAGGGAATGAGCCCTCAAAAAGATACCGTTGTCATCAGTGATGAATTGCGCTTTCCCATCAACTACGACAGATGCTTGATACAATGCGAGATCAAGCGAGTGAATGATCAATTTATCTACGTAGAAGAACTTTTCTAACTTACTCAGTGGTATCGACATGTCTCACCTCCTTGTGAGCAACCTCTACGTTTTAATGAACAAAACCGATCATTAGGTGAGATCTCTTCGGATCATTGTAAGCGTCTACGAACCGACTCATTGACTTTCTAATATCTACGCAGATACCGCCAACTAAGGCGGTATCTGTCATTCTGAGCGGTATTCTGTAGGGGCGGACTATTCCGTCTTTGGCATTTTCC
>NZ_VHSQ01000012.1:0-99948 GCF_013048515.1 Vibrio sp. 1-2 (7-a)
CGTTATCGTTCCCCGAAGGTTCAGATAACTCGTTTCCGCTCGACTTGCATGTGTTAGGCCTGCCGCCAGCGTTCAATCTGAGCCATGATCAAACTCTTCAATTTAAGATTTTGTTCGGCTCAATGAAAACTGAACATTACATAACGTAATGTTTGAATTGACTGTGCTGAATCCGAAGATTCAATGGTCACTTCGTATCATTGAAACCTAATTTGAAACCGCTCTTTATTAAGAGAAATTTCTAATTGGATTATCATCAACGAGTGCCCACACAGATTGATAGGTCTATATTGTTAAAGAGCTTGCTTTGCGAGAAGTTTTCTCTCAAAGCGGAGGTGCATTCTAGCGATTTGGTTGTTAGTGTCAAACACTTTTTTCAACTAATTTTTCGTAGAAGCTTTTTACCTCTCCGACCCTGCTGAAGCCTTGTGGCGTCTGCCGTGTCGATGGATGCGCATTATAGGGAGAAGATTTTCTTTGGCAAGACTAAAAATACATTTTTTCTAAAAAAGCATGCCAAGTGGATACTTTCCATCCAACCTCAAAATTACCCCGAAATAACACTCAAGATTTCTACAGCTTACCCACAAAAATCTGTGGATAACTACTCATCACTATCGAAGAAGTAAGAAATGCGTGAACGCGGATTAAGATACTCTTTGATTTTCTCCGGCAATTTAGACGGATGAATCGCGTTAACTATCTTTATATCCTTTGATGCAAGATCAATGATTGGCGCCTGCGTCCTTGGCACTGATGGGTCGTAAACCAATACATTTGGGAATAATAGATGCGATGCATTCACTGAGATAACCAAGCCCACCATATTATTGGAAAGCTGAACCACAGTGCCTGGAGGAAACACGCCCATAAACTTAATCAGGATATTCAGGTTTTCTTCTTTATATAGGTGTTTACAGTTCTTATATAAATGAGAGAGTGCGGTATAAGGAATTTTTTGCTCTGAGACTATAGGTGTATGACACAAGTTATCAAATGCGTTAGCTACAGCAATAACTTGAGCAAACTCGTTGATCTCATCTCCTTTCAGACCTTTGGGATAGCCAGACCCATCTCTTAGTTCATGGTGCTGTGCAATCACAACTCTTGCAACTTCGGGAAAACCTTCTATTTGGCTCGCAAGATCTACTCCATATTTGGTGTGCAACTTTAAGTAGTTAGTTTCTGGTTCCGTCAGCGGTGCTTGCTTTCTTAATATTGCGGTAGGAATTTTTATTTTCCCGATATCGTGGAATAGCGCTGAGAATGAAAGCTCTTTCAACTGCGCAGCTGAGTACCCCTTAGCACGGCCAATCATCATGGCGATAACAGCAACGTTCAACGAATGGAAATAAATATCTTCAAACTCATTTTTACCGTTCATCAGGTGTAGAGTGACATTATCATCACACATTAACTTCTCGACGATATCTTCAATAAGAAGCTTCGCTTCATCAACGGCAGCTGTTGGACGATTACGAATTTTCGTCATGACCGAGCGCATACGTGCCAGAGAGCGCTCAAACTCTTTTTCGCACTGGATAACGCGTCGACGATACGCACTTAACTTTTCTATGCGGTTTTGTTTTTCTTGCCAAAGTTTTTGAGTTTCATAATCTAGCGACGCTTCATTCGTTACTCTATCAGCTTGTATCTGGTCGACTGGAAGTGGTGCGGCATCACTTTGCTCTGGATTAAAGTAAACGAACTTTACACCGAGGTGACGGATCATCTCGACTTGTTCTTGATCTTTAATCTTAAAACTATTGAGTAGAAAAGGGTGATCGTTCCACTTTAGCGGAAGACGGATATGTAATCCGGGTTGAATACGATCGACCGTAAGTTTAATGGCTGCCACTTATTCACTACTGATTTACGTTGCCTAAGAGAGTTAGAATACTAGTAAATTTTGTGAATAAATTCATCAGTAAGTATCAAAACATCAGATGGTCATTTCTAATTACTCATTTAATGAGCAAAAGCAAGCTACTTTAAGGTTCGATCTGCTTTGCGTATTTTAAGCTGAGCCTCGAACGTTGGCTTATCTATTATTTCTTGACCTTTGACTAATCCCATTAATGTTTGTACCGCTACACGGGCCATATCACTGATAGGAAAGTGCACTGCCGACACTGTAGGATAAAGGCTTTCACAAAGGTCGACACTGTCAAAGCTAGTTAAAGAGATTTGCTCCGGTACTGAAATATTGTGCTCGTGTAAGTACTGCATTGCACCGACCGTCATTTCCTCACTGCAAGAAAAGACTGCAGTAACTTCAGGGTGTCGTTGTAAAATTGCAGCCATTGCATCATAACCACTTTGCCGACCATAATTCCCTTCTTCACACCAGCTTTCGTCAATATCGATACCTGCGTCCTTCATCGCGTCAACGTACCCAAGCTTTCTTAATAAACTATTATGACGTTGGGATGGACCGGTAATACAGGCGATTTTTCTATGACCACCAGCTAAAAGATGCTCGACGGCAATACGGCTTGCATAATGATGATTAAAAGTAACGCAACGCTCTTCTATTCCTTCAACATAGCGATCCAGAAGAACGAAAGGCGTAGGCTGTTTTGCTAATTCACGTAAATCATCATCTGACAAATAACGACTATGGAGGACATAGCCATCACAACGCAGATCATTAAAACGCTGAATGGCTTCCTTTTCACCTTCTGCAGAATGATGTCCTTGAGCGGTAATCAGAAACTTTTTATGAATATCCAGCTCAGTCTGAACCTGCTCCATCATCTCTCCAAAGAAGCCCCCCGTATAGTAAGTCACCAATAAGCCAACCATATTACTGGATGAGGTTGCGAGTGAACGAGCAATCGCACTCGGGCGATAATTCAGTTGCGCCATAGCTTGCTCTACTTTTTTTCGAGTTTCTTCGCGAAACTTCCCCTCTCCATTAATGATTCGAGAAACGGTAGAGCGATTTACACCGGCGAGTTCGGCGACATCTTTAATCCTTGCCATAATGCTATTGGGTCCAACTGCAATTGTTATTGAATATCCGTTTGTGTAGAACGGCTGCCAGCAATTCGTAAGGTGCTTATAGGGGGCGAAGCTGGCAGCCTTTAATCATACACCGACCATTTGATTGGTAGAAACGAGCTCAGAGTAATCCGTGACAGCTATACCATGTTGAGCTAACTGTTCTTTTAAAATGGGAGAGGTTAGAACTTGTAACTCTAGCTCTCGCTGAAGTGCATAACCACTCTTTAAAATCAGCGCTTGATCGGCCTCTGCCGGGTGGCACATCACCTCAACCAAATCATAGTCTGTCTTTAGACTCAATAAATGCGCCATCAAACCATCCAAACTTACTTTTTGATCGTAAAACTCATCAGTAAAGACATACCTTGTTGTCATCGATTCTTGACACAAGCCAGTGCCCCGCAGTGGCACTCGGTATTCACTCGCTACCTCTTTAATAACGGGCAAAATTTGAGGGTGAGTATGCGCGTGATGATGGCTATCTAAGTGGCTTAGCTCTAACCCAAGCGATAAAAAATGTTCCACCTGAGCTTTTGCTTCGTCATAAATGACCTGAGTTTCGAAGTCCTGCTTACCCCACAGTTCGTCGTATTTGATAAAATGCGCTCGACCGTTGGTCAAATTAGGGTGCCCAGTTAGAGGCACTCCCGCTGTAAACCTAAGATGAACACCAATTCTCAAGTCTGGATTATGGCGAGCCAACTCTAAAGCATGCTTCTCAGCATCCATACCGACCATCATGGTGGTTGAATGAACAACACCTTGCTGATGAGCTTTTACGATGCCGTTATTTACACCTCTCGTTAAACCAAAATCATCAGCATTAAAAATGACTTTCATTGGCGCCCTTCCTTAGTACTACAACGTCGTTAGTTTAAATTGAGGTAAATACGGAGCGTTCACCGCTAGGATATCATCCAGAATTGACTTGGCACGACCAATGTCTGGCACCAATGGGTTGTTGGTTAATGCCATGAGCGCTTTGTCATAATTACCTTCAACAGCAGCGTCTATTGTCAACTGTTCATATGCTTTGACTTGATAGAGTAATCCTTTGATATTGTTTGACAGCTCACCAACCGCAAGAGGTTTCGCGCCCCAACTACCAATCACCGCGCTACACTCAATCACAGCATCGTCGGGGAGGCCGTTAATCGCTCCGTTATTTAAGACGTTAACAACATGAATACTATTACGATTGTTATAAATTGAATCAACCAAGTTTAGTGATGCATCTGAGTAATAAGCCCCACCCCGCTCTTCTAACTCTTTCGGCTTATGATCGAGATTAGGATCTTGATAGAGCTTGAATAGCGCATTTTCTGTTTCCATTACCTGCTCAGCACGAGTGCCCTTTTCACCCGCGCTTTGTTTCTCTTCAGCGAGCATAGCATCGGTTTGATAGAAATAACGATGGTAAGGACATGGTATCGCCCCCAGCGCTTTTAAAAATGCGGGATCCCACGGTTCTTCCCAGATGTTCTTCATGCTGAAGTTAGCACCATCACCGACTTTCTCTAATACTGTTTGAGTAATATCTTCTCCATTGAGCCATGCTTTGTGCACCCAAACGAGATGGTTTAATCCGGCAAACTCAAGTTGTAGCTCTTTTGGCTCGCACTCCATCATTTCTGCGATCATCATTTCCATCGAAACCGGCACATTACATAAACCAATACTCTTTACTTTGGTGTACTTACTGACGGCTTCAGAGACCAAACCCGCAGGGTTGGTGAAGTTGAGCATCCATGCATTGGGTGCCAACTCTTCAATATCTTTACATATATCAAGAATAACCGGGATGGTTCGCAGTGCTTTAGCAAACCCACCTGGGCCTGTTGTTTCTTGACCGATGACGTCGTATTTAATTGGAATTCGCTCGTCATTAGCACGAGCAGCAAGGCCACCCACACGGAACTGCGTCATCACAAAGTCCGCATCTTTTATCGCAGCACGACGATCAAAGTCTGCTTTTATCTCAATCTTTGCACCTGCTTTATCAACCATTCGCTGCGCTAGACCTTTGATAATCTCAAGCTTCTCAGCTCCTGACTCAATGTCCACAAAATGAATCTTCTTAACGGGTAAATATTCTAAGCGCTTAATAACCCCTTCAACCAGTTCAGGGGTATAGCTACTACCACCGCCAATAATGGCAAGTTTGATCGCCTCTCTAGACATTTTTCTCCCCTTATTTGTTCGAGATTTTTTTGTTCAGTGCAACGATTTCTACAGCCATTTCTTGAGCCAAAATCGTGGTCATTAAGTGATCTTGAGCATGTACCATCACTAACGTCATCGGGACTTTCCCTTCCCCCTGATCTTCCTCAATCAACTGAGTCTGAATTAAGTGGGCTTTGTTAATGCACTCTCTTGCTTGAGAGAGCTTCTCCTCAGCCGCATCAAAATCTTGTTCTCTAGATAAACGCAACGCCTCGTAGCTCAAACTTCTGGCTTCGCCAGCATTACAGATGATCTCCATCACAACCAATTCTTGTTCCATCATTTTCTCTCCGAAAATCGGGCCGCGGTAATTGCGGCCCATTAAGCACCGTTAAGCAGTAACACCTTCACCTGAAGGTTGCGTCTCATCCTTAGTTTCTTTCGTCGTTGGTAGTTCTTGCTCCAACATTTGCTTCTCAAACATTTTGAAGAATGGGAAGTAGATAATTAGATCAAGAATCAATAAACCAATGACGAGCAATACTGGAGCAAAGGTCCAACCGCTACCCCACGAAGCACCTATCAGTGCTGGTGTTGTCCAAGGCGTTGTAGCGACCCCCATACCCACAAAGCCGACATGCACAGCAAAGTACGCTATCGTAGCGTTGATGACTGGAGCGAAGACGAACGGGATAAACAAGGTCGGGTTCATCACAACTGGGCTACCGAAGATCACAGGTTCATTGATTTGGAAGAAGCCAGGCACCGCACTCATTCGACCAATACTCTTAAGGTGAACAGAACGGCTAAATGACATCAGCATAACAAGAGCAAGTGTTGCACCAGAGCCACCGATAAAGATGTAAAAATCCCAGAAAGGCTGAGTAAATACGTTTGGAATCGGTTCACCTGCAACAAAGGCTTCGATGTTGGCACCAATGTTGGTCAAGAAAATTGGAGAAAGCAGCCCCACAACAATTGCAGCACCATGGATACCCGCAAACCAAAGTAGTTGGCAAAGCAATAGAGCGCCAATAATGGCAGGCAATGAGTTAGACGCACTAATTAAAGGCTTAAAGACTGCCATGACCGCATCTGGAATCAGCATGTCGTACTGGGTTTGCACGAAAAGGCTAAGTGGGTATAAGGTAATGAATATCGCTAAGACTGGTAACAGCACTTCAAATGATCGTGCAATCGCCGGTGGAACTTGCTCTGGCATGCGAATCGTAATGTTGTGCTTTTTCATAAAACGGTAGAGCTCTACCGAGAAGAATGCACACATCACTGCGGTGAAGATCCCGGTTCCTCCCATGTGTGACATAGACAACGCGCCATCTTTAGCAGGGGCCGCGATGAGTAAAAAAGACATCAGCGACAATACAGCACTCGTGATCCCATCCATCTTGTAAGCCTTAGCTAAGCTATAAGCAACGCCGAGCGAAACAAAAATGGTCATGATCCCCATCGACATGTTGTAGGGCATCATTATGGTATCAAAATGTGTGGTGGCGAAATCGAGCCAAATTCGACCAAAAGTAAAGGTCGTGTCTTCGGCAAATGGTGGGAATGCAAAAATCAAAATGAAACTACCGACAATAATAAACGGCATTGCAACTATAAAACCGTCTCTCATTGCTCGAACATGGGGCTGATTCCCCACTTTTGCTGCTATAGGGGCTATATGCTTTTCGACTGCGCCTATAATTGCGTCATAAAGCTTCATAGAATCCATCCTTATTTTAGGCAAAAGAATCCCACATCAAATATTTATATTTGATGTACAGTTATCTTTTTTAAATTTAAAACTATGGTTTAGTTAATTAATTCTAATGCTTGCTCTAGTACTTCTTCTCCCTTCATCATTCCATAATGCTGAGGAGAAATCGCATCAATGTTTTTACCATGCTCTTGCGCCGTTTTTCTTAGCTCTTCTAGCTGAAAACGTACTTGAGGCCCGAGAAGACAAACATCGTACTCTTTAATTGCATCTTCAAATGCATTCACTGACATCGCATCAATTTTGCACTCAATTCCTTTATTTTCAGCAGCTTGCTCCATTTTTTTAACAAGCATACTGGTTGACATCCCTGCGCTACAGCATAAAAGGATCTTTTTCATAGCCTTACTCCCGTTGTGTAAATTTCAACCTGCAAAAACTGTAGCAAAAATAACCAAGACAAAAAAGCGCAACCGGTTGCATTATTCGTGAACACAATCCCAATTTAGAAAATACGACCTGTTTTTTAGTAATTATTTAGGTCTAGGATAAAAGTCAGGAAATAAATTAAGACACTACATTAGGTTTCAAATTATCAATATATTACTACTGACAACGTCGTTATTAATTTCTAAAAAGGAATAGAGAATGAAATTTAATAAATTGGCTATTGCAACGCTTGCAAGTGCCGCACTATCACAATACTCATTTGCTCAAACCGACTCTAAAGGCACCATTTATCTAACGTTTGATGATGGACCAATCAATGCATCTATTGACGTTATTCAAGTACTTAACCAAGAAGATATCAAAGCGACGTTTTACTTTAATGCTTGGCACTTAGACGGAATTGGTGATGAGAATGAAGACCGTTCGCTAGAAGCCTTAAAGCTCGCATTAGACACTGGTCATATTGTCGCGAACCATAGTTACGATCATATGGTTCATAACTGCGTTGATGAGTTTGGACCTAATAGCGCAGCAGAATGTAATGCTACCGGCGACCACCAGCTTAACTCGTACCAAGATCCTGTTTACGATGCCTCAATGTTTACAGAAAACTTATCTGTTTTAGAAAAGTATCTGCCTAACATTACAAGCTACCCGAATTATAAGGCAACAGAGTTTGCTAGACTGCCCTACACCAACGGCTGGCGCGTGACTAAAGACTTCAAAGCAGATGGATTATGTGCAACGTCTGATGACTTTAAACCTTGGGAACCAGGCTACGTTTGTAATATCAACGACCCATCAAACAGTGTGAAAGCCTCAATTGCGGTACAAAACATTCTGGCTAATAAAGGCTATCAAACACATGGTTGGGATGTGGATTGGGCACCTGAAAACTGGGGGATAGCAATGCCAGCCAACAGTCTAACAGAGGCAGAACCTTTCCTAGGTTACGTAGATGCAGCATTGAACAACTGTGCTCCTACCACCATCAACCCTATCAATTCAAAAGCACAAGAGTTTCCATGTGGTACACCACTCCACGCAGACAAGGTCATTATTCTAACGCATGAGTTTTTGTTTGAAGACGGTAAGCGAGGAATGGGCGCAACCAAGAATTTACCTAAATTAGCGGAATTTATCCGACTAGCAAAACAAGCTGGCTATGTATTCGATACGATGGATAACTACACACCAAACTGGCAAGTTGGTCATAGCTACAACGCTGGCGACTACGTCCTACATTTAGGCACCGTTTACCAAGCAGTGACCAGCCATAACGCACAGCAGGACTGGGCACCTTCCCCAACCTCTAGCCTTTGGACCAATGCTGATCCGGCAACAAATTGGGAAGTGAATGTTTCATATAAAGAGGGAGATGCTGTGACGTACTCTGGCAAACGTTATCTCGTCAACGTGCCACACGTATCTCAAGCCGATTGGACACCTGACTCACAGAACACCTTGTTCACAGCTCTATAAGCAGTTCCCTACTATTATCATGTAGTAGCTTGCGCGAGGGATTACCTCGCGCTTTTTTACTTTTCTAAAAATAAAAATGGAAAGCAGTAAAGAGTGGACTGACTGGGCCTGGCATTCCTGACGCCACGCTGGATTTGAATTCACAAACCCTAGATACAACAAAGCCCCGACTTTCGTCGAGGCTTTATCATATGAATTATGGTACCGGTGGGCGGACTTGAACCGCCACGCCCGAAGGCAACGGATTTTGAATCCGTCGTGTATACCAATTTCACCACACCGGCATCTTTGGGCTATTGCCCTTTGATGGTTGGCATTATACGGAAGCTTTTGACCTGCGCAAGCAGAAATACCTTAAATAACTATCGTTTGCTGATAATTTCGCCACAAAGTGTGACAAAGCTGTACTGATAAGAAACGTACACTCCATTTCCTACTACTGTTCCAGGTGGAAATGAGTATACGTAACTCTTTTTAAATTCTATTCACTGTAATATCAGAAACATAACCATTCCCGATGCTCGACAAAGCCGTATGGAGCATCTCGGCAGCATCTTCCGCTTGCATGAAGTGACTCGTGTCCATCATGTTGCCGCTTGTTTTCCAGAATTCCGTATCCATTCCACCAGGATAAACCGCGATAATTTTCATTGGCTTTCCTTTTAACTCCAAACGAACCGACTCGATTAATCCTTTGACAGCCCACTTCACAGCACAATACGTAGACTCTTGCGCTTTAGGCTGTTGCGCAGCAGTAGACATAACCATGACCACTTTTATCGGTTGATCTTTGTAACGCTTTACTAACTCTCTTAATACATGAATGGCGGAATTCAGGTTATTATCAATCAGTTTTTGAATCTCTTCCGGCTCCTGCTCTTCCAGTTCGCCAAAATAACCACTTCCTGCACTATGAATGACCATTTCAGGCGGCTGTTTCATCCCATCAAATAGGTGTTTCACATCTTGATGCAGTGAGAGGTTGCAAGCTTGATAGCCAACGTTATGAGAGAGTTGTTTTGCTAGTGCGGATAGTTTTTCTGTGTTTCTTCCTATGATATACGTCTCTTTGTCTTCCGCATCATAACGCTTTGTCAGCTCTGCCCCTAAACCGCTACTTGCACCTGTAATTACAATCATGGCTACCTCTTATCAATCACATACTTTTAATGCATCTATCAATTAAGGTAACAGAATCTTGGTAATTCACACCTCAAGAACACCATTCTTTGAAGCAAGCGGCTTTCTTACTCTCATGATGCATGAAATACCAAGTAGAACGAGGAAGATTTAACCTATGCTTAAGCAAGAATAACTTTCTGAATTTTCTATCGACTTTCGAGTAAGAACTGAATAGGAGCATGCGAATGACTGGGTCAAAATGGCAATGGTTACTGAAGCAAATGACGCGCAAATTGTGGGTTCGCACATCACTTTATGCCTTACTTGCTGTCGCCACCGCCCTAATATCCATTGTTTTAAACCAGTTCATTACTCTGCCTCCTGCAATCAACGTCAGTAAGGATTTGCTTAACAACATATTAAATATCCTCGCGACTTCCATGCTTGCGGTGACCACATTCTCGCTTAATATAATGGTCTCAGCGTACAGTGCCGCTAGTGCAGGGGTAACGCCGCGAGCGACAAAACTGTTGATGGAAGACAGCACAACACAAAATGCTTTGGCGACCTTTCTTGGCTCTTTTCTATTTAGTTTGGTAGGCATTATCGCGCTAGGCATTGGCGCCTATCATCAACAAGCACAAATTTACCTATTCATCGTTACCATCGCCGTGATCGTGATGATCATACTCACCTTGCTACGTTGGATTCAGCACCTTTCCGTACTAGGGAGAGTCAGTGAAACTACCTCCTACGTGGAACAAGCTTTGTTAGATGCGATAAGAAAACGTGGTCGGGAACGCTGGCTAGGCGCTCACCCATGGAGCCATCCAGAACATAAACCCAGAGGAAGCAAGCCTATTTTCAGCCAAGAAATTGGCTACTTACAGCATGTTGATATGCATCATCTCGATAGTATTGCTGAAGCAAACCAATGCACCATCTATCTTGAACGACAACCAGGAAGTTTTGTGTATGTGAGTCAACCATTGGCTTGGGTTTGTGGAGCGTTGCCAGACGAAAACGAAATAACTGCGGCCTTCACGATTCGAACGGAGCGTTCCTATGATCAAGATCCTCGTTTTGGATTAGTCGTCATGGCGGAGATCGCCTCACGAGCTCTCTCCCCCGCCGTGAATGATAACGGTACCGCGATTGATGTTCTTGGGCGTTCTGTACGAGCGCTTTCATTATGGGGAGAGTTACTCAGCGAGCCGCCTACCAAAACTCGATACCCTAGGCTATTTGTGCCCGCATTAAGCTGCCAGGATTTGTTTGATGATGTCTTTTTGCCAATCGCGCACGATGGTGCAGCGCAACTCCAAATACAGATTCGCCTACAAAAAGCCTTGCTGGCTCTTTCTAGTATGCACCCCAAGTTGTTTTTATCACCTGCAACCAAGCTATCAGAAAAAGCTTTAGAGCTCTCCTTGAGCCAGCATTATACCGAAGATGAGAAACACCAACTCTCTCATCTGTCTAATCTAGTTACAGACCAAAAAGCTAATGGTTAGGCAAGTAAAATTCAGTTGAAATAGGTTACCGAAAGGCCTTGTACATCATGGTATATATTCATAACACACAGCAGAAAAGTCACTTCGTTTATGCATAATTAAAGACTCTGTGCGTTAGGTCTCTTTTCTCTTGGTGAGGGAATCTATATTCTGACGCACAATTTTTAAGGTAAGTGATGGAATAATGACAACGTCTACAACTCTTCCACCTGCTGGTCTCTTTCGTCGACTTGCAGCGTTGATTTACGACACATTGATTATTATCGCAATTGAAATGATGGCCGCAGGTATTGTTATGGCCGTTGTATTTGCACTAAATGCAGCAGGGCTGTTGAGCTACGGCGAGTACGCAGATGCCGCTGATATGCTCGGAAAGCACCCTGTATTAAGCCCTCTATTTACACTGTATCTTGCGGTTGTATGGATTTACTTCTTTGTCTTCTTCTGGACGCGAGCAGGGCAAACACTTGGGATGCGCGCTTGGAAACTTCGAGTTCGCAATGCCAAAGACGGTGCGCCGATTACAGTCACTCAAGCCCTGATTCGCATTGCAACATCTGGCTTTGGTTTGGCAAACCTGACTGTACCGATTGATCCAAAGAAACGTGGGTTCCACGACATTTGGGCAAAAACAGAGGTTGTTGTGTTGCCTAAGGCAAACTAACTTATCCGGGAATACAAAAAAGGAAGGCATAATGCCTTCCTTTTACATTTAGTCCGATGAAACATGGTTTATTCGGTGATACTTCAGCTACAGCTTTCTTCTCAGCAGCGCAATCGCAATCGCTAAGAACACTAGGCTCGGGGCCAATGCACCAAACACAGGGGATATGCCATACACCAAGCTTAATGGGCCAAAGAACTCACTGGATATATAAAAAGTAAACCCGGCAACCACGCCCGACAATACCCTTGCCCCCATGGTCACACTTCTGAGTGGACCGAAAACAAACGATAGCGCCATCAACATCATCACGGCAATTGAAAGCGGCTGTGTCAACTTACGCCAAAACGCCAATTCATAGCGAGACGCATCTTGCTCAGATGCTTTCAGATAGGTCACGTAATCATACAAACCGCTCAGTGATAACTCTTCAGGCTTTACCGTCACCACAGCTAGCTTATCTGGAGCCAATGACGTATGCCATTCCATCTGTTCGATGTCTTGCTTCGAAATCACGTTTTCATTTTTCATATCCGTGATTTGTACGTCGCGCATCAACCAATTGTTATCTTGTTGATAGTCGACCTCTTCAGCAAAGATAACCTTTTGTAGATTCTTATCATCATCAAAACGCCACATATTTAAAGCATAAAGCTTGTCGTCTTCGACTTTACCTATAAAGATAAAGTCGTTTGCGTCACGAGCCCAAACTCCAGAACGAACTGAGACAATACTACCTCCAGATATCGCAAAGGATCGTAGGTCACGAGCCATCTTTTGTGCTTCTGGAGCGCCCCATTGCCCTAACGTCATAACGATAAGCATAAGTGGCACCGCCGTTTTGAGCACGGATAACCCGATATCCAACTTTGAGAAACCAGCAGCTTGCATCACCACCAGCTCAGAGCTTGACGCCAACATACCCAAACCAATAAGGGCACCGAGTAGTGCTGCCATTGGGAAGAACATTTCGATATCACGCGGCACACTGAGCAATACAAAGTACAACGCATGAGTGAGGTCATACACGCCTCGCCCTACTTTACGTAGCTGTTCTACATATTTAATGATGCCCGATAAGCCAACAAACGTCGCTAAAACCAAGGCAGTGGTAGAGATGATGGTTCTACCGATGTAAAGGTCTAAGATTTTGAACACAGCTTACGCGAGCCTCTTCTTACGGAATTTGTCTTTTATTCGTCGAGCAGCAACGCTGTCCATCATATTGGCCATGATTGCGACAATCAGTAACATCGCATTAATTGGCCACATGCCGATTGCCGCCGGAATGTCACCATCTTCTAATGCAGATTTTGTTGCACTAATCGCCAGGAAATACGCTAGATAAATAAGAATCGCGGGCCCCATTTTGGCAAATCGTCCCTGACGCGGATTCACCGCCGACAAAGGAATAACCAGCATCGTTAAGAGTGGAATACACACAAATAACGAAATTCGCCATTGCAGCTCTGCTTGCGCTTCTGGGTCTGGGTGTCCGATCAAATCAACCGTTGGGTACGCTTCCCAATCTCGCCCTTTCTTTTTGACCTCACGCTGGCCGATAACGCCTTCGTATTCATCGAATTTTGTGATCATATATTCAACGCGAGTCGGCACACCTTCATAACGCGTGCCTTCTTTCATGGTGATGACCTGACGGCCGTCCGACAGTTCTTTTACTTCACCAGAGGACGAGAACATCACACTCGGCAATACTGAATCTCTCGGGCGCATCTGCGCGACAAAAACGTTGCTCAATGTATTGTCTTTAATGTCATCGATGAACACAACCGATGAACCATCTGGCGTGCCTTGGAATTGCCCTTTTTTTAGCAAGTCAACGCTGTTTTCTGCCGCCACTTGTTCATAAAGTTGCTCTACACGGTCTTGAGACCACGGCGATAACCACAATGCATTAAAAGCCGCCACAGCAGAAGTAATCAGCGCTAAGTACAAGGCCGCTTGTACCAAGAATTTGTTACCAATACCTGTCGCGTTCATCACGACAATTTCGCTCTCTGCATACAGACGACCAAATGTGATCAATATGCCGATATACAGACTTAAAGGCAGCATTAATAGACCCATTGCTGGCATATTCAAACCAACAATCGAGAAAATCAATCCAGCAGGAATATCCCCATCAGAAGCATCAGCAAGAACACTTATGAATTTCTGGCTTACAAACACCAAAAAAAGTACGAAAAAAATCGCAAATTGGCTCTTGAGTGTTTCGCGGATCAAATATCTAACAATAATCACGCTGAAATTACCTATACAAAACTTGTTTTTTTGGTCGAATCACTATAGTTTCCCGTTGAACCATTTATTTTTTTAAAAATTATAAACTAGATGTTAGTCGCTTAATCAGCTCTGCATGTAAGCCTGGAGCTAAAATTCAACAAGTAAGCGATCATTATCTAACATTTAGAGCAATTTGTCTTCAGGATGTAGGAGTACGCATGGAGTTCAGTGTAAAAAGTGGCAGTCCAGAGAAACAACGTAGCGCATGTATCGTTGTTGGTGTGTTTGAACCACGTCGCCTTTCTCCAGTAGCCGAACAACTTGATAAAATCAGTGACGGTTACATCAGTTCACTACTTCGCCGTGGTGATCTAGAGGGTAAACCTGGTCAGATGCTGCTACTGCATCAAGTACCAGGTGTTTTGTCAGAGCGCGTTTTGCTTGTCGGTTGCGGCAAAGAGCGTGAACTTGGCGAGCGCCAGTACAAGGAAATCATTCAAAAGACGATCAGCACACTTAACGAGACAGGCTCAATGGAAGCTGTATGTTTCCTAACTGAACTGCATGTTAAGGGTCGCGACACATACTGGAAAGTACGCCAGGCTGTAGAAGCTACTAAAGATGGTCTATACACATTTAATCAATTCAAGAGCGTTAAACCTGAAACTCGCCGCCCACTGCGCAAGCTTGTTTTCAATGTCCCAACGCGTCGTGAATTAAACTTGGGTGAAAAAGCAATCACTCATGGTCTAGCTATCGCATCTGGTGTCAAAGCCTCAAAAGACCTTGGCAACATGCCACCAAACGTAGCTAACCCAGCTTACCTCGCTTCTCAAGCTCGTCGTCTGGCGGACGATTACGAAACCGTAACCACCAAAATCATTGGTGAGCAAGAGATGGAAAAACTGGGTATGACCTCTTACCTAGCAGTAGGCCGTGGTTCTAAAAACGAATCTATGATGTCTATCATCGAGTACAAAGGTAACCCTGACTCAGATGCAAAACCGATTGTGCTAGTAGGTAAAGGTCTAACCTTCGATTCAGGCGGTATCTCTCTAAAACCGGGCGAAGGTATGGATGAGATGAAGTACGACATGTGTGGTGCGGCATCGGTATTCGGTACAATGAAAGCGCTAGCGAAGCTAAACCTACCAATTAACGTTATTGGTGTTCTAGCAGGCTGTGAAAACATGCCAGGCAGCAACGCTTACCGTCCAGGTGATATCCTAACGACAATGTCTGGTCAAACTGTAGAAGTTCTGAACACGGATGCGGAAGGTCGTCTTGTTCTTTGTGACGCACTGACTTACGTAGAGCGTTTCGAACCAGACTGCGTGGTTGACGTTGCAACGCTAACCGGCGCTTGTGTTATCGCACTAGGTCACCACATCAGTGGCGTTATCTCTAACCACAACCCTCTTTCTCATGAGCTAGTTAACGCTTCAGAGCAAGCAAGTGACCGTGCATGGCGTCTACCAATGGCAGATGAGTACCACGAGCAGTTGAAAAGCCCGTTTGCGGATATGGCAAACATTGGTGGCCGTCCTGCTGGTACCATCACTGCGGGTTGCTTCTTGTCTAAGTTTGCTAAAAAGTACAACTGGGCTCACGTCGATATCGCAGGTACCGCGTGGAAATCAGGCGCAGCGAAAGGCTCAACGGGCCGTCCTGTCTCAATGCTTGTCCAATTCCTTTTGAACCGCAGCGGCCAAGAGACAGAAGAGTAATTTCTGAACAACATCTAAAAGGGCCGCAAGGCCCTTTTTTATTATCCTAATTTTCTAAAATGAAAGTGGGACTTAAGATGGTCTTAGGAAGAGACCCAAGGCAAGTGAGAGAATGATGCAAACTGCAACCTTCTACATCATTAACGAAGAGAGCCCGCAAGCAACGGTGGCTGGCTTTGAAAAGTACATTGTGTTTTTGGCGCAGCACTTTGCCCGCCAAGGCGCTAAAGTGTATTTAAACTGCCAAGACAAACCACACGCCGAGCAGCTCGCTGAAGCCTTTTGGCAAGTTGATGCAGACAAGTTCATGGCACATAACCTAGTAGGCGAGGGACCGAAATACGCCACCAATATTGAGATCGGCCATAACGGTGTAAAGCCGTCTTGGAATCGTCAATTGGTAATTAATTTGGCGGAAAATGAGACAACCTTTGCGAACAAGTTTGCTCAAGTGGTAGACTTCGTGCCCTGCGAAGAAAAAGCTAAACAACTCGCAAGAGAAAGATATAAAATTTACCGTCAAGCAGGTTACCAGCTGCAAACGATCGAAATTCAATATCCTTAACGGTCAATCCTTATAGTTAAGGCGATCTTGTTAAGATCCCTCACTTATAAAGATTGACTAAGATTCAACCATCAACGTATCCATTAAAAGAGCGCTATGGAAAAGACATACAACCCAACTTCAATCGAACAAGCTCTGTATCAGACTTGGGAAGAGAAAGGCTACTTTAAGCCACACGGTGACACTACTAAAGAATCATACAGCATCATGATCCCGCCACCGAACGTCACTGGTAGCCTACACATGGGCCACGCGTTCCAAGATACGATCATGGATACGCTTATCCGTTGTGAACGTATGAAGGGTAAAAACACCCTTTGGCAAGTAGGTACTGACCACGCTGGTATCGCAACTCAGATGGTTGTTGAGCGTAAGATCGCTGCAGAAGAAGGCAAAACAAAACACGATTACGGTCGTGAAGCTTTCATCGACAAAATCTGGGAATGGAAAGGCGAATCTGGTGGCACTATCACTAAACAGCTTCGTCGTCTTGGCGCATCAGTAGACTGGGACCGTGAGCGCTTTACGATGGACGATGGTCTATCTAACGCCGTTCAAGAAGTGTTCGTACGTCTATACGAAGACGATCTAATCTACCGCGGTAAGCGTCTAGTTAACTGGGATCCAAAGCTACACACAGCGATTTCAGATCTAGAAGTAGAGAACAAAGACACTAAAGGCCACATGTGGCACTTCCGCTACCCACTAGCAGATGGTGCTAAAACAGCGGATGGCAAAGACTACATCGTTGTTGCAACGACTCGTCCAGAGACCATGCTAGGCGATACGGGTGTTGCAGTTAACCCAGAAGATCCACGTTACAAAGATCTTATCGGTAAAGAAATCATCCTTCCTATCGTTGATCGTCGCATCCCAATCGTGGGCGATGAGCACGCAGATATGGAAAAAGGTACTGGCTGTGTGAAAATCACACCTGCGCACGACTTCAACGACTACGAAGTTGGTAAGCGCCACCAGCTACCAATGATCAACATTCTGACTTTCGACGCGAACATCCGCGACGCAGCAGAAGTATTCAACACTAACGGCGAAGCAAGCGACGCTTACAGCACTGAGCTACCAGCTAAATACCACGGTATGGAACGTTTTGCCGCTCGTAAAGCTATCGTTGCTGAATTCGACGAGCTAGGTCTACTTGAAGAAGTAAAAGATCACGATCTACAAGTTCCTTACGGCGACCGTGGTGGCGTGGTTATCGAACCAATGCTAACTGACCAATGGTACGTACGTACTGCGCCTCTAGCGAAAACAGCAGTTGAAGCAGTAGAAAACGGCGACATCCAATTCGTTCCTAAGCAATACGAAAACATGTACTTCTCTTGGATGCGTGACGTTCAAGACTGGTGTATCTCTCGTCAGCTATGGTGGGGTCACCGCATCCCAGCTTGGTACGACAACCAAGGTAATGTTTACGTAGGTCGCACTGAAGAAGAAGTTCGCAAGAACAACAACCTAGAGTCAGTCATTGAGCTTCACCAAGACGAAGACGTACTGGATACATGGTTCTCTTCTGCACTATGGACGTTCGGTACTCAAGGTTGGCCAGAGCAAACTGACGATCTGAAAGTATTCCACCCTTCAGACGTTCTAGTAACTGGTTTCGACATCATTTTCTTCTGGGTTGCGCGCATGATCATGATGACCATGCACTTCGTGAAAGACGAAAATGGCAAACCACAAGTACCATTTAAGACAGTTTACGTTACCGGCCTAATCCGTGACGAAAACGGCGACAAGATGTCGAAGTCGAAAGGTAACGTACTTGACCCAATCGACATGATCGATGGTATCGACCTAGAGTCTCTAGTAGAGAAGCGTTGTGGCAACATGATGCAGCCTCAGCTAGCGAAGAAGATCGAGAAGAACACGCGTAAGACGTTTGAAAACGGTATCGAAGCATACGGTACAGACGCACTGCGTTTCACCCTTGCAGCAATGGCATCAACAGGTCGCGATATCAACTGGGATATGAAGCGTCTTGAAGGTTACCGTAACTTCTGTAACAAACTATGGAACGCAAGCCGTTACGTAATGATGAACACAGAAGAGCAAGATTGTGGTTTTGGTGAAGGTGAGATCGAGTACTCACTAGCAGACAAGTGGATCGAGTCTCAGTTTGAACTCGCAGCGAAAGCGTTCAACAACCATATCGACAACTTCCGTCTAGATATGGCTGCAAACACACTTTACGAATTCATCTGGAACCAATTCTGTGACTGGTACCTAGAGCTAACTAAACCCGTTCTATGGAAAGGTACTGAAGCGCAACAGCGTGGTACTCGCCGTACACTAATCACGGTACTTGAGAAGACGCTACGTCTAGCTCACCCTGTGATTCCTTACATCACAGAAACTATCTGGCAAAGCATCAAGCCACTAGTTGACGGTGTTGAGGGCGAGACAATCATGCTACAAACGCTGCCTCAATTCGACGAAGCAAACTTCAACCAAGAAGCGCTAGATGATATCGAATGGGTGAAGGCGTTCATCACTAGCATCCGCAACCTACGTGCTGAGTACGACATCAACCCGGGCAAGCCTCTAGACGTTATGCTGAAAGCAGCGAATGAGAAAGACGCCTCTCGTCTAGAAGCAAGCAAACAAGTATTGATGTCTCTAGCGAAGCTAGAAGCAGTACGCGTGCTTGAAGCTGGCGAAGAGACCCCTGCGTGTGCAACGGCACTGGTTGGTAAGTCTGAGCTGATGATCCCAATGGCGGGTTTGATCGACAAAGATGCAGAGCTTGCTCGTCTAGATGGCGAAATCAAAAAGACTCATGGCGAAATCAAGCGTATCGAAGGCAAACTAGGTAACGAAGGCTTCGTGGCGAAAGCACCGGAAGCGGTTGTTGCTAAAGAGCGTGAGAAACTTGAAGGCTACAAAGAGACACTAGCTAAGCTAGAAGAGCAAAAAACCACTATCGCGGCGCTGTAATCGTTTGATCAGAAGCGAAATACTTCAAGACTTAGATTTATAAAGCACTAAAAATCAAAAGGTTGGCTATCATGGTCAACCTTTTGTATATCTTTCACCAAAAACCATCATCAATAGCTTTCCCCTATCGCAACAATACTCATCATCCATTAGTATTAATGAGAATTATTATCGATAATAAACTCATCGAAACAAACACGATTGAGTAATTATCATGAAAAAGACACTAACTTTCGCAGCACTGCATTTTACTATCGCATTTAGTGTCGCTTACGTACTCACAGGCGACATTTTAATTGGTAGTTTAATTGCCATGATTGAGCCTTCAGTGAACACCGTAGCCTTCTACTTTCATGAAAAGGCATGGGCAAAAGTCCCAGCACTTAAAGCTCGTCAGTGGATGACCAAATTAAAAACCGCAAGCTTTGCGACCGTGCACTTCAGCGTCGCTTTTACCGTGGTTTACTTACTAACAGGTGATGCATTTGTCGGCGGCGTAATGGCGATGCTAGAGCCGAGTTTGAATACGGTGGCTTACTACTTCCACGAGAAAGTATGGATGCGTAAATCATCAGCAAAAACTCCAGCACCGCAGTTTTGTTTACATCACCACGCTTAAACATGGAGGCTCACTACGTCTCCTAACGAGCCAAATGACATTTATCATTGACAAAGTTGCGCACCGCAATTAATTTGATTGCGGTGCGCAACTTTATTTTTAGAGGTAAGTGATAATGAACGCTCGTCAACTCCGACACTACTCCCGTCAAGCCGTCCGATTGCTTGGTATGCTCGATAAACAATGCGGCGATGTCGCTCTTACCCCGGTACAAGCGCACGCATTAGGTGAAATCCAATTGCAGCCATTGACCATCAACCAACTGGCGCAGCAGCTTAGTGTCGACAAGTCCAATGCAAGCCGCACCATTACTGGTTTGATTAAATTAGGTTTGGTTGAGAGCATCGAAAACCCGAAAGATAAACGAAGCCAACTCGTAGTGCTCACAATTCAAGGACAGCAGGCGTTATCGCAACTAGACCAACAGCAAAACAGATTTTTTGAGCAGTTGCTTACACAACTTGATGACTGTGAGCAAGAACAACTCAAACTTGGTTTAGAGACTTACCTAAAAGGGCTGATAAAAGTATGTCAGGCAGAGGAATACGTTCTTCGACCTCTTACAAAAGCAGACAACCCGCAAGTGGCAGACGTAATTCGTAAAGTCTCTGCTGAATACGGCTTAACCGCAGACAAAGGTTATGGTGTGGCCGATCCAACGCTTGATGATATGTATTCGGTTTACAATCAATGCGGCGCCGCCTATTGGGTCATTGAACATCGCGGAGAGATCGTTGGTGGCGGTGGCTTTGCCCCTTTAGCTGGTGAGCCAAATGTGTGTGAGCTGCAAAAGATGTACTTCTTACCTCAAACACGAGGACACGGTTTAGCCAAACGCATCGTCGCATTGAGCTTACAACTGGCGAAACAGTTTGGGTATCAGCAGTGCTATTTAGAAACGACCGAATGTCTAAGAGAGGCGGTAGGCTTGTATGAAAAGCTAGGCTTTGAGCATCTCGATGCCCCGCTTGGACAAACAGGGCATGATGCATGTGAAGTCGTAATGCTTAAGGTACTGTAATAAAAAATATTATCAGACGTTAAAGCACAACATGGGTAACGCAAAGCTCCTGGCTCAATGCAACAGTGAAGTTTTGGCGTTGCCCATCCAATTCAACAGACAACTGATAGAGATCATTTGGATCAGGGTCATTAAGATCAGCATACTTTGGCGCTTCAATCTGAAAGAGTGCGCTGGCGTGATCTGCACGAACGTCAATTGGGATATGGTAAGTCATGCCATTAAACTTTACCGCTGCTGACACTAGCCCTGGTGCAAATGTCTGGTAATACAAATCGACCTTAAATTCACACCCGCCACCATGGTGCCAAATCTGCTCGGTTGCCACGCGATCTAAACGCACGTTGCGAATAAACTGCAAGTACGGTTCTTGCCACACGCCCAGTCGCTCATCACTTTTCTTATATTGATGTTCAGAAAGCGGGCACAGTTCTGGCCTATCCTCATCGAATAAAAGATCTTCTTCTTCCTCTAGGAACAATATCTCAAAGCGATTACGCCCCATTTGCATGTATGGGCGAATGTCTTTCTTATACACACTTTGCGAGCCATCACAATCAAACACAGCCACGCCGTTCAAACGTACCTCCGCATGGTAATCAACACCACCCATTACCATTTCCACTGCAGGAAATGCCATCATCGCCTCATCCACTTCAATGTCATGCATCAGGTGCCATTCTTGTTGACGGATCGCTTCCTCCGTCAATTCATCAGGCAGGACTAGACTTAAAGGGGCGGGAAAAGTGATGTCATCCTGTGGAATCGAGAGGTCCGTCAGTGGAGAGACTTGCCATAAACCGGCGAGTGAGAGTTGCATATACACCTTGCGCTAGATCAATTTTCACGCATTATAGGGAGAAATCCCCTATAAACTCAATGTGAATTATTTATCACCTCCACATTCATCTGTTGTTGGATGCTATTTTCAAGGTATAAAAAAACCAGCGTTAAACGCTGGTTTCTCTAAAAGAGGTGAGCTTTGATTACTCGTCGTCTTCATCTTCTTCAGGGTAAAGCGCATCTTCGCCTTCGTAGTACGTACCCCAACCGTCATAGATGATGTCGTATTTTTCTGCCAAGTGAATCAGTTTTTCAACTTGCGCATCAATGGCTTCTGCGTCTAATGCTGATTCCATGGTTGCGTCACAGCAAAGCAACTTGTTGCCATCTTCATCTTCAGTTTCTTCCGCTTCAAGCACTTCAAAACCCATCTTGAATGCTTCAACAACCGCTTTTTCTAGCGTGTCAAAATCTTCTGCAAACAGGTGGTGCTCGATTTCGTATAGCGAATCTGGATCGCTGCCATCTTCTAGCAATGCTGCAATGATATCGCGAGTCTCTTCCTTTTGAATCTCAATTAATTCTTCTACTGATAGATATTCATCTTCGTGAGACATGTTTTGGCTCCAGATTAGTTACTTGATAGAAACACTATACCCGATACTGAGTATGCTGATCCGGTGAAATATGGCATGGATTGCGATGAAAAGCCACAAACAAACATCATACCACCGCGATTCTTATCGGTTATTTGAATATAAATATTAAACCGACCACGCAAAGAAACAAAAAATTAACAAAAAATGGCATTTTTTAATATTCAGA
Organism: Vibrio sp. 1-2 (7-a); assembly: GCF_013048515.1. Lineage (NCBI taxonomy): Bacteria > Pseudomonadati > Pseudomonadota > Gammaproteobacteria > Vibrionales > Vibrionaceae > Vibrio > Vibrio sp. 1-2 (7-a). The sequence continues at coordinate 22,861 of NZ_VHSQ01000012.1, forward strand.
ACATCCTAACTGACACTTAATGCGGTTATTTTCTCTTTCTGTGCGTGTTTATGGCGCTTTCTTGAATACACTCACGTGTAAAACGAAGAAGCATAACGAATAAATTCACTTTAATAATGCATAATTTAGAATAAAAATGCACGTTTTATGCACTGTGCGTGTATTCTTTCTCAACGGGAAAATTAGAATAAAAACGCACGCACTCTAATTTTAGTAAAATAGCATTTATATCTAATAATAAATTTAATAAGAATAAAAATAAAAATAAAAAACTCACAAAACCAGAAACACCAGAATATAAACAAAGCTTGATAACTTGCATCTTTCTAGGAAGCTTGTCATAACTAATGGCTGGAAAATTTGTAAGGATACAAAATGAGCAAGCTGTACGTTGGATCAGAAGTTGGTCAACTTCGACGAGTTCTATTAAATCGCCCTGAACGCGCCCTAACCCACTTAACTCCGTCAAACTGTCATGAGTTGCTATTTGACGACGTTCTTGCTGTAGAAGCGGCAGGTGAAGAGCACGATGCATTCGCACGTACGCTGCGCGAGCAAGACGTTGAAGTGCTTCTCCTCCACGATTTACTGGTCGAAACCCTCGCCGTTCCAGAAGCAAAACAGTGGCTGCTAGATACTCAGATTTCTGACTTTCGTTACGGGCCAACCTTTGCGCGAGACCTACGCCAATATTTTTCAGAAATGGATGATGAACACCTTGCCAGCATCTTTTTAGGTGGCTTAGCTTACTCAGAGCTACCGATCTCCTCATCTTCTATGCTGCCAAAAATGAAGCGTCCTCTCGACTTTGTTATTGAGCCACTGCCTAATCACCTCTTTACTCGTGATACCTCATGTTGGGTTTATGGCGGCGTTTCTCTTAACCCGATGATGATGCCTGCACGTCAACGTGAAACAAACCACTTACGTGCGATTTATCGTTGGCACCCAATTTTTGCTGGCCAAGACTTTATCAAATACTTCGGTGATGATGATCTGCATTATGATAATGCGAATGTCGAAGGCGGTGATGTGTTGGTTATTGGTAAAGGTGCAGTTCTGATCGGTATGTCTGAGCGTACGACCGCGCAAGGCGTAGAGAACCTTGCAGCGAGCCTGTTTAAGGCAGGACAAGCGACCGAAGTGATTGCGATTGATCTGCCTAAACACCGTTCATGCATGCATTTAGACACTGTTATGACCCATATGGATGTGGACACGTTCTCTGTTTACCCAGAGATCATGCGCAAAGATCTCGACACATGGCGTTTAACACCAAAAGGCAATGGTGAAATGCATGTTGAAGCATCTCATAACTACCTACATGCGATTGAATCTGCTCTTGGCTTAGATCAGCTGAAAATCATCACCACGGGTGGTGACAGTTATGAAGCTGAGCGCGAACAATGGAATGACGCCAATAACGTTCTTACCGTAAAACCGGGCGTTGTGATTGGTTACGAACGCAATGTATACACCAACGAAAAATACGACAAAGCTGGTATCAAAGTACTGACAGTCCCAGGTAACGAGCTTGGCCGTGGCCGTGGTGGCGCCCGCTGCATGAGCTGTCCGATAGAGCGAGACGATATATAACCAATTCGTCCTTTTACATTAAATGAATAAAAACTAAGGTTGATGTGAATGCATCAACCTTTTTTAGTTTACATGAAAATAATTATTCACAAATAAAGCATTTATATGTTTTAATGCATTCTATTAATTCAATCACACGTACTAAGGGACGAGCTATGGCTTTCAATTTACGTAACCGCAACTTTTTGAAGCTATTGGATTTCTCAACCAAAGAAATCCAGTTCTTGCTCGAACTGTCTGCAGAGCTAAAAAAAGCAAAATATGCAGGAACAGAGCAGAAGACACTTCAAGGTAAAAACATTGCACTCATCTTTGAGAAATCTTCGACTCGTACCCGATGTGCGTTTGAAGTCGCAGCTTTTGATCAAGGCGCTCAAGTCTCTTACATCGGCCCTTCTGGTTCTCAGATTGGCCATAAAGAATCAATGAAAGACACCGCACGCGTACTTGGCCGCATGTATGATGGCATCGAATACCGCGGTTTTGGCCAATCCATTGTTGAAGAGCTTGGCACTTATGCTGGTGTTCCAGTGTGGAATGGTTTGACTGATGAGTTCCACCCTACCCAAATCCTTGCTGACTTCCTGACCATGCAAGAGCATGGCCGTGGTAAACAGCTGCATGAAATGACCTTCGCTTACCTAGGCGATGCACGCAACAATATGGGCAACTCGCTCATGGTGGGTGCTGCTAAAATGGGCATGGATATTCGCCTTGTCGCGCCAAAAGCGTTCTGGCCTGAAGAAGATCTGGTGGCAACTTGCCAAACTATCGCGCAGCAAACTGGTGCAAAAATCACATTAACTGAAAGCGTGGAGGAAGGTGTGAAAGGTTGTGATTTCCTATACACCGACGTTTGGGTGTCTATGGGTGAGTCTGCCGAGGCATGGGATGAACGTGTAGCGTTAATGACACCATATCAAATCAATATGGACGTGATTAAGCAAACGGGTAATCTACATGTGAAATTCATGCACTGCCTTCCTGCTTTCCACAATGATGAAACCACCGTCGGCAAAGAAGTCGCAGAAAAATACGGCATGAAAGGCCTTGAAGTAACAGAAGAGGTATTTGAATCGGAATACTCCATCGTATTCGACGAAGCTGAAAACCGTATGCACACCATCAAAGCCGTGATGGTTGCGACGCTAGGAAGCTAAACCAGCGCGCAAAAACAGCCGCTAAAAACCATGATGTAATCGCTTGCGCTCACGAAAGTTAAGCGTATAATGCACGGCAATTTGTCTGAGGATTAAGAAATGACCAAGCTAATTGCCGACATGAAAACGCGATTTGCTCTAGCTAAGCGACTACGCTTACGTGGTGTTATTTTCGTTAATTCTATTGAATTTTAAAACCTCCCCATTTGGGGAGGTTTTTTTATGTCCAAAATTCCTTTCGGCAATTTGGATGTAGTCATCAATGTTATAGGGAAGAAGATCATGGCGAACTCGCTTTACCAGAAGCACATCATCTCTATTCCAGAGCTTTCACGTGAAGAACTGGAACTTATCGTAGAAACAGCAGGCAGCCTTAAAAAAGCACCTCGACCAGAACTGATTAAAAACAAAGTCGTTGCCAGTTGTTTCTTTGAACCATCAACACGTACTCGCTTGTCGTTTGAAACGGCGATTCAACGCATTGGTGGTGACGTGATTGGCTTTGATAATGATGGTAATACCTCTCTGGCGAAAAAAGGCGAAACACTCGCAGATTCAGTACAGGTCATCTCTTCTTACGTCGATGCCTTTGTGATGCGCCATCCACAAGAAGGCGCCGCTCGCTTGGCCTCTGAATTCTCAAATGGCGTGCCAGTGATCAACGCTGGTGACGGTGCAAACCAACACCCAACTCAAACGCTACTCGACCTATACACCATCGCGGAAACACAAGGGCATCTAGACAACCTGAACGTCGCATTCGTAGGTGACCTAAAATATGGCCGCACGGTGCACTCTCTGACTCAAGCATTAGCGAAGTTTAATAACATCCGCTTCTTCTTTGTTGCACCAGAAGCATTGGCAATGCCAGATTACATCTGCGAAGAGCTAGACGAAGCTGGCATTCAATATAGCCTGCACACGGACATGGAGAGTGTGATTCCTGAACTGGATATTCTGTACATGACGCGCGTACAGAAAGAACGTTTTGACGAATCGGAGTACGCGCACATTAAATCGGCGTATATTTTGACAGCTGCATTACTCGAAGGGGCGCGCGAAAATCTAAAAGTACTCCACCCACTACCACGTGTGGATGAAATCACAACCGATGTTGATAAAACGCCTCATGCTTACTTCTTCCAGCAAGCTCAAAATGGCGTATACGCTCGCCAAGCACTGTTGGCGCTTGTTCTAAACGAAACACTGTAATCGAGGAGAAAACCCATGGCTAAAGAAACTCAATTGCAGGTAGAAGCAATCAAAAATGGCACGGTCATCGACCACATCCCTGCGCAAATCGGCATCAAAGTACTAAGACTGTTCGATATGCACAATTCATCACAGCGCGTTACTATTGGTCTGAACTTGCCATCATCAGCACTCGGTCATAAAGATCTACTGAAAATAGAAAATGTGTTTATTAATGAAGAGCAAGCGAGCAAGTTGGCGCTGTATGCTCCTCACGCGACCGTGAACCAAATCGAAAATTATGAAGTGGTGAAAAAGCTCGCGTTAGAGCTTCCAGAGCGCATCAATGATGTCTTCGAATGCCCAAATTCAAACTGTATTTCTCACAATGAGCCAGTAGAAAGCAGCTTTAGCGTATTCGAAAAGAAACAAGAAATCCGCCTAAAGTGTAAGTACTGCGAGAAAGTGTTCTCACGCGAGATCGTAACCGAACGATAAACACACCGTACGACTAGGCGTGATACGTTTAAAATACCCCGCAATGTCGGGGGTATTTTACTCTTTACCTACCACGGGTTTAGAGGCAAACTGAGAATCTTTATTCCCTACAACTGATGGAAAAATCAAATGACGAAAGTACTTCACACTGAATCTGCACCAGCAGCAATCGGTCCTTACGTTCAAGGCGTAGATCTAGGTAACATGGTTCTTACTTCAGGCCAAATCCCAGTAAACCCAGCGACAGGTGAAGTGTCTGCTGATATCGCAGAGCAAGCTCGTCAGTCTCTAGAAAACGTAAAGGCTGTGGTTGAATCTTCAGGCCTTAAAGTGTCAGATATCGTGAAGCTAACGGTTTTTGTTAAAGACCTAAACGACTTTGGCACGGTGAACGAAGTTTACGGCAAGTTCTTTGATGAGCACGGCGTAGCAAACTACCCTGCACGCTCTTGTGTAGAAGTGGCTCGCCTACCGAAAGATGTTGGTATCGAGATTGAAGCAATCGCGGTTCGAAAATAATTGCACTTGCTGACAAACATAAAAAAACGGGTAGCTCAGGCTACCCGTTTTTTATTGTCTTTTCGTGATGATATCGCAGTAAAACTTAAGCAGCATTACGCTGTTTGACTTCTTCATCTAACGATTCAAGCTTCTCTTTCATCTGTTCACGACAGATATTCGCTAGCTCGCGAATGCCCTCTTTACCATAGCCTTCTGTACTGATTGGAGGTAGCATTTCAACAATCACATGACCATTGTTCCAACGGTTCAGCTTAATTTTATTCGTCGAGCTACATACGATAGGAATGATTGGCACACCTGCACCAATTGCCGCATGAAAAGCACCTGTTTTGAATGGCAGCAAACCACGCCCACGAGAACGCGTGCCTTCTGGGAACATCCACACCGAAACATCACTTTCTTTCATGCTGCTCACTACCTGATCGATAGTACCTTTTGCTTTCGAGCGATTCGCTCTGTCAATCAGAATGTTACCCGTAAGCCAGTAAAGCTGACCAAACAGTGGCATCCAAGCCAAGCTCTTTTTACCTACTGTCACAACTTTCGGAGTCACAGCAGCAGAAACAGTAAACATGTCCCAGTTGTTCTGGTGGTTAGCAATGTAAACATGTTGTCCGCGTGAATACGCATCTTCAGGGATACGCAGCTCTAACTTAATCCCAAATACACGAGACATCTTGGCAAACAAGCGGCCAAAAGTGAAAACGTGCTTAGGGTTTCGGGGGCTTAATAGGCAGTAACCACAACCACCAATAAACATAACAATCGCAAAGATAGCGACAGCAAATACACGTAACAGTGCAATCATTCTTGTTCTCCAGGAACCGGCTTTTGCCAGATACAGCTATTAATTTCTCTCTTTCCATAAAGGATAACTATGGTCATGAGAGTGATATAAAAAAGCCGAAACTCAGGTTTCGGCTCTCTTGATATCCAAGTTACCTGCGGTGCAGTTTAACTTGCCTCGCTCACTCGCTCAATATTTGCGCCAAGTGCAGCCAGTTTATTTTCGATTTTGTCGTAACCGCGGTCGATATGGTAAATACGATCAACGATGGTTTCGCCTTTAGCAATACAGCCCGCAATTACCAAACTAGCCGAAGCTCGTAGGTCGGTTGCCATCACTTGCGCACCGCTGAGTGACTCAACATCACCACAGATAACCGTATTGCCTTCGATCTCAGCTTTAGCGCCCATACGCATGAGTTCTGGTACGTGCATAAAGCGGTTTTCAAAGATAGTCTCTGTGATCACGCCGCCGCCTTTCGCCATCATGTTCAATAGCGTAAATTGAGCTTGCATATCAGTCGGGAAGCCTGGATGCGGCGCTGTACGTACACTCACTGCTTTCAGCTCGCGATCAGTCATATCAACTGAAATCCAATCTTCACCCGTTTCGACAAGCGCGCCAGCTTCTTCTAGCTTGGCTAAAACCGCTTCAAGCAAATGAGCGTTAGTGTTACGACATACTACTTTACCGCCAGATACCGCGGCAGCGACAAGGAATGTTCCCGTCTCAATACGGTCGGCAACCACGTTGTGTTTACAACCACCTAGGCGCTCAACACCTTCAATCGTAATCGTATCTGTGCCTGCACCAGAAATTTTTGCTCCAAGCTTATTTAGGAAATCCGCTGTGTCTACAATTTCAGGTTCACGCGCCGCGTTGTCTAGCGTTGTAGTGCCTTCAGCAAGTGCTGCAGCACACATGATGGTGATCGTCGCGCCTACGCTGACTTTATCCATCACGATGTGCGCACCTTTTAGACGACCATCAACCTCAGCTTTAACGTAACCATCTTCAAGCGTAATCGTTGCGCCAAGCTGCTCTAGGCCAGAAATATGCAGATCAACAGGACGAGCACCGATAGCACAACCGCCAGGTAGAGAAACCTGACCTTGACCAAATCGCGCTACGAGCGGGCCCAAAGCCCAAATAGAAGCACGCATGGTTTTCACCAAATCATACGGTGCGCAGTATTCAGCAATGCTACTTGGATCGACGTGAACAGAACCATTACGGCTTACTTTCGCGCCTAAACGCTTAAGCAGTTCCATGGTTGTATCGATATCACGAAGGTGTGGCACGTTTGCCACTTCTACAGGCTCTTCCGCCAAGATAGACGCAAATAAAATCGGCAGTGCTGCGTTTTTTGCACCGGAAATGGTCACTTCACCAACGAGTGGTTTATCTGACCCAATAACTCGAAACTTTTCCATCAATAAACCTTAAAGCGACATCAGTTTCTTATCACGAGCCCACTCTTCTGGTGTGAACGCTTTAATTGATAATGCGTGAATGTCGTTACGCTGGATGTATTCCATCAGAGGACCATAAATTAACTGCTGCTTCTTAACGCGGCTCATTCCATCGAAACAAGCATCAACAGCAACCACCTCATAGTGGCTACCTTCACCTTTTACATGCACTTCTTGAAGGTTTAGTGCTTCTTCTAATAACTGTTGTACTTTTGCGCTATCCACAATTTACCCCTGATAATTCTGTATGTGTTTGGCCACTAAAGATTCAACATTGCTCAGTTGAAACAAAGTGCGCAGTTGCGCCGGCACGAAACTGAGCATTATATGACAGTTTTGCTTTTTTGCATGCTCTAATAAGTGGATTAACATCACCATTCCTGCAGAGTCGACGCGCTCTATCTCTTTTAACGAGCATTCCAGCTCAGCTTGAGCTGGTTGCCATTGCTGAGCATACGCCCACAATGAGGGCACTGTATCTCTATCAAGTGCCCCTGTTAGCTTAAGAATGTTTTGATCTAATTGCCACTGAGCGGGAGTCTGGGCCATTATTTCTTCGCCTCAAAGCGAATCGGTTCCGCAGCTAATTTCTCTAGATCTTTCGCGACAGATAGAATGCCTTCTTGACGAATTTTGCTATTCCATTCTGACTGTTTGCTAGAGAGTAAACTAATGCCTTCCGCAATCATATCGAATGCTTCCCACTCACCAGATTTGTTGTCTTTACGCAATTTGAACTCTAGCTTGATGTTTGGACGCGGCGTATCGATGATATCAACTTTAATACTGGTGATACGCTTAGAGTCATCAATGCTAGGCTCAGGACCAAATTCAATTTGTTGGTCACTGTATTGCGTTAGCACTTGGGCATAAGAAGCAATTAAGTACGCGCGAAATGCATCGATAAACTCAAGTACGTCTTCACGTTTCGCTCCTTTTAGGTTTGGACCTAGGAGCTTTAACCCAGCATAGCGGTAGTTGACATAAGGCATTAGCTCTTCTTCAACAATCACCTTGAGTAAATCTGGGTCTTGTTTGATTTTCGGTTGCTCGGCTTTTAATCTTTCGAACGTGACTTCAGCCACTTGCTTCATCATCTTATAAGGTTCAGTTTTATCCACTTCTGCTGCACTTGTACCAAACGCGCTAAACACAGCACAAAGTGAAAGTAATAATCTCGCTAACATAGTTATTCCTTACTTGAATCGTCTGAACCACCTACGCTGTAAAGCACTTGACCAATTAAGTCTTCAAGCACGAGCGCTGATTTGGTGTCTTCGATGGTATCGCCATCGACCAGCATGACTTCATCGTCAAAAACAAAGCCTGGTACTAAACCAATGTATTGCTCACCAATCAAGCCAGACGTCAAAATTTGTACGCTCGACGTTTCTGGGAATTGATTGTATTTGCTATTGATCGATAGAGTTACAACAGGTAATAAGTTATCTGGGTTAAGCGAAATATTGCTTACCCGGCCAATCACAACCCCACCCACTTTTACTGGCGAGCGAACTTTTAAACTACCAATATTATCGAACTCAGCTTTGAGGGTGTAAGTATCACCAGAGCCAATGCTTTTTACGTCAGCAACTTGAAAAATCATCACAAGAATCGCGCAAATTCCCGCTAATACAAAGCTGCCAACCCATAATTCAGTTTTACGTGTTTGTTGCATGATTAATTCCCAAACATCAATGCGGTCAGTACAAAGTCTAGTCCTAGTACTGCTAAAGAAGAATGCACAACAGTGCGCGTAGTTGCTCGGCTGATCCCTTCCGAAGTTGGAATAGCATCATAACCGTTAAATAGAGCGACCCAAGTAACCGTAATTGCAAACGCAAAGCACTTGATCATACTGTTACCAATATCCTGTCCTAGTTCAACTGAGGACTGCATCGCTGACCAAAAACTGCCATGGTCAACACCTTTCCAGTCAACACCAACAAGCTGGGCGCCCCAAATACCCACTGCCATGAAAATCATAGCCAGCAATGGCATTGAAATAGCACCGGCCCAAAAACGTGGCGCAATCACTCTTTTCAAAGGATCTACCGCCATCATTTCAAGGCTAGAAAGTTGCTCCGTCGCTTTCATCAAACCTATCTCTGCAGTTAACGCAGAGCCTGCACGACCAGCAAACAGAAGTGCAGTGACAACGGGCCCTAATTCTCGTAGCAATGAGAGCGCCACCATTTGACCCAAACTGCCCTCTGCGCCGTAATCCACCAGCACAACATAACCTTGTAGGCTCAAAACCATACCAATGAACAACCCAGATACGACGATAATCGCCAGAGACTGGACGCCTACGGAATAAAGTTGTTTAACGAGCAGAGGAAAGCTTTTGAGCGGTTGTGGCTTAGTAAACAGTGCCCCAATCAGCATGAAAGTCGCACGACCAAATGCTCCGCAGATGGAGAGCGTTCGTCTACCTAGTGAGGCGACAAAATGCATAAAGTTATCGACCATCAAATAAGTCCTTTTCGATACTTTGAGAAGGGAAGCGAAACGGTACAGGACCATCTGCATCACCTTGTAAGAACTGCTGAACGCGAGGGTCAGGATTCTGATTAAGCTCTTCTGGTGTGCCAAAAGCGATAATTTTGCCATCGGCCATCAGATAAACCCAATCGGCAATACTCATCACTTCAGGCACGTCGTGAGAAACGACTATAGAAGTTAAACCTAACGCTTGATTTAGATTACTAATAAGCTCAACCAAGACACCCATGGTGATTGGGTCTTGTCCGACAAATGGTTCATCGTACATGATTAAATCTGGGTCTAGGGCGATCGCACGCGCCAACGCAGCGCGTCTTGCCATGCCGCCCGATAGCTCGCTCGGCATCAGTTGTGCCGCGCCGCGTAGACCGACGGCTTCAAGCTTAAGCAATACCATGGTACGAATCAGCTCTTCAGATAAATTCGTATGCTCTCGCAATGGGAAGGCGACGTTATCAAAGACATTCAAATCAGTGAATAAAGCTCCTGATTGAAACAACATGCTCATTTTCTTTCGAGCATGGTAGAGTTTTTTACGCGAGAGAGAGGGAATATTGTCGCCATCAAACCAGATCTCTCCTTGCTCGGGATACAACTGACCACCAATTAAACGCAGCAGTGTAGTTTTACCTATTCCCGATGGTCCCATAATGGCCGTCACTTTGCCCTCAGGAACATGCAGATCAATACCATCAAAGATCTTGCGCTCTCCCCGTGAAAAAGTGAGGTTGTTCACGGTGACTAAATCGTTGTTCGACATATCATCTCTTCTACTGTCGGAGCGTTGCAACTCACGGCATCATCAACCAGACACACAACGGAGTTGAATTTCACGTTTAATAAAGTAACGTCGGTACATTTATTAGGCTGCAATCATAAGCACATTGGCTTTGAATTTAAAGCACTGTTCAATTAAATAAAGTCGAGTATATACCTGCAATTTTTTGTGGATTACGATCAAATCAGCGCAAAGTGTTTAAATCCTAGACAAGAATTGCTGATTTAAATGAACGACATTTGCATACATTTTCGTTACTAACCTTTAATTTATTCGTCGTTTATCTTCCATTTTAGGCCGCAAAAGGTCAAAATTAGCGGTTATTCATTTTACTTATTTAATACTTAGGAATTCTCATGCTCGAAGCCGTAGCGTTGCTTATAGTCGGTCTTGTTTTGCTCGTATGGAGTGCAGATAAACTTGTTTTTGGTTCTGCAGCGATAGCCCGCAACGTCGGTATTTCACCTCTTGTCATCGGCATGACAATCCTTGCGATGGGCTCTTCTGCGCCAGAGATGATGGTTTCTGCAACCGCAGCCTGGGACGGAAAAACCGATACTGCAGTGGGTAACGTTTTAGGCTCAAACATCGCGAACATCGCGTTAATCCTTGGTATTACAGCACTCATCAAGCCTCTGTCGATTAGCTCCGCGGTCATCCGCCGGGAACTGCCATTAATGATTGCAGTAACAGTACTCGCCGGTATTCTGCTTTGGAATAGCCATCTCGGTTTTTATGAAGGTGTCTTATTGTTTGTACTCTTTGGGGCATTTTTATTTGCTATGTTGCAGATCAGCCGCAAAGAACAAAAATCAGGTGATGTTTTTCTTGATGACCAAGAGTCAGAGATCCCAGAAGGCGTCAGCAACCCTAAAGCGATCATGTGGGTGGTTATTGGCCTGATACTGCTTCCTTTGGCAGCAAGCATGCTAGTGGATAACGCGGTGATTATTGCAAAGTATTTTGGCATGAGCGATCTTGTCATCGGTCTGACTATCATTGCCATCGGCACTAGTCTACCTGAGCTCGCAGCATCGCTTGCTGGTGTTTTAAAAGGTGAAGACGACATGGCCGTCGGTAACATTATTGGCTCGAATGTGTTTAATATTCTGGCCGTAATGGGCATTCCTGGCATCATTAATCCATCGGTGCTGAGTGAGTACGCGATGGGACGTGACTTCTGGGTCATGTTAGGCGTTTCACTGTTACTTGTCGCGATGTGTTTGGGTAAATCACGCAGTATTAACCGTATTGAAGGTGCAATCTTGTTTGCATGCTTCCTAGGTTATCAAGTGTACTTATTCGCAAACATGGCCGCTTAATTACCACGATAAATAAGTAGAGAACTGATATGTCCAATCAATTTGATTTTCGCGCTGCTGCTAAACAAGTTCTTGATATCGAAGTTGCTGCTCTGCAAGAGCTGGATACCTACTTTGATGATCAATTTGAGAAAGCGTGCGAACTGATCCTTTCCAACAGCGGCAAAGTAGTCGTTATGGGTATTGGCAAGTCAGGCCACATTGGTAACAAGATTGCTGCGACTCTGGCAAGCACGGGGACTTCTGCGTTTTTCGTTCACCCTGGCGAAGCTGCACATGGCGACTTGGGCATGATCAGCCCTGGAGATATTGTGCTCGCAATTTCTAACTCTGGTGAGTCAAACGAAATTCTGTCTCTATTTCCGGTATTAAAACGCCTGAACATCAAGATAATTAGCATGACAGGCAAGCCAGAATCCAATATGGCAAAACTGTCTGACTTGCACCTGCAAATCACGGTACCTCAAGAAGCTTGCCCACTAGGGTTGGCACCGACCAGCAGTACCACGGCCACATTAGTAATGGGAGACGCATTAGCCGTAGCCCTACTTCAAGCGCGTGGTTTTTCTGCCGAAGATTTTGCCCTATCTCATCCAGGTGGCGCGTTAGGGAGAAAACTGCTGCTTAAGTTGTCTGATATTATGCACTTTGGAGAAGCGTTACCTAAAGTTTCTCCAAACGCATTGATTCGCGATGCCCTGCTTGAAATTTCAGAAAAAGGGCTAGGCATGACCGCTATCGTCGATGAGCACGATGCTATGCTTGGTATATTCACCGATGGTGATTTACGTCGCACCTTAGACAAACGCATTGATATTCATACGACCGCGATTGGCGAAGTCATGACGACAAATCCAACCACAGCGCACCCTGATATGCTAGCGGTTGAAGGTTTGAACTTGATGCAGAATAAAAATATTAACGCTCTGATTTTATGTAAAGACGAAAAAATTGTGGGTGCACTGAACATGCACGATTTACTAAAAGCTGGCGTGATGTAATATCAGCACAAACATTTAAATCATTTATTACACAAATAAAGGCAATGGTCAGGGAAGTACTGAGCTAAACGATAGGCCTTCATTATATGAGTTTTACTCGCCTTATTTATTTGCTCTTGATCTTCGTTGTCGCATGGTGCGGTTATTACCTACTGACCCCAAAAGGCAACGACGCAATTCAAGTAGCACCAGATTCTGAACTGCCCATGTTCAGTGGTACTGGACTGGAAAACATCACCTATGGTGAAGATGGTGTCCGCAGTTACATCATCCGCTCCACGAACTTAGACCATTATGCTAAGAGTGGAGATACCATTTTTAATAACCCGACTTTGATGGTTTACCGTGAAGGTAGCGTCATTGAATGGAAGGTGACGGCCACAAGAGCCGTGTTAGATGAAGACCAAGTTTTGACTTTATATGACAAGGTCTTAATGCAAAATCTTCTGCCTGGTGCGAGTTTTGATACCATGGCAACAGACAAGTTAGTCATTAATCTAACCAATCGTGATTTTAAAGCTGATCAACAGGTCATGTTGGTTGGGCCACAATTTGAAACTACTGGAGGCGCAATGCAAGGCAACTTAAAGCAGCATACCGCAACTCTGACAGACGAAGTTCAAGGTCGATATGAAACCGTTACACCTTAGCCTACTGGCACTGGTATTGGCGGCGCCTCAAGCGCTGGCACTTAAGTCGGATACTCAACAACCGGTTTACATTAACTCTGACACCCAACAAGTGGATATGAAGAGTAACCAGGTTATTTTTAAAGGCGATGTATCTCTTAAGCAAGGTAGCATCAATATCGATGCTGATAGAATCGTGGTAACGCGCGATCCTAAAACCGAAGCCATCAAACAGATTCAAGCATTTGGTAAACCTGCCAAGTTTTCTCAACTGATGGACGATGGTAAAACACTGAGTGGTCAAGCTGTGGAGCTGGATTACCGTATTTCTACAGACGAATTGACCATGAAAGGTCAAGCGCAACTGGCACAAGACAACAACACCATTAAAGGTTCTTCGATTCGTTACCAAATTGGTAAACAAAAGCTAGTCGCTGATAGCTCTAAGGAAGAGCGCGTTACGACCATTTTGCAACCCAATCAGATAGAGAACTAATATGGCAGTACTGAGTGCGAAAAACTTGGCGAAAAGCTACAAAAAGCGCAAAGTCGTAACCGATGTTAGCTTGGAAGTTGAATCTGGTCAGATTGTTGGGCTGCTAGGCCCAAACGGCGCAGGTAAAACCACCTCGTTTTATATGATTGTCGGCTTGGTGCCACGAGATGAAGGCACCATCACCATTGATGATAAAGACATCAGTATTCTGCCGATGCACAGTCGTTCGCGTCTCGGGATTGGCTACCTTCCGCAAGAAGCGTCGATTTTCCGTAAGCTGTCGGTGGAAGATAACATCATGGCCGTACTCGAAACTCGTCAAGAAATGACACGTGAAGAGCGCCAAGATAAGCTGGAAGATTTGTTGGAAGAATTCCACATTCAGCACATCAGAACCAGTGCAGGTATGGCACTATCAGGGGGTGAGCGACGCAGAGTGGAGATCGCTCGCGCTTTAGCAGCCAACCCTCAATTCATTTTGTTGGATGAACCTTTCGCTGGTGTTGACCCAATCTCGGTTAATGACATCAAGAAAATCATCGAGCATCTACGCGATCGCGGCCTCGGAGTGTTAATCACTGACCATAACGTGCGTGAAACACTGGACGTATGCGAAAAAGCCTATATCGTAAGCCAAGGGCACCTAATTGCATCGGGAACTCCGGCAGAAGTTCTCAATAATGAACAGGTGAAACAAGTTTATCTCGGCGAACAATTCCGTCTATGATTATATTAGGAACGGTAAGATTCTGAGCATTACAAGGTAAGTAACACTGAATGAAACCTTCATTACAACTCAAGCTAGGTCAACAGTTAGCCATGACGCCACAGTTGCAACAAGCGATTCGCTTACTGCAACTGTCGACACTCGATCTTCAACAGGAAATCCAAGAAGCCTTGGATTCAAACCCATTATTGGAAGTTGAAGAAGGCCAAGATGAGCCTGTAGCAAACGGTGAAGATAAATCAGCGGTCGAGGCTGCTGATAGCAACAGTGCTAACGAACCAGCAGACATTGACGTTCCAGACAGTTCAGACGTAATTGAGAAGTCAGAGATCAGCTCTGAACTTGAAATCGATACCACTTGGGATGACGTCTACAGCGCGAATACCGGTAGCACTGGCTTAGCTCTTGACGATGATATGCCCGTCTACCAAGGCGAAACCACGGAATCATTGCATGACTACCTAATGTGGCAGCTTGACCTGACACCATTCAGTGAAACCGATCGTACGATTGCATTAGCGATTATTGACGCTGTTGACGACTACGGTTACCTAACCCTATCTCCTGAAGAAATTCATGAGAGCTTCGATAACGAAGAGATTGAGTTAGACGAAGTAGAAGCCGTTCGTAAACGTATTCAGCAGTTCGATCCGCTCGGTGTGGCATCACGCAACTTACAAGAGTGCCTACTGCTACAGCTGGCGACTTTCCCAGAAGACACGCCATGGCTTGCTGAAGCCAAAATGATTCTTGCGGATCATATTGATCACCTGGGGAACCGTGATTACAAGCTCGTCATCAAAGAGACGAAGCTGAAAGAAGCCGATCTCCGTGAAGTCCTCAAACTTATCCAGCAGTTAGATCCTCGTCCCGGTAGCCGTATCACACCGGATGATACCGAGTACGTAATTCCAGATGTGTCCGTTTTTAAAGACAACGGCAAATGGACTGTTTCTATCAACCCAGATAGCGTTCCAAAATTAAAAGTTAATCAACAATATGCTCAATTAGGCAAAGGCAATAGCGCGGATAGCCAGTACATCCGCAGCAATTTGCAAGAGGCAAAATGGTTAATTAAGAGCTTAGAGAGTAGAAACGAGACGCTACTCAAAGTTGCAAGATGTATTGTTGAACATCAACAAGATTTCTTCGAGTATGGTGAGGAAGCCATGAAGCCAATGGTACTAAATGATGTAGCCTTGGCAGTGGACATGCATGAATCCACGATTTCTCGTGTAACAACACAAAAATTCATGCATACACCACGTGGCATTTTTGAATTGAAGTACTTCTTCTCTAGCCATGTTAGTACTGACAACGGCGGAGAATGTTCGTCAACAGCAATTCGCGCACTCATTAAAAAACTGGTCGCAGCAGAGAATACTGCTAAGCCATTGAGTGATAGCAAGATTGCTGCTCTTCTGGCTGACCAAGGGATTCAGGTCGCAAGACGTACGATAGCCAAATATCGAGAATCCTTGGGAATTGCCCCTTCAAGTCAGCGTAAACGCCTATTATAAGGCACTAACTGAAAAGGAAAGTCTATGCAAATCAATATTCAAGGCCATCACGTTGATCTTACCGATTCAATGCAAGACTATGTAAATTCTAAGTTTCAGAAGCTCGAAAGGTTCTTCGACCATATCAATCAAGTACATGTTGTACTAAAAGTTGAAAAAATCACTCAAATCGCGGAAGCTACGCTTCATATAAATCAAGGCGAAATCCACGCATCAGCTGATGACGAAAATATGTATGCCGCGATCGATTCGCTGGTAGATAAATTGGTTCGCCAACTCAATAAGCACAAAGAAAAACTAAACAGTCATTAATCATGCAACTGAGCGAAATACTGTCATTGGACTGCACCAAGAGTGCGGTCCACTGCACGAGTAAAAAACGCGCCCTTGAAATGATCAGCCGCATCGTGGCTGATCAAACGGGCCAAGATTCTACCGAACTGTTCGAGTGCATGCTCAACAGAGAGAAAATGGGCAGTACTGGTATCGGAAACGGTATTGCGATCCCACACGCTAGAATGCAATCGAGCGACAAGGCTATTGCTGTCTTGCTGCAATGTGATGAAGCCATTGAATTCGATGCGATTGATAATCGACCTGTCGACCTTCTTTTTGCGCTCCTTGTACCAGAAGAACAGTGCAAAGAGCACCTCAAGACTCTATCCTCTATGGCAGAACGTCTGAGCGATAAGCAAGTATTGAAACTACTGCGCAATGCTCAGAGTGATGAAGAACTTTACGACATCATGATTCACCAATAAGCAGGACGGACATCATGCGACTAATCGTGGTTAGCGGGCACTCAGGTGCCGGTAAGAGTATTGCGCTGCGCGTACTGGAAGACTTAGGTTATTACTGTGTTGATAACCTCCCAGTGAATTTGCTGGACGCATTTGTTCACTCTGTTGCTGACAGCAAGCAGAATGTTGCGGTAAGCATTGATATTCGCAATATCCCTAAAAAGCTAAAAGAACTGACTGGTACACTGGAGCAGTTGAAAACAGAGCTTGATGTGACCGTGCTTTTCTTGGACGCCAATAAGGAAACGCTACTCAAACGCTACAGCGAAACACGCCGAATCCACCCTTTATCTTTAGGTGGCACCTCTCTATCTCTTGACCAAGCCATCGAGCGTGAGAAAGAAATTTTAACGCCACTTAAAGCACATGCCGATCTTGTACTGAACAGCAGCGGACAATCTTTGCATGAGTTGAGTGAAACCGTGCGTATGCGTGTTGAAGGCAGAGATCGCAAAGGGCTTGTTATGGTATTTGAGTCTTTTGGCTTCAAATATGGCCTGCCTTCCGATGCCGATTACGTATTCGACGTTCGCTTCTTGCCCAACCCACATTGGGAACCAGCGTTGCGCCCACTTACGGGTTTGGATGCCCCAATCGCCGCATTTTTGGAGCAGCACCAATCGGTGTTAAGTTTGAAATACCAAATTGAAAACTTTATAGAGAATTGGTTACCTCTGCTCGAGAAGAACAACCGCAGCTATTTGACCGTTGCAATAGGTTGTACCGGAGGTAAACATCGTTCGGTGTACTTAACTCAGCAAATCGGTGAGTACTTCGCCAATAAAGGACACCAAGTGCAAATTCGTCATACCTCACTAGAGAAAAACACTAAGGAGTAGCTGTGGAGTTAAGTCGTAAAGTATTGATTCAAAATCGCCTTGGCTTACATGCTCGCGCAGCCGTCAAACTGGTCGAACTGGCCCAGAGCTTTGAAGCGGTCATCACTATCGACAATGAAGAAGACAAAACCGCCACAGCAGACAGCGTAATGGGTTTATTAATGCTTGAGTCTGCTCAAGGACAGTACGTCACAATCCACGCTGCGGGTGAGCAAGCAGAAGAAGCACTGGATGCCGTTTGCCACTTAATCGAAGATAAATTTGATGAAGGCGAGTAATTTACTCGCTTTTTTATTACCTCTCACTCTCCTTCCCCTCACTGCTCCAAGAAATAAATTTGCTTAGTATCATAAGTTGTTATTAAAAGGCGCCTAGAATTAAGTTATTATTCAACGCATTGTAAATATCAGGAATTGGGAGGAATGAATGGCAGAGCAAATTGAATTCGACCAAGCTCACCAAGCCCTCCAAGAAGTCACAGAAGCGCTAGAAAATGGCCGCTTCGTCCATGTTCGTCGTCAGTTACAGGACATGGAACCTGAGGATATCGCTCACCTTTTAGAAGCCTCTCCACGCAAAAGCCGTGAAGTTCTCTGGCAACTCACCGACCCTGAAGACTACGGTGAAATCCTCGACGAACTGAACGAAGACGTCAAAGATAGTCTCGTATCCAAAATGGCACCAGAAGCGCTTGCAGAAGCGACAGAAGGCATGGATACCGATGACGTGGCTTATGTACTGCGTAGCTTGCCAGACAACCTGTCACGCGAAGTCCTGTCGCAAATGGACTCCTCTGACCGTCTGCGTGTCGAAACCGCCCTGTCCTACCCAGAAGACACTGCAGGTGGGCTGATGAACACCGACGTTATCACGATTCGTGGTGACGTAGATGTGGACGTGGTTTTACGTTATCTGCGTATGAAAGGTGAACTACCAGAAGCAACGGATGCACTTTATGTCATTGATGAAGAAAGCAAACTGATTGGTGAACTACCCATTACTCTGCTGATCACGACCCAGCCTGATGTCAAAATTATCGACATCATGGAAGATGCTGACGAAGCGATCACTGTCGATACCAGTGATTCAGATGTTGCTAGTCTGTTCGAACGTCGTAACTGGGTCTCTGCTCCTGTCGTAGACGAGAACCAGCATCTCGTTGGCCGTATCACTATCGATGATGTAGTTGACGTTATCCGTGAAGATGCCGAACACTCGATGATGAGTATGGCAGGTATGGATGATGATGAAGATACCTTCGCACCCGTTGTAAAATCAGCTCGCAAACGTAGTATCTGGCTTGGGGCTAACGTGTTAGCCGCACTCGCCGCCGCTTCTGTTTCTAACATGTTTGAAGCCACGCTAGACCAGATGGCTGCCATTGCCGTATTGATGACGATTGTTCCTTCCATGGGTGGTGTCGCTGGTAACCAAACCGTCGCACTAGTGATTCGTGGTCTTGCTCTTGGTCATATCGGTGACTCGAACAAACGAGAACTGTTGATGAAAGAAGCCTCGATCGGTTTACTCAACGGCATCATGTGGGCGCTGATTATTGGCGGCATTGTTGTCGCTTGGAAAGGTAACTGGATGCTAGGGGGAATCATTTCCGCAGCGATGCTGACCAACTTATTGGTCGCTGGGGTTGCCGGAGTAACGATTCCAATCCTCTTAAAGAAAATGAACATCGACCCAGCTTTAGCTGGTGGTATGGCGTTAACGACCGTAACGGATGTAATTGGTTTATCAGTATTCTTAGGGCTTGCCACAATACTGATTACCTAGCTGCAAAAACTAAAAAGCCTGATGAACACATCAGGCTTTTTTAATTCTGAATTAGGAAAGCTTACTCACCCGCCACTTTCATCGCATCTAGTAAGATTGAACCCGTTTGAATTTGCGAGCGCGTTTCAACGTCGCTACCTACGGCAACAATCTTATTGAACATGTCCTTCAGATTACCAGCGATGGTAATTTCCGATACTGGGTATTGGATTTCACCGTTCTCAACCCAGAAGCCTGCAGCACCGCGAGAGTAATCACCTGTTACCACGTTCACGCCTTGCCCCATCACTTCTGTCACTAACAAACCAGTGCCGAGCTCTTTGAGCATTTGTTCGAAGTTTTGACCAGTCGATTTTACGTACCAGTTATGGATGCCACCAGCGTGACCTGTCGGCGCCATCTTCATTTTACGTGCGGCATAACTGGTTAACAGATAAGTTGCTAGCACACCGTCAGTAATGATCTCACGGTCTTGAGTATATACGCCTTCGCTATCGAATGGGCTTGACGCCAAACCACGCAATACATGCGGACGTTCTGAGATATTGAACCATTCAGGAAGCACTTGTTTGCCTAGATGGTCAAGTAAGAAAGAAGATTTTCGGTACAGGTTACCACCGCTGATCGCCATAACGAGATGGCCAATCAAGCCAGTTGCAACATCAGCGGCAAACATGATTGGGTATTTACCTGTCTTTAAGCGCTGCGCATCTAAGCGGTTAATCGTATTCTCTGCCGCCTTACGACCCACTGTTTCTGGTGTCCATAAGTCATCGCGATGACGTGCCACAGTGTAGCTGTAATCACGCTCCATTTCGCCATTTTGACCAACGCCAATAACACAACAGCTGGTACTGTGGCGGCTAGACGCATAGCTTGCTAATAAGCCATGGCTGTTACCATACACTTTTACACCGTAGTGGCTATCATAACTCGCGCCATCACTTTGCTTGATTGCACTGTCATAACTTAACGCTTCTTTCTCAGCGGCGATCGCCACATCGGCAGCATAATCGGGATCAGGGGCGTCTGGGTGGAAAAGATCAAGCTCAGGGATCTCTTGCACCATGTATTCTTTGGCTGCGGGCCCTGCAAATGGATCTTCAGATGTGTAATGCGCAATATCCAGCGCCGCAATAACGGTTTGCTCGATAGCAGCTTCACTTAAATCAGACGTGGAAGCACTGCCTTTGCGTTGACCTCGGTAAACGGTAATGCCCAGCGCACCATCGCTGTTGAACTCGACATTTTCTACCTCGCCCATGCGAGTAGATACACTTAAACCAGTGCTTTTGGTAATTGCGACTTCGGCGGCGTCAGATTTTGCCGATGCAAGCTTTAAGGCTCTTGCGACGGCTTGCTCTAGCTCGGTACGTTGCTCAGCAACCTGCTGTTTAATATCCATTGTCTTTCACATCTTGTCTTTGATGAACAATAGGATAACAAGAATTTCGCTTTCTCCCCACGATTCTTGTTAAAATAGTCATAATATTAATCAAAACACAGGCAACTGAAATGGCACGTAAGAATCAAAAAGCGCCATGGGAACCAGAAGAAGAGATCATCTGGGTAAGCAAATCCGAGATGAAGCGAGACATGGAAGAACTGCAAAAGCTAGGTGAGGAGCTTGTCGGCCTCAAACCTGCAGTTCTCGAAAAGTTTCCATTGAGCGAAGACCTGCGAGAAGCAATTGCAGACGCACAACGCTTTAAAAACGAAGCACGTCGTCGCCAATTACAACGTATTGGTAAGTTGATGCGTTATGAAGATCCAGAGCCAATCCAAGCGGCATTGGATAAGATTCGTAACAAGCACTCTCAATTAACGGCGGTATTCCACAAGCTTGAAGCTCTGCGTGATCGCGTGGTGGAAGAAGGCGACAAAGCCATTGATGACGTAATGGAAATGTACCCAGAGGCGGATCGTCAGCGTCTACGCCAATTGGCTCGCCAAGCAGCGAAAGAGAAAAAAGCGGGGAAACCAGCAAAAGCGTACCGCGAAATCTTCCAGATCCTAAAAGGTCTGAACGAAGAAGAGTTTTAATTCGACGATTCGATACCAACGAGCATTTAATTAACGAAAAAAGCAGACATGATGTCTGCTTTTTTTTATCTTTTACTTAAATGTCAGCGTTACACCAAGCGATTAACGCGGTCTCCGCGCTCGAAAGCGTTAATGTTCTCAATCAAGATTTCCGCTAAACGTTGAATCGATGAGTCACTGCCCCATGCAACATGCG
Organism: Vibrio sp. 1-2 (7-a); assembly: GCF_013048515.1. Classification (NCBI taxonomy): domain Bacteria; kingdom Pseudomonadati; phylum Pseudomonadota; class Gammaproteobacteria; order Vibrionales; family Vibrionaceae; genus Vibrio; species Vibrio sp. 1-2 (7-a). Next base: position 44,728 of record NZ_VHSQ01000012.1, read on the forward strand.
GTGTAAGTAGCAAATTGGGTAAATTCATATTGGCAATCAGCGGATTGCTCTCATCAGCTGGTTCTTGTGTAAAAACATCAAAACCAGCCGCAGCGATTTCTCCCTGTTTTAGGGCATCCACCAGCGCGTCCTCATTCACCAAGCCTCCACGCCCCGTATTAATTAGAATGGCGTTGGGCTTCATTTGTTGCAACTCTGCTTGACCAATCAAATTCTGAGTATGATCGTTGAGCGGGCAATGCAAAGTCAGCGCATCGGAGCGTTTTAACACTTCCTCAAACGGCACATAACCAGGTCGACATTCTGCCGCCCCTTTACGCTCAGAAAACAACACGGTCATTCCTAACGCTTGAGCTAGATTCGCCGTCGCTTGCCCCAGCGCCCCACTACCAACAACACCTAACGTGCTACCACCTATATCCCCGATTGGGTGCGTAAAAAAGCAGAACTGCTTATTACGCTGCCATTCGCCAGCGGCAATATCTTGATGGTAACCAAATAAATTTCGGCGTAAAGCAAACAGCATCGCAATCACGTGCTCAGGCACCGAACGCGTCGCGTAACCACGTACATTGGCAACCGCAATATCATGCTTAGCACAGTAGTCCACATCGACGTTATTAAAACCAGTCGCGGCAACCGCGATCATCCGCAATTGTGGTAGTTGCTCTAATATATTTTGGTCAAGCAGGACTTTATTGCTAATCACGATATCTGCATCTGCTAACCTTTCTATTACCTGCTCTGGCGCGGTTAAGTCGTACTCACGCCAGTGGTGCTGAAAGCTAGGTCGTGGGATCTCAATATGTTCTGGGATGGTCGCTCGGTCCAAAAATACGATGGTCGGCAAAGACATAACAACTCCTTGTTCACGGCTGAAAGACAGGATACATCAACCACAGTAACGAAATAGCGAACTAGAAAGAACCGTTGTTGAGTGCAATTGGCATTAAGGGTGTGGCAACGTTTTATAATCAGGCAATGTACGTTCTGGCGAAAAATAGTTAAAGATCGCCGCCTCGGCTCCAGGATAAAAGTCACAAGGTACAAAAATACTACTCAGCTGATCCGTGGCTGGGTGATAAAAACTTAGCTCCGCAGCGTGCAGCTCTAAACGTTCTGAAAACTGATACGCCTCTTCAGTTGCATAAAATTCATCACCCACAATTGCATGACCAATCGCCATCAAATGCACGCGCAACTGATGCGATCGACCAGTAATGGGGAGTAACCGCACAACGGTCGTATGGGTGCCATCTGGATGCACTTCACGCTTCACCACTTGGAATAAAGTTTGAGATGGCTTGCCGTCGTCGAAGCATACTTTTTGTCGCGGACGATTTGGCCAATCACAAATTAATGGAAGGTCAATATTCCCTTCTTGCGGCTCGACATGCCCCCAAACACGTGCGTAATACACCTTGTGGGTGAGACGATATTGGAACTGCTTTTTTAATGCTCGCTCCGAAGGTTTGTTTTTCGCCAGCAGCATCAAACCTGATGTCGACATATCCAAGCGATGCACTACTTGGATTTCTGGATGCACTTCCTTGAGGCGGCTCCACATGCTGTCGTAATGCTCTGCAAGTCGACCAGGAACAGACAGTAACCCAGATGGCTTATTCACTGCCAGAATGTCGTCATCCTCAAAAACGATATCGACCCAAGGATCGGTGGGAGGGGTATATTCAAGCATTGCCATGGGAGATCTCTACAAAATAAAAACGCCGCGATTATATACCCAAATAGCACCCAAATGCAGGGTGCTGAAGAAAAGTTCAAACCAATAAAACAAAGTCAATCCTTTAGCATAAAAACTAAAAATAGCACGTTGTAAATTTAGTTTGACAACAAGACGCATAACTGAATAGAGTGCTAGATGCACACAGCATGATATTCGCAAAGAATACTTAAAATAAATACATCAAAACACAGCATTTAAAAGATATTACCGTTGCGCAGTATAGGGCGAGCGCTCAGCTTGTCATGTACTGCGGTATGTATCTCTTTAGAAAGATACATAAGATAAAAAGGACAATAAGCAATGGACTCCGCCGTTATAGATAAACCCCAATCCAAACTTTCCTTATTTTTTCGTTCGCTAGGCCCCGGCATATTAATGGCATCTGCTGCGGTGGGTGGCTCTCACCTCGTCGCATCAACCAAAGCTGGTGCGATTTATGGCTGGCAACTGGCGGCGCTGATTCTGCTCGTAAACCTGTTTAAATACCCTTTTTTCCGAGCGGGCGTACAGTACACCATGGGGACAGGGCTTACCTTGGTTGAAGGCTACGCGAAATTAGGTCGGCCTTACCTATGGCTATTTCTATTTCTGAGCGTGGTCTCAGCCGTAATCAATACCGCCGCTTTGTTGATGTTTAGCGCTAGCTTGCTGGGCTACTTCATTCCGTTTTCACTATCAATGGCGTCACTAAGTATCATTGTGATTGTCACCTGCCTGATCATATTATTTGCTGGTCATTACAAAGCGCTCGATACGCTATCTAAGGTGATCATGTCGGTGTTAACCATCGCGACTTTACTTGCCGTTTCTATCGCCTTTGGTAACCCTGTTGAGCAAGTGGCCAACTTCGAGCCACCGTCACCTTGGTCGATTGCGGCAATTGGCTTTATCGTCGTAACAATGGGCTGGATGCCAGCACCGATAGAGATCTCCTGTTTAACCTCAGCATGGTTAAAACGCCAATCAAGCCAGCAAGAAGTAACGTATCGCTCTGCTCTATTTGACTTTAATGTCGGTTACATTGGCACGGCTTTTCTTGCCATTATCTTTGTATCATTAGGTTCTTTGATGCTTTATGGATCTGGCGTTGCGCTTGAAAGTTCTGGCGTTGGCTTCTCCCATCAATTGGTTGGCTTATATGCGGCGACGATTGGCGAATGGTCTCGTTACTTGATAGCGGTAATTGCGTTTTTCTGTATCTTTGGCAGCACGATTACCGTTATTGATGGCTACTCGCGCGTTATTTCTGACTCTCAACGTCTACTGCGCTCGCAACCAGACACTAACCCTAAAACCACTTCAGCGATCATGCTGGTGGTCGCCTTATTTGCATTGGGTATTGTGGTTTTCTGGGCTTCTGCGTTATTGCCTATGCTGAACTTTGCGATGATCCTCGCCTTTATGACCACGCCATTCTTTGCTCTGCTAAATTACACATTAGTGAGCAAAACCGAGTTACCTGAGCCCTTGGCTGTTGGACCTAAACTGAAGTGGTTGTCGATTGCAGGCCTGATTTACTTGTTTGGCTTCTTGGCTGTATTTATCTGGTGGAAATGGTTGATGTAAATGAGTTAGCGATGAGTGATTAGTGCATTCCGCATAAAGAAACTAAACCGCAAATAAAGAAAAAGGTCTTCAACTGAAGACCTTTTTTAATGAACAATAAATGCTTACTTAGTTGTGGCTCACCACAATCAAACGTAGCGAGTCGAGCTGCACTTGAGCTTGGTTGATGTAACCAGTGAGCTCCTTAATTTGTGCATCAATGGCTTCAATTTCTTCGTCACGAATATTTGGGTTTACCGCTTTCAGTGCTTGCAAACGCTCAAGTTCTGCATTCAAGCTATGCTGCATATCTTGATGAGCTTGCTTGCGTACTTCCTCAACCTTCGCTTCGATAAGATTGTCCCCCGCTTCGATCAAGCGGTGTACGTCTTTCTGTACCGACGTGACCAACTTGCTGCCTAAGTGACGGTTTACAGGGCTGAGCTGGCGGTTAAAGCTTTCAAATTCCACTTGAGCAGACAAATCATTACCACGCGAGTCCATCATCAAACGGATTGGCGTTTTCGGTAAGAAGCGCGCGATGCCACTGCGTTTTGGTGCTTGCGCATCTACCGCATAAATCAGCTCAAGAAGAATCGTACCTACTGGTAGCGCTTTGTTTTTCAGTAGAGATACCGCAGACGTACCCACTCCTTCACTCATCAGAAGATCGATACCACCTTGGATCATTGGGTGCTCCCAACTGATAAAGTGCATATCTTCACGAGATAAAGCCGTATCACGATCAAACGTGATCGTCGCCCCTTCGTATGGCAGGCCTGGGTAGCTTGGTACCATCATGTGCTCAGATGGGGTCACAATCAGTGCGTTTTCACCTTTGTCGTCTTGGTTCAAGCCAATCGTATCAAAAAGAGAAAGTGCGAAGGTGACCAGATTGGTATCGCCGTCGGTTGATTCAATTTTCTCAACGATTTGTTGTGCTTTTTCCCCGCCATTTGAATGCATTTCTAACAGGCGATCACGGCCTTGCTCCAATTGGGATTTCAGCTCTTTATTCATTTTTGCTGACGCTTCAATGATCTCATCTAGCGTGCTGGTGTCACCAGAAGCAAGGATTTCAATCAGATCATCAGAGTACTTATCGTAAACGGCACGGCCTGTTGGGCAAGTTTCTGCAAAAGCGTTTAAACCTTCATCAAACCAGCGAGCAAGAATGGCTTGCGAGGTACCTTTCAGGTAAGGAATATGAATGTCGATGTCGCGGTTTTGGCCGATACGGTCCAAACGACCGATACGTTGCTCAAGCAAGTCAGGGTTGAACGGCAAGTCAAACATGACTAATTGGTTGGCAAACTGGAAGTTACGACCTTCAGAGCCGATTTCACTACAGATAAGAACCTGTGCACCACCTTCTTCTTGCGCAAAGTAAGCGGCTGCTTTGTCACGCTCAAGAATCGACATACCTTCATGGAAGACGGTCGCACGAATACCTTCACGCTCACGCAGTGCTTGCTCCAATTGCAGAGCCGTACTTGCACGAGAGGCAATCACCAGAATTTTCTCGCTGCGCTTCTCTTTTACCTTTTCAAGTAACCAATTCACGCGCGAGTCAAACTGCCACCAGCTTGCATCATCGCCTTCAAATTCTTGGAAGATCTCTTCTGGGTAAAGGTTCTTCATTGCACGTGCTTCCGAACTCATCTTACCGCCGATCATCCCAGCAACACGCATTGACGTGGTGTATTGCGGTGGAATATCCATTGGCATCAGATGCACGTTACGCGCAGGGAAACCTTTGATAGCCGCACGTGTGTTACGGAACAGAACACGTCCCGTACCGTGACGATCCATCAAGTTGTCGATCAACTCTTGGCGCGCAGACGCTTTCGCTTCTTCGTCAGTCTCACTCTCGATTATGCGGAAAAGTGGTTCTACGTCTTGTTCAGACAACAATTCAGTAATCTGGTTTTTCGCTTCATCAGGCAGTTTTTCACCAGAGAAAAGTGAAGTAATCGCATCCGCTACAGGTGCGTATTGCTCTTCTTCCTCGACAAACGCTTCATAATCGTAGAAACGGTCAGGATCCAGCAAACGCAGACGAGCAAAGTGGCTCTCACGACCAAGCTGTTCTGGCGTTGCCGTCAGTAGCAGTACGCCCGGAGTGCGTTCAGCCAAGCCTTCCACTACTTGGTATTCACGGCTCGGTTTATCTTGGCTCCACTCAAGGTGATGCGCTTCATCGACAACCAGTAGGTCCCATTCGCCTTCCAGTGCTTGTTCAAAACGCTTGCGGCTCTTGCGTAGGAAGTCCAAAGAACACAGCACATATTGCTGAGTATCAAATGGGTTTTCTGCATCCGCAAAAGCTTCGATACAGCGCTCTTCATCAAAGATAGAGAAATGCAGATTGAAACGACGCATCATCTCAACCAGCCATTGATGCTGCAGTGTTTCAGGCACCACAATCAAAATGCGTTCGGCACGACCAGACAGAACTTGTTGGTGGATGATCATGCCCGCTTCGATGGTTTTACCCAAACCCACTTCATCCGCCAGTAATACGCGTGGCGCGTGGCGACGGCCAACTTCGTGCGCGATGTAAAGCTGATGAGGGATCAAACCTGCACGCATACCACATAGGCCACGCATTGGGCTCTTATGCTGCTCAAACTGGTTGGTTAGCGCACGGTAACGCAGAACAAAGTTGTCCATACGGTCGATTTGACCGGCGTACAACTTATCTTGAGGTTTGTTAAAACGAATTTGGTTGCTCAGAAAAATCTCACGCAGAACAACGGCGGTTTCTTGCGTGTCTTCACGAGTACCGAAATAGGTGTATAAGCCTTCATCTTCCAGTACTTCTTCAACTTTTAGAGACCAACCTTCTTGGCAGTCGATGACATCACCAACGTTAAAAGTGACTCGGGTAACAGGTGCATCGTTACGTGCGTAAACTCGGTTTTCCTCTGACGCTGCAAACATCAATGTCACAGTACGAGCATCCATTGCTACAACGGTACCTAAACCTAAATCGCTTTCCGTATCGCTAATCCAGCGCTGCCCCAAAGCAAATGTCATGAATTGACTACCTCGTTATTAGTTCTTGATTCGTGTTTCTTGTTGGTCTACTCATGCCCGTAGGCATGGGTAATAGTTTAGATCTGATTCTGGCTTCTGCTATGCCGATAGCATTCGTCATTCCAGTATGAACTGAGTATTTTTAAGCCAGCTCAACATGATAAATCGGACGTAGCCTATACGCAGAAAAAGGTCGCTAATCTTACTTGAAGCTGTGATTTAGGTCACGCCGAAACCGCATCAAGCGGAAACTTTTTTTCCCAAACTATAAATGCAATCAAATTGTAAAATACTCATGCCAATTATTAAGTTGTAGAACGTAAATATTACGTATACTTCTAGTGAGGGGCGTTTAAAACCATTGCATATGATTTAAGCGCGTTAGTACACGATTAGGATCAACACGGGTTTGCAGTAAGTTGTCTTGCTACTCGGTTGCACACTAACCGACATCAGCCCGACAACCTCTATTGCAAGCAATCAGAGTTAGGCCGCTTCACACCTATTTGAGAACGACCTAACCACTCGCATGCAGAGCCGTATTACGGCAAGGAGACGCTATGGGCGATACCGATCGGAAACTGTTTGTACTTGATACCAACATTCTTCTTCATGAACCCTTTGCCATCTTCTCTTTCCAAGAACACGATGTCGTTATCCCCATGACCGTGTTGGAAGAACTCGACCGAATCAAAGACAGCAAACGCGATGTCGCAAGAGACGCTCGCGTGGCTATTCGCGCTTTGGAAGATTTGTTTAAAGAAGCAACGCCCGATGAAATTTCTGAAGGTATTCCTGTTTCTAAAGACAGCCCCGACCAAGGCACCATTTCCATTTTGGCGGATTTTGAACTGCAGGAAACCGTCAAAGCCTTCGCCGACAAAGCCGGTGACAACCGCATACTCAATGCGGTGCTTTATCTGCAAAACAAACGAGCACCACGTGAAGTGGTACTGATCACGAAAGACATTAACATGCGTCTGCGCGCCAAAGGCGCTGGCGTACGTTTTGTTGAAGACTACCGAACCGATCAACTGATTGACGACATTCAATACCTCACCAAAGGCTTTCAACTGCGTGAGGGGGACTTCTGGAGTGATATTGAGGAAGTAGAAAGTTATGCGCTGGGCGGAAAAACCTATCACAAGCTAAGTCGTGAACCTTTTGAACCAACCTTTATTAACCAATATGTGATTGATGAAGACAGCGACTTTGCTGGCCGCGTGGAAACCATCAATGAAGACAAATTAACGCTACTCGACCTGAGCCGAGAACGCATGATGCACCGTAAGGCTTGGGACATCACACCAAAAAACATATACCAAGGAATGGCGTTGGATGCCTTACTTGACCCGGATATTGACCTAGTGATTTTAACTGGTGCAGCAGGTAGTGGTAAAACGCTATTAGCCATGGCAGCAGCACTGGAGCAAACCATTGAAAAAGGCATGTTCGATAAAATTATCGTGACGCGTAACACGCCAGATATCGGTGAATCCATCGGCTTCCTACCCGGCTCAGAAGAGGAGAAGATGATGCCGTGGTTAGCGGCGGTGACCGATACCTTGGAAGCGCTACATAAACACGATCACTGCACTGAAGGCTCACTGAAGTACATCTGCGATAAAGCCAATATTCAGTTTAAATCGATCAACTTTATGCGTGGCCGTTCGATTCAAAATGCGTTTGTGCTGCTTGATGAGTGTCAAAACCTCACCGCTTCACAAATCAAAACCATCATCACCCGCTGCGGCGAAGGAACCAAAATCGTCTGCTCCGGTAACTTGGCGCAGATTGACTCCCATTACCTCACCCCAGTGACCTCTGGTTTGACCTACATGGTTGAACGCTTCAAGAACTTTGAAGGCAGCGCGAATATTCACCTTAACGGCGTGGTTCGTAGCCGCTTGGCAGAGTTTGCCGAAGAGAACCTGTAGTCGACATCGACTCACAAAAACAAAAGAGCGCTCTAATGAGCGCTCTTTTTAAGTCGGTTAGATGCGGTTACTCAGTACCACCCACCGTCAGTGAATCCAATTTCAAGGTCGGCTGACCAACGCCAACTGGCACACTTTGACCAGCTTTACCACATACGCCAACGCCCTTGTCGATACTTAAGTCGTTACCAACCATCGACACTTGCTGCATAGCTTCGATACCAGAGCCAATCAACGTCGCACCTTTAACAGGGCGCGTAATTTTGCCGTTTTCAATTAAGTACGCTTCCGATGCGGAGAACACAAACTTACCCGAAGTAATGTCCACCTGACCGCCACCAAAGTTTGGCGCATACAACCCTTTCTCTACCGTCGAGATGATTTCTTCTGGCGTATGTTCACCTGGAAGCATGTAGGTGTTGGTCATACGCGGCATCGGCAAATGTGCATACGACTCACGACGACCGTTACCTGTTGGGTTCACACCCATTAACCGCGCGTTTAGCTTGTCTTGCATGTAACCTTTCAGCACACCATTTTCGATAAGCGTGTTGTACTGGCCATTCACTCCTTCATCATCCACATTGAGTGAACCACGAAGGTCTTTTAACGTGCCGTCATCGACGATGGTACACAGTGAAGACGTCACTTGTTGACCCATTTTGCCAGAGAAAACCGAAGATTCCTTACGGTTAAAGTCACCTTCTAGGCCATGACCTACCGCCTCATGTAGCAATACGCCTGGCCAACCTGAGCCCAATACCACTGGCATCATGCCTGCTGGTGCGGCTTCTGCTTCAAGGTTTACCAACGCCATGCGAATCGCTTCGTCTGCATAATGGAAAGCTTGTTTCACACCATTGCTTTCCGTTAAAAAGAAATCGTAACCAAAACGGCCACCGCCACCAGCGCTACCTCGTTCACGTCGTTCACCTTTTTGTGCAAGCACACTAATAGACAAACGCACCAAAGGACGAATATCGCCTGCATAAGTACCGTCTGTTGCCGCAACAAGCATCTGCTCATGCACACCGCTGATGCTGATCGAGACTTCTTTAATCAATGGTTCTTTAGTGCGGATGTAAGCATCTAGAGACTTAAGTAATTCTGTTTTTTGCTGCTTTTCCCACCCAGCTAATGGATTCACAGCGGCGTAGTACGCTTGGTTTTCGGTGCGTTTAAACGCTTGGACTTTACCATTCTGCCCTTGCTGAGCAATACCGCGCGCCGCCATTGCACTCTGCTTCAGGCCTTCAGGCTGGATTTGATCAGAGTAGGCAAAGCCTGTTTTTTCGCCAGTTACGGCGCGGACACCAACACCACAATCAATGTTAAAAGAGCCATCTTTGATGATGCTGTCTTCTAGAACCAGAGACTCGTGCCAGCTGGACTGAAAGTAAATGTCCGCATAATCGATCTGGCGTGTCGCAATGCTGGCAAGCGTGTCAGCAATGTCTTGCTCTGTCAGACCATTTGGGGCAAGGAGTGCCTGTTCTATTTGGTTTGTGCTCATAGTTAGCTCTTTTATTCCCGTCTCAATTCATTTTGAAAGCGACTGTGTTGAGTCAGCGGCATATTCTGCCTTACTTGTTGGCTCTGTGACAAATCTATCTCTGTCACCAATAAGCCTACTTCATCCTGAAGCTGTTTATGAATACGTCCCCAAGGGTCAACGACCATTGAGTGTCCCCATGTTTTTCGTCCACATGGATGCGTTCCAGTTTGTCCGCTCGCCAAAATCCAACATTGTGTCTCAATCGCTCTAGCTCGCAATAATACTTCCCAGTGAGCTTGCCCCGTCACAGCGGTAAACGCAGCAGGCACCACAATGATATCCGCGCCTTCTTGGCGTAATACTTTATAAAGCTCAGGGAAACGAAGATCGTAACAGATGCTCAATCCAACGCTGCCGATATCGGTTTCCGCCACGACTATTTGATTACCCGCCATAAACGTATCCGACTCACGATAACTACCATAACCATCGGCTACGTCGACATCAAACATATGCAATTTGTCATAGTGAGCAATGCATTTACCGTGCGGCGGCAATACAAGCGTTGTGGTCGTGACACCTTTTGCGGTTTGAATGGGCATGCTTCCGACAATCAGTGTTAACTGGTTCTTTCTTGCGATTTCAGAGAGCCGCTGTTGAATCATGCCACTCCCAAGTGGCTCTGCATGTTGATGGTACGCTTCGCGGTTGGCAAACAGCACCGTATTTTCAGGGGTAAGGACAAGCTTGGCACCTTGCTTACTCGCCAAAGCACACTGTTTTTCAATAAAGTCCAGATTCGCAGTGATATCTGGACCCGATGTCATTTGAATAATGCCAACACGTTCCATGTGTTTCCTCCCTATTCCATTTTAGTCGGTGAGTTATTTCGCCTGTTCACGCAGCTTTTCTGGCAGTTTGTATTCACCTTTACTTCGAGAAATTTCTTTTACCGTTGGTGAGTCTAGTGGGCCTTTCACTTCATAATTGACTTGAGTGAAGACCTCAACCACCGGAGAAATCACTGTTGAGATGGCTAAAACATACAACGCGGTTTGTGGCGCTACTGCAAACGCGGTCAGCATTGGTAGGCCTGATGTGATGTCTGGGGTGAACTTAACTTCCGCATCGACCATTCTGCTGTTCATATTGGCGATGCCGCGGATCTGCATTTCCCCTGCTAACGCATCCATCACGATATCGTTGGTGATAAATACGCCATCTTGGATTTTGCCCGTGCCTGTGATCGAGTTAAACGCCATGCCTTTGTCGAATACGTCGGTAAAGTCGAGCTGCATCTTACGGATGATAGAATCCAAACTGAACAAGCCTAACAAGCGTGCCGCACCACTGACTTCACTGATCACGCCTTTACCAAATTCCGTTGAGACATTCCCTTGCAAGGTTTGTGTCTTCATCGACCAAGGCGCGCCGTCCCATTCCATATTGGCGTTGATCTCAAATGGTGCCTGCTGAATACCCGATGTGATACCAAAGCGCTCCATAAGATCAGTGTTGTTATCACCTTTCATTTTCATGGTTAAGTTGGAATGGCTACTCTCTTTTGTCAGATCCCACCAACCGCTCATATCAATGCGGTTTTTGCCGCTGCTAAAGGTGATATTTTTCCACTCCAAACGGTTCTCGCGACGCTGCAAATCAACATTCACCTTCCCCACTTTGTAACCTTGCAACCAAAAATCATCGATGTTCAAAGTTAAGTTTGGCATCTCAGCGTGAAACTGGCGGTCAAAATTGGTAATCAAAGGCGCGTTTTGATCCTCACTGGCAAAGAGCGAACTGCGCTCTTTGGTCATCTCTTCAAACCCTGGAATATACAGGTGCAAGTGCTCCAAAGAGACCGATAAGTCATACGGCTTCAGATAGTTAGCCTTACCTTTAACCTCTTGACTGTCCACATCGAGTTGCCAGCTCAAATTCTTTTTGCTTGCGGAGATGTCCACATCATGAAACTCAATCCCACCAAGCTGCAAGTTTGGCGTTTCAACATCAATCCGTGTCGGCAATGGAATACTCGGCGTCTTCATGCTTGCCAGAACAGATGAGGATTGCTTACCTTCCGAGCCCTGAACCAGCTCTGCCCACTGGTCTAAATTAAGCTCACCGACACGCACTGATGCATCGTGTCCGACAATAGGGCTGATCCTGAAACCACCTTTGCCGACCATTAAATGAGTCGCCGTCAGAACAGGTACGTCGCCAGTTATATCTATCTCGGTTTGATACTTAGCATTTGGGATCTGTAGTCTTGCTGAAATACTTTCTTGGTTGCCGGATGCCTGCAGTTTTGCTTGCCCGGACTCGCCAACTTGTTTCGCTAGCGGATAGGGATATTGACTCGCTAAACGATTTAGCTGCGCCAACACATCAAGTTGATAGGTGAAGCCTACATCATTAAGTTGTAAGTCAATGTCCATTTGCCACGGCGCATGCCCAGAAACAAGCTTTAACCAACGCTCACCAACATAAGGTTTGAGAGGCTCAACGTCCCAATCCCCTAATGTGTTAATCGTCACATTGTAGCCCTGTTCCGCACTCTCACCACGAAAATCGAGGGAGATAGGCTGGGTAAGCAACTCTGCAGACAAACCCGATGTGGTGACCACATCATTATCGAAGTGGATACGCCCTGTGGCTTTCTCCAGCGTCATTGGCGGCGCTTCAATATCGACACGATTTTCTGTTAAATCGGCATAACCCCAAGCACGGGACTCTTTTTCAAAATCAAACGGAATGTTGAGCTGGAACTCAGAGTAAACCGGACCACTCACTTGCAGCGCCGTCAACGCTGCCCCGACCGAGTCCACCAATGGCGTCGCCATCATGTAGTCACGAACTTCATTACCCGGCGCGCTCGCTTTGGCTTCAATCTCAATGTGTCCACCTTCCGCCAACTCAGGAATTCGCCCAGTAATACGCTTGGCATGAACACCATTTAGCGTGGCGGACTTTGAATCCAAATACATGGCATCATTTTCAAACAGCAAGTCCAGCTGCAGATCAGTGATGGTTGGCCACGCCGTATCAAAGCTAAATTTCGCGTCTTTTAAACCGACCCACGCCTGAAACATGCCATTATGATCTTTGTAAGGAAAATCCCCTAACTCGCCATACCACAGCAGCTTAGCCGTATTCACTTTACCGCCTTGAATCGCAGTCGATAGGTAATCCGTTAAGTCTTGTCCGAGTGCCAGAGTCGGCAGGTAACGCCATGTTTCACCTGCGTTATAAAGATCCACCTCAGCATAAAACGATAAAAATGGGCTTTGTTCTTTTGGAAAATCAAGACGGAATGCTCCTAGTACTTGAAGATCTGGTGTCGCTGCCGTCACTTTATCAGACCACAAGCGCCAGCCGCTCTCATCTTGTTGCCAGATAATATCGACTTCACCTTGTTTGATATTCAGCGGAGCTTGAAATACATCACCGTACGGAAATACATCATCAATGACGGTTACTTTCGCTTTTGCCTGATCTAAATCACCAGATACACTGCCCTGTACATGATGGAATCCTGGTAGCAGTTCCCATTGCGTCATCGCAAGCTCATCCAGTTCCGCGGAGTAGCGTAACGTGTCTAAACCACCGTTCATGGACAAGCGAACATCTTCAACTCGGCCTTTCGGTGCTAGTTTGTTAATAAGGTCACTGGTCGACTCTGACTCTGGAGCCAGCTTGATGAGCGGAATGAGTGCTTCAATGTCGAGTTGAGAAAGGTTGAGCGTCCAACCATTCGGTTGCCAATCAAACGCTGCGTCTAATTCCGGCCAAGGGGTGTTGTCGGTTCGGATCCGAAGTGAGTGACCATTTACTTTCCAACCTTGTTTATCTGGTCGAAGATTGAAAATACCTGACTCGATAAACAGCTCATGACGACCGTTTTCATTCCACACCAGCTCAGAAGGTAATAGTTCAACATACGCATCATTCGGTTGGCTGTGTTTCAGCGTCAGCCAAGTGTTTAAGCTGACCTTACCCGACTCAGCACCCGACTCTTCTTGCATGTAAGTGGTTAACCAAGGCGTCACTGAGACATCTTGGGCACTCACGTAAAACTCACCAGACACATCACGCAGCGAACCATGGTCTTTAAAGTTAGCGCTCACTAACAATGAATTCAGACGAACATCGGCAATGTTCACGGTGCCTTCTGCTAAGTGGTGCTTGCCTTGGTTGCTCCAACGGAGCTGCTCGATATCTAAACGGCGAGTCTCACCAGATACCGATTTATACCAAATCCGTGAGTCGGTAATGGTGAAGTCTTCAAACTGACGTAAAAGAAGTGAGTCGAGTTGGTCGATGAGCTTCACTTCGCTCTTGTCCACACTCGGTTCCTGCTCTTGACGACTAGAGGTCGGCAGAATGTCTACGGTGTGAATATCCAGAGCGAGGTTATGGATGGTGAGGTCAGCGACCACCGGTTTGAGTTGCAAAAGAGATTGAATGAGATCGAATTCAATTTGGATTTCTTCAACGGCAAAGCGTGCATCCTGAATATTCGGCAGATTCGCTTCTAAACCGAGTAGCGCGATGGAGGGGTGATTATTGCGCCACGTCCCTGCGACGTTGGCGATAGAAAAGTCAAAACCTGTGTCCTGCTTGACCCAGGTTTTGATCTCATCTTGGAAGTGGTTAAGTTGTGGCAATGTGACGCGCAGTGTGGTTACTAATATGGCCAATAACACCAGTACAGTAACTAAACTCCACGCACAAAAACGCCCAAAACGGTTAACACCAGAATTCACAAATGTTCCAAATTACATCATTACGACGTCAAACTGTTCCTGAATGTACAGGGGCTCAGCCTGAACTCGCACTTGCTTGCCAATAAATACTTCGAGCTCAGCCAATGCATGAGACTCATCACCCAACAGCGCTTCAGCGACAAACGGCGATGCGTACACAACAAAATTATCGGCGTCGTAAGCACGGTTTACACGAGTAATCTCGCGTAATATCTCAAAGCACACGGTTTCAACCGTTTTCACACTGCCACGGCCCTCACAAGTAGGACAGCCAGAACACAAGATATGTTCAATACTTTCTCGTGTGCGCTTACGCGTCATCTCGACTAAGCCGAGCTGAGTAAAGCCGTTGATGTTGGTTTTTACTCGATCTTTAGCCAGTGCGGTTTCCAATGAGGTGAGCACTCGCTGACGGTGCTCTTCAGACGCCATATCGATAAAGTCGATAATGATGATGCCGCCGAGATTGCGCAAACGCAGCTGACGAGCAATAGCTTGCGTTGCCTCAATGTTGGTATTAAAGATGGTCTCTTCAAGATTACGACGACCAACAAATGCACCAGTGTTGATGTCGATAGTTGTCATAGCTTCAGTTTGATCAATGATCAAATAGCCACCCGACTTTAGCTCAACCTTGCGCTCTAAGGAGCGCTGAATTTCATTCTCGGTGTCGTACATGTCAAAGATTGGCTTGTCACCTTCGTAAAGCTCAAGCTTGTCTGTTAGCTCAGGTACATACTCAGAAGTGAATTCTTTCAGGTTTTCATATTCGAGGCGGGAGTCGACCATGATTTTATCGAGCTCTGTGCCGACAAAATCACGCAGAATGCGCTGGGCTAAACCAAGTTCACCGTAAAGCGTTGAACGCGTTTTGTATTTTGAACGACGCTCCATGACTTTTAGCCACAAGCGCTTAAGAAATGCCGCGTCTTGAGAAAGCTCTTTTTCATCTGCGCCTTCCGCGGCGGTACGAATGATAAAACCACCGTGCTCATCACAGTAATGGTTCACCACTTTTTTCAGACGCTCGCGCTCTTTCTCACTCTCAATACGCTGCGAAACACCAACATGGCTGGCACCCGGCATAAAGACAAGATAACGTGAAGGCAATGTGATATCCGTCGTTAAACGCGCGCCTTTCGTGCCGAGCGGATCTTTGACCACTTGTACAACAATGTCTTGTCCCTGACGTACCAGCTCAGAGATATCACGGACTTGAAACTGCTGTTTTTCGTTCTCTGCCACACATTCGGTATGCGGGACAATATCTGACGCATGTAAAAACGCCGCTTTATCTAAACCGATATCGACGAAAGCCGCTTGCATACCTGGCAGTACTCGGCTGACTTTGCCTTTGTATATATTGCCCACAATGCCGCGACGCGATTCGCGCTCGATATGTATTTCTTGTAGTACTCCACCTTCAATCATGGCCACACGAGTTTCACTCGGGGTCACGTTAAGCAGCAATTCTGCACTCATGTGCACACCTCAAAACAATTATAAAAATTCTTGAATTAGCTGATCGGTTTCGAACAAAGGTAAGCCTACTACAGCGTGATAACTGCCTTCGATTCGGGTGACAAATCGCCCTCCGAGTCCCTGAATACCATAACTTCCAGCTTTATCGCATGGCTCTCCTGACTGCCAATATTGTTCGATTTCTTCGTGAGTCAGTGGTTTGAACCACACGTCAGTGGTAACGACCACTGAATGTTGTTGTTCCGATGATACAACGCTCACCGCAGTCATCACTTGATGACGACGACCCGATAAGTCAGTAAGCATACGCTTTGAATCTTCAAAACTTTTGGGTTTTTCTAACACACGGTCATCGCATACTACGACCGTATCAGAGCCCAATACAACGGAATCAGGCTTAGCCAACGCTAAGCCTGCCTGAGCTTTTTCCAAAGAAAGACGCAACACGTAATCTCGTGCTTGCTCATGAGCCTGTTTGGCTTCCTCAATATCAGGCAATACGATCTCAAAATCATAACCCAGTTGAGCAAGCAGCTCTTTTCTTCTCGGAGAACCCGATGCGAGAACGAGAGATAAGCTTTTCTTCACCGCTTTACCTTACGTGCCATGCACGACGAACTCGTCGCATTAATAAAAACATCCATGGCCAAAGTATACAGTTTATTGCCGCCGTCCACAGAGATAATGGATTAAATACTACGTCCTGGTTCAAATATTCCCCACAGAATATCAAAACTTCCAATAACGCAGTAAAAAAGGCAATTAAAATCGACTGTTGCCACAATGCCATGTTACGAATCAACAGGAAATTCAACGCCACCAGATAGATGACAATCGACATCATCATGCCGCGAATTCCAAGCGTTGAGCCGATCAAGATATCCCATAATAAGCCCAGCACTAGCGCGGTTCCAACGTTCACTCGGTGCGGCAGTGCCAACACCCAATAACAAGTGACAAGAAACAACCATGATGGACGTAAAACATCCAACACACCTGGCCACGGAATGGTTTGCAATACCAGCGCAACGAAGAAACTGACACCAATCACCATTCGGCTGCTCACTACATTATTGGCCATCAGTTACCTCTTGTTCTTCTTGCTCTAGCCCTTCATCCACATTGGATCGCAGCACTTTGTGTTGACGATCTTCATTCGGCCAAATCAGCAGTAGGTAACGTAAACGATCAAACTCTACAACTGGCTCAGCCTTGATTGCCGCAAATTCTTGGCGCGTATCATGATCCACATTGGTAACCGTCGCGACTGGGTACCCTTCTGGGTAAATCCCACCTAGGCCGGATGTCACCAATAGATCGCCAACCTGAATATCAGTACTGGTTGGAATGTGCTCCAGTTGGATTTCATCCATTTCACCATTGCCCGACGCGATCACTCGAATATCGTTACGGATCACCTGGACAGGAATCGCATTTTTCGCATCCGTTAGCAACAGAACACGTGCGTTGTGCGCTGCGACAAACGTGACCTGACCAACAATGCCTTTTTCGTTGATCACTGGCTGTCCGACGTACACACCGTCTATTTGTCCTTTATCAATCACCACTTGATGACGATAAGGTGAGGTATCAACCGCCATCACTTCAGTTACGACTTTCTTTTCATCCCTGACAAATGAAGAGCCTAACAATTTGCGTAGACGTTGGTTTTCTTCTTTATATTGATCGAGCAAGATCAGCTCGCTTTTCAGGCGTAGCACTTCTCGCTTTAAGTTGCGATTGCCTTCAACTAATGCCTGACGAGTATTAAAACGTTCAAATACGCCATCGAACATGCTGCGAGGCAAATTGGCTGCGTATTGAATGGGCGCAACCATACTGTTCAATAAGTATCGGACGTTGGAAAACGTATCTAGACGACTATCAGCCAGCATTAAGCTCGCCGACACGATGACAGCAAAAAACAGACGTAATTGCAGAGACGGACCTCTGCCAAAAATCGGTTTCATCTTGTTTTTGACCTGATTGCTTCCATGATTATTGAGCCTTACTTGGCAACCTAAAAATACTTAAATAAATACTTTTAGGTATGGAGCATGTTTGAATTACAGAGAGAGCAGAAATGAAGGTGAAGCCCGACATGAGCTTCACCTAAACCTTTATTCTTCAGAGAACAGATCGCCACCGTGCATGTCGATCATTTCTAGTGCTTTACCGCCACCACGCGCAACACACGTTAGTGGATCTTCCGCGATAACCACAGGGATACCGGTTTCTTCCATTAATAGACGATCGAGATCTTTCAGTAGCGCGCCACCACCAGTCAGAACCATGCCGTTTTCAGAAATGTCTGAAGCAAGCTCTGGTGGACACTGCTCTAGTGCAACCATGACTGCTGAGACGATGCCAGATAGCGGCTCTTGAAGCGCTTCTAGGATCTCGTTTGAGTTCAAGCTAAAGCTGCGTGGCACACCCTCTGCAAGGTTACGACCGCGAACTTCAATCTCTTGAACTTCATCGCCAGGGTAAGCAGAGCCGATTTCGTGTTTGATCTTTTCAGCCGTTGCTTCACCAATTAAGCTGCCGTAGTTACGACGTACGTAGTTGATCACGGCTTCATCAAAGCGATCACCACCGATACGTACAGACGATGAGTAAACCACACCGTTTAGAGAGATAACCGCAACTTCAGTTGTACCACCACCGATATCAACCACCATTGAACCTGTCGGCTCAGACACGCGCAGACCAGCACCAATTGCTGCCGCCATTGGCTCGTCGATTAGGTAAACTTCACGCGCACCAGCACCGAGTGCTGATTCACGAATTGCGCGGCGCTCAACTTGGGTAGAACCGCAAGGAACACAAACAAGAACACGTGGGCTTGGCTTTAGGATGCTGTTGTCATGCACTTGTTTGATAAAGTGCTGAAGCATTTTTTCGGTTACGTAGAAATCAGCGATTACGCCGTCTTTCATTGGGCGGATAGCGGAAATGTTGCCAGGTGTACGACCAAGCATCTGTTTTGCTGCGTGACCGACTGCAGCAACGCTTTTTGCAGAACCTACACGATCTTGACGAATAGCAACTACAGAAGGTTCATCAAGGACAATTCCTTGCCCTTTTACGTAAATTAGAGTGTTGGCTGTACCTAAATCGATAGATAGATCGTTAGAAAACATGCCACGAAGTTTCTTAAACATACTCTTCGCTCATCCTGCAAAAATATAGAAGACAAAAATTGCTCTAAATGTACCAATGCCTCGCTGTCACAGCAAGGTATTGGTACACAAACATGAGCAGAAAGCCTCAATTTCTTGCAGTTTCCTAACTTAAGGCCAAAAACCTAAGTTGTTACTGTCCGGTTAACCCTGGCTCACCACGGTAAATCACGCGATCGTTACCACGATGAATACCAAAGGTTACTACGGATGATGGGTTTTCTTCGGAGCCATCATTGTCCCAATCATATTTGAGCCAAGGTAAGCCATTTTCAGAGTCGTCAAGATCTAACCAAACGCGCGTTTGCTGACGGTATGGTTCAGCTTGAGTTGCAGTTACAGAACGAGAAGAACCAGAAGACACTTCACCACCAGCTCCTAATGTAACCGCTTTAGGATCAGCATCAGTACCTGTTGGCCAGATATGCGTTTCAGCGGCAGTGACACCTTTCACATCGGTTTGATTGTCATCAGGGTTGGCGATAAAGCGGCTACCATTCCAATATTCAACTCGAAGTGGCACATGTAATGTCGTGCCTTGGTTACCACCTACATCATCTAGATCAACACGACCAAAACGGATGTCGGGCTGCCTAACTAAGCGGGAGTTGAAATCTTCGTCAGTAATGTACTCAACAGGGTCAACATTGTTGGTATATATCAAACCTATCTCTGATTTGGCAGTACCAGTCACAGAGTTAAATGGCCCATCAGGGTAGCTATCACCAAGAGCTTTGTTCCAACAAGCACTGCCAATACACTGGCCACTATTACCGACTGAGAAATCTCCGATACTTTTATCAGATTCGTTACTCCAGTCTCCTGCTCCAAAATCAGGCGCATCGAATCGATCTGAGTAATGGTCAATATCGTCTAGGTTGAACTCCGCTTTTGTAACAAAGTCTGCATAGTTCTTAATCGCAGATTTGTTAGCATTCAATGCCTCCACGCTAAACTCGACCCCATCAAAAGGCTGATTCATATAAGCAAAACTTTGTGAACCAGGGTAATTCCAATCGCTGGTGATGACTTGGAAGTATTTAGGATAGAAACGACCAACGGTGACGTCATATTCATCTAATTTCTCTCCCAAATACGTTGCTTTAGTTTTAAGGTTCAAAGAGCCAACTTCATCCCAAACGTATTCAACTGTTTTACCCGCTTTAGCTTCTTCAGAGCTAAAGTCTAAACTTGAACCTTTACTTGGGTCTAAGTTGGCGATATCACCACCCGATGGGTACAAGACAGAAAACTCAGCATCAAGTGGCGCAGCCGTATTTGAATCAGAGAAATAGTTTTGTGTCAGAGGGTATTCACAAACATTGGTAGCATTACCACGTGAGTCGCTATGAACGACTGGTTTGTAAGTCACATTAAAGCTTTCAGCAGAGGCAATAAAGCCATCGCCAGTAGCTTGTGTCGCAGGGTTAGTTTTTCCACCATTTTTAGCCACAATATTACATGCGGCAATTTTCCAAGGTCGCGATTGAACAGTAAATGAACCAGTGAGAACCGTTTCCAAAGATTGCGAGCTATCGTCACCTGTAGGAGCAATTGGACAATCACTAGAGTAGTTTGGATCACAAGTAAACTTAGTGTCAGTTAACGTAACAGTATAAACCCCAGATTCCATGACTTTAAACGGGCCAGAAGTGACACCTTTACTACCATCAGAAAACGTAGGCGCATAAGTAAATAAACTTTCTTCCTTACGTCTAGCAGCTGGAATCACAATATCCCACTTGACAATTGGTGTACCTTGATAGCTTTTAACGACAGTTTGACTATCTTTTTGACAAGCGAGCACCTTAGTCTCTATCTGAGAGTCTTGACCCGCAATAACAAATTGCGGTTGCACGTCAAATTTATAAGGTACAAACCTGAAAGTTGACGTTAACGTCTTTGATGAATCATTATCGAGAGTAACGGTTAACTTGTAGTCTTTATTCAACTCTATTTTGTCGTTATCAGTGACCATTACAGATAGCTTAAGCTTTCCTAAATTAGATGAGCTCTTGCTAGTAATAAAGTGCGGATAGCTACCAGACCCGACGTTGTCAACAACTTGAACAGACAAACCCCTTTCATTTGGTCCGACTCCAACAGTCACGCCCGTACTTTCCGGTTGAATGCCATTTTTCGTTTCAATGATAAAACTAGGCTGATCTTCACCACATGTCAGGGCATATTGTTTTGTTGGTGTAACGGTTAGTTCATAGCTTGTGGGAGGGTCAATACACTCCGTTGCGGCTTGAATTTTCGCAGTAGATGTCAGTTGAACAGATCTTGCAGAAACAGAGCCATAAACAGTCGCATCCCCACTCATTTCAACATGCTTTTCGCTGTATAATAGTCCGACAAACTGCGCATCGCCATTGAGGTCAACATACGTTCTATCACCAGACTTGGTAATATTATGGACATTAACTCGAAGTTCCGCGTCTGCAAGTACTGGCAACAGCGGATTTGCCCAGCTCGTAATCTCGATACCAAAGTAGCCTCGGTTATTCACTGCCAAGCTTCTTGTATCAATCGTAACTGAGTTCCCCGATTGAACGATGACGTTTCCGCCTTCCCAAACGTCAATTTTACCAATCTTATAACGACCAGATTTAATAATAACAGTCCCGCCGACAGACAAACTCTCATATGTTTGATTATCATCATCAAGGATTAATGTATCACCAGCCAAAACTGTTCGACTCTCCGCCAAGTAATTTGGGAAGTTCTCTAAGGCTTCTTGGCCAGTCATCAACCCCTCATCACTCGTACAAGTTTGTTCTGAGCATGCCAATGTACGATCATAAATATGGTCAGGTAAAAAACCTAGAACTCGCTTTCCGTCGACAATTGGAGCCCCTACGATTGACGGATTGCCATATAGGTGTAACTCACCATCCTTATCATCAACAGGAATGTATCCATCTGGTCGCTTCCATGTTTGAACTGGACTATTAAATCCATTACACATTGGGTTGGTGTTTGCTTTCTCAAACATAAACCAGCCCACATCCTCATCCAAGTGACCGCGCTCTCTGTCTTTCTGCATGTCTTCTTCAACGATAAATGCAACAGAGTCCTTCTTAATGTCACAACGGCGCAACCAACCACCGTTATTACCACGTCGGGAGTTTTTATTGGCCACTAAAACAGGTGGGCTAACAAACCCTGCAGTATCAGGGAAAGGCGTGTAAACCTTACATCCCTCATAGATTGGATCGATTACCGGATCTTGTTGATCTAACGTGTATTCAGTCTTACCTTGCCCCAACCAAAAACGTTGCCCGTTGATGTAACCAAAGCCTTCACCAGCAACAAACGCCACGGTCTCATTGTCGTTAAGAACATTGAAGGTTTCGTGACCTTGGTTATTCTTCTTATAAACTTCTGATTTTTCTAAAGCGAGTTTAAAGGAGGCTGTATTTGCATCCCTAGCCATCCCAGTAAACCAGTTATTAGTGCCGTCATTGTTTTTGGTTTGCGGCTGAACTAACACACCTGGTTTCCCATCAAACCCCGTCAAACCATAGTCGTCAAAATCAATAGTGATGCCATTATTCTGCTCATTGATACCTTTTTTATTATTTTTATATTGAGATGCAGCAACGTTGGTCTTGATAGTACCCGCGACAATTTTTGCACCATTATTGAGCTCTAAAACACCGGGCTCGATAACAAAGTAATCAACCTTCGCTAATTCCTTTTGTACCTGAGAACTATTCTTATCTAAAAAGATGACATTTCTATCTGCTTTTTGATGCGGAGGGAACTCCTGCACGATAGTTGCGGAGTTATGTGTCGTGTGAACAATAGATATACTCGATGGATACTCTGTTTTACGAGGGTTCTTGCTAGATAATGTTTTATCGATGGTCGGCATGACAAACACAAGCGGTTTAGGATGGCTTGCGTCATACGTATTTTCAAAGTCGATAGTACAAGTGTACTTACCGCCAATCATATTACAGGTGCTATTGTCAACCGTACCAAACTCAAAATCAGGTGAACGGTTAATTGGACCTCCAGGATTACTGGGATCCACAGTGTTAGAACACTGAATGTTGTCGACATCATCTCCAACATCAACAACCCAATGCTGACCATTATCCAAATTAACGGTTTGGGTTTCTATTAGCTTATAATTCGCCGCACCTTCAAATTTGCGGTAATACTTCAACGTATTTGAGCCAGCCTCATGAGTAATCTTTATGTTGTAATCAACATCATCAATCAGCTGCTGCTCATTGAACAAGTAGTCATAGTTATTGGTATTACTTCTCTTATGACCCGTGTACCAGAGCACATACCCATGACTTCCTTGCTCTAACTTTACAGCTTGGTATTCATCATCTCCCTCGACATCAAAGCTAACTGTAAAGCTATTTTGACCTTTAACTGAGCACTGTGAAGCATACACAAAACTCGGCAGCATGAGCATGAGTGCTAATAAAGCATTTAGCGTTTTCATTATTATTTACTCCCTAACCCAAATCTCTTGTTGTCGCTGTACTTGTGCAACCCCGGAACCACAAACTGCTGTGGCTTGCACTCTAAAAAGAGATTCAGCTTCAGAGGTACCTGCATTAAAGGTACCAATGTTTGAACATGTCATAGCACGTAATTGACAACTAGTGCCTTGTGTAACATTTGGTGTAGCACCACTTACCGTATTGGCACAAAAATCGGCCACATCT
The DNA here is from genome assembly GCF_013048515.1 of Vibrio sp. 1-2 (7-a). Taxonomy (NCBI): domain Bacteria; kingdom Pseudomonadati; phylum Pseudomonadota; class Gammaproteobacteria; order Vibrionales; family Vibrionaceae; genus Vibrio; species Vibrio sp. 1-2 (7-a). Next base: position 68,612 of record NZ_VHSQ01000012.1, read on the forward strand.
GGAGTAGTGTCGTTTAAAGGATAAAGCTGAGTTAGTGCCCACTCATTGGCAGATTGCGCAATAAACCAAGCTTTCATTCCTAAGAATTCTCTGGTTAACGTGCTTTGGTTTGACCAACTCACCTTCATTAAAGATGCGGCTAGATAGCCCATCACAATAATGACGAACAGTACGACGATCAGGACATTACCTTGCTGAGCTTTTTTATGGGACATTGAGCACCTGTACGTCTTGTTGGTAAACACTACGCTCCCCATTTTGAGTGAACTCTAAATTGATATGCACGATACCGCCACGTTGAAGTGTTGGCTCGAGGTAATGCATATCGCTAGCGGAAGTATCTACACTGTCCGCGACCGTAATTCCATTGCGCGTGATTTGCTTGTTCTCGAAGCAGTAACGTACTTCAGACTTATCTTGATAGATATAATGACGACTCGAAATAGAAGAGCCACCAATCGTACCGGCTGCCCCACTGACAACAAAGACATCACCAGTTTTAGCTAGACCACCAATATCTATACTTTGCGAAGAAGCAGGTTGCAGATCTTCGTAACGGCTTGGATTAATAACCATCCAAGCGTCAGCGGGCATTGGGTTTAACGTAACGTCATTGCCCAATAAGAATTCTAAATCGTTATTTGTCAGTGTGTAGAACCCTGAATACTCAATAGGTACAAACTCTAAACACTTCGTCGTGTCATCAGGCTCATGAAAACTATTCGGTACCGCATGGCGAATTTCTCGAGACATCTTCTCCAACACAAACTGGGCTTGAGTTTGCATACGTTGTCGGTCAACTGTATGTACATAACCTTTCATACCAAGCTGAACATAACCCGCAATACCCAGCATGATAAAACTCCCGATCACAATGGTGACGATCATTTCCATTAAGGTAAAACCACGAGCTTTCATCAGTAGTTCCCTCTTATGGCAGTAAGTGTTAATGGCTGAGTGTTGCTTGCAAAAATAGTAATAGTGATTTTTTTATAGTTAGTGATGCCTGTCGTTTTTGCCGAAGATAAGTTGTCGTACGCAACTCCGACCTCAACACGGAAATTGCGATATTTATCTTCACCGCTCTTCCCTAATACATCAACAATACTCCCACGCTTCGCACCTTGGCACTGACCTACCGTCGTCGGTGTACTCCAACAACCAATGTAATCATCCACGTCATTAAAAGTACTTGGATTATTGGAAATTTCGCCATATTTTGTATCAACACCCAATGTTGCCGAACAACCGTTAGAGGGATTACCTGGATGAGGGTTAAGACTAGGTTCCCCACAACGAACAACCCCACCATCAAAATCGCTCCACTGGTCAAAGCCACGCGCCAATATTTGCGACATAAAACCCTGTCCTAAGGCTGCTGCACGCATTTGATAATGAGGCATTGCTGAATCATGAATTTGAGGAACTAAAAAAGACGTAAATGCTACCATCGCAATCCCCATAAGAATGATGGCAATGATCATCTCAATAAGCGTCATACCAATGTGCTTTCTCATGAGCAGGCTCCCTCTGAAACATAACCCTGAGGGTTAATCAATACTCGGCACTGGCTTTGACCGGTTTTATCTTGAATAAGAATAGAAATACCAGCAGAAGAAACATTAAGAGGATTACCCAACAGATCAAATTCGATGGGACTAGAGGCACCATCAATAATAGAAAACTGAGCTGAGTTATCGACGACGACATCGCTTCGAGCATCTCGTACATTACTAACTAGATTGCACGCTGCACTAGAACCTATACAAGTGCTCGTAATTGATAGACAAAAGTTGGTGTAGCTAGAGTCCTCTCCAACGTTATAGCTACTGGGTAGACATCTTTCAGGATAAGACTTGTTTGGGATATTGATATTCGACTGCATACGATTCACTTGAACTTGGCGAATCACAGAAATTGCTTGTTCTTGAAGTGCAAATGCAGACACACTGCCTTTACCCATAAAACGGCTGGCAGCAAAAAGGGAAAGAATGGAAAGGAGGACGATCACTAGGATCAGCTCCATTAATGTAAACCCTAATGTAGAGCTGCGAACTTTCATAACCCAACCTTAGGCTTAGAACAAGCGAGATAAGTATACGATGAAATTATGAGAATAATGATAGATTTATAACTTTTCGATTCAAAGTGTGAACAGATGAACAAATAACCAATGTCTAGTTGTTTTGCCCCTTTGAACGACCAATTTCTTCTTCAATTCGATCGTAAGTTTCTTTATTGCTCAGCGTTTCAGAAACGTGCTCGGCGGTCTGCTTAGTTTGCTCCCACTTTGCTTCGTAAGTTTCTGGTTCAAAGCTGATAAATCTTGGTAATACCACATAACCGAACACACCCAAGATAACCAGCACAACGACAAACTCTATTGCACTAAGACCTGATGATTTACGCATATGAAACATTCCGAGATTAATCAAAGCAAAGAGATAAAGGCCAGACTAGCTGACCTTTATCTTCAAAGAATTAGTCTTTACATGAACCAACAACTTCAGCTTTAGCAGCGTCATCACCATCAGCTTGAGTGTAAGTTACGTAACACTTAGTATAGCCATCGTAACCATATGTGATTGATGTACCGTTGCCACCACTGATCACTTTCCAATCATCTGCCAATCCTTCAACAACTAAAGATAAAGCTGTAGAAGTTGCTTTAGGATAACCATATGCAATAGCTAGATCGTTCTTTGATTTAATTGTCAGCGCTGCAGAAGATAGAGCTTCTTTACCATCAATTGCCGCTTTACCGTAAGTAATGCCAGCTGCACCAGCCATCGCGCCTTTCAGACCTTCAAGAGCTGAGTTACGAGCATCGTCCTGTAGGTTAAGGAAACGTGGTGCTGCAGTGACCGCTAGAATACCTAGGATTACAATTACCACTACCAATTCGATAAGGGTGAAACCACCTTGTCTTTTCATTGTTTACTCTCTCTATGTAAGCATGCAGTACAACTGCAAAGTTTCGTTTAGGTCACGCGACCATTTTGGATATTGTCAAAACGGTTTGGGGCAGCAACGTTCACTAAAACTGACCGTGAAGTGGATACTGTATCTACCGCTTGAGCAGAATGACGATTCGCCATTATTCAGTTCACGCTGCAATGAGAAAAACACATTATTGTTTACCCTCTATTACAGCGTCTTACTTATGGTAATGATTGCATTATACCGACTTTCATTACCAATTATAGTGATTAGGTGTCAAAAAATTCACTCCGCCGACATTCCGACGTCTATTTTCAGCTGATTAGCTGTTGAAATAACTACAATCGACTGACCATTTTCATAAGTATAGTGGCAGACATAATGATCAGTTTTGATGGCTCCACTGATATCTATTAACTTATTGGTCATTATTTTACGTTGTGGATAATGCACTGCTAACCAATAACCACAATCTAAAACACCTTGTTGAGTAAAGGGAGATACTAGCCCGCCCTCAGTCATGGTGAGATTAAAACCATCCATCAGCATATGTTTTGGCTCGCCTTGTACTAACCAAGCTTGACGATAACGCTGAACACTATCTTGCATCCAAACTCTCGCCAACTTCGCTCCAGTCACCTGCGCCTGCTCGGTAACAGGACGTAATTTGGCAGCCAAGCCAACAGCAATGATGGTAGCAATTACCCCCAAAACGATTAGCGTCGCCCGACTTTGATTTTCAACCACCTATTAGCCGCCTTTGATGATGTCTAGCATTCCCCACATTGGCAGGAAGATACCCAGTGCCAGCACCATGACCATGCCTGCGACAATCACCAAAAGTAGCGGTTCTATTCTTGCAGTCAGTGTTTTTAGATCGTAATCAACTTCTCTATCGTAAAAATCCGACACTTCTAGCAGCAGCTCATCAATACGACCGGTTTCTTCCCCTACTGCAATCATCTGAATCACCAAAGGGGTAAAGATTTTACTGTTGATGGCAGTCACTGAGATGGTGCTACCCGCTTCAATCGCGGATTTCATCTCAAGAATTCGATTTTCTAAAAAGCGGTTCCCCAGGGCTTCCCCGGCTAAAGCTAAAGACTGGTTAAGTGGAACGCCTGACTTAAGCATCAACGAGAAGGTTCTGGCAAAACGGGAAAGCTGCGCGCGATTAACGATATCGCCCACAATTGGAAGCCGAAGCCGAAACTTATCGAACTTTTCCCGACCATCAGCCGTCGCCACCCAGGCTCTGAAAACCGCAAACGCGCCAATCATTGCCACAATCAACAACACCCAATAATTAACAAAGAAATTAGAAGTAGCGATCAAAATACGCGTCGGCAGTGGTAACTCAACACCAAAGCGCGTAAACATCGATGCAAACTCAGGGATCACCAAGATATTCAATATAAACATGGCGATAGTGATAAAGATAATGACAAACGTCGGATAACGCATCGCCGCTTTGATGCGTTTACGAGTCTCGAGTTCCTGCTCGTAGTAATTCGCCAGTTGCAATAGTGCTTGATCGAGTCGACCCGTATTCTCACCTACGTTGATCATAGAAACGAACAGTGGGCTGAATACTTTGCTGTGTTGCTGCATCGCAGAAGACAAACCTCGGCCATTACTCAGTTCAGAAACGACATCTTCCAGTGCCTCTTTGAGCTGTTTGTTTTCACAATTTTGCAGCAGGCCACGCATAGAACGCAGCAACGGTACGCCCGCTTTAGTTAAGCTAAACAACTGGCGAGAGAAAAGAATGATCACTTCCAATGGAATGGCTGGCACAAATAGCTTAGACAAGCTCATTTGGCTTTTTGCCGACTCTTTCTCTAACCGCACATTGAGCGGGATGATCCCTTTGTTCATCAACGCTTCCGCTGCAGCTTCTGAGTTCACTGCCTCGATTTTGCCGTTAGTGGATGAGCCGTCTAGCGTGCGGCCTTGATAACGAAAAGTTGGCATTCACTTACCTATATGAAAATGGGATCAGTCTTACCAGAAGCGTCACCTTCACCTAGGGTCATCACTTCATCCAAGCTGACGGTGCCTTGCAGCGCCAGTTCCATCGCCGAAGCAAGCAGCGGCTTATAGTTTTCTGAGCGACGCGCGGCTTGGGCAAAGCCAACCGCATCATTGGCGCGCAGTTTATCCATCATTTCTTGCTCCAGTTCGAGCATTTCAAACACACCGATTCGGCCTCGATAGCCAGTCAAGTTACAGTTTTGACAGCCTGCACCTTTATAAAAAGTGGTGCCCACTTGGTTTGGAAAACGCCCAGCTAACCACTGTTGGCGTGAATCGTCTAGATGGTCTTCTGTTTTGCAATCTGGACAAACACGGCGAACAAGACGCTGCGCCACCACAGCTCTGACCGCACTGGCAACCAAGTAACCCGGTGCGCCCATATCGATCATGCGTAACGCACTGTCGACAGCATCATTGGTGTGAAGAGTGCTCAATACTAAGTGACCCGTTAGTGCAGCTCGTAGACCAATTTCTACCGTCTCTTGGTCACGCATCTCACCAACAAGAATGATGTCTGGGTCTTGACGCAAGAAGGTTCGAAGCACACGCGAGAAAGTCAGATCGATCTTACTGTTTACCTGTACCTGAGTGATGCGAGGCAGGCGATATTCAACCGGGTCCTCTGCTGTAATGATCTTTTTCCCAGGTTCGTTGAGCTCACTTAATGCGCCGTAAAGCGTGGTGGTTTTACCTGAACCTGTCGGCCCCGTCACCAAGATCATGCCGTGCGGACGAGCCAACTGTCGACGTAAACGAGCAAGCAAATCTGGCGGCAAACCTGACTCTTCTAATGGACGCAAACCAGCAGACTGGTTAAGCAGACGCATTACCACGGACTCCCCGTATTGCGTTGGTAGCGTCGACATACGAATATCGATTGATTGACCACGCACTTTGATATTGAATCGGCCATCTTGTGGCAAGCGCTTCTCAGAGATGTCTAGGTGCGCCATCAACTTCAATCGAAGAACCAAAGCCGATGCGATATTCACTTCATTCAGGATGGTTTCATGCAGTACACCATCAATACGCTGACGTAAGCGCAATATCTGATCGTCTGGCTCAATATGAATATCCGATGCCCCGACTTGTACCGCATCTTCAAACATGGAATTAACCAGCTTTACAACGGTAACTTCCTCACTGTCGGTTCCATCAATACCGTAATCGAAGCTTTGCTCGTCTTTATGCTCTTCATGCAACTGTTCCGCGAAAGAAGCGATCTCTTTAGTGCGGCGATAATAGCGGTCAAAGCTTGAAATGAGTTGGCGCTCTGAAGCCACAATGAACTCAAGGTTGTATTCACCTAGCAAATTCATCAGTGACTCTTGGATGAACAAATCTGCAGGGTCACTCATAGCAACGCGCAACGTGTCCCCATTTCGAGCAACGACCATCGCACGTAAGCGACGTGCGTGTACCTCAGGTAGAATCTGTACCGCTTCCGCATCCACAGGTGCGCGACCAAGATCGATCAGTGGCAAACCAAGTTGTTGGGACAAGAAGTCCAACATTTGCTTCTCAGTAATAAAGCCGAGATCAATTAACGCATCACCCAGCTTCTGCCCGGTACTACGTTGTGCGTTTAGTGCTTGCTGGATTTGTTCTTCAGAGACGATGCCTTCTTCAACCAGAAGATCGCCTAAGCGTTTTCTCAACTGAATTTTCATTGTGCATTCTCCAGCTGTTTCAAGATGCTCAAACGGTCGCGGATAAACGCTTGCGATTGATTCGAAATGCCAACTTTACCCAGAGCTTGGTTGTAAGAGTTGATCGCGGCGGTAAACGTCAGCGCGCGCTCTTGTTGAATAGCTAAACCTAGCCACCAGCGCGCATTTTCCGGCTCACGCTGAGTAAGGAGTTGATAACTCTCAAGCGCAATATCATTCTGCTTGTGTTTTTGTGCCAATGCCGCACGCATCGCCAAGTAATCTCGACTTGGCATTGGAGGCAAATGCACAAGCGGACTCAGCGCGGCTTCAGGTTGATTGGCTTTCACTAGCAACTTAGACAAAGCCAAGCGAAGTACTTGGTTGTTCGTGTCAAGGTTGATGCCTTCTTGGATAATCTCATACGCTTTACGCGTGTCGCCTTTGCCAAAGTACAACGCCGATAATTTTTGACGCGTGTCTGCATTCATTGGCTCATAACGTAACGCCTCAGCATAAGCCGACAACGCCGTTTGCATATCGTTAGCATCCAGTGCTTTTTCCGCTCGGCTAACCGCTTTAAGAGATAACTGGCGGTGCGTAAGCTCAACCTGCTCAATACGCATTGAACTGCTTTCTGCTGTTGTGCGGGTTACGTGATTAGATTGCTCATCGCTTGGCATCGTTGCCACTTGCGCGAGTAGCACTGCATCTTCAGAGACCGTATTTACCTCCGCTCTTGGCGTGAACCTATCAGTCTCTGGCATATGAAGCAGTTGAGCTGCCGGTTGTGTCACTGGCTTCGTGTAAACCACATGGGCTGTCTCGGGCGTCATTTTACTCGTTGGCGAATGAGTACGCTCTGATGATGTGATTGACGAAGCATTCACTGACGACAATAGCATGGTTTCTGTTTGAGCAGATGAAAGCTCGCCTGAAGGGATAGGACCGCGAGAGACCGCCCAGCCGCCCACCGCAAGGCTTAACGAGAAACCGGCAACGAGCCAAAGCCAAGGTTTACTGCGTGAAACGTTGGGAATGTCCGCACGAGTAAGCTCTGACGGTGATGTTTTTTCAGCGAGTTCTGATAATGCTTTATTGATGGCACTCAAGGTTGACTCCATCCCCAAAATACGGGTGTTTTAAACTTAGGTTTACGGGCATCAAACGTATCGTGCATAGCTGCGTAAACGTGATGATTTTTTAATAGTGTGCAACGATCATTAAATGCCGCAAGCAACGACTTGTGGCTAATTTGGTTGATCAAACGTGGAATCCCCATGGATGAACGCCAAATCGCTTTTTTCTGCTCAATAGAAAAAATGTGCGCTCCATTGCCTGCCTTGTCTAAACGATTATTGATGTAAGCCACGCCTTCATCGATAGAAAGAGGACGCAGCTGACAACTAAACGTAATACGTTGACGAAACTGCCTTAGCTCGTGGCTGGCTAACCGCTCATCCAACTCAGGTTGTCCGAATAATACCAGTTGAATGAGTTTATCTTGTTCCGTTTCTAGGTTACCGAACAGACGCAATGTTTCTAAAGCTTGTGGAGAAAGAGCTTGCGCTTCATCGACGATCAAGACGGTTTTCTTTCCCGCAGAATGCACTTGAATCAGGTGTTCTTGAATGAGAGAAACAATACGTAGCGGGTCATCGTTCTCGATGCCTAACTCTCTGGCGACAGCAAACTGCAACTGCTCTCCATTCAAAACTGGATTGGGTAAGTAAATCAGCTCGACTTCAGATTCAATCTGCTCAATTAACTTACGACACACCATGGTTTTTCCGGTGCCAACTTCTCCCGTCACCTTAATCACTCCTTCTCCCATTTGCACAGCGGCTAAAATGGTTTGGATCGCCTCATAGTGAGGGACTAACCCCAAGAACATTTCTGTGTTTGGGGTTAACGAAAAAGGCTGAACTCGAAATCCAAAATGTGACAAGTACATACTCGAATCACAAACTCATTGAAAAACGGAACCTTTCCCCGCGCTTATTGCGCATCTGGGAACCACTCTTGCAGCAGATCACGAGAGCGCTCTAGCTCTTTCTGCCAAGAGTTCACACCAACTACGGTCGGTTTTAGCAAGATGACCAATTCTGTTTTCTCAGTCACGTTATTTACGTTGCGGAACAAATGCCCCAATGCGGGCACATCGCCCAAGAACGGGACTTTAGAAACAAGCTCACGATTTTGCTGTTTCATCAAACCGCCGATAACCACAACATCACCATCTTTAGCACGAATAACCGAGTCTGATTCACGAATAGAGCTTTTCGCCAATGGCAATTGGATGTTTTGGAACTCACCGCCCAAGTTCAATTGCTTCACTTCTTCCGAGACTTCAATAACCGCAGGGTGAACATGCAGGAACACATTGCCTTTGTTATCAATTTGCGGAGTCACATCGAGGGAAATACCGGAGAAGAATGGTGTTAATTCCACTTCTGGAACGGCATTTGAGTTTTCACCGTTGCCTGCATTGCTCGATAGCTCGGTGACAAAGTACTCATCGGTACCCACTTTGATGACTGACTTTTGGTTGTTGGCAGCGGTAATACGAGGGCTCGAAAGAACGTTCAAGTCACCTTGTGTAGACATAAAACTCAACACAGCATTGAAGTTGCCATCAGAGATAGTCACGTTGGTTTGGCCGCCCAATAGCGTGCCAATCGCATCCAACGGTGGTAATGCCGACGCAGGGCGGTTCACGACGACACTACCCGAGTTACCAATTGACGCCGATAAGTTCGACCAGTTGATGCCTTGTTGGTAGCCATCATTCAACGTCACTTCTAGAATTTTAGCTTCAAGAATGACCTGACGCTGCATGCGCTCCTGCGATACACCCAAGAACTCACGGACTTCTCGAATATCATCTGGAAACGCTCGAACCGTAATCACTCCTGCTTGAGGTGTTACGACAACGCTTTGTCCTTTGCCTGAACCAATTAGATTCGCAACGGCTTGCTGCAGCATCGGCCAGAAGTCACTTTCAGTGATGGTTTCGATGCGCGTACCGCCCGTAGAAGTCGTCGAGCTATCGCCGTTGTTACTTCCATTGTCAGAGTCGGATGAGTCAGAACTGTCTGAGCTACCGCCAGAATTAGACGTACCAGCCGAGGTCACTGAGCCCGTGACAATGCTCGTCAATGATCGACCAGAGCGTTTGAACTGGAGGTAATCAACAGGAATGGTTACCGTACGCATACCAGCAGGGTAGATTTGAATAACTTTGCCAGACTTCACCACATCATAGCCATACATGTTCTGTACAACGCTCAGGACTTCATCCAACGTAACATCTGACAAGTTGACGGTGATATTACCTTGTACCGCTGGATGAATCGCCACGCTGTACTCAGTGCCTTTGACTAGCGAGGCAAAAAAGCTTCGTGCATCGACCGCATTCGCTTGAATACGGAAACGCTTCGAGGTGCCTTGCTCTGAAGCAACATTCGAGTCTAAGTTAGGCATCAGGTCCGCTTCGACAGAAGAAGGAATTTCTTCTAACGTGCGGCTGTTCGCTTGATTGATAGATTCATTGAGCGCTTCTTTGACTTCCACTGGGTCACGATGACCCATTGAACATCCCATTAAAGAAGCAATCGTTATTCCTACAACTAATTTGCGCATATCTGATCAGGCTCTGGTTATTATTTTTTTACGTTTAAACCAAAAAGCTCTAGGTCCCACTGACGGTTACCACGCTTTAAAGTTACAAATTCACTATTAATGCTCGCGACGCGATAACCCTTAAATAGCTCGCCTTTTTCAACAAGCTTGTTATCCATAATCGCGACACAAGCAGTACTTGGCTTACACACAATACTGTTGAGCGTAGGCAGTCGGTACTGTTTTGCTTTTGGTTTCGCTGACGTTTCAACCGCAGGCTTTTCCCAGCCAAGTGGTGCCGTTGGATCTTGGTTCGCCCAAGCGGTTCCTGCAGCAGCCATGACAAGCAATGAGATGATGAGTTTTTTAACCACCAATAAACTCCTCTCGAGATCCTAGTGTGTAGACTTCCAACACAAGCTTCGCTTTCGGGTACTCTTCGACTTTGTAACTAAAGCTGCGCCAATAATAACTGGCAGGAAGACTCTCCAACTTATTTAGATAATTGGCAATAGAAAAGTAGTCGCCAGTCAGCTCCATACGTACAGGGTGCACGTAGTAACCAGAGTATTGCGATGCTTCTTTATCTTCCGTAATTGGCTCAGATGGCAAAGTTTGCAAAGACAAAAGGTGAATGCCACTTTGCTGCTCTAATACATTTTCCAGCAGCTCAGCCATTTGCGAAGGTGTAATAAGGTGTTCGATGATCTCCGCTAGCTGCATCGAAAGGTGCTGACTTTCTGTTAGCAGGTTAGATATCGCGCGATCAATCTCAGCGTTTGGATCTTTCTTCAGCTGCGCTTGAATACGTAGCGTGTCGATTTCAATCTTTTGATTGGCTTGCTTTAAATTGCTTAGTTGCCTCTCATTACTGATGATCTCGTTAAGCTTTGGTTCCAGTACCAGCGTAAAAAGCAACATGATCACGACAACTAAACCACACAGCGCGATAAGCACTTTTTCACGCGCGCTCATTTCGCCAAAGCGCTCTTCTAATGAGATCCAGAATTCGTTCATTTCTCTTTATCCTCGCGCGTTTTTAGTTCAAACGTCACAATATCCTTATCATTTCGGCCAATTTTGACGTCGTCAAATGTCCGGCCAACCAAGCTAATCTCAGTTTTAAATTGGTTAACCCAACTTGGTACTGAGCTCGGCTTTTTCGCCAGTCCCTTCAGATCTAAGGTATGGTTATTGATTCGAATTTCGGACAAAGAAATTTCTTGGTTTCCTAGCTTAGCTAATGATTGCATCACGCCAGAGTAACCCGTGCGCTGCGAGTCATCGTATTTCCCGACGGCTTTAAGCGAGTCTCGCTTCGCCTTGACTTCACGCTCTAAGCGGGCTTTAGCTGCCAGCTTATTATTGTCGGGTTGATGCTTACGTAGCTTGACTTGATAGCGTTCAAGCTCTGACTTCATGATATCGCCTTTGCTTTTTACAATAGCAATTTCATCTTCTAAACCGCTGCTCTGCCAAGTCACATAGCCGTAAGAGAGTAGAATAGCCGCAGCCGCGACCCCCCAAGATAACGCGATATTTTTTAGTGTCAGGAGCTCTTTTTTCGGCTTTAAGTAATCAGGGTATAAGTTAACGCGTCGAATATTAGAAGCCGCGCCGGCATCTGCTAAAACGTGCCCTGACAACTCATGTTCTGGTGGTAATAACGGAGAAACTTTAGTGCTTAAACGGTAGTTCAGAGACTGAACAAGCTCACTCTCATCCTCTTCATCACAACACACTTTCAATTGATGCAGCTGCACATGGCGCAACTGAGAAGAAAGATAATCAATCGAACGTTGCAGTTCTAACGAGAGGCTATCCATCTGTAACTCGCTAGAAGGAACCCCCGTTAACGGTGGCGTCACACTGCGAATCGAACGATGGAACGCGATAGTATTTTCGACAAAAGCGCTAATACGGAAGTGACCACGCACACTGCGTTGTAATAATAGGAAGTTACCTAGCTCACCTGCGGTCTCTCCCCAAATGTCGTCTTCAGGAAGAATAGCTTCTAATGGCAACTGGGCGCGACTGGCCAGTAACACGATCTTATCCAACATTTTTCGTGATAAGACGTAAGCTTGCACTTTGGTTGAATTGGGTAGCTCTACCGCATCGGCAATGATGTCAATGGCACGCTCAGAGATCAGTTCTTTCAACAAAAACGGTAATGCTGCAGGCCATTCTTGGCGCGGCATGACAGGTTTGTCGATTTGATACATCTGATAATAGTTATGAGAAAGGACAACCGTTAGAGAATCATACGCACTCGCAGCAACGCTCAATGCTTGCTCTACGGCTTTCTCCCAATTGGATTCAGAAATATCAAATTGGTATGGGCGGCCACTTTTTATTGAAGATGATAAATAAACGGCGTCTGGCTGAATAACCAAAAAGCAGGAACGACCACCACCAGATGATCGTTTGAGCTTGTCGAGTAGTACTTTGAAATCCATGATTATTATCTTTATTTTTTACGCCAGCGATTTCGTCTTCCCAATTTCACTTGGGATTCTGATTGAGAACTTGGCAATGCTTGTGGACGAGGAAGAAACTGCTGCTCTGCAGAAAAGTAGCGCCCTTGCCCACCATAAACCCCGAGCTCAATTAACGTGTTGAGCTCGTTTTGATTCTCAATTCCCACTGCTATGATTTTAGTTTTACTGTTTGCCGCCGCACCTAGCATGCTGCGGACAAATAGCTGGTTCTCATGTCGCTGGTCGATTTTGGCTACTAAACTGCGATGAAGTTTAAGGTAACGAATATCCACTTCTTTTAAATAGTGAGTGCTGACGATGGTTCGTCCAGCCTGCCCAACCATTAAGTGGCACCCTAAACCGGCCAGCACTTTAGCGACTGGTCGCATAAAGTCTAAGTGTCTTACAAATTGTGCTTCAACAAACTCAAAACTGAGACACTTTCTCTGTTCACGTGACAACTGTAAGAGCTCATCACGAAACCATTTAAAGTACTCTCGGTTAGAAAAAGGCGTTACATTCAAATTGAGCGCATACTCTTTCGAGTTATCAAAATTATCCTTAAAGTCTCTTAAGAATTTATTAATAACTGACTTATCCATTTGCGCTTCATAACCAACCTGTCTGATCGCAGAAATAAACCGAGACGCTTTAACAATGCCATTCTCAGGATCGCGAATCCGACATGTTAACTCTTCATATAATGATTTTTTATGCGTCGCGTCACTTATTGGGTGCACGGATTGTGCGTAGAGTATCACACTTTCTGGTGTAAGTGCTGTGTCAAATAACGTTCTCCACCTCACACTTCCGCGAGCTTCTTCATCGTGGTTCCATTTTTTGAAGCGACTCCAATTATTGTTATTTTGTAGTTGCGCACTACGCAAAGCTGTCTCTGCTTCATCGATGATTTGGCTGTGTCGCTCCCCCTCTTTATAAGTAGTGATGCCTATATGACACCAGTTGTCTTGGTCTAGTGGCTCTGGCGGAATTAATTTTTCTAACTGGCGAATGCATTGTGATGCCAAATTAGCCACATCTTTGGCACTTTGATGCGGCAGAAATAACGCAAAATCAGCATCGTAATAACGAGAAAATACAACATCAGGATATCGCTGAACTAAGTTGGATAATAAACTCCCAACTTCAACAATAAACTCATCCGTAATTTGCTTATCTTGCTCTTCTTCAACCAACTTCCAATCTTGAATGCGCACCAGCAACACGGCACCGCGAGCCCCACTTTCTAGCAACGCCGATTCCAGTTTGCTATCAAACAGCACTCGATTGGCGGTACCTGTTAACTTATCAAGGAAGGTTTGAGTTCGAATAAAGGTATCAAATCGGCTTCGCTCTTGACGCGCATCTTGTAACTCTTCAATTAATACATCGAGCGCTTCACTGGCAGTATAAGGCCATTCTTTTTTGTCACCTTTTGCATACTGCTCTACCCGACCAGCAAGGATCATCCTGCCTCGCTCTTCGAGCATTTCAGAGCCTTCTAATTGCTCCTTAAGCCACGCAACACCGCGCATTAAACAGAAGATGATCAGGATAACGGCAAGCGTGATCGACCAAAGCGCCTGCATTGAGTAGCTGTAACCTAAGTAAGGCGGGATCGCTTTAAAATGAATCGAGTAATCTTGATTGTGAGTCAGTTGGTATTCTGTCTCAAACAAGACTGACGCTTCCATTTGATGAGAAGTATCTTTGAAGCGATAAACAACCGCATTGTTGGTCGACAATGTCATTTCGACAATATTGGAAGCCTGCAACATTTTCGGCATCCAGCGCTGCATAGAATAAGCAGCGTCAGGATCTTCCATCTCCTTGTCGACCACCTCTACGATCCCTTCTAAATAATGGGTGAGATATTCCTGCCCAAGACGTTTAAAAGAGAGGGTGCCACCGACAAACAAGATAAACATGGCGCAGATGACGATCATGGTGACAAAAGCCACCAGCCGTGTGCTTAACTTAAGAGTTGGGGTATACCTCATGAATACCAAATTCCTTTTTTATTCATCATATACCTTATTGAAATATTTATACTTGATAAGAGTTCATCAAACAATCGGATTCGTCTGATAGTGAGAGGCTGGAGCATAAAGAACATCACACTCATTGATAAGTTTTATTGTTACGCCTAACCTTGCTGAGATAAGCCTTTGAGATCATTAGATAGCGACAATAAAAAAGACCGCGATATTCGCGGCCTTTTCGATTCAAGCATAAGCAGAATTTAGAACGGGATATCGTCGTCAAAATCCATTGGTGGCTCATTGTACTGCTGCTGTGGTTGCTGCGGAGCCTGCTGTTGTTGCTGTTGCTGTTGCTGAGGCGCATTGTACTGCTGCTGAGCTGGTTGTTGAGGCTGACCCCATCCACCTTGCTGCTGCTGTTGACCGCCCATTGGTGCGCCGCCACCTTGACCACGACCGCCAAGCATTTGCATCACGCCGTTGAAGCCTTGAACAACGACTTCAGTTGAGTAGCGATCTTGACCGCTTTGGTCTTGCCATTTACGAGTTTGCAGTTGGCCTTCAATGTATACTTGAGAACCTTTACGCAAGTACTCACCTGCTACTTCCGCAAGTTTGCCGAACAACACAACACGGTGCCATTCCGTTTTTTCGCGCTGTTCGCCAGTCGCTTTATCACGCCATGAATCAGAAGTCGCAATAGTAATGTTTGCTACTGCACCGCCGTTCGGCATGTAACGAATTTCAGGGTCGTTACCTAGATTCCCCACCAAAATAACTTTGTTAATTCCACGGCTGGCCATGATGTGCTCCGTTTCACTCTGGATATATAAAATTTTAGCGCATTAGAATAGCACGCTTTAATGTTTTGATTAAAGTCTAATACCATTGTGATCTAATGAGTCACCTACTAGAACCCAAATCGTAGAACCCAAATCGCATTTCAACTTACGCATGTAGCATTTTTGATTCGCTTTGCAGACATCGTTTCGTGAAGCTTTGAATTCGAACGCATTTATTCAGAAAAGCTATGGTTATAACCTCTCTTTAATGCCAACTTATGGCCTTTATTGAACGCTGGGAGATTTGAACACGTGAGAAAGTCGGCTTACGCAAGAAAGCTATTTCTGATCAGTATGGAAGATAATGCGGAAAAAAAGGTGGCGGCACTCGAAAAGTACATTGATATGAGCATCCCGGTAATTTCGACCGAAGCACTCATGGAAGCTAAGCCACAGCATCGTAATAAAATCCTACTGATCGACTTCAGTGAACATAAATCACTCGTTCAATCGATCAAAAACTTACCGCTGGTATGGAAGAACTTTGAAACCGTTGTGTTCAATGTCCCTAAAAGGCTGACCACGGATGAGCTTCTTTCATTTGGTCAATTAAAGGGGCTGTTCTATTCCGAAGATACGCTAGAGCAAATTGGAGAAGGATTAAAAGGCATTGTTAACGGTCAGAACTGGCTGCCGCGTAATGTAACCAGTCAACTTTTACACTATTACCGTAACGTCATTAATACTCATACTGCCCCAGCCACGGTAGACCTAACCATTCGCGAGCTGCAAGTACTGCGTTGCTTGCAAGCTGGCGCATCGAACAGCCAAATGGCCGAGGAATTATTTGTCAGTGAATTCACCATCAAATCGCACTTGTATCAGATATTCAAAAAGCTATCAGTGAAGAATCGCGTTCAAGCAATCGCTTGGGCAGATCAAAACTTAATGTCATGATGCGATGCCGCGACTCTAATGACTGAAATGACGAGTCGCTCATCTTTTTTCCGCACTGAGTCTCACACTTTTTCCTACTTTATTCATGATTCATTGACGCCTCTCGTGTTAAAGTTATGCGCAGATTCTTGATAATAACGAGATAGGATATTCCCCCAATGATTAAAAAATGTCTGTTCCCTGCCGCAGGCTATGGCACTCGCTTCTTACCGGCAACGAAATCTATGCCAAAAGAGATGATGCCAGTCGTGAATAAACCGCTTATTGAATACGGCGTTGAAGAAGCAATTCAAGCTGGTATGAACGGCATGTGTATTGTGACGGGTCGTGGCAAACACTCTATCATGGACCACTTTGATAAGAACTACGAACTGGAACACCAGATTAGCGGTACCAATAAAGAAGAGCTATTGGTAGATATCCGTGAAATCATTGAATCTGCCAACTTCACTTACATCCGTCAACGCGAGATGAAAGGCTTAGGCCACGCGATTCTGACCGGGCGTGAACTGGTGGGTGACGAACCATTTGCCGTCGTTCTTGCTGATGACCTTTGTGTCAACGAAGAAGAAGGCGTGCTAGCTCAAATGGTGGCGCTATTTAAACAGTTCCGTTGTTCTATCGTTGCCGTACAAGAAGTCCCAGAAGATGAGACTCACAAATACGGCGTTATCTCTGGTGAAATGATCAAAGATGACATCTACCGCGTAGACGACATGGTAGAAAAACCTGAGAAAGGCACGGCGCCAAGCAACCTTGCGATCATTGGTCGCTACATTCTGACCCCTGATATTTTCGAACTGATTGAAAACACAGAGCCAGGTAAAGGTGGTGAAATTCAAATCACTGACGCGCTGCTTAAACAAGCAAAAGCGGGCTGTGTCTTGGCTTACAAATTTAAAGGCAAACGCTTTGACTGTGGTAGTGTTGAAGGTTACATCGAAGCAACCAACTACTGTTTTGAAAACCTTTATCTAAAAGATGAAAAAGCCTCTGAGTTAGGTAAACACGCAACACAAAAAGCGGTATAAAGCATCGTCGTAGTACGAAATTATTGTTTCTAAAGCCCGGCATTATGTTGGGCTTTTATTTTTACTGTTTTTTTATCCAGTAATTTTCTTTGCACATTTCTCACACTATGTAATACTTGCCCCACTTGGTTATACATAGAGCAAAAACGATGGATAAAATAGAAGTTCGCGGTGCCCGAACCCATAACCTCAAAGACATTAATCTTACAATCCCTCGCGATAAACTGATTGTCATTACTGGACTAAGTGGCTCCGGTAAATCCTCTCTCGCTTTCGATACATTGTATGCAGAAGGCCAACGACGCTACGTAGAGTCTCTCTCTGCCTACGCTCGTCAGTTTTTGTCTCTGATGGAAAAACCCGATGTCGACCATATTGAAGGGTTATCACCCGCGATTTCTATTGAACAGAAGTCTACTTCTCATAACCCGCGTTCAACCGTCGGTACAATTACCGAAGTCTACGACTACTTGCGTCTGTTGTATGCTCGTGTAGGCGAACCACGCTGTCCAACGCACCATGCCCCTCTTGCCGCACAAACCATCAGTCAAATGGTGGACAAAGTTCTGGAGATGCCAGAAGGCAGCAAAATGATGCTGTTGGCCCCTATTGTCAAAGAGCGTAAAGGTGAGCATGTTAAAACGCTTGAGAACCTGGCGGCTCAGGGCTTTATTCGTGCGCGTATTGATGGAGAAACTTGCGATCTTTCAGATCCTCCAACGCTAGAGCTACATAAAAAGCACACCATTGAAGTCGTGGTAGACCGCTTTAAAGTTCGTCCCGATCTGCAACAGCGCTTAGCGGAATCTTTCGAGACCACGCTCGAGTTATCAGGCGGAATTGCGGTTGTCGCGCCAATGGATGGAGACGGTGAAGAGATTATTTTCTCCGCCAACTTCGCTTGTCCACAATGCGGTTACAGCATGCAAGAGTTGGAGCCGCGACTTTTCTCATTCAACAACCCTGCTGGTGCGTGTGGCACTTGTGATGGTTTGGGTGTGCAGCAATACTTCGATCCAAGCCGAGTAATTCAAGATGATTCATTAAGCTTGGCACAAGGTGCGATTCGCGGTTGGGATCAAAAGAACTACTACTACTTCCAAATGCTCACCTCATTGGCCGATCATTATGGTTTCGATCTCCATGCCCCTTTTAATTCTCTGCCAAAGAAAACGCAAGATGTCATTCTAAAGGGCTCTGGCCGCACTGAGATTGAGTTTAAATACATCAACGATCGTGGCGATATTCGTGTTAAACGCCATCCATTCGAAGGTATTCTGAATACCCTCGAACGTCGTTATCGTGATACAGAATCCAACTCTGTCCGTGAAGAGCTTGCGAAATACATCTCCACTAAATCTTGTTCAAGCTGTGGTGGTACTCGTCTGCGCCTTGAAGCACGTAACGTGTTTATTGCTGATACGACACTACCTGAGATTGTTGAACTCAGCATTGCTGATGCATTGGAATTCTTCCATTCCTTGAAACTGGAGGGTCAACGCGCCCAAATCGCTGAAAAAGTGATGAAGGAAATCAACGATCGCCTGCAGTTCTTGGTTAACGTTGGCCTGAACTATCTGAACCTGTCTCGCAGCGCCGAAACGCTCTCTGGTGGTGAAGCTCAACGTATTCGCTTAGCCAGCCAAATTGGTGCGGGTCTTGTTGGTGTGATGTATGTTCTGGACGAACCGTCGATTGGTCTCCACCAGCGAGATAATGAACGCTTATTAAAAACGCTCACTCATTTGCGCGATTTGGGGAATACCGTACTCGTGGTAGAACACGATGAAGATGCTATTCGCTGTGCGGATCATGTCATAGATATCGGTCCTGGCGCTGGCGTACACGGTGGTCATGTTGTCGCGGAAGGCACCATGGAAGAGATAATCGCAAATCAGAATTCTCTGACAGGTCAGTACTTAAGTGGCGTTAAAGAAATCGCAGTACCGAAAGATCGCACGCCGCGTGATCCGAAAAAAACGGTTGAGCTCTTAGGCGCAACAGGTAATAACCTTAAGAACGTTAATCTTTCAATTCCTGTTGGGTTATTCAGCTGTATTACAGGGGTATCTGGTTCAGGTAAATCAACGCTGATTAATGATACTTTCTTTAAAATTGCCCACACCCAACTCAACGGAGCAACAACGGCTCAGCCTTCACCTTATAAGTCGATTAGAGGTTTAGAGCACTTCGATAAAGTTATCGATATCGATCAAAGCCCAATTGGTCGTACACCTCGCTCCAACCCTGCTACTTATACGGGGATCTTTACCCCAATCCGTGAGCTGTTTGCAGGCACACAAGAGTCGCGTTCTCGCGGTTACAAGCCGGGCCGTTTTAGCTTTAACGTACGCGGTGGTCGTTGTGAGGCCTGTCAGGGTGATGGTGTCATTAAAGTTGAAATGCATTTCCTACCAGATGTTTATGTGCCATGTGATGTATGTAAAGGTAAGCGCTACAACCGTGAAACACTTGAAGTACGTTACAAAGGCAAAACCATTGATGAAGTGCTAGAAATGACGGTCGAAGACGCCCGAACGTTCTTTGAACCCGTACCTGCTATAGCACGTAAGCTACAGACTCTAATGGATGTTGGCTTGTCTTACATTCGCCTAGGTCAAGCCGCAACGACACTCTCCGGTGGTGAAGCACAGCGTGTGAAACTGGCGCGAGAGCTATCCAAGCGCGATACAGGAAAAACCTTGTACATTCTGGATGAACCAACAACCGGCCTGCACTTCCATGATATCCAGCAGTTGCTCACCGTGCTGCACAGACTTCGTGATCACGGAAATACTGTCGTGGTGATCGAGCATAACCTAGATGTCATTAAGACTGCGGACTGGATTATCGATCTAGGACCTGAAGGGGGACAGGGTGGCGGCGAGATAATCGCTCAAGGCACACCGGAAGATGTGTCGCAAATCGAGGGTTCGCACACAGCTCACTTCCTTAAGCCTATGTTGAAGTAGAAAAAACAGGTAAAGTACCGAGACCAGCAAGTGCTGGTCTTTTTTCATTCAAAACAACGCAATAACTATGGCTACTATACATGTAAGTGGAACAAAGCTTTCTCCCGAAAAAGTACAGGTTCCCCTCAATCGCAAGTTTCTCATTGCCTTGGCAACACTATTTGTGTTGGCAATGCACTTTTTCATGCCCAACCCCGGCGGTTCAGGGCTTTCACTTTCCTTCAATGCGACAACTTGGATTGCTTTTAGCTTTGCATTAGGCATTGGGTGCTACCAACTCGCGAGTAATCGAGCGCTACGTTACTCAAAATTAACCATCGGCTTGTTCATTAGTGCTCTTATCATGACGGTGCCCCTTCTGTACCCAAATGCGAATAGCAGTTTGGCAGCCAACAAGCTCATTGGTCTGTGGTGTGGTGTCCTGTTTTTTATTGTCTTACAACAATTTCATTTCAGTAATAAACATCGCCAACGCTTGTTATGGTTCATTGTCCTTGCGGTTGTTATCGAAGCCATTTTTGGTCTGACACAATATCTGTATCTCAAACCAGGCAATCCGTTTGGTTACGACACGGTGGCCAATCGTCCTTATGGTATTTTCCAACAGCCTAATGTAATGGCCAGTTTTCTTGCGACAGGATTGGTGATTGCCAGCTATTTACTTGCACGTCAGCCTTACAAATACGACCGTAAGTTAAGCGATGTTTATCTTCTCTATGCCGTGCCAGTTTTAACCTTACCATTGATTGTGGCGTTGGCTTCACGCACTGGTTGGTTAGCCTCGGTCATCGCCGTTTTGTTGGTCATCCCATACATGTATCGCTTTGCAACCAAAGGGCGCTTTATCCGCTGGGTTACGTCGCTTGTCACTGGGCTCGCACTCTCAATTGTTGTCATGTATCTTGCCTTTCCTGATGGAAGTGGGTTAGCCGCAGAAAAAGTAAACATGGAGTCTCCTCGAGCGTATACTTTTCCGCAAACATTAGACATGGTGATTGAAAAGCCTTTTACTGGCTATGGATATGGCAAGTTTGAGTCTGAGTACATGCTGTATACGGCTCGTCAACACGCCCTAAATGAGAATTACCCAGCTGGTTTGCCAGCCATGGATCATCCGCATAACGAGCTGCTGTACTGGGGAGTAGAAGGTGGCTTACTGCCAATACTCGGCATCTTCTTAGCGATGGCACTGGTACTGTATCGAATCTATCAAGCCAAACGCGGAACTCGTCTTGCGTTGCTGGCCTTGTTTATACCTATCGTATTGCACTCACAACTGGAATACCCTTTCTACCACTCTCTCGTGCATTGGTTGATCTTCGTTATCCTGCTGTACTGGGTAGATCAGCGCGTCTCTCGTTATCGACAAGTCGGCTTTAGTAATGTGACCAAAAGCTTGCTGCGAGTCTTTAGTTTGGTACTTCCCGTTGCGTTTACGTTTTACATGGTAAGCGCATTACATACGAACTATGTATTGACGAAGTTTGAGACCACTAGACCAACTAACCCTGATATTCTGAATCAAGTCAGTAACCCTGTAGTTTGGAAAGACAGGTTTGATTGGGATGTCTATAGCACGTTTTTAAACCTTGGGCTGTACCAACAAGACGCAACCTTGATTCAGCCTTATATCGATTGGTCGCTAAAAATCATCAAAGATAAGCCTCGCCCTGCATTTTATAATAATTTGATTTTGGCCTACCAAGGCTTAGATGACTCAAGTAAAGCGGAGCAAATTAGAGCTGAAGCACAGTTTTTGTTCCCTAAGATTGATTTCAGTGGCGTCAATTACCAACCACCGTCTCAAGCAATCTCTGCCTCACCAGCACCCACTTCAAGAGCTGAGTAATAAGTACAAAAAAGCGAAGGGATGACCTTCGCTTTTCTTTATCTCATTGCGGTATAGTTTTATTCAGTGAGTGACTCTTCTAATGCTTTTAAGCACAGCGCAACGTTTTCAGATCGAGCGCCGTAACCCATTAAGCCAATACGCCACGCTTTACCGGCTAATGCCCCAAGGCCTGCTCCAATTTCTAGGTTATAGGTTTCTAGCAAGTGAGCACGAACTTTTGCTTCATCAATTCCTTCAGGCACGTAAATCGCGTTTAATTGCGGCAAACGATGGGCTTCGTCCACAACAAATTCAAAGCATAACTTTTGTAGGCCATTTTTGAGTTTTTCATGCATTAGTTGGTGACGAGCCCAAGCGTTTTCTAATCCTTCATTTTTCAGTATCAATAAAGCTTCATGAAGCGCATACAAGCTATTAACTGGCGCCGTATGATGGTAACTACGCTTGCCTTCTCCACTCCAATACCCCAAAACTAAACTCTGATCGAGGAACCAACTCTGTACTGGTGTTGTTCTTGCTTGAATCTTTTCAATCGCGGCAGGAGAAAACGTCACGGGTGAGAGCCCTGGTACACATGACAAACATTTTTGACTGCCAGAGTAAACCGCATCCAGTTGCCATTCATCCACTTTTAACGGCACACCACCAAGTGACGTCACCGCATCAACAATAGATAATGCATTATGCTGCTTCGCCAGCTTGCCCAATGCTTGAGCATCACTGACTGCACCAGTTGAAGTTTCGGCATGCACAAAAGCAAGAATTTTTGTATCTGGGTGCTGTTCGAGTGCTTGCTCGACTTTATCAATGGAAACAGGCGTCCCCCATTCATCATCGACGATAACAACTTCACCACCAGCACGGACGACATTTTCGCGCATGCGTTCACCAAATACACCGTTACGGCAGACGATCACTTTGTCGCCTTTCTCGATCAAGTTTACAAAGCAGGTTTCCATCCCTGCACTACCAGGCGCTGAAACCGCAATAGTGAACTCATTGTCAGTTTGAAAGGCATACTTCAATAGCTGCTTGAGCTCATCCATCATACCGATAAAAAGAGGATCAAGGTGACCTACAGTAGGACGGCTTAGTGCTTGTAACACTTGAGGATAAATATCAGAAGGACCAGGTCCCATTAAAATACGGTGAGGTGGAATAAAGCTTTGGATCGACATGTCAGCTCCTTGATTATCTTTTATCCTGAGCATTCTAAAAGTTCTATTCAATAACATGGCTCAGGTGTAGGGTTCTTCACCCTAATAGATTTTTCCTCTATCAGCAATTAGCCGTAAGTATGGAGGTCAAACCAGTGTCACAAAATCGTTAATAAAAAACACCATAAAGGTTGAAATATTGATTGACATTAAGGCCTCAAAACCGTTCAATGTTTGAGCTTTATGTAGAAGAGGAGCGCTACCCAGGTAGATGATTTGTGGAACCGCAATTCCAACACCAATCATTGAGGGGGAGTAGTGCCGAGGTAAGTCAAAGTTGCAGGGTTTGACTTGTCGGTTGAATTGGGCTGAATCCCATCAACTGTCATCAGCGCAGTCTGATGAAGGGCTTCTGAGGGTAAATTTTTCAAATAGCATTCTAAATACCTCTCTTTTTGCTCTGTTCCTTTTCTCACTAAACATTGGATGTACAATTTTTTAGGAAGTCGTGGGAGAACGCAGTGAGCGCATTTAACGTAGCTAAATTCGGTGGAACCAGTGTTGCCAACTTTGAGGCAATGAGTCGTTGTGCCACCATTATCGAAAACAATCCAAATACTCGCTTGGTCGTGAGCAGCGCTTGCTCTGGCGTCACCAACCTATTGGTAGAACTCGCCAACGGTGTTCAGGATCAAACGCACCGTACTGAGCTGCTGCAAAATCTGGCCAACATTCATGACGCCATTTTAACTCAGCTCGAAGACAGCACGAAAACTGCTGCCGAGGTGTATGGCATATTAGATACCGTAACCAGCCTGGCCGAGGCTGCATCTATCCAAGCTAGTGCGAAGTTAACCGATCATTTGGTCGCATGTGGTGAACTCATGTCGACGCATATTCTAACTCAGTTAATGTGTGAGCGAGGCATTCAAGCTGTGCGCTTTGATATCCGCGATGTGCTGCGTACTGATGACAACTTTGGTCGCGCGGAGCCAAACATTGAAGCAATTTCGACGCTTGCGCAAGATAAACTCATACCACTTTGCCAACAATCCGTTGTTGTTACTCAAGGCTTCATAGGATCTGACGAAGCCGGTAATACAACAACACTAGGTCGAGGAGGCAGCGATTATAGCGCCGCCTTAATTGCTGAGAGCGTCAAAGCGGCAGGGTTAGAAATCTGGACTGATGTTCCGGGCATCTACACAACAGACCCGCGAATTGCGCCAAAAGCCTCACCAATTCCCGAGATCAGCTTTAGTGAAGCTTCAGAAATGGCTAACTTTGGCGCTAAAATCCTTCACCCTTCTACGCTAGTACCCGCATTGCGCCACGACATTCCGGTATTTGTAGGGTCATCGAAAGAGCCAGAAAAAGGGGGAACTTGGATTCGCCACCAAGTCGAAAGCTCACCGTTGTTCCGTGCGCTAGCTTTGCGTTGTAACCAAACCATGGTAACGCTACGCAGCGCCAACATGTTCCACGCATACGGCTTCTTAGCAAAGGTCTTTGAGATCCTTGCAAAGCATAAGATCTCGGTCGATTTAATCACGACATCTGAAATCAGTGTATCGTTAACACTTGATCAAACCGATACATCCGGCGGCGCGCCGCAGCTGCCGCAAGCTGTACGAGAAGAGTTAGAAGAGTTATGTAAGGTAGAAGTTGAACATGACCTATGCCTCGTTGCTCTCATTGGTAACAACATGAGTGAGAGTAAAGGCTACGCGAAACAGGTTTTTGGCACGCTAGAAGACTTTAACCTACGCATGATTTGTTATGGTGCTAGCCCTCACAACTTATGCTTCTTGCTCCATGAGTCGGTATCGAAACAAGCCATACAAAAACTTCACACCGAGTTGTTTGAGAAGTAAGTTCAACTCAATAAAACAAAGGGCTGCGTATCTGCAGCCCTTTGTTGTGTCAATAGTTGTTACGTTTGAACGAGGTAAACATCAATTTAACCGTTAATGTTTGGCCCTAACCATTTTTCAGCCTCGATCCTATCCCACCCCTTACGATCAGCGTAGCTCTCTAGCTGATCTTCTTGGATCTGTGCGATCGCAAAGTAACGTGAGTCAGGATGAGAGAAATACCAACCAGAGACTGACGCGCCCGGATACATTGCATAGCTGGAGGTTAGAGTCATGCCAATATTCTCTTCCACATTAAGTAGCTCCCAAAGCGGTCCTTTTTCAGTATGCTCAGGGCATGCTGGATAACCCGGCGCAGGGCGAATACCTTGGTATTTTTCACGAATGAGATCATTGTTAGATAAATCTTCATCCGCAGCATAACCCCAAATTTCTTTACGGACACGCTCATGCAAATACTCAGCAAACGCTTCGGCTAGGCGATCCGCCACCGCTTGAATCATAATTGCGTTGTAATCATCTCCCTGTGCTTTGTATTCATCAGCAAGCTCTCGCTCACCAATACCACCAGTGACAGCAAATGCCCCTATCCAATCATGTTTACCCGACTCTTTAGGTGCGATGTAGTCAGACAAACAATAGTTGAACCCTTTTGGTTTCTCAGTCTGTTGACGCAAGTTACGCAGTACTTTCACAACGTCGGTACGAGTTTCATCAGCATAAACTTCAATGTCGTCCCCCACGCTCGCAGCAGGGAATAAGCCACACATTCCACGCGCTTTTAACAGGCCTTCTCGCTCAACTCGGTCAAGTAACTCGTTGGCATCTTCGAATAAACGTTTTGCTTCTTCACCGACTTCTTCATGTTGGAAAATTGTTGGATACTTACCCACAAGTGACCAAGTCATAAAGAATGGTGTCCAATCGATGTATTGACGTAATATAGCCACATCAAAATCATCGAAGATATGAATACCAGGCTTAACAGGCACTGGAGGGGTGTAAGCTTCCCAATCGATCGCAACTTTATTCGCTCGAGCCGCTTCTAATGTAACTGGTTTGGTTCTCGGTTTCTTTCGATGATGTTGATCACGTACTCGTTCGTAATCAGCTTCAAGTTTTTCAACAAATTCAGGGCGACGTTCATCTGACAATAGAGAAGTACATACGCCCACTGCACGTGAGGCGTTATTCACGTAAACAACTGGATGCTTGTAATTTTGCTCAATCTTAACTGCTGTATGGGCTTTTGACGTTGTTGCGCCACCGATGAGAAGAGGTAAGTTAAAGTCGAGACGCTCCATCTCTTTTGCAACATGCACCATTTCGTCTAATGAAGGCGTGATCAACCCTGACAAACCAATAATATCGACGTTCTCTTTTTGCGCTACTTTTAAGATCTTTTCGCAAGGAACCATGACACCAAGATCGATAATTTCGTAGTTATTGCATTGCAATACAACGCCTACGATATTTTTCCCGATATCATGTACATCACCTTTTACCGTCGCTAACAAGATCTTACCGTTTGTTTGTCCCACCTGCTTTTCTGCATTGATGTAGGGCTCGAGATGCGCTACCGCTTGCTTCATCACTCGGGCAGATTTTACGACCTGAGGAAGGAACATTTTACCTTCACCAAACAAGTCTCCGACGACGTTCATCCCATCCATGAGTGGGCCTTCAATCACCTCTAATGGCTTTGAAGCATTGACACGTGCCTCTTCGGTATCATCAACGATAAACTCGGTTATTCCTTTCACTAACGCGTGTTCTAAACGCTTTTCAACAGGCCAAGTTCTCCACTCAAGTGCAGAGGCATCCTCCTCTTTACCTACCCCTTTGCCTGCGTATTCCGCCGCGATATCTAACAACCTCTCAGTGGCATCATCGCGACGGTTAAGAACGACATCTTCCACAGCCTCACGCAGCGTTTCAGGCACGTTATCGTAGATTTCTAACTGACCCGCATTCACGATCCCCATATCCATACCATTTTTAAAACAGTGATAGAGGAACACCGCGTGAATCGCTTCACGCACATAGTTATTCCCTCGAAAAGAGAACGAGACGTTAGAAACCCCACCCGAGATCATCGCGTGCGGTAAATCACGTTTGATATCGCCAACGGCTTCAATGAAATCCACCGCGTAGTTATTATGCTCCTCGATACCCGTAGCAATGGCAAAAATGTTTGGGTCAAAGATGATGTCTTCTGGTGGAAAGCCCACTTCATCAGCGAGAATTCGGTAAGCGTTGGTACAAATTTCTACTTTGCGCTCACGTGTATCTGCTTGCCCAATCTCATCAAACGCCATCACAATAACAGCCGCACCGTAACGGCGAATCAACTTAGCTTGTTCAACGAATTTCTCTTTACCTTCTTTGAGAGAGATCGAGTTAACAATGCCTTTGCCTTGGATGCACTTAAGACCGGCTTCAATAACCTCCCACTTGGAAGAGTCGACCATGATTGGTACTTTTGAGATTTCAGGTTCTGACGCACAAAGGTTTAAAAATCGAACCATACAAGCTTGTGCATCCAACATGCCTTCATCCATGTTGATATCGATAATTTGAGCGCCATTTTCAACTTGTTGACGAGCCACATCGAGCGCTTCATCGTACAGCTCTTCTTTAATCAAGCGTTTAAAACGCGCAGAACCGGTTACATTAGTACGCTCACCGACATTGATAAATAAAGAGTCTTTATCAATCGCGAGCGGCTCTAAGCCAGACAAGCGACAAGCAACGGGAAGATCAGGCAATTGACGAGGGGCGATATTTTCAACCGCGAGTGCCATTTGGCGAATGTGCTCAGGAGTTGTACCACAACACCCACCAATTAAGTTTAAAAAGCCACTTTGAGCCCACTCTTTAACATGCTTAGCCATATCTTCTGGCGACAAATCGTATTCGCCGAATGCATTCGGAAGCCCAGCATTTGGGTGAGCGGAAACAAAAGATTCTGATATACGTGAGAGCTCTTCAACATAAGGACGAAGCTCATCTGGGCCCAGCGCGCAGTTCAAACCAAACGAAATCGGTTTAACATGACGTAATGAGTTGTAAAACGCTTCTGTGGTTTGACCGGATAATGTCCGACCAGAAGCATCGGTAATAGTCCCCGAGATCATCACAGGTAACTCAATACCCATCTCTTCAAACACACTTTCAACAGCAAATGAACAAGCCTTAGCGTTAAGAGTATCGAAGATGGTCTCGATAAGAATAAGGTCAGAACCACCTTTAATCAGCGCTCGAGTCGATTCAGAGTAAGCCTCAACTAACTCGTCGAAAGAAACATTTCGATATCCGGGGTCATTTACATCAGGAGAAATAGAACAAGTGCGGTTCGTCGGCCCTAAAACCCCTGCGACATAACGCGGTTTATCGGGTGTTTTTGCGGTCCATTCGTCTGCAACTTCACGTGCAAGCTTGGCAGCAGCAAAGTTAATTTCCTCACTTAGGCTTTCCATCTCGTAGTCAGCCATCGCAATGGTTGTTGCGTTAAACGTGTTGGTTTCGAGAATATCTGCACCCGCTTCTAAATATGCAGCGTGAATTTCCTTGATAAGTTGAGGCTGACTTAGAACCAACAGGTCGTTGTTACCTTTTAGATCACAATGCCAATCCGCAAAGCGCGTTCCTCGATAGTCTTGCTCTTCAAGTTTGTATCCCTGAATCATGGTTCCCATACCACCATCAATCAAAAGAATACGTTGCTTCAATTGAGCTTCAATCTGTTGTCTTACGTTACTTCCCACAGTACAGCCTCATTCCTTTAGTTATCTTTCCATCCTATCACACAAACTTCAGGAGTCTAGACGTCTAAACGTGGAATTAATGATTATTTTATCTCCTTCTTAACTTACAAAATAATCGCGAAAAAATGTTTGCTATTTAAGCAGCATCAGTCGAGAATCCCATTCATAAAATGTTACAAATAGAGAGCTCTATGTCGGTCTATCATACTTTATGTTTTCTATCCGCAGCTGCAATGCTAATTGCTTTTGTAAACAGCAAGATAGGAAAGATGCAAACCACCATTGCGATTACCGCAGGTTCAATGGTGCTTTCACTTCTAATCTTAATTGCAGGTCAAAACAACTGGTTCCACCTCACCGAAATTGCGACAGAAACGGTCACAAGGATCAACTTTGAAGATTTCTTGCTCAAGGGTATTCTTGGCTTCTTACTATTTGCGGGTGGATTAGGCATCAAACTCCCGAACCTTAAAGATCAAAAATGGGAAATTACCGTTTTGGCTCTCGGAGCCACCCTATTTTCCACTTTCTTTATCGGGTTGGCGCTCTACGGATTCTGTCAGTTAATTGGCATCCAATTTGATTTGGTCTACTGCTTACTATTTGGTGCTCTAATATCGCCAACTGACCCAATCGCTGTATTGGCTATAGTTAAAAAGCTCGATGCTCCCAAACGTATCTCCACCCAGATTGAAGGAGAGTCGCTCTTCAATGACGGCTTCGGTTTGGTTATCTTTGTCACTCTATTTACGATTGCATTTGGTACTGAGGCACCAACTGTAGGTAGTGTCACCTTGCTCTTCATCCAAGAAGCTATCGGTGGTATCACTTATGGTTTCGTCCTCGGTTTGCTATTCCACTACTTAATCAGTGCCACCGATGATCACTCAATGGAGTTATTACTTACTATTGGTGTCCCAACGGCAGGTTACGCATTTGCTGAATACATCCATGTATCAGGCCCACTCGCGATGGTTGTATCTGGTATTATGATTGGCAACTGGACACGCTTTATTGGCTTTTCAAAAGAGAGTGAAGACCACCTTGACCACTTTTGGGAGCTCGTCGATGAGTTCTTGAATGGCGTGTTATTCCTACTGATCGGTATGTCGATGCTGCTATTTGAATTCCACAAAGAAGACTGGATCATGATGGCTATCTCAGTCCCTCTTGTGCTGGCAGCGCGCTATTTAAGCGTATTTCTCTCGTACATTGGCTTTAAGCGTTACAGAAAATATAACCCGTGGTCAGTACGTATTTTGACATGGGGCGGCTTACGCGGGGGCCTTGCATTAGCAATGGCACTTTCCATTCCATCTGGTATTTGGGTGATTCAAGATAAGTTAATCGATGTAAAAGAGATTATTCTTGTAATGACCTACTCCGTCGTTGTTTTCTCTATCCTCATTCAAGGCTCAACAATCACCCCAATGATTGAAAAAGCAAAAGATGAAGAGAAGAAAATGGAAGAGAACAACCAAGCAATAACCACTCCAGAGCATACGGAGCCAGTGGACTCTTAAAGGCACGTAACTTAATAGATGAAAAAGCAGCTATCTAGCTGCTTTTTTCATATCTAATCTTCGGACTCCCCTTCAAGAACAAAACGCTTGTTACTCTTTGATATACAGTTAAATATCCGAATAATCGTCACGCTACGGTTTCATACATACTAACTATTGCCGATAGATAGTATCCATAGAGGGAGTCTTTTAGTTTAAGCATTTTCATCATCACTTCCTTTGGCAATACAGGCTCCCTGTAAACACCACAGCTAAACTTCCACAACACTTAACAATGAGCGACTTTGTATTTATATAGAGAAAGAAGCATTGAGGATGATTGCGAATCACTATCCAAACGGACTAGCCCCCCACCAAACTAAGGTCTGAGCTGGCACTCAGATTGCTCAAAAAAGCCTTAACAGAAGTTTAGAGTCCTCATACTTGATCTCAGCGACACTGAACTTATATTCAAAGTTGTTCTGTTTTCGAGATAGAAACAAAGCGACACCTCGAACAACTAGGTTCATAGCTAGATATTTCTAATATGTTATAGAGGAATCTTTGGTAAGCATGTGCTGGTACTCAAAGCTAGAGCTCGAGACTGGCATCAACTCGTCATGGCAGGGCTTAGAAAGCATCGCGAGAGAGGAGCCTGCCTCTCGATGCAAAATTTCAATATGGAAATGGGGTTAAGGGAAGTCGGATAACCAAAACGAAAAAAGCCCCAGTCT
>NZ_VHSQ01000013.1:0-89541 GCF_013048515.1 Vibrio sp. 1-2 (7-a)
CGTTCAATCTGAGCCATGATCAAACTCTTCAATTTAAGATTTTGTTCGGCTCAATGAATACTGAACATTACATAAAGTAATGTTTGAATTGACTGTGCTGAATCCGAAGATTCAATGGTCACTTCGTATCATTGAAACCTAATTTGAAACCGAAATTTCTAATTGGATTATCATCAACGAGTGCCCACACAGATTGATAGGTCTATATTGTTAAAGAGCTTTCCTGTTGAGCTTTGCTCAAAACAGGACGGCCATTTTAGCGAGTTAAAGTTTAGTGTCAATCACTTTTTTCAAACTTTCTTCAAGCGTTTCCGCTTGGCTAATTTGGCTTGCTAACTTGGCTTGCTAACTTGGCTTGCGTTTCTTTCGAAGCGTTGCCGTGTCAGCGAGGTGGCATTATAGAGATTGCGATCACATTGGCAAGCCCTTTTTCTCGTTTTTTTTGATTTTTTTATCGTTTGGGTGTTTTTTATTCTAAAAGGCGAGTTTTCACTACTATTCTACCTCCATGTCCCCTGTACTCGCCCCTAATAAGGAGAAAAGATGAGCTCAATTAGAAGCTACAAAGGTATAAAGCCTCAACTTGGTGAGCGTGTTTACGTTGACTCAACCTCAGTGTTAGTCGGAGATATCCGTATTGGGGACGATTCTAGCATTTGGCCATTAGTAGCGGCACGAGGCGATGTGAACCACATTCACATTGGTGATCGAACGAATATTCAAGATGGTAGTGTTTTGCATGTCACCCATAAGAACCCCGAAAACCCAAACGGCTACCCACTTATAATTGGCAATGACGTTACGATTGGCCACAAAGTGATGCTGCACGGTTGTGAGATACACGATCGTGTATTGGTTGGTATGGGGGCGATTGTTTTAGATGCTGTCGTTATTGAATCAGAGGTGATGATTGGAGCGGGCAGTTTAGTACCGCCAGGAAAGAGATTAGAAAGCGGTTATCTTTATGTCGGTAGTCCAGTTAAACAAGCTCGTCCTCTATCAGAGACAGAACGAGCTTTTTTGCAAAAGTCTGCCAATAACTATGTTCAAAACAAAAACGACTACTTACATGAAGTAGAAGACTTGAACTAAAGGTCTGTTAGCCGATGATAATATGGCCTTCTTCGTTGAAGGCTTCATCTTCTATTAACTCTTCTGCTATTTCTTCCAGATCAAATCGGTAGTCAATAAAAGCAGAGAGCACGGCCTGCTCTGTATCTAACTCTGAGCCAGATAACTTTTCTAACTTTTGTTTCGTCACAAAGCATTCTATTAGCGCACCAGATTGTTGCGCCGCAAAGTTTACTGATTGTGACACTTCATCCCATGATTGCATGTCTGGGAATAAGATGGATTGATTCATCGCTTATTGACCTTCAAGGTTCTTTCTTAATTCACGCAAAATCTGTTTAGCTCCAGGACGAAGACCGCGCCATAACATAAAACTCTCAGCAGCTTGGCCAACTAACATACCTAAACCATCATAAGCATGTGCCGCACCGTGTTGCTTAGCCCATTGGTTAAATGCGGTATCACCTTTGCCATACATCATGTCGTAGCTTGTACTATTGGCGGCGAACACCGAGGAAGAGATCGCAGGTAACTCACCACTCAATGATGCAGACGTGGAGTTGATTACGACGTCGTACTCTTCAGCAATGGTATTCATCTCTTTTGCTGTAACAGGACCATATGCAGAAAACAATTCTGCCAATTCTTCGGCTTTAGAAAATGTACGATTAGTTATCGTTAGAGATGTTGGTTTTTGATCGAGCAATGGTTTAATCACTCCTCGAGCGGCACCACCAGCTCCTATGATCAGGATGCGTGCGCCTTCTAAAACGACTTGATGTTGCAACAAGTCCTGCACTAAGCCTGCACCATCAGTGTTATCACCAATGATTTCACCATCATCAAGCTTCTTAAGTGTATTCACTGCTCCAGCAAGCTGAGCACGCTCGGTCAAACGGCTGGCAAATTGATAGGCATCTTCTTTAAAAGGCAAGGTCACGTTACAGCCTTTGCCGCCGTCAGCAAAAAATGCTTTCGCCGCCTCGATAAATCCACCCACAGGCGCACACTCTGCGGTGTATGTAAGGGACTGATTCGTTTGACGAGCAAAGAGTGTATGGATAAATGGCGACTTGCTGTGCCCGATAGGGTTACCAAACACGGCGTAACGATCGATTTGCGGGGTCATGTCCTTACCTTTATTCCTTACTTAGATATAGAGAAAACAGGGCCATCTGATTACAGATGACCCTATCACTATCTATCTATATAGAAAAGGAGATTCCGTGCTTACCATTCGCGTGGTTTCAGGTATCGATCGTAAAGTTCGGCTTCAGGCGTCCCTGCTTCTGGTTCGTAGCGGTACTCCCATCGCGCTAACGGCGGCATCGACATCAGAATCGACTCGGTACGCCCACCACTTTGTAAACCAAATAAGGTGCCACGGTCGTAGACTAAGTTGAACTCAACATAACGACCACGACGGTAAAGTTGGAATTCACGTTCACGCTCGCCATATTCGATGTCTTTACGACGAGACACGATCGGCAAGTAAGCTTGGCAATAGCCTTCACCCACCGCTTTGATGTAATCGAAACACTTATCGAACTCCCAGTGATTCAAATCATCAAAGAACAAACCACCGACACCACGAGTTTCGTTTCGATGTGGCAAGAAGAAGTACTTATCACACCACGCTTTGTGCTCGGCATATACTTCTTCACCAAATGGGGCACAGATGGCCTTAGCTGTATCGTGCCATGACTGACAATCTTCTTCGAAAGGATAGAAAGGAGTCAGGTCGAAACCACCACCAAACCACCAAATTGGTTCTTCGCCCTCTTTCTCGGCGATAAAGAAACGTACATTCGCATGAGAAGTTGGGACGTAAGGGTTTTTGGGATGGATAACCAAAGAGACCCCCATCGCTTCAAAGCGGCGACCAGCTAGCTCCGGACGATGTGCCGTCGCAGATGCTGGCATTTCTTTCCCTTCTACATGCGAGAAGTTCACCCCACCTTGCTCGAAAACAAGGCCATCACGCATAACACGTGAGCGCCCACCGCCACCAAGACGTTCGCCCGGTTCACGATGCCATGCATCCTCGACAAAGACGGCCTCTCCATCTTCTTGTTCTAACTGCTGACAAATGGAGTCCTGAAGTGACATCAGGAACTGCTTTACGGCGTGCTTATCGATTGCTGACATACGTTATTACCTATTACGTGATACCGGTTGATGACTGGCAAGCAGGGTTAGCCCTGTCTTAATATTTGTGAAGTCTTGGCGTCACGAATCTCGCTGGGTTTATCACGACCGCTGGTTTCACCACGAAGAATGGCCACCAGCTTGTCACCCAATTGCTCTTCGACTTCTTCCGTGGTCATACACGGTGGCAAGCCGGAAAGATTCGCGCTGGTAGAGGTTAACGGCTTTCCGAATGCATTACACATTTTTTGAACCAAAGGATGATCAGTCACACGAACCGCAATTGAATCAAACTGCCCTGAAACCCAGTTGGAGACTTTATCGCTCGCTGGCATGATCCAAGTGTATGGACCTGGCCAAGTAGCATGAACAGTCTGTAATTGTTCTTCAGTCAACTGAGATTCATCAATATACGGCAAGAGCTGCTCATAACTTGCAGCGATCAGAATCAGCCCTTTTTCCACCGGGCGCTGCTTGAGCTCCAGCAGTTTTTGAATTGCTTCTGGGTTATCTGGATCGCATCCGACACCAAAAACCCCTTCTGTTGGGTAGGCAATCACTTCGCCTTGTTGTAGTGCGTTGAGCACTTGTTCAAAGTTATCCACCGATTACTTCCTGATTGTCTGACTGTATTATTTTCACTAAGTGTACAAATATTCATTCTCAGACACTAAAGCAATTTTTTTATAAAATGTATCAATAGCGTCAACAACAAGAAGCAAACGTTTGCTTGAGATAAAAATCCCCGTATAATGCGCACAAATTTATCAGCTCACCTAATTTTGCAGCTTGAAGGAGTTTGAGATGAAAGTCGGTATCATCA
Source organism: Vibrio sp. 1-2 (7-a) (assembly GCF_013048515.1). Classification (NCBI taxonomy): domain Bacteria; kingdom Pseudomonadati; phylum Pseudomonadota; class Gammaproteobacteria; order Vibrionales; family Vibrionaceae; genus Vibrio; species Vibrio sp. 1-2 (7-a). Next base: position 4,043 of record NZ_VHSQ01000013.1, read on the forward strand.
TGGGTTCTAAATCCGATTGGCCAACCATGAAACTAGCAGCAGACATGCTGGATCAATTTGGCGTGTCTTACGAAACAAAGGTGGTGTCAGCTCACCGTACTCCTCAACTATTAGCCGATTACGCTAGCAGCGCGAAAGAACGCGGCATCAAAGTGATCATCGCAGGTGCCGGTGGTGCAGCTCACCTACCGGGTATGGCAGCTGCATTTACTAGCATACCTGTACTCGGTGTTCCAGTTCAGTCTCGCGCACTAAAAGGCATGGACTCTCTGCTATCTATTGTACAAATGCCAAAAGGCATTGCCGTCGGTACGTTAGCGATTGGCGAAGCGGGCGCAGCAAACGCCGGTATCCTAGCGGCGCAAATACTAGGCACTCATGACGAAAACATCCTGGCGAAGGTAGAAGCGTTCCGCAATGAACAGACGGAAACCGTACTGGCTAACCCAAATCCAGCTGAGGATTAATCAGATGCATGTACTGGTTCTTGGTGCGGGTCAGTTGGCTCGCATGATGTCTCTGGCTGGTGCGCCATTGAATATTCAAATTTCAGCTTACGATGTCAGCAGCGGTGATGTCGTTCATCCTTTAACTCAACAGGTACTTGGCCATGGCTTGGAAAATGCGATTACGCAAGTTGATGTGATTACTGCCGAGTTCGAGCATATTCCACATGACGTGCTCAAGGTTTGCGAAGCGAGCGGCAAGTTCCTACCAAGTACGCAAGCCATCAAAGCAGGTGGTGATCGCCGTATTGAAAAAGCACTGCTTGATGATGCTAGCGTGCGCAACGCGAAATACTACGTGATTGAAACTCGTGAAGACTTTGAGCGCGCAATTGAACACGTTGGTATGCCAATGGTTCTGAAAAGTGCATTGGGTGGTTACGATGGTAAAGGTCAATGGCGCTTAAAAGACGCTTCTCAAGTCGACGACATTTGGACTGAGATGGCAGAGTGCATCGCGGCAACACCTACTCAAGCGATTGTGGCTGAAGAGTTTGTTCCTTTTAACCGCGAAGTATCACTTGTAGGTGCTCGCGGTAAAGATGGCAGCGTTGAAGTGTACCCTCTAGCAGAAAACGTTCACATCAATGGCGTACTGAGCTTATCCACCGCAATTGATGCGCCAGAACTGCAAGCCCAAGCCAAGCAGATGCTCACGGCCGTCGCAGATAGCCTAGATTACGTTGGTGTATTGGCGCTCGAATTCTTTGATGTCGATGGCACACTGTTAGTGAATGAGATTGCCCCACGAGTGCACAACTCCGGTCACTGGACACAGCAAGGTGCAGAAACCTGTCAGTTCGAGAACCACCTGCGCGCCGTATGCGGCTTGCCGTTAGGCAGCACCAAACTGATTCGCGAAACCTCGATGGTGAATATTCTTGGTGAAGATACGTTGCCAGAAGCGCTTCTCGCCATGGATGGTTGTCACATCCATTGGTACGGCAAAGAGAAGCGTGAAGGGCGAAAAATGGGTCACATCAACGTATGTGGTGACTACCCAGGAGAATTGCACCGTAGGTTGTGCGCTCTCGCGGATGCCTTAGATCCAATGGCATTCCCAGCCGTGCACGAGTTTGCGAAACAAGCATAACTCTAAAATCTAGCCCCAAAAACCACAAAGGGTCGCACGATGCGACCCTTTTTAATTCCTTTGATGTATTTACCCTTGCTGAGTGTGCTGGCACTTACGGTTGGCACATTGCAATTTCACACCACTGGCGAGTTTCTTCTCCACCAACAGAGTAAAACCACATTCTTCGCACCTCCCCTTTACCGGAGGGAGATTCACTGCAAATTTACATTTAGGGTAGTTATCACATGCGTAGAAAGTTTTACCAAAACGCGTCTTACGTTCAACTAAATGACCTTTACCGCATTCAGGACACGCGTGGTGCTCTTGCGACTGCTTTTCTGGCTCTGGTTGATTAATCGACTCAATATGATGGCACGCCGGATAGTTACTGCAACCAACAAACATCCCATAACGCCCTTGGCGTAATACCAACTCGTTACCACAATCTGGACAAGGAACGCCAAGCTCTTTGACGATGTGTCCATCATTGTTGTGCAGGGCTTTGATGTAATCACAGCTTGGATAGTGGCTACAGCCAAGAAAGGGACCGTGTTTGCCATGTTTGAGGGTCAACTCGCTGCCACATTTAGGACACGGCTCGTGTTCCAATGCGTGTTCATGGGCAGAGAAAAGGGTGTTGTCGATTTTACTACTCATACTTACCGTTTCGTGAAAAACACACCAAAAGACAAGCTCGCGTTCTTGCTAGCTAAACTCGAACTTGCCTAGATTGGGTTAGTGAAGAATCCCTTGTTCCTTGGTGTACAACAGCTCTTCCATTAGCGTATAAGCGTTTTCATTACCAGGCACATTAAACAGCACCATCAAAATGATCCATTTGAGGTCTTCAAGCTCAAACTCACTCGTTTCTAGCCCCATCACTCGGTCAATCACCATTTCGCGAGTTTCTGTGGTTAAAACATTGATTTGCTCGAGAAACAATAAAAACCCTCGGCATTCCAAATCTAAACGCTGCATCTCTTTCTCTGTGTAGATACGAGTTGATGACGAAGCCATGCAAGTCGAGATTGCAGAAGAGGTGTCACTTTGCTGCAATGCGGCAAGCTCTTCTAACCAGACAAGGGCTTTGTAGATATCTTTTTGTTGGAAGCCTGCACGGAGCAGCTCTTCTTCCAACTCGTCTTGTTCGACCTGTAACTCTGCATCGCTATGGATGTAGGTTTCGAATAGATACATCAGTATATCCATCATCATAGCTAGCCCCTCCCCTTTCGAATATAGCCACCTGAAACCGCAACGACATGCCCAGAGAGTTCTAACTCTAAGAGCTGCATCATGACTTCCTGGACAGGTATATTGGTCCTGTTTGCAAGAATATCAACCGGTGTAGCTTCACTTCCTACGTTAGCTAACAGCTGAGGAAATGGCAATTCTTCTTCATCATTTAACGTAGAAAATAAATCGGTACTCTGATTAATAGACCAATCAAGCAAAGACTGTATTTCATCTAAGACATCTTTCGTCTTTTCTACGAGGCAAGCACCATGACGTATCAACTGGTTGCCACCGCTGGCATTAGGGGCATTTATCGAAGCTGGCAGCGCAAACACTTCTCGACCTTGCTCAAGCGCGTAACGAGCAGTAATTAACGAGCCACTCCTTTCCGCCGCTTCCACAACTAACACACCTAGCGATAATCCGCTAATAATGCGATTTCGACGCGGGAAGTTTTCCGGGCGCGGCTTGGCGTTGGGGCGAAACTCAGACACCAAAGCCCCATGTTCAATAACACGTTGCGCTAAACCACGATGACGTGCCGGATAAATATTTTCTAAGCCAGATCCCAGCACCGCAATCGTCTTACCACCCGCTTGCAACGCACCATCATGCGCATGACCATCAATGCCTAAAGCGAGACCACTGGTGACAATAAAATCGTGCTGAACAAACTCTGCAGCAAACTGACGTGCATGCTGTAATCCATCAATACTCGCATTTCGACTGCCAACCATCGCGATTTGTGGCTGAGAGAGACAAGTAGGGTTTCCTTGAACAAAAAGTAGAGGTGGCGGTGCAACGATTTGTTTGAGTTGAGGTGGATAACGCGGGTCAGTCAGTGTCAGGATATGATGATTTGTAGAAGCCTCAAGCCAGCTTAAACAAGCATCGACATCTTTATCTGTTGAAGCCCAAGCTTGAATTTGCTTAGTTGTTAACCCAAGTTGTTGTAGCTGTTCAGGAGAGAAGTTTACGATGTTACGTGGCGTGTCTCTTGCCAGTAGCTTATTCATTTTGACGCCGCCAATGCCTGGTAAACAACTCAGTTTTAACCAGGCAGCGAGATCATCGTTATTTCGTCGATTCATCGATGGTTAATTCGTCCGCCAACGGTGACACCACCGAAATATCTTGGTTAATGGGTTTAGTACTGTTAGTGATCAGTGCCAAGCTAAAGTACTCATAAGGACGAATGACCAGCAACTCACCAACTTTGCTTTGAGGCAAAGTAATTTTCTTATCAAGCACGCCAAACTCTTTCTTGAACTCATCGCCGTCTTTGTAAACTGGGTGCGCGTCTTCTTTTAAATCAAACACACTGCCTTGCTTCAGATTGTCTGACGTGCCTTTATCAATCACCACGACTTGGTTAGTTGAACTAAAGCGAATACCTTCGATATTACCTAGCAACTTTGCCGAACTGCCTTGTGGCGACGGCAGCGGGTAGAACGTAGTCGTGAAGTCAGTATTCTCAACCGATTGATTTGGCAACGCGATATCGTTACGTAGAATTTCTTGCATCTGCGATGTAAGCTTCAAACCTGAATAATCACTCGAAGCCTCAATGAGTTCGCCTTTGGCAATCAAACGCAGCGCAGTGATCTCTTCGGACACATCGTCACGCGAAAAGGTTTCTACCGGTCGGTAAATAGCCCAGCCTGTAGCGGTCTGCTTGCCATCGATGTACAGCACATCTTCTGCCGTCAGATACTTACTGCCTTTGCTGCTGCCCATCACTTTTGCAGCATTGTTCAACGCATCTTGATCCAGCAACCGATCCGATTTGAGGTACGGCATCACCAAACCTTCCGCGACCGTTGGTACGGCTTTCTTTTCTGTGATGCGAGCTTTCGGGCTCAGCTTCTTAACCGGTTTTAGGCTCAACACGGGCTGACCGTTAATCCACACCAAAGACAGCTTGTCTCCGGGATAAATTAAATGAGGGTTGTCGATTTCCGGGTTTACTTGCCATAAACGAGGCCACAACCACGGGCTATCCAAGTACATGGCCGAAATATCCCATAGTGTATCGCCCTTCACGACTACATATGTTTGTGGCGCATCATCTTTAACAGTCAGTGGTTTCGCATCCACACTTGCTACAGCGTTGAAAGAGAAAAGTAACGGCAACGTAACACTGGCAACGTTGCGGAAAATTCGATTCATGACCCTCGTCCTTGGTCTGTTAAGCAGGAACCAGAATGGAAATTGGTGCAAGGATGCTGTCATTTAGGCTATAAAATGTCTAGAATTGAGCCAACAAGGTTTGTGCTGTTTCGGCACAGTTCAATATTTCGAGTGAATATGTCTGTATTACAAGTATTAACATTCCCGGATGATCGCCTGCGCACAGTCGCAAAGCCTGTTGAAGCGGTGACGCCTGAGATTCAAAAAATCGTCGATGACATGATTGAAACCATGTACGACGAAGAAGGTATTGGCCTTGCTGCAACGCAGGTTGATATCCACAAACGTATCGTAGTGATTGATATTTCAGAAACTCGCGATGAGCCGATGGTGCTAATCAACCCTGAGATTCTGGAAAAGCGTGGCGAAGATGGCATCGAAGAAGGCTGTCTGTCGGTACCAGGTGCACGCGCACTTGTGCCTCGCGCTGCAGAAGTTACCGTTAAAGCACTGGATCGTGATGGCAAAGAGTTCACCTTTGAAGCCGACGACCTGCTAGCAATTTGTGTTCAACACGAGCTTGATCACCTACAAGGTAAGCTATTCGTGGATTACCTATCGCCACTGAAACGCAAACGCATTCAGGACAAGCTAGCGAAAATCAAACGCTTTAACGAGAAGCAGCAAAACGCTTAATCTCGAACCATACCAATTAGAAGGAAGCCTACCTTGAGTCAGTCTTTACGTATTGTCTTTGCAGGTACTCCGGATTTCGCCGCCCGTCACTTGGCGGCGTTGTTGTCTTCGGAGCATGAAGTCATCGCGGTTTACACAAACCCAGATCGTCCAGCGGGTCGTGGCAAGAAATTGGCTGCGCCACCGGTAAAACAACTGGCGCTGGAACACAACATCCCGGTTTACCAACCTGAAAGCTTTAAGTCCGACGAAGCGAAACAAGAACTTGCCGATCTGAACGCCGATCTCATGGTTGTCGTGGCATACGGTATGCTACTGCCACAAGCGGTTCTTGATACCCCTAAACTGGGTTGTATCAACGTACATGGTTCTATCCTACCTCGTTGGCGTGGTGCGGCTCCAATCCAACGCTCTATTTGGGCGGGCGATGCAGAAACTGGCGTGACCATCATGCAGATGGACATCGGTCTCGACACTGGTGATATGCTGAAGATTGCAACTCTGCCAATCGAAGCGACAGATACCAGCGCTTCAATGTACGAAAAATTGGCGGAGCTTGGTCCAGAAGCCCTGATTGACTGCCTAGCAGACATTGCTGCGGGTAAAGCAGTGCCAGTGAAGCAAGATGATGAGCTAGCGAACTATGCGAAAAAACTCAGCAAAGAAGAAGCACGCATCAACTGGAACGACGATGCGGCGCACATTGAGCGCTGCGTTCGTGCATTTAACCCATGGCCAATGAGCCACTTTGAGGCGGCAGAAAACAGCATCAAAGTATGGCAAAGCCGTGTGGCAGAGCAAACCAGTGACAAGCCAGCGGGCACCATCGTGCAAGCAGATAAAACCGGTATTTATGTTGCGACAGGCAACGGTGTACTGGTGCTAGAGCAACTGCAAGTTCCTGGCAAAAAAGCCATGTCAGTTCAGGATATTCTAAACTCACGTGCAGCTTGGTTTGAAGTCGGCACTCTGCTGGTTTAAGCCATACTAGGGGTTATCATCCCCAATAATACGAACTTTTAGAGGGCAGAGATGCCCTCCTTTACTTTAAGGTACTCATCATGAATGTTCGCGCTGCGGCTGCTAACGTCCTGTATCTTGTCGTCGACAAGGGCCACTCACTTTCAAGCGCTCTTCCAGCGGCTCAACAAACGGTACGACCTCGTGACCACGCTCTGCTACAAGAGATCTGTTACGGTGCGCTACGTTACCTACCTCGCCTAGAAATGATCGCAAACCAGTTGATGGATAAGCCGCTCAAAGGCAAACAACGTGTATTCCATCACCTAATTCTGGTTGGTATTTACCAACTGAGCTTCATGCGTATTCCTGCGCACGCAGCAGTCGGAGAAACGGTTGAAGGCACTAAAGAGCTGAAAGGCCCTCGTCTGCGTGGTTTGATTAACGCTGTATTGCGTAACTACCAGCGCAACCAAGAAGAACTCGACCAAATGGCCGTCAGCAACAACGCTGGCAAGTACGGTCACCCAAGCTGGTTACTAAAACTGCTGCAAGAGGCCTACCCACAGCAATGGGACAGCATTGTTGAAGCGAACAACCAAAAAGCACCAATGTGGCTGCGTGTGAACCATCAGCACCACACTCGTGATGAATACCTTGCGCTACTCAAAAATGAAAACATTGATAGCACGCCACACACAGAAGCAATGGACGCCATAAAATTGGCCGCGCCATGTGATGTGATGAAGCTACCTGGTTTTGATAAAGGTTGGGTTTCGGTACAAGATGCGGCAGCGCAGCTTTCGATCAACTACCTAAAACCACAAGACGGCGAACTGATTTTAGATTGCTGTGCTGCGCCAGGTGGCAAGACGGCGCACATTCTAGAGCGCACGTCGGGCAGTGAAGTGGTCGCGATTGACTGCGACGACACACGCTTGAAACGTGTGCATGAAAACCTGAAGCGTCTCAACCTTCAGGCAAAAGTGGTTTGCGGTGATGCGCGTAATCCACAAGAATGGTGGCAAGGCGAGCAATTTGATCGCATTTTGCTGGATGCCCCATGTTCTGCGACTGGCGTGATTCGTCGTCACCCAGACATCAAATGGCTACGTCGTGCAGACGACATCGCCGCATTAGCAGAGCTACAAAGTGAAATTTTTGATGCCATGTGGACGCAACTGAAACCCGGCGGCACAATGGTTTACGCGACTTGTTCAATCACACCGCAAGAAAACGTGGAGCAAGTAAAAGCGTTTTTAGCACGTACCGCGGATGCGCAACTGCTGGATTCTGATCCCGACCAGCCTGGTCGTCAAATTCTACCAGGCGAAGAAGACATGGATGGTTTCTACTACGCAGTGCTAACTAAAACACACGCGTAACAGCATGCTAAATAGGGCGATTGGAGTGATTTCAATCGCCTTTTTCAGATAACGAGAAAAGAGTATGAAGATCATTATTCTTGGTGCAGGTCAGGTTGGCGGCACACTGGCAGAAAACCTAGTGGGTGAAAACAACGACATCACCATCGTCGATAACAATGCCGATCGACTGCGTGAATTGCAGGACAAATACGACCTGCGTGTGGTCAATGGCCATGCGAGCCACCCAGACGTGCTGCACGAAGCTGGTGCGCAAGACGCCGATATGCTCGTCGCAGTAACCAACACTGATGAAACCAACATGGCCGCCTGTCAGGTCGCGTTCACTCTATTCAACACCCCAAACCGCGTTGCACGTATTCGCTCTCCAGAATACTTGGCAGAAAAAGAAGCCCTGTTTAAATCTGGCGCCATTCCTGTCGATCACCTTATCGCCCCAGAAGAACTCGTTACGAGCTACATCGAACGTCTGATCCAATACCCGGGCGCGCTGCAAGTGGTGAGCTTTGCTGAACAGAAAGTCAGCCTAGTGGCGGTAAAAGCCTACTACGGTGGACCGTTGGTGGGTAACGCGCTGTCTGCTTTGCGTGAGCACATGCCACACATCGATACCCGTGTGGCAGCGATTTTCCGTCAAGGCCGTCCGATTCGCCCGCAAGGCACTACCATCATTGAAGCCGACGATGAAGTGTTCTTCGTTGCAGCAAGTAATCATATTCGCTCAGTGATGAGTGAACTTCAGCGCCTAGAAAAACCGTACCGCCGTATCATGATTGTTGGCGGGGGTAACATTGGTGCCAGTCTCGCAAAGCGCTTAGAACAAAACTACAGCGTGAAGCTGATTGAACGTAACTACCAACGTGCAGAAAAACTGTCAGAAGAGCTAGAAAACACCATCGTGTTCTGCGGCGACGCGGCAGACCAAGAGCTTCTCTCGGAAGAGAACATCGACCAAGTCGACGTCTTCATCGCGCTGACCAACGAAGATGAAACCAACATCATGTCTGCGATGTTGGCAAAACGCATGGGTGCGAAAAAAGTAATGGTGCTGATCCAACGTGGCGCTTATGTAGAACTGGTACAAGGCGGCGTAATTGATGTGGCCATCTCACCACAACAAGCCACTATTTCAGCCTTGCTGACACACGTTCGTCGTGCCGACATCGTGAACGTATCCTCACTTCGCCGCGGCGCTGCAGAAGCCATTGAAGCCGTCGCTCACGGTGATGAAAGTACATCGAAAGTGGTTGGGCGCGCGATTGGCGACATCAAACTCCCACCTGGGACCACCATTGGTGCTATCGTTCGTGGCGAAGAAGTCCTTATTGCCCACGACCGTACGGTCATCGAGCAGGATGACCATGTGGTGATGTTCCTGGTCAACAAAAAATACGTATCAGACGTCGAAGCGCTATTCCAGCCGAGTCCATTCTTCCTCTAGGATTTTCCTATGGTCAACTTACGTCCCGTACTGTTTGTTATCGGGCTGGTTTTATCCAAACTGGCCCTGTTTATGTACGTGCCGACTTTGGTCGCTTTCTTTACCGGTACGGGGGGATTCCTCGATTTCGCCCAAGCCGTTGTGATCACGCACCTTGCCGCTTTCATTTGTTTGACGATCGGTCGAACCGCTAAGTTCAAACTCAGCGTACGCGATATGTTCCTCATCACCAGTTTGGTTTGGACCATCGCGAGTGCGTTTGCCGCCTTGCCGTTTGTGTTCATCAACCACATCAGCTTCACCGACGCCTACTTCGAAACGATGTCGGGTATCACCACGACGGGCTCAACGGTGCTCAGTGGCCTAGACAACATGGCGCCGAGCATCTTGCTGTGGCGCTCTATTTTGCAGTGGCTTGGGGGGATTGGTTTTATCGTAATGGCGGTGGCGGTGCTACCTATGCTCAATGTCGGTGGTATGAAGCTATTCCAAACCGAATCATCCGATTGGTCGGATAAAAGTAGCCCGAGAGCAAAAACGGTCGCCAAAAACATCGTAGCGGTTTATTTGATGCTTACTGGCTTATGCATTGTGGGCTACTTGGTCACCGGCATGAACCTGTTTGAAGCGATCAATCACGCCTTTACCACGCTATCAACGGGCGGATACTCTACATCCGACGGGTCGATGAACCACTTCTCTAATGGCGCACACTGGGTGGCCACTACCTTTATGTTCTTAGGTGGCTTGCCATTTTTGCTCTTCATCGCCGCGTTACGTAAACGCCGTATTGATGTGTTAGTTAACGACGCTCAAGTTCGAGGATTCGCGTACCTGTTCGTGTTCTCAAGCTTAGTGATTTCAGCCTGGTTAGTGATTCGAGACGGATACACCATTTTGGATGCGCTACGAGTGTCGATGTTTAATATCGTCTCTGTCGTCACCACAACCGGCTTTGGCTTAGAGGACTTCACCGCGTGGGGCGCATTACCCACAACTCTTTTTGCCTTCTTAATGATGGCGGGCGCATGTTCGGGGTCAACGTCTGGTGGGATCAAAATCTTCCGTTTCCAAATCGCAATGACACTGCTGAACAAACAGATGATGAAATTGATTCACCCTTCAGGTGTGTTTGTACAGCGCTACAACCAACGCCCAGTGAATGATGACATTGTTCGCTCGGTGGTCGCGTTTGGCTTGATGTTCTTTATCACCATAATCTTCATCGCGGGTTGCTTGAGTGCGCTGGGTTTAGACCCCATCACTAGCATCTCTGGTGCCATTACTGCGGTAGCCAACGTCGGCCCGGGTATGGGAAGCGTGATTGGACCGACGGGTAACTTCGCGCCTCTGCCAGATACCGCCAAGTGGCTTCTGAGCTTTGGCATGTTGATGGGCCGCTTGGAAATTCTGACTATTCTTGTACTGTTCTTCCCTGCGTTTTGGCGCCGTTAAGCAGACACAAATAAAAGGTATAACAATGAAAACATGGATCACTCTGGCGACCCTACTTGCCGCCTCATCCGCCTACGCCGCTGAAGTCATCACTTTAGCCGATGGTCGAGAAGTGAAGTTAAACGATGACTTTACTTGGGAATACGTCATGAAAAAACCTGCGCAGCAAGCAACAGAGACGCAAGCGACAACAGGTGCGGTTGAAACGATCGCAGCTCCCGCAATTGCGACAATTCCAGTAGTGACGAAAACTGTTGGCACTACCGTGGTAGTAAACGCCAAAAAGCCAACCATGCAGCTGTCTGACTCTGGTGTCGACGTACTGATTGACTCCGCGAGCTATCAAGATGGTGAGCTCGTACTGCCAACGTCCATTACCAATCAAAGCTCACAATCGGTGATTCAAGTTGAAGTGGAAGTTCAGGTATTTGATATGTCTGGCCAGCAACTGGCGAAAGAAAAAGTCACAGTTTGGCAATCCATCAAGCGAATGGCGGATACTTACCTGCGACCAAAACAAGCAGAACAGGGTAAAAGCATCAAACTGGCAGTGCCGCAGTCTCAGCAATACCAGTTTTCAGCCAAAGTGTTAGAAGTGAAAACTCGTTAATGTGATAACACATGTTTTGTCGAGCTCATATCTATCCGTTAGATAGGCTCGACAAAATAATAAATTGCGAAGAAGTGACACACACAACCCGCTAAAACGAAGCCGTGCCAAATCGCATGATTGAATGGGATACGCTTCGCAACGTAGAAAATCACCCCCAGTGAATACACTATCCCACCAGCTGCGAGTAATGTCAGTCCGCCAATATCCAAGTTGATCGCCAACTGATAAATCACAATCAACGACAGCCAGCCCATGACCAAATACGTCATTAAGGAAAGCTTTTTAAATCGGTAAACAAACGCGACTTTCATTATGATGCCGAGTAGAGCGATGGTCCAGATAACAATCATCAAACCAAACGCGAGCGGCGTACGTAAACTCACCAACAAAAAAGGCGTGTAACTGCCAGCAATGAGCAGATAAATGGCACAGTGATCGAAGGTTTTTAGCCATCGTTTAGCGTTGGGGTGCGGAATTGCGTGATACAGCGTCGAAGCCAAAAATAGCACGATAATACTCGCACCGTAGACAGCCATACTGGCCAGCGTCAGCGTATCAGCTTGCTGGTCTATGGCTTTGATTAGCAGCAGTATCAGGCCAACAATACCAAAAATCATCCCAATGCCATGAGTGATGGTATTAGCCAGTTCTTCGCGTTGACTGTATTGAGGTTTCTGCAGTTCAGACATCAATGCGCCTATACTAGAGTTTGAAATTTGCTCTAGTATGGCACATTAGGCTTACACGTGTAAGCTTAAATTAAGACTCATGAACGGCCGTGGTTTGATCGAGATAATTAAGTACAAGTTCGCCCACTTGATCAAGTTTAGTCGTGGCTGGAATGGTCAACTCTCGTTTGAGTTTTCCGCTACCCAGTAAGCTTGCGAGCATGCCACCCTCGCCCTTGCGTGTGCGGTCAACTTCAAACCATAATTTGAGTTCTTGCTCGCTACGATGAGCGACAAATTCTAACTCACGCCACACGCCATGGTATGGCCCGTCAGTCGGCACCATCTCAAATTCTTGCACAAATGGCAGGTCGAACCCTTTCACTTCCTCACACTCCACTTGGCGAATACGCAAACCTTGCGCTTCAAATGCGGATAACACCGCATCCATTAGTGGATCAGGTCGAACGGTGAGGATGTCTTTATCGGTCGGGTCTAAAGCAGCGGCAACGTCCAAGCCGGTTTCGAGCCACACTTTGGCGTCACCAATGGTGACAGGCGTATTCCAAGGCACATCGAGCTGAACATCGAAGGTACGCTCTTCGCCGGAATGGATGGTAAACGCATAAGGGAGGCTCCACTTAGCAAGCACATGAGTCTGAGGTACTCGGCGCATGCTGTGTCCTTCTCGCGCACCACGATCATCAGGAGCTTCCGCGATATAGCGGCAACACAGTTTTAAATCGATGTTGTCGATCGCTTGTTCAGTAGCACCACCATAAACATGGATAGACACATCCACACTTTGACCAGGATATAGCACGTCTTGATTTAGGATTGAGTCAACCTTAGCGCTCCCAATCCCAAAACTGGCAAGTGTCTTCTTCAAAAATGACATAGGCACCTCCTTCGTCGAGATCTCATACTACTACTGCTGATCGAGGGATCAAACAAAAATTGCCTCGATCATCGCGACAAAATGACAAAATCTAAACAATTCAATTGCTCAACTATCGACCAATTATTACAAGGATGCTAATCTTATACGTGATATGCATGCATATCGGTATTCCTGATTCATTAACTGGATTGGCGAGAGCCAGAAGAGTGATTCTTCAATCTTGTTGGAGCCTAGCTCATAATGATTCAGGCCATTACATCGGCAATGGATATGCCTGACAGTTAGGTAAATTAATGCGCCCAACAACAGTCAGGTTCGCACACACTAATACTAGTGCAATGCGCCGCCGCAGTGGCTTTACTACTGCACCAAAGGCAAAGCAAGTTGCGCCAGCAATGACATTGGTTGAGAAGACAGCAATGATGTCGAGTGTTCCGGCCAAAGTTATCAAAGCAGCTTAATCAAAAGCGCGGCGCCAGCTGCGCTTTTTTCTTTGCACACGACTCAAACCACCTCAACGACTTAGAACAAAACACAGTGAAATAGATAGTTTTTCCTATTTGGTCTTCGCAAAGCAATTTGGTACCTTTACAGCTAATTACACCTATAAATTCTGTGGAGAAAGAAATGAAGTGTCATCGCATTGAAGAGCTGCTTGAGCTACTAGAGCCTGAATGGCATAAAGACCAAGAAATGAACCTACTGCAGTTCATCGTGAAGCTAGCGAAAGAAGCAGGCTACGAAGGTAAGCTAGAAGATCTGACCGACGACGTGCTGATCTACCACCTTAAAATGCGTAACAGCAGCAAAGACGAAATGATCCCAGGTCTTAAGAAAGACCAAGAAGATGATTTTAAAACTGCGATTCTGCGCGCTCGTGGCATCATCAAATAACCGGCTCAACAACCCAGTATTCTTTAAGCGACTCCCTCAAATGAGTCGCTTTTTTATAACTAAAATTTTTAGTCCCACAGTTGGTTATAACTGTTCAACCAATTATCAGGTTAACTGTACTGACTTTTGTTGTTAAACGTTGACTGCGTTAAAGAAAAGGAATTGTTATTGATTGTATAATCGCCGTTCATCAGTATTTACTAAAATAATTATGTCCGGTCATTATTTATGATAAGGACGAAGTAGCAATGTCATCGAGCGACATCAATAGAAATGACGCCGTACATTATAAAAGCCTAAGAAGGATGAGTGCATGAGTCAGGATAAGATCGATATCAAAGATGTGACTCCTAAAACCTACAACCCTAAGACTCATAAAGGGAATGGGGATCGGTTCAACCCAAGTAATCGCATCTATGTACGCGAAAGCAAAGGGACTTACCAGAAACTGCGTCGTTACGGTGGTTGGTTCTTACTGCTTCTCTTCGCTTTGATACCGTGGATTCCTTACGGTGAACGTCAAGCGATCTTGCTCGATATTGGCAACCAGCAGTTCAACTTTTTCGGTACCACGTTGTATCCGCAAGATCTTACCCTACTCGCCTTGCTATTTGTGATCGCAGCGTTTGGGTTGTTCTTTATTACCACCTTCTTAGGTCGAGTTTGGTGTGGCTATCTCTGCCCACAAACCGTCTGGACCTTCATGTATATCTGGTTTGAAGAGAAACTGGAAGGTAGTGCCAATAAGCGTCGTAAGCAGGACTCCAATAAGCTGACGGCGAATTTAGCGATGCGTAAAACCGTCAAACATATAGCTTGGTTTGCCATTGCGCTCGCCACTGGTTTTACTTTTGTTGGCTACTTCGTACCAATGAAGCAATTGGTTATCGACTTTTTCACCTTTAACGCCACCTTCTGGCCCGTCTTTTGGATCATGTTCTTTGCCATTTGTACTTATGGTAATGCTGGTTGGATGCGTTCCATCATGTGTATCCACATGTGTCCTTATGCGCGCTTCCAGTCTGCCATGTTTGATAAAGACACCTTCATCGTTGGCTATGATGCCAAACGTGGTGAAAAACGTGGTCCACGTCCGCGCAAAGCCGAACCAAAGCAACTTGGTTTGGGGGATTGTATTGATTGTGATTTGTGTGTGCAGGTGTGCCCAACAGGTATCGATATTCGTGACGGCTTACAATATGAATGTATTAACTGTGGCGCCTGTATTGATGCGTGTGACAACACCATGGACCGCATGGGTTACGAAAAAGGCCTAATCAGCTACACCACCGAGCATCGCTTATCGGGTAAGAGTACCAAAGTCATGCGTCCGAAGCTGCTGGGCTATGGAGCTGTGCTACTGGTCATGATTGGTCTGTTCTTTGCCCAAATCGCAGCGGTAGACCCAGCAGGCATGAGTGTTATTCGCGACCGTAACCAACTGTTCCGGGTAAATAGCTCAGGCGAAGTAGAAAACACCTACACCCTCAAAGTGATCAACAAAACTCAGCAAGTGCAAGAATACTCGTTGGATGTTGAAGGGCTATCCGATGTAAGCTGGTACGGTAAGCAGACAATTCAGGTACAGCCAGGTGAAGTATTGAACTTACCAATGAGTCTTGGCGCCGATCCTGACAAGCTAAACTCTGCGATTACGACAATTCAGTTTATACTCACCGATAAGAGCAACGAATTCACCATTGAAGTGGAAAGCCGCTTTATAAAAAAACTATAGCGTCTACTTCAGTGACTAATGGAAAAAGGCTCAGCAATGAGCCTTTTTGTTTATATGTCCCAAAGTATGTTTAACTTTGACGCCCTTACCCCAGATTTTATGTGGTACGCGTTAGAAAGCATCGGCGTTCGCGCAGAATCAGGCTTTCTTCCCCTCAATAGCTACGAAAACCGTGTTTATCAATTCACTGACGAAGAGCGTCGTCGTTATGTCGTCAAGTTCTACCGCCCTGAACGTTGGAGCAACGAACAGATCCAAGAGGAGCACGACTTCACTTTAGAACTAATTGGCAACGAAATCCCCGTCGCACCACCTGTGCGCATCAACGGTAAAACCCTGCATCACTATCAAGGCTATGCCTTTGCGCTGTTTGAGAGCGTGGGTGGTCGCCAGTACGAGGTTGACAACTTAGATCAGCTCGAAGGTGTAGGGCGTTTCCTTGGGCGCATCCACAAAGTGGGTAGCCACCAAGCCTTCCAACATCGACCAACGATTGGCTTGCAAGAATACCTGTATCAACCAAGAGAGATTCTGCAAAACGCCAACATGATTCCAATGCACTTGGAGAACAGCTTCTTCAATGACTTGGATATGCTGATCAAATCGATTGAAAGCCACTGGCAAGAAGGCTTCAATACCATTCGGCTGCATGGCGATTGCCACCCAGGCAACATTTTGTGGCGAGATGGCCCTATGTTTGTTGATTTGGATGACGCTCGTAACGGCCCTGCTGTGCAGGACTTATGGATGCTACTGAACGGTGAGCGCCAAGACAAACTGATGCAGCTGGATATTGTTTTAGAAGCTTATCAAGAGTTTTGCGACTTTAACCCCGCAGAATTGAAACTAATTGAGCCACTTCGCGGTCTACGAATGGTGCACTATATGGCATGGCTAGCAAAACGTTGGCATGACCCTGCGTTTCCTCTCGCTTTTCCATGGTTTAATGAGCCAAAATACTGGGAAGGTCAGGTCCTTGCATTTAAAGAGCAGATCGCCGCTTTAGAAGAAGCACCGCTGTCTTTAATGCCTCAATGGTAAGTCAGGCCACAAATTCAAAAATGGAGATATTTCGATGAAAAAACTGTTCGCACTGTTTTCTATGCTGATGCTAAGCCTGTCGGCACATGCAGCGCAATTCAAAGAAGGTGAACATTACAAAGTATTGGATCTTGAGGCATCAAAAAAACCTCTTGTGACGGAGTTTTTCTCTTTCTACTGCCCGCACTGTAATAGCTTTGAACCTGTTATCCAGCAACTGAAAAAGCAGTTGCCAGAAGGCACTAAACTACTAAAAAACCACGTTTCTTTCATGGGTGGCAACATGGGCCCATCAATGAGCAAAGCCTACGCGACCATGGTTGCACTAAAAGTGGAAGACAAAATGGTGCCAGTGATGTTTAACCGCATCCACAATCTAAAGAAGGCGCCACGTAACGATGAAGAGCTTCGCCAAATCTTCCTTGATGAAGGTGTAGACGCGAAGAAATTCGACTCTGCATTCAAAGGCTTTGCGGTTGATTCCATGGTTCGCCGTATGGACAAGCAATTTGAAAACAGCGGTCTAACCGGCGTTCCTGCGGTTATCGTTAACAACAAATACCTAGTTCAAGCACAAAGCATCAAGACAATGGATGAGTACTTCTCTCTGGTGAACTACTTGCTGACACTAAAATAAGCGCATCGATATCAATCAAAAGGGGAGCCCATCGCTCCCCTTTTGTTTATTTGTAAATCTCTTGTAGCAACCGATCTTTTTCTTGCCACACATCACCCAACCATTGCTGAAATTGTCGCTTATAGGGCTTATCGTTAAAGTAATCACCAAGCACTCGTTCATCGACGGGCAACACATTCACACGCACAACAACCTTGCCCATTCGGCCCATTAATAAATCCTTGAATGGCTTATTTGTATTTTCTGGGTACGCCAGAGTCACATCGATAATGTTCTCGAACTGCTCCCCCATTGCCGCTAACGTGTATGCGATCCCGCCCGATTTTGGTTGCAGCAAATATTGGTAGCTCGCCTTGCTCTTACGCTGTTTTTCTTCGGTAAATCGAGTGCCTTCGACATAATTAACCACTGTGGTTGGGGCATTTTTGAACTTGGCGCACGAGCGACGTGTCGTCTCTAAATCTTGACCTCGTTTGTGCGGGTTGCGGATCAGATACTCTCGCGAATAACGACGCATAAATGGCATGTCGAGCGCCCAACACGCCATCCCAATGAAAGGCACATACAACAGTTGTTGTTTGAGGAAAAACTTCGGCATAGGAATGCGGTCTTTAAACACGCAGCAAAGCACCACAATATCGGTCCAACTGAGATGATTACTGATCAACAGATACCACCCGTCTTTTTTCAGCGCCTCACCGCCCTGAACATCCCAGTCAACACGGTTAGAAACCGCCAGAATGCCCGCATTAACGGTAGCCCATAACCACATCACCTTGTTGGCACAAGCGGTCGCTTTCGCTTTTAGCTCCACGCTTGGAAGCAATACTTTAAACACAGCGATAATACAAATTGCGATTGAACACAGCGCAGAATTGAGAATCACAAAAGAAGCGTTAAAAAAAAATAACAAATATGCCAACATGATAGTCAAACAACAGTGATAATGTGTGAAGAATAAAACAGCGTGTAATTATACTGCGCCTTTGCCACATTGGAATATGCGTGGGAATGGTCAGATTTGTTACCTCAACCAATATTTGCACCACTCATTCGACAATAAGGAGATAACGAATGAAACCAAGGCTAATTCTCTTGCCTTTGGCCTTTGTCGTCAGTTCTGCTCAGGCTCAACTCGCTGAAACCGCAGGTTTTGGCGGTGAAATTTCGCTGAATGCCGGATTTGTATCATCAGAATCCAACTTCAATACGGAAAATAGTAACACCATCGATTCTCTCGATAAGCGCGCCGATAGTGACAGCTCCGTTATCGCTGCGCCGCTAGGAAGCATTACTTACACTTTTGGTAACCGACTCAATCACCAAGTGTACGCGGGTACCACACGTTCCGATGTCGCGGTTGGTACACTCGCTTTTCAGCTGGGCTATCAACACGAGTTGCCATCCGGCACCGTGCTCGATATTTCCTATCTACCGACCGTGCTCAAAAGCGAAACTTGGCGTAACCCATATCAAGTCGGAATCGCCCGTCAAGAAACGGATGTGGACGGCAATGCCTATCGCTTTCAAATCAAGGGATTAATTGATAAAAACTTCAACCTTGATCTCGCTTATGCTGATAAAGACATTGAGCAAGAAGAAGTAACGGACCGTTCACTCGCTCGCGATGCGAGCCTTTACTACGTTAAAGGTGACTATCGGATTTCACTTAATCAAACATCCATGTTGCAACCGGCGTTTACCTACATTAATCAAGATGCCGACGGTAAGGCGGAATCATTTGATTCGTACGGGTTTGACATCAGTTGGTTTAAATTTATCAACCGCCATCGGTTGGCCCTCACCGCAGGTTATGCATGGAAAGACTATCAAGCCGCTAGCCAAACTTTTGCTAAAACACGAAATGACGACACCGTCAGCCTATTTGCAGCCTATGAATATCAAAACGTATTTGACTGGCAAAACTGGTCGTTCATCTCTTTAGCTGGCTACAGCCAAACGGAATCCAATATCACGTTCTATGATGAGAAAGAGTACCTGTTGTCTCTTGGTCTCAACTACACCTTCTAACGTCCTTCATCGCAACAAGACACTTACAACACTTGTTGCGGTGATATTTGCACGTCTCTATACCGCTTGCGCCGTGAGTTGTTTCAGTAAGCGATCCATCGCTCGATACCCAAGCGCCTCGGCTAAGTGCGCTCGTTCAATCTGCTCCGCCCCATCAAGATCTGCTATCGTTCGTGCTACTTTGATAATGCGATGATACGCGCGAATCGAAAGCCCCAAACGATGCAAAGCGGTTTCAAGAAACTCCGCATCACTTTTGTGTAAGGGGCAAAACGCCTCGATTTCTCGACTGCCTAACAGCGCATTGACCTTACCGCTGCGGTTCAACATATTGGTACGCGCATGATTCACACGTTCTTTAACGATAGCGGTCGGCTCACCGCGATCACCACCTTCTGCTAATGTCCCTTTGGGCAAAGCTGGGATTTCTAAAGACATATCAAAGCGATCTAACAGTGGTCCAGATAATCGACCAAGGTAGCGCAAAATAGCTTGTGGGTTGGTACGAGCTTGATTACCTTCGTAATATCCTGTCGGACTTGGGTTCAATGCACCAACTAATTGGAAGCGAGCCGGAAAACGTGTTTTACCTTGCGCCCGAGAGATAATGATCTCACCAGATTCGAGCGGTTCGCGTAACGAGTCCAGCACCTTTCGGTCAAATTCGGGCATTTCGTCGAGAAACAACAAGCCGTTGTGGGCTAAAGAAATCTCCCCGGGTCTGGGTACCGAGCCACCGCCAACTAATGCCGCCATTGAACTTGAATGATGTGGAGAACGAAACGGACGCGACTTCCAATTGTGCTCATTAATTTCACTTTGTGTCAGCGATGCCACCGACGCGGTTTCCATTGCTTCTTCGTCACTCATCTCCGGTAGTAAGTCACACAAACGCGAAGCCAACATGGTTTTTCCAGTACCTGGCGGGCCAAGGAAAAGTAAGTTGTGGTTTCCAGCGGCAGCTATCTCCAATGCGCGCTTACCTTGTTGTTGGCCAATAATATCTTGTAAGTCTCGACCATGTTTTTCGACTATTTTGCGCTTAGGCGTTTGAAAAAGATTCAGTCGATGTTGACCACAAAGCTCGGCACATACTTCCAGTAATGATTGGGCCGATTTATGTTGTTCCTTCCCCACCAGCGCCGCCTGATCGCCATTCACATGTGGGACCACTAAATGACGTTGAATCTTACTAGCTTCCAGCGCAGCGGGCAGCACACCTTTTACAGGTCTTAGACCACCAGATAGCGCTAACTCGCCAACAAATTCGTAGTTTTTAAGCTTATCTGTCGCGATTTGCTCCGAAGCGGCCAAAATTCCCAATGCAATAGGAAGATCAAAACGCCCTCCCTCTTTGGGCAAATCTGCTGGAGCTAAATTAACGGTGATCCGCTTAGCTGGAAACTGAAAATTAGAATTAATGATCGCGCTACGAACGCGATCTTTGGACTCTTTTACCGTCGTCTCTGGTAGCCCTACCAAGGTAAACCCGGGCATACCATTGCTAATATGAACTTCTACACTAACCGATGGCGCTTGCACCCCGACGCTTGCTCGACTATGAATGATTGCCAGCCCCATACGTTCCTCAATTTATTGAACACTCTGTAAACAAATGTTTTATCTAGTTGGTTATGTTATATACCGCGTCCCAATTGAGAGTTAATGTGAAAAAAGAATGACTTTTTGCTTGTCATGCAGCGGAATTGTGTGATACCACTAATGACGCAAACAATTTCGTAGAACATTACACAACATTTTTTAACGAAAAAAGAACGACAGACAGATGAACCTTTTCGCTCATATCAACGCACTGCTAGCCCTGATTATCGTGGTCATTATTGGCACCGCGCGGGGTATTGTGGGCGAAAGGTAACCACAAATTACAAAAAACCCCCGCACTGAAAAGTCCGGGGGTTTTTTTACAACTACAAGTTGTCATCTGTCTAACCCTCGGACAGTTTAACGGGAAGAATGGGAGTGCACATGAAGTGCAATAAATATGGCAATCGCTACGAGCCACAACGTAGCAAAGGAGGTTTACGATGACTGGTGCACAACTTGTCGTAGCCGCTTTAAGACAGCAAGGCATCGAAACCGTTTTTGGCTACCCTGGCGGGGCCATCATGCCAATCTACGATGCTTTGTATGACGGAGGGGTGGAACACATCCTATGCCGTCATGAGCAAGGGGCCGCCATGGCCGCCATCGGTATGGCTCGTTCCACACAAGACGTTGCCGTATGCATGGCAACTTCCGGCCCAGGGGCCACTAACCTTGTTACCGGCCTTGCCGACGCTTTCCTTGACTCCGTACCTCTAGTTGCCATCACAGGCCAGGTTGCTAGCTCTCATATCGGTACCGATGCATTCCAAGAAATGGATGTGATCGGAATGTCCCTAGCCTGTACTAAGCACAGCTATCTCGTGACCGAAATTGAAGACCTAGCGCCAACGCTAGCCGAAGCGTTTGAAGTGGCCAAAACGGGTCGTCCGGGTCCAGTCATTGTCGATATCGCCAAAGACGTTCAACTGGCTCAAACCCCAACAGATCTACTGCCTCCATACGTAGCGCCTGCAATCGAAGATGTCAGCGCTGAAGACATTAAGCGCGCACAAGATGTACTGGCAGCCTCAACTCGCCCAGTGTTGTATGTTGGTGGTGGCGTGCAACTCGCTAAAGCAACCGATGCAGTACGCGAATTCCTTCGCTTAAACCCAATGCCAGCAGTTAGCACACTAAAAGGCCTCGGTACCATTGAACGCCATGACCCTCACTATCTTGGTATGTTGGGCATGCACGGCACCAAAGCCGCTAACCTAGTGGTTCAAGAAGCCGATCTATTGATCGTGGTTGGCGCACGCTTTGATGACCGTGTGACGGGTAAGCTCGACACGTTTGCACCAAATGCGAAAGTGATTCACATCGACATTGATGCTGCGGAGATTCATAAACTGCGCCACGCCAACGCACCATTGCGTGGCGACATCAACACCATTCTTCCTCAGCTAGAGCTGACTCAAGATATCTCACCGTGGGTACATCACAGTGAAAGTCTGCGTAGCGGCTTTAAGTGGCGTTACGACCACCCGGGCGAGTTAATCTACGCACCGCTATTGCTTAAACAACTGTCAGACATGATGCCAGACAGCTCAATTGTCTCGACTGATGTCGGTCAGCACCAGATGTGGGCAGCGCAACATATCCAGCCACGCGAACCACAAAATTTCATCACTTCTGCTGGCCTTGGCACCATGGGCTTTGGCTTGCCAGCAGCGATGGGTGCAGCAGTCGCACGTCCTGATGATCAGTCTATCCTTATTACAGGTGACGGTTCATTTATGATGAACGTGCAGGAATTGGGCACGCTGAAGCGTCGTCAGATTCCAGTGAAGATTGTCCTTCTTAATAACCAACGTCTTGGCATGGTTCGCCAATGGCAGTCGCTGTTTTTCGACGGTCGCCACAGTGAAACCATTCTTGATGACAACCCAGACTTCGTGATGCTTGCCAAAGCGTTCGATATCCCGGGCAAAACCATCACCAAGAAAGAAGAAGTCGAACCTGCTCTCAAAGAGATGCTAGCGAGTGAAACTTCTTACATGCTTCACGTTTTGATTGATGAAGAAGAAAACGTGTGGCCATTGGTGCCACCTGGCGCATCAAACAGTGATATGTTGGAAAATACATAGGAGACAATCGCATGGACAGATATTTACTCGACATCAAAGCCGATGACAAACCGGTACTGTTGGAGCGCGTTCTACGTGTGATTCGTCACCGAGGCTTCGTGATCAAACAAGTCGCTGCTACGCAAAACCACGAAAGCAAAGTAGCCAGCGTCGAGATCATCGTCGACAGCGATCGACCAATCTCGTTTTTGATCAATCAAATAGAGAAGTTGTGGGACGTTCGTAAGGTTGAGGTGCTAAAAATCCGCAACGATGAACTGCCAAATCACAACTTACAACAACACGTAAGTGCATAAGGAAGGCAACAAATGGCAACGAAAACTGCAGATTTCATTTGGTTTAATGGTGAGATGGTTCCATGGGCAGAGGCGAACGTTCACGTTCTGACTCACGCAATGCACTATGGTACATCCGTGTTTGAAGGCGTGCGCTGTTACAACACACCAAAAGGCCCAATTGTCTTCCGTCACCGTGAGCATGCACAACGTCTAAAAGATTCTGCCAAGATTTACCGCTTTCCGATCCCTTTTTCTGTAGAAGAAATCATGGAAGCGACCCGCGAAACACTGCGCCAAAACAAACTCGATAGCGCTTACATTCGTCCATTGGGTTTTGTCGGTAATGTTGGCTTAGGCGTATGTCCACCAGTTGGCACTGAGATGGATCTAATCATTGCAGCATTTCCTTGGGGCTCTTACTTAGGCGAAGAAGCGCTAGAAAAAGGTGTCGATGCGATGATTTCAAGCTGGAACCGCGCTGCGCCAAACACCATCCCAACTGCGGCTAAAGCAGGCGGTAACTACCTATCTTCACTACTGGTTGGTGGTGAAGCGCGTCGTCACGGTTACGACGAAGGTATCGCACTGAGCGTTGATGGTTACCTATCAGAAGGGGCTGGCGAAAACATCTTCGTTATCAAAGATGGCGTGATCACCACACCACCAGCAACCAGCGCGATTCTGCCGGGCATTACTCGTGATTCGATAATGACGATTGCACGCGATAAAGGTTATGAAGTGCGTGAAGCCAATATTGCACGTGAAGCGCTTTACCTTGCTGATGAAGTCTTCATGACAGGTACGGCAGCTGAAATTGTGCCAGTGGCAACCATCGACAAAATTGAAGTGGGCACAGGTAAACGCGGCCCAATCACTAAAGAACTACAAGCAGCCTACTTTGGCCTATTTGACGGCACCACGGAAGATAAGTGGGGCTGGTTAGACTATGTGTACCCAGAACAGAAGTAAGAAGGATTTAAGAAATGCCAAAATATAGATCAGCTACCACCACACATGGTCGTAACATGGCGGGTGCACGCGCGCTGTGGCGTGCAACGGGTGTGAAAGAAGAAGACTTCGGTAAACCAATCATTGCCGTCGTAAACTCGTTTACTCAATTTGTTCCGGGTCACGTACATCTTAAAGACATGGGTCAGCTTGTCGCACGTGAAATCGAAAAAGCCGGCGGCATCGCAAAAGAATTCAACACCATCGCGGTTGATGATGGTATCGCAATGGGTCACGGCGGCATGCTGTACTCACTGCCTTCACGCGAACTTATCGCAGACTCTGTAGAGTACATGGTCAATGCGCACTGTGCCGATGCCATGGTATGTATCTCTAACTGTGACAAAATCACTCCGGGAATGTTGATGGCATCCATGCGTCTCAACATCCCGGTTATCTTTGTTTCTGGTGGCCCAATGGAAGCGGGTAAAACCAAGCTTTCTGATCAGATCATCAAACTAGACCTTGTTGATGCAATGATCCAAGGCGCGGATCCAAAAGTATCTGATGAGCAAAGCGAGCAGATCGAACGCAGCGCATGTCCAACCTGTGGATCGTGTTCAGGCATGTTCACGGCAAACTCGATGAACTGCCTAACAGAAGCGCTGGGTCTTTCTCAGCCGGGCAACGGTTCTATGCTGGCGACGCACGCTGATCGTGAACAGCTATTCCTTAACGCGGGCAGACGCATTGTTGAACTGACTCGTCGTTACTACGAGCAAGATGACGAATCCGCGTTGCCACGCAACATCGCAACTTATGATGCCTTCGAAAATGCAATGGCACTGGACATTGCCATGGGTGGTTCAACCAACACCATTTTGCACCTGTTAGCTGCAGCGCAAGAAGGTGAAGTGGATTTCGATATGGAAGATATCGATCGCCTATCACGTCAAGTACCACACCTATGTAAAGTGGCACCATCTACCCAGAAATATCACATGGAAGACGTACACCGCGCTGGTGGCGTCATGGCGATTCTTGGTGAATTGGATCGTGCTGGTCTACTGCACAATGATGCTCGCACCGTACTGGGTCTTTCAATGAAAGAGCAGTTGGCAAAATACGACATCATCCAAACGGAAGACGAAGAGGTACTTAAGTTCTACCGCGCAGGCCCAGCGGGTATTCGTACCACCCAAGCGTTTTCGCAAGATTGTCGTTGGGATCGCCTTGATGACGACCGTGCAGAAGGTTGTATTCGCGCGAAAGACAACGCCTTCAGCCAAGAAGGTGGCCTAGCCGTTCTATCAGGCAACATCGCATTAGATGGTTGTATCGTTAAGACTGCTGGTGTGGATGAGAGCATTCATAAGTTCACTGGCCCAGCCGTGGTATTTGAAAGCCAAGAAGATGCGGTGGAAGGCATCTTGGGTGGCAAAGTCAAAGCAGGCGACGTGGTTGTTATCCGCTATGAAGGTCCAAAAGGTGGCCCGGGCATGCAAGAAATGCTTTATCCAACCACTTACCTAAAATCGATGGGCCTTGGTAAAGAATGTGCACTGCTGACTGACGGTCGTTTCTCTGGTGGTACATCAGGACTCTCCATCGGCCATGCTTCTCCTGAAGCCGCTAACGGCGGTGCTATTGGACTGGTGAAACCAGGCGATATGATCGCGATTGATATTCCGAACCGTTCAATTTCACTCCAAGTGTCTGAACAAGAACTTGCTGAGCGCCGTGCAAAACAAGATGAACTTGGCTGGAAACCTGTTGATCGTCAAAGAGAAGTTTCCTTTGCACTTAAAGCGTATGCGAGCATGGCCACCAGTGCTGACAAGGGTGCAGTACGAGACAAGTCGAAGCTAGAGGACTAGCAATGATGGAATCTCAACCCGAAAAGAAAGTAAATCAAACTGGCGCAGACTATCTGCGCCAAATCCTTCGCGCACCTGTTTATGAAGTAGCAACAGTGACGCCACTGCAAGAAATGCCTCGTTTATCTGCACGTATTGGTAACAATGTGCAGATCAAGCGCGAAGATCGCCAACCTGTGCACTCATTTAAATTACGCGGTGCGTACAACATGGTGGCAAGCCTAACTGAAGCACAGAAAGCCGCTGGTGTCATCGCAGCATCGGCAGGTAACCACGCTCAAGGCATGGCGCTGTCTGGCACTAAGCTGGGCATCAAAACCACCATCGTGATGCCAAAGACCACGCCGGATATCAAAGTCGACGCCGTACGCAGCTTTGGTGGCAATGTGGTGCTGCACGGCAGCAACTTTGATGAAGCAAAAGCAGAAGCCGAACGTTTGTCAGAGCAATATGGCTATACTTTTGTGCCCCCCTTTGATCACCCACTGGTGATCGCAGGTCAAGGCACCATCGGTATGGAAATGCTGCAGCAAAATGGTCACCTTGATTACATCTTTGTTCCTGTCGGTGGCGGCGGTTTGGCCGCTGGTGTTGCGGTACTCGTGAAGCAGTTAATGCCAGAAATCAAAGTCATTGCCGTAGAGCCGGAAGACTCATCTTGTCTAAAAGCCGCGCTGGATGCTGGTGAACCTGTCGTACTAGACCAGGTCAGCATGTTTGCCGATGGCGTCGCTGTAAAACGCATTGGTGAAGAGACGTTTCGTCTGTGCCAAAAGTACATTGATGGCCACATTGCGGTCTCTAGTGATGAAATCTGCGCAGCCGTAAAAGACATCTTTGAAGATACCCGTGCGATTGCTGAGCCTTCGGGTGCGCTTGCTCTGGCGGGGCTGAAAAAGTTTGCTGAACAGAACAAGCTGAAAGACAAAAACCTAGGTACGGTACTGTCTGGTGCAAACACCAACTTCCACGGGTTACGCTATGTTTCTGAGCGCTGTGAGCTTGGTGAAAAACGTGAAGGTTTGTTGGCAGTGACGATTCCTGAACGCCAAGGAGCATTCTTTGAATTCTGTAACCTCATTGGCGGCCGTGCAGTTACGGAGTTTAACTATCGTTATAACGATGACGAACTCGCTAATATCTTTGTCGGTGTTCGTCTGCAAGGTGGTCAAGAAGAGTTGGAAAACATCATTCACGATCTACGTGAAGGTGGCTATCCGGTGGTCGACCTTTCTGACGATGAAATGGCGAAGCTACACGTTCGCTACATGATCGGCGGGAAGCCATCGAAGCAACTCAAAGAGCGCCTCTACAGCTTTGAATTCCCAGAGTATCCTGGGGCGCTACTTAAGTTCTTAAGTACACTCGGCACACACTGGAATATCAGTTTGTTCAACTACCGTAACCACGGCGCCGACTACGGACGCGTTTTATGTGGTTTCGAGTTAGATGAAGGAGATTTAGCTCAGTTTTCTGCGCATTTACGCGAACTTGGCTATCAATGCAAAGACGAAACAGACAACCCGTCTTACAAGTTCTTCCTGTCATAAAAAGCCACATTCCAAACATATCAAATAAAACACCTCGCTATTGCGAGGTGTTTTTTATGACTGTAACCAATCTTGATGTAGTTGATTAGGCGATCCTAGGTAATCCACCATCCATTGGATCAATTTATGATTATCATCTTTGCGCCAGACCAAGCAACAATGACTGAGCGGCTTATCATCTGGCATCACCTTCTCCACCAGCACACCATCATTGATCAGTGGCGTTGCAATATGACGTGGCATATAACCCACGCCAACTCCATTTTTCAAACATTCAATTGCACTGTACCAGTTGGGTAGTAACAATCGGCGTTGTTGCGGATAATGGCCAGTATGGCGCTTTGGCAGCACGTTCGAAGTATCATCAAGGCAGATCGCCGGA
Source organism: Vibrio sp. 1-2 (7-a) (assembly GCF_013048515.1). Lineage (NCBI taxonomy): Bacteria > Pseudomonadati > Pseudomonadota > Gammaproteobacteria > Vibrionales > Vibrionaceae > Vibrio > Vibrio sp. 1-2 (7-a). The sequence continues at coordinate 32,174 of NZ_VHSQ01000013.1, forward strand.
AATTGACTCACAAACTCTTCAGTAAGCACTTGTTGGCGAACACAGGGATGAGCGGGAGACATCACAAATGCCCAATCCAATACGCCCATATCTTTGACTTCAAAATCCCCACCAACGGGAACCGCAGACGTGGCTCCAACGACTATATCAGCTCGTCCTTGTGCTATGGCTTCCCAAGAACCATTGAAGACCTCCATATTGATCTGCAATTCAGCAAATTCAAACTCGCGATAAAAATCTTCCACCAAAGGTTTGAGCTTCTCTAACTTCACCACGTTATCTAAGGTCAGCTTTAACGTGCTCTTCCATCCTTGAGCTGCTCGGCGTGTTTGTGCTTTCACCTCTTCCATTTGACGCAGCAAAGAGCGAGCCTCAGCCATAAAAAGTTCACCTGCTGGAGTTAACTCCACTTTCCTCGGTAAGCGTCGAAACAGCACCACATCTAAATCTTGCTCGACCTGCCTTACTCCATAACTGATGGCTGAAGGGACTTTATGCAGCACCTCAGCCGCAGCGGTGAAACTGCCTAAACGGGCAACCGTATCCAGCATTTCCAGAGACGCTTTAGAGAACATGATTTAACCTTTCAAAAAATTTGATTGATAACCAACAATTTTAGCGTTTTATTTTCTTAAAATCGAAAAATAGAATAATAAGGTAAATAAATCAGGGTTGGCGCCAACTGATGTTGATTAAAAAATGATTAAATAATTTGACTGGTTGAATCATGAAAATATCAAAACTACAGCTCATTTATCTGGCAGCATTATCGATGCTTGGCTTCGTTGCTACCGATATGTATCTTCCAGCATTCAAAGCGATGGAAATCGACTTTGCAACAGGCCCAGAGCAAATAGCGCTCTCTTTAACGGTATTCCTAGTTGGTATGGCGGTTGGCCAGCTAATGTGGGGATTGGCATCCGATAAATTTGGCCACCGCAATACACTCGCGGCCGGGTTAGTGCTGTTTACTATCGCGTCATTCGGTTTGGCTTTCTGTGACCAAGTATGGCAACTACTGACACTGCGCTTTATCCAAGCTATCGGTGTATGTGCACCAGCAGTGATCTGGCAAGCCATGGTCATTAAACGCTACTCAAGCAGCAGTCAGCAAATTTTCGCAACGATCATGCCGTTAGTCGCGCTATCACCAGCGCTAGCACCTCAATTAGGGGTAGTATTGGCAGATAACTTCGGCTGGCACAGTATCTTTATTACGCTAACACTAGTTGGTGTCTTCTTGGTCTTTGCGACAATGGCCCAAAAAGACGAGAAAGCAGAAATCAAACAAACCAGTATTTCTGCCGACATCAAAGCGCTGCTGAGTTCTAAAAAATACCTTGGCAACGTATTTATGTTTGCGACGGCTTCGGCTGCATTCTTTGCTTACCTAACTGGTATGCCAGAAATCATGGCGCAACTAGGCTATGAAGCAAAAGATATTGGTTTGAGCTTTATCCCACAAACTATCGCGTTTATGGCTGGTGGTTACTTGGGTAAAGTCGGCGTTCGTAAATTTGGTGATGAAAAAGTTCTACGTCAATTGATTGGACTATTTAGTGTCGCGGCAATAATGATATTCATTGCCTCACAATGGGAACTGTCTTCTATCTGGCCAATTCTAGCGCCTTTCTGTTTAATTGCGGTAGCCAATGGTGCGCTATACCCAATCGTAGTAAACCGCGCGTTGGCAAGTGCTAAGCAAAGCCCTGCAACAGCTGCAGGCCTGCAAAACAGCTTACAAATTACTGTGAGCAGTCTATCAAGCGCATTAGTTGCTGCAATGGCAAGCCAAGCCCAAATGGTAACGGGCGTTGCAATCATCATCTGTATGGGTGGTCTTTGGATGGGTTACATATTATCTAACCGTGAATTGGCTCAGCACTTCACGACTCCAGACAATGCTCGTGTAGTGAGTGAAGACGAACTTTAATTGTTCAGATAATAAAAAAGAGCTGCGTAATGCGGCTCTTTTTGTTTATAAGCTTTTCAACCCCCACTTCTTGGCAGTCAGCTTGAAAAAGCCTTGGGTCTTTTTCAGCTCAACCCAATGGTTGATGTAATTAATCCATACTTGATCGTCTTGAGGCAACAGCATCGCAATTGGTGTCGGTTTACGCGGAGCGGTCACTGGTACTATCGCCAGTTGTTTAAACTTGTCCACCAACGTCGCTGCTTCCACATTGGACGTCACCGATACATCGGCCCTGCGAGCTAGTAATTCTTGGAAGTCGCGCGCTGGCGCTTCAATCACAATGTGTTGAGCCAGCGGGAAAAACTCTTTCACCATTTTTTCTTGCACCGTTCCTAGTGTCGCCGCGACTTTCACATCAGGCGTATTAAAATCTGCCCAATCAGAGAATTTGGCGAGATCTTTCTTTTGCACAACGGGTACAAAGGCAAGGTAGAAATACGGTTGGCTGTATCCAGCGACTTTCGCGCGCGACATATTCAGGGACGCGCTGCCAGTAATATCGTATTTGTTGGCGGTAATGCCATTGACTAGTGTCTTCCAATCCGTGGCTACATACTCTACTTTTACACCGAGATCTTTAGCAAGCTCGGTCGTTACGTCGATATCAAAGCCACGATAACTGTTGGTTGCAGGGTCTTTCATCGTCATCGGATTCCAATCTCCCGTCGTTCCAACACGGAGTACACCACTGTCTAAAATGGATTGAAGACGGCTTTCAGCATGAGCAATTTGAGTTGCAGCAAGTAAACACATTCCTAGCGCTAGTAAAATCTTTTTCATTTTTATTCCCTTAAAAATAATGACCTTATACGGTTTAATGATTAACCTTTATTAAAGCTCTATTGATAACATAGCAGCAACAATGGAAGTTTTTTAGTTAATTCAGGGAGTAAATGTGACCTTTCGAACTCTATGGCTGATTTCGCTGCTGTTGCTCACAGGTTGCTCAGATTATCAATGGGGCTGGTATGTGCTCGATCCCTCCACGGAGCAAGGACTCACCAATCTGAAGTTTTTAATCGCCGGATTTAGTGACACCATCCAAGTATCACTCCTCAGTATGTTATTTGCGATGACCTTAGGTTTAATCATCGCCCTACCGGCTCTGTCGAACTCTCCCTACTTGAAGTGGATCAACCGCATTTATGTCGAGGTAGTCCGTTCAGTGCCTGTTTTAGTCTTACTACTTTGGGTGTATTACGGCATGCCAACGCTGTTGGATGTCTCACTCAATCACTTTTGGGCGGGTGTTATTGCACTGACCATTGCTGAGAGTGCGTTTATGGCGGAGGTGTTTCGCGGCGGAATCCAAGCCATCAGTCGTGGCCAGCATGAAGCGGCTGAAGCTTTGGGCTTAAGCTATTGGCAAAAGATGCGCTTGGTAATTCTTCCTCAAGCGTTTCGGCAAATTCTCCCGCCACTGGGCAATCAATTTGTCTACATCCTCAAGATGAGCTCTTTAGTCAGTGTTATTGGTTTAAGCGATCTCACTCGCCGTGCCAATGAGCTGGTGGTGAATGAATACTTACCCCTAGAGATTTATACCTTCCTCGTTTTGGAGTACTTGTTGCTCATTCTATTCGTATCCCAAGCCGTTCGTTGGCTCGAAAAACGCATCGCCATTCCCAGTTACTAACGATGAAGCCTTTAGCTAGAAACAACAAAGCCGCTCTTGTTGAGCGGCTTTGACAATATAGCGACAGAGTGCAGGTACTGCTTATTTCTGTTTTACAGGGCGTTGCCAGCCATTAATTTTGCGCTCTTTGACGCGAGTAATCACTAACTCGCCTTCTTCAACATCTTTTGTCAGCGTCGTGCCTGCACCGATGGTTGCGCCATCAGCGATAGTGACAGGCGCCACCAGCTGACTATCAGAACCAACAAATACATCATTACCGATGATGGTTTTAAACTTGTTCGCACCATCGTAGTTACAAGTAATCGTACCGGCACCGATGTTCGTACGTTGACCGATTTCAGCATCACCAAGGTAAGTTAGGTGGTTCGCTTTTGAGCCTTCTCCGATACGCGCATTTTTAACTTCTACGAAGTTACCCACATGGGAATCGTTACGCATCTCAGCACCAGGACGAAGGCGAGTAAATGGACCAACGGTACATTCTTCACCAACCGTTGCACCTTCAATCACACTGTAAGGGCGAACGATGGTGTTGTCGTCGATTTCGCAATCTTTCAGTACACAGCCAGCACCGATAACCACGTTATCACCGAGTGATACTTTACCTTCAATGATAACATTCACGTCAATTTCACAGTCCATACCGCACTGCAACTCACCACGCAAATCAAAGCGTGCTGGATCGCGTAGCATCACACCTTGCTCTAGTAGCTTCTGAGCTTGCATTGATTGGAAGGCACGCTCTAGACGAGCCAGTTGAGCACGGTCGTTGACCCCTTCCACTTCAATCGCGTTTACTGGGTGTACTGCCTCGACGGCGCGACCTTCATCGTGTGCGGCTGCAATAACGTCAGTTAGGTAGTACTCGCCTTGCGCGTTGTTATTGTTTAAGCCAGACAACCAACGCTTAAGATCCCCACCAGTCGCAACCATCACGCCAGTGTTGATCTCTTTAATTTGCTTTTGTTCTTCCGTTGCGTCTTTTTGCTCAACAATCGCAACAACAGGACCATTTTTACGAATAATACGACCATAACCTGTTGGGTTATCAAGCATCACTGTAAGCAGTGCAATACCACCCGTTGGTTGAGCATCCAACAAGCTCTCGATGGTTTCGGCTGAGATTAATGGCACATCACCATAAAGCACGAGGATTTTCTCATCGTCTTCAAAGCGAGGAGATGCTTGGTCAACCGCATGGCCAGTTCCCAACTGATCCGCTTGCAGCACCCAGTTTACTGGCTCTTCAGCAAGAGTGGTTTGCATTTGATCACCACCGTGACCAAATACTAAGTGAATATTTTGTGCACCAAGACCAGTACATGTATCAATCACATGTTTTGCCATTGGCTTCCCTGCCAAAGTGTGTAGCACTTTAGGCATGTTCGAATGCATACGGGTACCTTTACCCGCAGCAAGAATCACAGCACTGAATTTCATTGAGAACCTATTGACGTTTTATGTTAATTGGCCGTTATTTTAAACAGCTCTTTTAAAATAGTTAATGGAGTAAGGTAAATTTCCAACTAAAATTAATCAAAAAGGCGACCATTTGGCCGCCTTTTGTCATGCAACGTTGCTAATTGAGCTTAGCGACGCTTTTTTGTCAGCTCGATAACTCGTAGCTGAGCAATGGCTTTAGCCAGTTCACTGGCCGCTTGTGCGAAGTCCATGTCACCATGCTGATTCTGGATTTGCTCCTCAGCGCGGCGCTTGGCTTCTTCTGCCTTAGCTGCGTCTAGCTCTTCACCACGGATAGCGGTATCAGCCAGTACAGTCGCTGTACCAGGCTGAATCTCTACCATACCACCAGAAACATAAATGATTTCTTCGTGGCCGTGCTGTTTCACAATACGCACCATACCAGGCTTGATAGCGGTCAGCAGCGGTGTGTGACCATGGAAAATACCAAGTTCACCTTCGCTACCGGTCACCTGAAACGTTTCAACACGACCAGAGAAGATTTTCTTCTCAGCGCTTACTACGTCTAGGTGAAAGGTTATTGCTGCCATATCGCCTCCTAGTTAGCCTTATAGCTTCTTCGCATTCTCAATAGCATCGTCGATGCTACCGCAGTACATGAATGCCTGCTCAGGAATGTCGTCGTATTCACCAGCTAGTAGACCTTTAAAGCCACGTAGAGTCTCTTTTAGAGGTACGTAAATACCAGGGTCACCTGTAAATACTTCTGCTACGTGGTAAGGCTGAGTTAGGAAACGCTCAATCTTACGTGCACGAGATACAACTTGCTTATCTTCTTCAGATAGCTCGTCCATACCTAGGATAGCAATGATGTCTTTCAGCTCTTTGTAGCGCTGAAGTGTCTGCTGAACGCCACGAGCAACTTCGTAGTGATCTTGACCAACTACTAGTGGATCAAGCATACGAGATGTTGAATCTAGTGGGTCGATCGCAGGGTATAGACCCATTGCAGCGATGTTACGGTTAAGTACAACCGTTGCATCCAAGTGCGCGAACGTTGTTGCTGGAGACGGGTCAGTCAAGTCATCCGCAGGTACGTATACCGCCTGTACAGACGTGATAGAACCTGATTTCGTTGACGTGATACGCTCCTGAAGTACACCCATCTCTTCTGCAAGAGTTGGCTGGTAACCTACCGCAGAAGGCATACGACCTAGCAGTGCCGATACCTCTGTACCTGCAAGTGTGTAACGGTAGATGTTATCAATGAACAGTAGTACGTCACGACCTTCGTCACGGAAACGTTCTGCCATTGTTAGACCAGTCAGTGCAACACGTAGACGGTTACCTGGTGGCTCGTTCATCTGACCGTAAACCATTGCTACTTTAGATTCTTCAGGCTTCTCAACGTTTACAACGCCCGCTTCCTGCATCTCGTAGTAGAAATCGTTACCTTCACGAGTACGCTCACCAACACCCGCAAATACGGATAGACCTGAGTGCTGTAGTGCGATGTTGTTGATAAGTTCCATCATGTTAACGGTCTTACCTACACCAGCACCACCGAATAGACCGATTTTACCACCCTTAGCGAATGGACAAATTAGGTCGATTACTTTAACGCCCGTTTCTAGAAGTGCGATCTCGTTTGATTGTTCTTCGTAGCTTGGTGCGCTGCGGTGGATAGAGTAAACCTCTTCCGCGCCCACTTCACCACGCTCATCAATCGCGTCACCTAGGACGTTCATGATACGACCTAGAGTTTTAGTACCGACTGGTACTGAAATTGGAGCGCCAGTGTTAACCACTTCAACTCCACGACGTAAACCATCAGAGCTACCCATTACGATACAACGAACTACGCCACCGCCTAGCTGTTGTTGAACTTCAAGAACTAGACGCTCTTTTGAGTCCGTTACGTTTAGAGCGTCATATACACTAGGTACATTGCTCTGTGGGAACTCTACGTCGACTACCGCACCGATGATCTGTACGATCTTACCTGTAGCCATCGTTAATCCTCTAAACTATTTCGTTTTACCTAAGCTTAAACCGCAGCTGCACCACCAACGATTTCCGATAGTTCTTGTGTGATCGCAGCCTGACGGGCTTTGTTGTACACAAGTTCCAAATCGTCAATCAAGTTGGTTGCGTTATCCGTTGCAGCCTTCATCGCAATCATTCGAGCCGCTTGTTCACAAGCAAGGTTCTCAACCACACCTTGGTATACCTGAGACTCTACGTAACGCACTAGTAGCGTATCCAGTAGAGGTTTTGGCTCAGGCTCATAGATGTAGTCCCATGAGTGCTCACGCTGCATCTCTTCGCTGTCCGATTTAGGCAAAGGTAGCAATTGATCGATCGTTGGTTGCTGAACCATAGTATTCACAAACTTGTTGAATACTACATATAGACGGTCCAGTTCACCTTCATCGTATTTCTTCAGCATTACGCCAACAGAACCGATTAGGTCTTCTAAGCTTGGGTTATCACCCAGGCCAGAAACCTGTGCCGCAACTTTTGCGCCACCATGTTTAAAGAAAGCTGTTGCTTTTGAGCCAACAACGGCAAGCTCAATCTCAGCACCTTTCTCTCTCCATGCTTGTATGTCTGTAACGGCTTTTTTGAACACGTTAATGTTCAAACCACCACACAGACCACGGTCTGTCGAAACGATGATGTAACCAACACGTTTAGCTTCACGCTCTTCTAGGTACGGATGACGGTACTCTAGGTTTGCGTTCGCCACATGACCGATCACTTTACGCATTGTTTCAGCGTATGGACGAGAAGCTTCCATTGCATCTTGAGAACGACGCATTTTTGAAGCTGCTACCATTTCCATCGCTTTCGTAATTTTCTGCGTGCTTTTAACACTACCGATTTTATTACGTATCTCTTTTGCGCCGGCCATCGTTACTCTCCGTTAGTTGGTGGCAGAAACTGCCACCGACCTAATTACCAAGTTTGGGTTGCTTTGAAGTCGTCAGTCAGTTTCTTCAACTGAGCTTCGATTTCATCGTTGTAAGCGCCAGACTTGTCGATCTCAGCTGCTAGTTCAGCGTATTGACCGCGAGCGTACGATAGTAGAGCCGCCTCGAAATCTAGAACTTTGTTAAGTTCTACATCATCAAGGTAACCGCGCTCTGCCGCGAAGATAGTTAGAGCTTGGTCAAATACAGACATTGGAGCGTACTGCTTCTGCTTCATTAGTTCTGTTACTTTTTGACCATGGTCTAGCTGTTTCTTCGTTGCTTCATCAAGGTCAGAAGAGAACTGAGCAAATGCTGCTAGTTCGCGGTATGCAGCTAGTGCTGTACGGATACCACCTGATAGTTTCTTGATGATTTTCGTCTGAGCTGAACCACCTACACGAGATACTGAGATACCTGGGTCAACCGCTGGACGAACACCGGCGTTGAATAGCTCAGTTTGTAGGAAGATCTGACCATCGGTAATCGAGATTACGTTAGTCGGTACGAATGCTGAAACGTCACCTGCTTGAGTTTCGATGATAGGAAGAGCAGTCAATGAACCAGTCTTACCTTTCACTTCACCGTTAGTGAAACGTTCTACGTACTCTTCGTTTACACGAGCTGCACGCTCTAGTAGACGCGAGTGTAAGTAGAATACGTCACCTGGGAATGCCTCACGGCCTGGTGGACGTTTAAGTAGTAGAGAGATCTGACGGTAAGCTACCGCTTGCTTAGATAGGTCATCGTAAACAATCAGTGCGTCTTCACCGCGATCGCGGAAGTATTCACCCATCGCACAACCTGCGTATGGCGCTAGGTATTGCAGCGCTGCAGATTCAGAAGCTGATGCAACTACAACGATCGTGTTTTGTAGTGCGCCGTGCTCTTCTAGTTTGCGAACTACGTTAGCGATAGTCGATGCTTTCTGACCAATTGCTACGTAGATAGAGAAAATACCAGAGTCTTTCTGGTTGATGATCGCGTCGATCGCCAGTGCTGTTTTACCAATCTGACGGTCACCGATGATAAGCTCACGCTGACCACGACCGATAGGGATCATTGAGTCAACTGACTTATAACCAGTTTGCACAGGTTGGTCTACCGATTTACGGTCGATTACACCTGGTGCGATCACTTCTACAGGCGAAGTCATTTTCGCTTCGATTGGACCTTTACCATCGATAGGCTCACCTAGCGTGTTTACTACGCGGCCTAGTAGTTCTGGACCAACTGGCACTTCAAGAATGCGGCCAGTACCTGTAACTTTCATGCCTTCCTTAAGGTCAGCATATGGGCCCATTACAACCGCACCAACCGAGTCACGCTCAAGGTTAAGTGCCAGTGCATAACGGCCACCCGGTAATTCAATCATTTCACCTTGCATCACGTCCGCTAGGCCGTGGATGCGGATGATACCATCGCTTACCGATACGATAGTACCCTCGTTGCGAGCTTCACTAACAACTTCGAAAGATTCGATACGTTGTTTGATTAGATCGCTAATTTCCGTGGAATTAAGTTGCATGCTCCAATCCCCATTAAGACTGCAATGCATCGCTCAGGCGGTTCAAACGACCACGCGCTGAGTCATCGATGACTAGGTCTCCGGCTCGAATAATAACCCCACCAAGTAGGGTCTCATCTACACTGCAATTCAGCTTCACTTTGCGTTCAAGACGCTTTTCAAGTTTGCTGCCAATGTTTGCAAGTTGCTCATCAGAAAGTTCTGTTGCTGAAATGACTTCAACATCGATTTCTTTCTCATGCTCTTTCTTCAGAGTGTAAAACTCTGTGCAAACATCAGGAAGGGCCGCTAAACGACCATTCTCAGCCATCACCTTCAAAAGGTTTTGACCGTGCGTATCAACTTGTTCGCCGCAAACTGCAACAAAAATCTCTGCCATTTTATCAGCAGAAACCGAACCGGTTAGAAGTTCGTTCATTTGTTCGTTTTTGGCCACTTCAGCAGCAAAAGATAACATTTGGCCCCATTGGTCCAACTGGTCTTTCTCTAAAGCAAAGTCGAAGGCTGCTTTAGCATAGGGGCGTGCGATAGTAGTCAAATCAGACATATGCGCCCCCAGACTTAAAGTTTTGCAGTAATGTTGTCGAGAATATCTTTTTGCGCATCTTTATCGATAGAACGCTCAAGGATTTTCTCAGCACCAGCTACAGCCAGAGTAGCAACTTGTTTGCGCAGGTCATCGCGCGCACGATTGCGTTCAGCTTCAAGTTCTGCTTCTGCTTGCGCTAGGATTTTCTGGCGTTCTGCCTGAGCTTCCTCGCGAGCTTCATCAAGAATTTGAGACTTGCGCTTGTTCGCTTGTTCGATGATCTCAGTTGCTGTGCGCTTCGCTTCTTTCAATTGATCAGAAGCGTTGGCTTGTGCTAGATCCAAGTCTTTCGCAGCACGTTCTGCTGCTTGAAGGCCATCAGCAATTTTCTTCTGACGCTCTTCGATCGCTTTCATCAATGGTGGCCATACATACTTCATGCAGAACCACACAAATAGTGCAAACGAGATTGCTTGACCTAGCAGAGTTGCGTTTATGTTCACAACAGCTACCCCTCTATTTGGACTTAGTGTTAATCAGTGACAAGCGCTAATCGCTCGTCCCGAGTTAAAGGTGATTAACCTAGTTGACCAACGAATGGGTTTGCGAAAGTGAATAGTAGCGCGATTACGATACCGATCATTGGAACCGCATCAAGTAGACCCGCGATGATGAACATCTTAACTTGTAGCATAGGAGCCATTTCTGGTTGACGTGCAGCACCTTCTAGGAATTTACCACCTAGCAGTGCGAAACCAATCGCTGTACCAAGAGAAGCAAGACCGACGATAATACCTACGGCGATTGCAGAAAAGCTCAGTAAAGTTTCCATTACTATCTCCAATTTATAGTTGTTGGCTTAGTGCCCAAATAAAAAGCTTTAAAAAAATTAATGATCAGGATCTTCGTGTGCCATTGACAGGTAAACAATTGTCAACATCATGAATACGAAGGCTTGAATCGTAATAACCAAGATATGGAAGATTGCCCACGGTAGTGAACCCATCCATTGTAAGTACCATGGTAGCATTGCCGCACAAAGAATGAATACAACCTCACCCGCGAACATGTTACCGAATAAACGCATACCAAGTGATAGAGGTTTCGCCAGTAGCGATACCACTTCAATCAGTAGGTTAAACGGAATCATAAGTGGGTGATTGAATGGATGTAGTGCAAGTTCTTTTGCGAATCCACCTAGACCTTTCACTTTGATGCTGTAGTAAATCATCAATGCAAAAACGCCTAGAGCCATAGCCATGGTGATATTCACATCAGCAGACGGTACAACCTTAAGGTAAGGGATACCTAGCCAATGTTCTGCTGGGTACGGTAAGAAGTCGATAGGAACTAAGTCCATCACGTTCATCAAAAATACCCAACAAAAGATAGTCAGTGCTAAAGGCGCGATCAGTGGGTTGCGTCCATGGAACGTGTCTTTGACGTTATCGGCGACAAATTCAACGATCATTTCTACAGCACACTGAAGCTTACCCGGTACACCCGCTGTTGTTCTCTTCGCTACTTTGTAAAAAATTCCGAGGAAGATTAAACCAGTAAACCAAGAAAAAAACAGGCTATCGATATGTACGTTCCAGAAACTTGTCTCCGACCCTACTAAACCCAACTTATACAGCGATAGGTTAGAAAGGTGGTGGGCAATGTAACCGGACGATGTTAGCGCTTCACCTGGCGCAGCCATAACTCATCCTATTTTTTGTTGTTAATGAATAGCACTGGTGCACAGATATTAATACCTAGTACCAGCAAATAGGTTAGTTTGAGGGGAACAAGTTCCACCTGCATATACATGTAGGCAACATAGAACAGTGCAACCGTGATGAGAATTTTCAGTACTTCACCCGCATAGAAGGAAGCCGCAATGCGCTTGGCAGCGCGAGCCCCACTAAACATGAAAGCACACAGCGCGAATACTGCATTGGCAACAACAAAAATGCCTCCGCCAATCAGCGCTGAAAATCCCCAGTCAGGATTTATGGCTACCGCCATTCCTGCTGCCACAAAAATAACCGCGCCAGACTGGATCATTAACAATTGCCTTGCGAGCTCTCGTCCTGGTCTAGCTAACGCAGCTACCATGTATTCGTACCTCTAGTAATATCCACTTCGCACTAAACTCTCTGTGCTGGGAAATTGGCGAAAATTATACGTTCAGTTCAACGTAAAGCAATTCGATTGCATCAAAAACTTACAGTTTTGTTTACAAAACGACAACTTTCGCACAAAATTCGATTAATTAGATTAATTGACCTAAATCAATTATCTCATCTAGGCCTCAAGCTTGGCAATTAGTTGGTCCAATTTGTGAGGCTCATCAAGACTTATCGTCAATTTCGCTTTTCCGTTTGCAGAACGGGTCAGAGAAACTTTTGCATCAAGCAGCTGACTCAATTTATGCGACATTTGCTCAGCTTCGGTATCTTCTTGTTGCCCTTTTTGCTCATTTTGTGGGGCTAAGCACTTTTTTACTAACTGTTCGGTTTGACGAACAGTCATTTGCTTTTTCGCGACTTGTTGAGCAACCTCAACCTGCTGCTCACCCTGCAAGGCCAATAGCGCTCGCGCATGACCCATTTCTAGCAATTTATCCGCAACCAAGCTTTTCACATTGGACTCAAGCTGATTTAAACGTAACAAGTTACTGACCGTCGTTCTCGACTTACCAATCACTTCTGCGACTTGTTGATGCGTAAGCGTAAATTCGTCTTGTAAGCGCTCAAGCGCTTGTGCTTCTTCAATCACATTCAAGTCTTCACGTTGAATGTTCTCAATCAACGCCATGGCAATCGCCGCGCGATCTTCGACTTTCTTCACCAAACACGGCACACGTTTTAAACCAGCTTGCCTTGCCGCACGCCAGCGGCGCTCACCAGCGATGATCTCAAACTGGCCGCTTTCAACCTGGCGAACCACGATTGGCTGAATAATGCCTTGTGACTGAATCGAAGCCGCTAATTCTTCTAGCGCTTCAGGCGCCATATCTTTACGCGGTTGGTATACGCCCGGTTGCAATTGACCAATCGCTAAGTCGGTTAACTCACCGTCTGCCGATAATTCTTGGCTATGCGATGCAATATGCTGTTTTTCACGAGCAAACGAACTGGTCGACAATAACGCATCCAGTCCTTTTCCGAGACCACGCTTAGACATGGGATTGAATTCCTTAGGTTAGAGTTAAACTGGGATTTCTTCGCGGCGGAGCATTTCGCCCGCTAGAGCAAGATACGCTTTGGCCCCTGCAGAGTACTTATCGTAGTACATCGCTGGTTTACCGTGACTTGGCGCTTCGGCCAAACGCACATTACGCGGAATGACGGTACGGTAAACTTTATTGCCAAAGTGTTTTTTAAGTTGATCGGACACTTCATTCGATAGGCGGTTGCGCGGGTCGTACATAGTACGCAGTAAACCTTCAATTTTGAGGTTTTCATTAACCACAGCCGCTAACTTGCTGATTGTGTCCATAAGAGCAGTTAAACCTTCTAACGCAAAGTATTCACATTGCATCGGCACCAGCACAGAATCAGCTGCCGCCATCGCATTGATTGTAAGAAGGTTTAGAGAAGGAGGACAATCAATAAAGATGAAATCATAGTTATCGCGAACTGACGACAATGCATTTTTTAAACGCACTTCGCGAGCGAACACTTCCATCAATTTGATCTCTGCCGCGGTTACGTCTCCGTTCGCCGCGATCAAATCATACTTCCCTGTGGTTTGGGTACAAACGACTTGATCGAACGGTGTATCTTCGACCAAAAGATCGTATGCGGTGGCATCGACCATATATTTATCCACGCCACTGGCCATCGTAGCATTGCCTTGCGGGTCGAGATCGATCACCAAAACCTTGCGCTTTGTTGCCGCCATCGAAGCCGCTAAGTTAATGCACGTTGTTGTTTTGCCGACCCCACCTTTCTGGTTGGCGATTGCTACAATTTTACCCACGATTACCTCGCTAATTTTCCTTGCGCGATAAGATTACTAGATGACGATCACCTTCCAACTCAGGAACAGCTAAAGATATGATCTCTGTCACACTGCACCATTCAGGAAGCTGATCCATTTCATCTTTAGGGTGCTGTCCTTTCAGCGCTAGAAACACCCCATGCTCTTGTTTCGGCAAATGGTGGCACCATTCCACCATGTCTGTCATTGAAGCAAAAGCTCGACTCAAAACGCCATCAAATTTTTCTTCAGGTTGGAATTCTTCGACGCGACTTTGAATTGGTGTCACGTTTTTCAGCCCTAATGTGTGCACGACTTGCTTGATAAAACGGATGCGTTTGCCAAGACTGTCGAGCAAGAAGAAGGTCTTCTCAGGGTTCATGATTGCCAAAGGTATGCCCGGTAAGCCCGGACCAGTACCAACATCAATGAAACGCTCACCGGGCAGGTGTGTGCTCACCACGATGCTATCAAGAATATGTTTCACTAACATATCAAGCGGATCGCGCACCGACGTTAAGTTGTACGCTTTGTTCCACTTGTCGAGCAGTTCGACGTAACCGACCAATTGCTCTCTTTGTTGCTCTGACACTTCTAAATCGGTTTTCGCGATCAGTGAATCCAGCTTTGTTCGCAATGCGCTCATTATTCTTCCTCACCTTTCTTCAGCAAACCATGCTTTTTCAAGTGAACAAGTAGAATAGAAATTGCAGCAGGCGTAATACCAGAAATGCGCGATGCAATACCGATGCTCTCTGGTTTGGCTTCACTCAGTTTAGCAACGACTTCGTTTGATAAACCTTTTACATCACGGTAATCCAAATCAGCAGGTAGCTTGGTATTTTCGTGACGCAATGATTTTTCGATCTCTTCCTGCTGACGCTTGATGTAACCATCGTATTTTACTTGAATTTCAACTTGCTCCGCCGCTTGCTGATCTTCAAGTGCAGGAGCAAACGCTTCAAGTTGCGTCAGTTGCGAATAAGTGATCTCTGGACGACGCAGAAGATCCTCACCACTCGCTTCACGTGCCATTGGGGTTTTCAGCAGCTTGTTCAGCTCATCCACGCCTTCTGATTTCGGATTCATCCACGTTGATTTCAAACGCTGACGTTCCGTTTCCATGTTATTGAGTTTCTCGTTAAAGCGAGCCCAACGAACATCGTCAATCAAGCCTAACTCGCGTGCTTTTTCCGTTAAACGTAAATCGGCGTTATCTTCACGTAGCAACAAGCGGTATTCCGCACGAGAAGTGAACATGCGGTACGGTTCTTTGGTACCCATGGTCGATAAATCATCAATCAATACGCCCATGTAAGCTTGGTCACGACGTGGGCTCCAGCCTTCTTTGTCTTGGCTGTACAAGCTTGCGTTTAGACCGGCCATCAAGCCTTGCGCTGCGGCTTCTTCGTAGCCAGTCGTACCATTAATCTGACCAGCAAAGAACAGACCATGAATAAACTTGGTTTCGTACGTTTGCTTCAAATCACGTGGATCGAAGAAATCGTATTCAATCGCATAACCAGGACGAACGATATGCGCATTTTCAAAACCTTTCATTGAGCGAACGATTTGTACTTGCACATCAAATGGTAAGCTAGTCGAGATACCGTTAGGGTATAGCTCGTGCGTCGTTAAACCTTCTGGCTCAATGAAGATTTGGTGGCTATTTTTATCCGCAAAACGCATCACTTTGTCTTCAATCGACGGGCAGTAACGCGGACCAATGCCTTCAATCACACCCGCGTACATCGGACTGCGATCCAAGTTGCTACGGATCACGTCGTGCGTTTGCTCATTGGTGTGCGTAATAAAACATGGGATCTGACGCGGGTGTTGTTCGCGTTTACCCATGAATGAAAATACAGGGGTAGGGTTATCACCGTGCTGAGCTTCAAGCACTGAAAAATCAACAGTGCGAGCATCAATGCGCGGTGGGGTGCCCGTTTTTAAACGATCCACACGGAATGGCAGTTCACGTAATCGATCCGCTAATGCGATCGACGGAGGATCCCCTGCACGTCCGCCTGAAGAGCTCTCCATGCCAATGTGGATCTTACCACCAAGGAACGTACCTACCGTGAGTACGACGGCTTTCGCATGGAAGCGAAGTCCCATTTGAGTCACCACGCCAACCGCGCGGTCTTGCTCAACAATCAGATCATCCACTGACTGCTGGAACAGCGTTAAGTTGGGGGCATTTTCTAATGCGTTACGGACGTACGCTTTGTACAGAGCTCGATCCGCTTGAGCTCGAGTCGCTCGAACTGCAGGACCTTTGGAGGCATTTAGTGTACGGAATTGAATACCTGCATGGTCGATGGCTTCAGCCATCAAACCGCCCATAGCATCCACTTCTTTTACTAAGTGACCTTTACCAATACCACCAATCGCCGGGTTACAAGACATCTGGCCTAATGTATCGATGTTATGGGTAAGGAGAAGCGTTTTTTGTCCTGTGCGTGCAGATGCGAGCGCGGCTTCCGTTCCTGCGTGTCCGCCACCGACAACAATGACGTCAAAGTTTTCGTGATAAAGCATGAACTGACCTCAGGTATTCAAAGGGATTTAATGGACAGATAAAGGAGCCGTATTTTACCTGCTTTATGCCACAGAGAAAAACGTTTTCTCGTTTTATCCGTTTTAAGCTTCAAGATAAATATATATAAGATCTATATATATGATCTTTTATTAGATCTACTATTAGGATCGACCGTTTCTGTGGATAACCTAAAAATGATCAACAAGATCATGGATCTTCTTTGGATCATATCTTGTGATCATGATTGGATCAGATCGAGGATTACCTGGGATCAAAAGTGGTAGTTATACACAGGGGGTAAAATTGATCAAAGTTGTTATTGGGATAACTAAAGGAAAATCACTGGATCTTATCGTAGTTATCCACAGCTCGTTTGGTTGGTTTTTGAGCAGTTAAACAAAATAATTTGACGGGAGTTATTCACATTGGGGAAAACAGAGCCGAATTTCGACTCTGTTGAAGGGAAAGCGGGGAGCTTAAAAGCGTTCGATATTCTCTTTTAACCATGCCTCTGCGGCGTCTTCGGGTACAGCATGGCTCAGTACATCAATCTTAAGACAATCAGCGAGCGGTGTGGCACCAATGTCCTCTAGTAAATCATAAGCGTGTTGACCAGCGGCGCAGAACGTATCATAGCTTGAATCACCAATCGCAATCACTGCGAACTTTACGTCGGTCATTTTCGGCGGGGTATTTTGTAATGCCGCGATAAAAGGTTGAATATTATCAGGGTACTCACCAGCCCCATGGGTTGAGGTGATCACCAACCACGTTCCTTGATTTTCGATCTCATCGAGGGACGGCTGGTTGTGGATCGTTGTTTCAAATCCATTCTCGTTGAGTAGATCACTCAGGTGATCCCCTACGTATTCTGCGCCACCTAGCGTGCTGCCTGTAATAATGTGGATCATACTTCTTCCTTATTGAATGCGACGGCTAAAGCTCATGGATGGCTTGCCGTACAAAAAGAAACGCGGTGTGAGTTAAGCTCAGCACCGCGCGTTCGATTATTTACTTCCCGATACAGAATGAAGAGAAGATTCGGCCCAGTAAGTCGTCAGAACTGAACTCGCCGGTAATCTCGTTGAGATGCTGCTGGGTGATGCGCAGCTCTTCTGCCAGTATCTCGCCAGCCATATAGCCTTCAAGCTGTTCCTGGCCTATTTGAAGGTGCTGTGCGGCGCGCTCCAACGCATCGAGGTGACGGCGACGAGCCATAAAGCCACCCTCACTGTTGCCTGAGAAGCCCATGCATTCTTTGAGGTGTTCACGCAGAGCTTCAACTCCTGCACCAGTTTTCGCTGACAAGCGGATGAGGGTAGGGTTATTGACGTGGCAGATCCCCATTTCTTCACCCGTTTGATCCGCTTTGTTTCGGATCACGGTTATGCCGATATTGTCAGGTAGGCGATCTACAAAGTCTGGCCAGATATCTTTCGGATCGGTGGCATCGGTTGTGGTGCCATCCACCATGAACAAGACGCGGTCTGCTTGAGCTATTTCATCCCACGCGCGCTCGATACCGATTTTCTCGACTTCGTCGGAGGCATCACGCAGACCTGCTGTATCAATGATGTGCAGTGGCATTCCATCAATGTGGATATGCTCACGCAGGACGTCACGCGTGGTACCTGCGATGTCGGTTACGATTGCAGACTCTTTGCCTGATAGCGCGTTCAGTAGGCTTGATTTGCCCGCATTTGGACGACCAGCAATCACGACTTTCATCCCTTCACGCATAATAGCGCCTTGGTTGGCTTCTTTGCGCACCGCATCTAGGTTGTCGATGATGGCTTGTAGGTCACCAGCCACTTTGCCGTCGGCCAGAAAGTCGATCTCTTCTTCTGGGAAGTCGATGGCTGCCTCAACATAGATACGCAAATGAATCAGCGACTCAACTAAGGTATTAATGCGCCCTGAAAAGGCGCCCTGTAAGGATTGCAGCGCCGATTTTGCTGCTTCTTCAGAACTTGCATCAATGAGGTCTGCAATTGCCTCTGCTTGAGCGAGGTCGAGTTTATCGTTCAGGAACGCACGTTCAGAGAACTCACCAGGGCGAGCAGCTCGAATACCATTAATACCTAGAATGCGTTTTATCAGCATATCCATCACGACGGGGCCGCCATGGCCTTGCAGCTCAAGTACGTCTTCACCTGTAAATGAGTGCGGGTTAGGGAAGTACAGAGCGATGCCCTGATCAAGCACAGTGCCATCTTCTGACTTAAACGGCAGGTACTCTGCATAGCGGGGCTTTAGTGTCTTACCCGTGACTTCTAACGCCACTTGGTTGGCTTTAGGGCCTGATACTCGAATAATACCGACACCGCCACGACCAGGCGCGGTCGCTTGAGCGACAATCGTATCTGTAGTCATAATTTTGCCTTTTTGAGCTGGGCTCAAATTGAGCCATAACTTTAGTTAGCTGAATTGTAATCAGCCAAAAACAAAAAGGCGACCTTTTGGCCGCCTTTCTCAATCATTTCCTAAAAGGTTACTTGCTGTGTAAGCCTTTTTTCTCTAACCCTTTGTAGATCAGAGTTTGCTGGATAAGCGTTACGATGTTCGACACCAACCAGTACAGAACTAGGCCTGATGGGAAGAACAAGAAGAAGAAGGTAAACATAACCGGCATAAAGGTCATGATCTTCTGCTGCATTGGATCCGTTACTGTTGTCGGGCTCATCTTCTGGATTAGGAACATAGACGCACCCATCAATAGCGGCAGGATGTAGTAAGGGTCCTGCGCTGACAAGTCGTGAATCCAACCAAAGAATGGTGAGTGACGAAGCTCTACCGATTCCATTAGCGCCCAGTATAGTGCGATGAAAATAGGCATCTGTAGGATAAGAGGTAGACAGCCACCGAGTGGGTTTACTTTCTCTTTCTTGTACAGTTCCATCATTTCTTGGCTCATACGCTGACGGTCATCACCGATGCGCTCACGCATTGCTTGCAGCTTAGGCTGTAGCATACGCATTTTCGCCATAGACGTGTATTGTGCTTTTGTTAGTGGGTACATTGCACCACGAACGATGAAGGTCAGACAGATGATTGCCACACCCCAGTTACCAACAAAGCTCTGGATGAATGAAAGCAACATATGAAGAGGCTTCGCAATGAACCATAACCAGCCGTAGTCCACTACTAGGTCTAGGTTAGGTGCCACTTCTGCCATTTCATCTTGCAGTTTTGGACCAACCCAAAGTGTTGCTTCAAACTTAGCCTGATCGCCTGTTGCGATAGTTTTGTTCGGCATACGAACGCCGATGTCGCCTAGGTTGCCAATTACACGAGTGTATAGGTTAGTACCTGGTTCGTTACGTGGGATCCAAGCTGCGGCAAAGTAGTGCTGAATCATTGCTGCCCAACCTTGGCCATCGGCTAGGTTTAGAGACAGGTTGCGATCCTGCATATCATCAAAGCTGTACTTCTTGTAACGCGTATCTTCTGTTGAGTATGCGCCACCACGGTAAGTAGGCATTGTGATGCTACCACCATCGTCCATTAGGTTTTGACGTAGGTGAGCGTACATACCAAATGTTGCGTTATTGCCTGAGTTGTTCACTACATCGTATTCAACATTAAGCGCGTAGCTGCCGCGTTTAAAGATGTAAGTTTTGGTGTATTCGATGCCGTTTGCAGTGAATGTCATCGGAACGCGAAGTTCATCTTGACCGTCAGCTAGAGTGAAGCTGTCTGCACTTACGTTGTAGTGAGGGCGATTTGTGCTGCTCAAGTCGATACCTTGAGGACCCACTAGACCGCTTTGAGCGATAAATTGGTGACCTTGAGCGTCTTTAAGCAGAACAAAGGAATCTGATGAATCTAACTCAGCAGAGTATTCGTTAAGGTTGGCATGTACCACATCGCCACCAACGGTGTCGATCGACAGAGTTAAAACATCAGTCGTTACTGTGATAGTTTTTGCAGAAGCTTGCTGTTGACCAGGAACTGGGTCAAGTTCATCAGCAAAAGATGGTGCAGGTAGAGTGCTGCTTGATTGAGCCTGTTCAACTGCTTGAGGTTCTGGATTCTTTGCAACTTGCCATTGTTGAAACAGCAAAAAAGAAACCAGGGCCAAACCGATGAGCAGGATATTACGTTGAGAATCCATCGTTAGTTATCTCTGTCTTGTTTTTGGACTGGTGGAACGGGGTCATACCCCCCTTCATTCAAAGGGTGGCATTTTAATAGACGTTTGCCTGATAACCAACATCCTTTTACAAAACCGTGAGCTCTCAAAGCTTCTAGCGCGTAAGTGGAACAGGTTGGTGTGAACCGGCAACGAGGACCAATCAAAGGGCTGATAAACCAGCGATACAGATAAACGAGCCCAATGGCTATCCACGTGAAGGGCGAGACAGGCGTTGCCATAGCTTATCAAACAACTTAAAAATTTCCTCATTGCTTAAATCTTGCGCGCTTTTCTTCGCAATCACAACAAAATCTTTGTTTGGAAGCTGATGTTGATTGTTACGAAAGCTTTCACGAGCCAAACGCTTAAATCGGTTACGACCGACAGCCGTTTTGATTTGCTTTTTTGGAACCGCTAAACCTAATCGTGGGTGAGAAAGTTTGTTCTTGCGAGCAATGATGGTGAAATGAGGCGAGCCAGCTCGATGAGCTTGCTGGAAGACGTTTTGATAATGCTCGGGAGTTAACAAACGTAACTCCCGATTAAACGCGTACGTGTTCAAAATAAACTAGCGATTATTTTGATAGGCGCGCACGGCCTTTTGCACGACGTGCGTTGATAACTTTACGACCGTTCTTAGTTGCCATGCGAGCACGGAAGCCGTGAGTACGCTTGCGCTTTAGAACTGTAGGTTGAAAAGTGCGTTTCATGATAATTACCTTTACTGATCAGTAGTTTTAGGTTCTTGTTAAACCCGGCGTGGGTATTTGCTTTCTTATATAAAGAAGCTCTTTATATAGAGAAGGACAACCGACGCCTCTCAACAAAGAGGCGGAATTGTAATCACACTCACATAATGTGTCAATGACTCAATGAGTACGAAATTCCGGCCGGGCGATTATACGTAGTGTGAGTAAAATCTCAAGGATCAATCGATCCTGATGCTTGATCGTTACTCTATTCCTACTTGGTTAAGGAATTTTTTCAAACGAGGATCTTGTGGATTATCGAAGATATCCTGTGGAGAACCTTGCTCTACGATATTGCCTTCCGCCATGAAGATCACTCTATCAGCGACTTCTTTCGCGAATTGCATCTCGTGCGTCACCACCAGCATGGTTTGATGCTGATTAGCTAACTTCTTCATTAATGAGAGAACTTCTCCAACCCATTCCGGATCCAACGCAGAAGTTGGTTCGTCAAATAACAGCAGTTCTGGTTGCAGCGCCATCGCTCGGCCGATACCCACACGTTGTTGTTGGCCGCCAGACAATGCCGCTGGATAACTATCGCCTTTATCCCCAAGGCCTATGTCATCCAGAATTTGTTGCGCTCGTTTGAGAGCATCGGCTTTTTTCCATCCTCGAACGGTCACTAGACCTTCGGCAATATTCTGGCGCGCATTCATATGGGCAAACAGGGCATAGTTTTGGAACACAAAGCCAGTTCGACGACGCAGCGCTAATACTTCGGCTTTTGTGTGTTTTTGAGTATCAACAGAGACGTCATCTATCGTGATACGACCTTCATCTGCCTGTTCTAGAAAGTTCACTGTACGCAGCAAGGTTGATTTACCCGTGCCACTTGAACCGATAATCACAATGATCTCACCTTGCTGAATATCGAGATCAATGCCTTTCAGCACTTCAGTCTCACCAAAACGTTTGTGAATATTTTCTAATTTAATCATCGTACGTACGCCTTATTCAGTTTTGCTTCTGCCCAGATTTGTACGCGAGTCAAAATCACCACCACACCCCAGTAAATAAGAGCAACCGCAAGGAAAGCTTCAAAGAAACGGAAACTTGATGAGGCTTCCATCTGTGCTTTCGCCATGATTTCGGCCACACCAAGCGTGAAAGCGAGAGACGTTGACTTGATCATATCGATGAAATAGTTCATCAATGAAGGCAGTGCGACACGCGTTGCTTGAGGTAAAATGACGCGGCGCATCGCCTGAGATGTTGTCATACCCACCGACAAGCTCGCTTCCATTTGGCTGCGATCAATACCAATAATGGCGGCACGAATACTTTCCGCCATATAAGCGGCAAAGTGCAGCGTTAAACCGATCACCGCTGCTGAGAAGGCATCAATACCCACCATTAATGGGAAAATTTGTGGTAAGCCATAATAAAGCAGGAAAAGCTGAACTAAGAGTGGGGTGCCACGGAAGAAGCTGATGTACAGTTGGCTTAATTGATCCAGAACTGGCAGTTTAAATACGCGAATATTGGCTAAAATGACGGATAAAATCAGTGAAAACACCAATCCCCACGTCGCCATTTCCATGGTAGTGCCAAGATATTTCAGCAATATCGGCAGCAGTTCCAACATGTAATTAAAGTCAAATCCCATACGGCTTACCTAAAGGCTAGAGAAAAGAAAAGGTGGAAAACAAGTTCCACCTTTACGTAAGTTTATTTTAGTCCGAGAGTGATACCACTTTGCGGCCTAAAGTACAAAGAGTTCTTATTTCGTGATGTCAGCGCCAAACCACTTCACGGAAATTTTCTCTACTGTACCATCTGCGCGCATCTCAGCCAGTGCTTTGTTTACTTCTTCTTGCAGCTTACGACCTTTCTCGTTGTCCACGAAAGGCCATGCGTTTTGAATGGTCTCAAACGGTTCGCCCGCCAATTCCAGAGGAAGACCGGTTTTCTTAATCAGCTCTAATGCAGAAAGACGATCCATTACAAATGCATCTGCACGACCGAGTGCCACATCATGTTCGATACCAGTGTCGTACGTTTTGATGTTGATCTTGCCATCTTTGTCGTACTGACGAAGCAGTTGCTCGAAGTTAGATCCTAGGTTCACAGCAACGGTTTTACCCGCGAGATCGTCAACACCTTTGATGCTGTCGTTGCCTTTACGCACGGTAATTTGTGCGCCATCTACAACGTAAGGGTCTGCGAATAGGTATTTGGCTTTACGCTCATCAGTCATGGTGATTTGGTTGGAGATCGTATCGATGCGACCGGTTTCTAGCAGACCAAATAAACCAGAGAAGTTGGCTGTTACGTATTCGATTTTGTAATCGTTGCGTTTGCTGATTTCATCCCACATGTCGACTTCAAAGCCTTGTAGCTTATCTTGCTTTACAAAAGTAAACGGGAAGTAGCGACCTGACATACCAACTTTGACTTCAGTAGCGGCTTGTACGGTTGCTGCCGACAGTGCAATGGCTGCAACGGCAACCTTAATCCAGTTTTTCATAATACATCTCCATAATTTTATGGTTGGAAATACTACTGTTAGTTAGCTCAATTAAATAAATAACCAAGAGCAATAACCTAGACCTGTGAGTTATTAGATAATAGAAGAAGAATGTTAAATGTGACGAAAATGCGAACTGAACCAGGGGAAATGATCGACAAAATCAGCATTGGGAATAAAATAATACACAGACTTATCACCAATCACTCGATCTTGTGAATTTTGCCCAATTGTGGATCGTTGTGTGGGCAAATTTGGGGCAAGGTGTGTTGATCTCATCAAGTTTGCAGAAATAATTGTGAATAACTTGGATCTTATTCACTGGATCGTCGATCAATCGCTGGCGATCTTGGTTATCAACAGGTAAAATTGCCAGTCTTTTCCGATAATTCAATTACTCAGTGGGGGCACCGTGTCATCTTCGCTTTGGCTGCAATGTTTGCAGCAGCTTCAAGAAGAGCTACCAGCTACAGAATTCAGCATGTGGGTTCGTCCGCTACAAGCGGAGCTCAATGACAATACTCTCACTCTATTCGCGCCAAACCGCTTTGTGTTGGACTGGGTGCGTGATAAGTATCTGAACAATATTACTCGTTTACTACAGGAATACTGTGGTGGCGACATTCCTAACTTACGCTTTGAAGTGGGGAGTCGACCTGTCTCTGCTCCAAAACCAGCGCCGACACGTACGCCTGCAGATGTGGCTGCGGAGTCATCTGCACCTGCGCAATTACAGGCACGTAAGCCAGTACACAAAACCTGGGATGACGACGCTCAAGCGATTGCGGCGATCAATCACCGCTCAAACATGAACCCAAAACACAAGTTCGACAACTTTGTTGAAGGTAAGTCGAACCAACTGGGTTTGGCTGCGGCGCGTCAGGTATCGGATAACCCTGGTGCAGCTTACAACCCACTATTCCTATACGGCGGCACGGGTTTGGGTAAAACCCACTTATTGCATGCGGTGGGTAACGCGATTGTGGATAACAACCCGAACGCGAAAGTGGTCTACATGCACTCAGAGCGTTTTGTGCAAGACATGGTGAAAGCGCTGCAAAACAATGCGATTGAAGAATTCAAACGCTACTACCGCAGTGTGGATGCACTCCTTATCGATGACATCCAATTCTTTGCTAATAAAGAACGTTCGCAAGAAGAATTCTTCCATACCTTCAACGCACTATTGGAAGGTAACCAGCAGATCATCTTAACGTCTGACCGTTATCCTAAAGAGATTAATGGCGTTGAAGATCGTCTTAAATCTCGCTTTGGTTGGGGTCTTACTGTTGCGATCGAGCCGCCTGAGCTTGAAACGCGTGTGGCGATCTTGATGAAAAAAGCCGAAGATCACCAAATCCACCTTGCTGATGAAGTGGCATTCTTCATTGCCAAGCGTCTGCGTTCGAACGTTCGTGAGCTAGAAGGTGCACTGAACCGTGTTATCGCGAACGCGAACTTTACTGGTCGTCCAATTACGATTGATTTTGTTCGTGAAGCGCTGCGCGATCTGCTTGCTCTGCAAGAGAAGCTGGTGACGATCGATAACATTCAAAAGACAGTGGCGGAATACTACAAGATTAAAGTAGCGGACTTGCTGTCTAAACGTCGCTCTCGTTCTGTTGCGCGTCCTCGTCAGCTGGCCATGGCGTTAGCAAAAGAACTAACCAACCATAGCTTGCCTGAAATTGGCGATGCGTTTGGGGGCCGCGATCATACGACCGTACTTCATGCTTGTCGCAAGATTGAGCAGCTGCGTGAAGAGAGCCACGACATTAAAGAAGATTACTCTAACTTGATTCGCACCCTGTCTTCGTAATCGGTTAGAATAACGGTATTCTAAGCAAATCATTTATTGAGCTGACAGCGTAAAGAGCCAAGCATGAAATTTACCATTGAACGTAGTCATTTAATCAAACCGCTACAGCAGGTTTCGGGCGCTTTAGGTGGCCGACCAACTCTGCCAATCCTAGGTAACCTACTTCTTAAAGTAGAAGAGAACGTATTGTCGATGACGGCAACCGATCTTGAAGTAGAGTTAGTAAGCAAAGTGACGCTAGAAGGTGATTTTGAAGCGGGCAGCATTACCGTTCCTTCGCGTAAGTTTCTCGATATCTGCCGTGGTTTACCGGACGATGCGATCATCACATTTGTTTTAGAAGGTGATCGCGTACAAGTTCGCTCTGGTCGCAGCCGTTTCTCATTGGCAACGCTTCCTGCGAACGATTTCCCTAATATTGAAGACTGGCAAAGCGAAGTGGAAGTATCACTGAGCCAAGCTGATCTACGTACGCTGATCGACAAAACTCAGTTCTCGATGGCGAATCAAGACGTTCGTTACTACCTCAACGGTATGTTGTTTGAAATTGACGGTACCACGCTACGCAGCGTGGCGACGGACGGCCACCGTATGGCGGTATCGCAAACTCAGCTGGGTGCGGATTTTGCGCAGAAGCAAATCATCGTGCCACGCAAAGGTGTGCAAGAATTAGTGAAGTTGATGGACGCGCCAGAGCAACCTGTAGTACTTCAGATCGGTAGCTCCAATGTTCGTGCTGAGGTGAATAACTTTACTTTTACCTCTAAGTTGGTTGATGGTCGTTTCCCTGACTACCGCCGCGTATTGCCTCAGAGCACCAATAAGACCCTAATAGCAAGTTGTGACGAGTTGCGCCAAGCCTTCTCTCGTGCTGCGATTCTTTCCAACGAAAAATTCCGTGGTGTGCGTGTGAATCTGGCTGATACTGAAATGCGCATAACCGCGAATAACCCAGAACAAGAAGAAGCGGAAGAGATGCTTGATGTGACCTTTGAAGGTGACGCCATCGAAATCGGCTTTAACGTAAGCTATGTGCTTGATGTTCTGAACACGTTGCGTTGTGAAAATGTACGTGTGTCGATGTCGGATGCTAACGCTAGCGCATTGATTGAAAATGCCGACGATGACAGTGCCATGTACGTGGTGATGCCAATTCGTCTATAAGCCAACTGAATGCCTCTTTCTCGTCTCATCATTCAGCAGTTTCGAAACATTAAAGCCTGTGATATTGAGTTATCAGCAGGCTTTAACTTTCTTATCGGGCCGAACGGCAGCGGTAAAACCAGTGTCTTAGAAGCGGTTTACCTGCTCGGGCATGGCCGCTCATTCAAGAGTTCTCTCACCGGACGAGTGATACAAAATGAGTGTGACGAACTGTTTGTTCATGGTCGTTTTTTGAACTCGGATCAATTTGAGCTACCTATCGGCATTAATAAGCAGCGTGATGGCTCAACAGAGGTTAAAATAGGCGGTCAATCTGGACAAAAATTAGCGCAGTTGGCACAAGTTCTGCCTCTGCAGTTGATACACCCAGAAGGGTTTGATTTACTGACAGATGGCCCTAAACATCGTCGTGCGTTTATTGACTGGGGCGTGTTTCATACCGAGCCTGCTTTTTATCAAGCATGGGGAAGGTTCAAGCGCCTGAACAAGCAGCGCAACGCGTTGTTGAAAACCGCCAATAGTTATCGTGAACTCAGTTATTGGGATCAGGAAATGGCAGGGCTGGCTGAAAACATCAGCCAATGGCGAGCAAGTTACATCGAGCAGATGAAAACCGTCGCAGAAACTATCTGTCAGACATTTTTGCCAGAATTTGAGATCCAATTGAAGTATTATCGTGGCTGGGATAAAGACACCCCATACCACGAGATACTAGAAAAGAATTTTGAGCGTGATCAGGCATTGGGATACACCTTTAGTGGCCCAAACAAAGCTGATTTGCGCATTAAAGTGAACGGAACGCCCGTTGAAGATGTTCTGTCACGCGGTCAATTAAAACTCATGGTGTGTGCATTGCGTGTCGCGCAAGGGCAACACCTGACAGAGATGACCGGTAAACAATGCATTTACCTAATTGACGACTTCGCGTCGGAATTAGATAGCCAACGTCGCAAGCGTCTTGCTGACTGCTTAAAAGAGACGGGCGCACAAGTATTTGTAAGCTCTATCACTGAAAGCCAAATCGCCGATATGTTGGACGATAACGGTAAATTGTTTCATGTGGAACATGGCAGGATAGAGTCAAACTAGAAGAGAGAAACTCATGTCTGAAAATTACGATTCATCGAGTATTAAGGTACTGAAGGGTCTGGATGCGGTACGTAAGCGTCCAGGAATGTACATCGGCGATACGGACGACGGCACCGGCCTTCACCACATGGTTTTCGAGGTGGTGGATAACTCAATTGATGAAGCGTTGGCAGGTCACTGTAAAGACATCGTTGTGACAATTCATGAGGATAACTCGGTTTCCGTTAGCGATGATGGTCGTGGCATTCCAACAGAAATCCACTCAGAGGAAAATGTCTCTGCAGCAGAAGTAATCATGACGGTACTTCACGCGGGTGGTAAGTTCGACGATAACTCATACAAAGTATCGGGTGGTCTTCACGGGGTAGGTGTTTCAGTGGTAAACGCGCTATCTGAGAAAGTTGAGCTGACGATTCATCGTGGTGGCCATATCCATACGCAAACCTACCGCCATGGTGAGCCTCAAGCGCCACTAGCTGTTGTGGGTGATACGGATAAAACCGGTACGCAAATTCGTTTCTGGCCAAGTGCCGAGACCTTCTCTAACACTGAGTTCCACTATGACATTCTGGCGAAACGCCTGCGTGAACTGTCATTCCTGAACTCTGGTGTATCGATCAAATTGGTTGATGAGCGTGAAGCGGACAAACATGATCACTTCATGTATGAAGGTGGTATTCAAGCGTTCGTTGATCACCTAAACACCAACAAAACGCCAATCATCGAAAAAATCTTCCACTTTAACTCAGAGCGTGAAGACGGCATTTCAGTTGAAGTGGCGATGCAATGGAACGATGGTTTCCAAGAGAACATCTTCTGTTTTACCAACAATATCCCACAGCGTGATGGTGGTACTCACCTTGCTGGTTTCCGTGCTGCGTTAACACGTACATTGAACAGCTTTATGGATAAAGAAGGTTTCTCTAAGAAAGCAAAAACAGCGACTTCAGGCGACGATGCGCGTGAAGGTCTAACTGCGGTTGTTTCGGTGAAAGTGCCTGATCCTAAGTTCTCAAGCCAAACAAAAGACAAACTGGTTTCTTCTGAAGTGAAATCAGCGGTTGAGTCTGCAATGGGTGAAAAACTGTCTGAGTTCCTGATTGAGAACCCGACAGAAGCGAAGATGGTTTGTTCGAAAATCATCGATGCAGCACGTGCACGTGAAGCAGCGCGTAAAGCTCGTGAAATGACGCGCCGTAAAGGTGCACTAGACCTAGCTGGCCTTCCAGGTAAACTTGCAGACTGTCAGGAAAAAGATCCGGCACTCTCTGAACTATACATAGTGGAGGGTGACTCGGCAGGCGGCTCCGCAAAACAAGGCCGTAACCGTAAGAACCAAGCAATCCTACCGCTAAAAGGTAAGATTCTTAACGTAGAAAAAGCACGTTTCGACAAGATGCTGTCTTCGCAAGAAGTGGCCACTCTGATCACTGCACTTGGTTGTGGTATCGGTCGTGACGAGTACAACCCGGACAAGCTGCGTTACCACAACATCATCATCATGACCGATGCCGATGTCGATGGTTCGCACATCCGTACGCTACTATTGACCTTCTTCTACCGTCAAATGCCAGAGCTTATCGAGCGTGGTTACGTGTACATCGCTCAGCCACCACTTTACAAAGTGAAAAAAGGCAAACAAGAGCAGTACATCAAAGACGAAGAAGCGATGAACCAATACCAAGTATCATTGGCTCTGGATAATGCATCGCTACACGTAAACGCAGAAGCACCAGCATTGGCAGGTGAAGCACTAGAGAAGCTTGTTCAACAGTACAATGCGGGGATTAAACTGGCGGAACGTATGAGCCGTCGTTACCCAAGTGCTTTGGTAAACGAGCTGATTTACACTCCTCGTCTAACTCCTGAGCAATGCCATGACGCATCAGTTGTTGAAGCGTGGACGAAGCAGCTTATTGAGCAGCTGAATGCGAAAGAAGTGGGTGCGAGCCAATACAGCTACGAAGTTGAACAGCACGAAGAACTAGGCTTAAACTTGCCTAAGATCGTGGTTCGTACTCACGGCGTGACGCACGAGCATGCAATTAGCATCGATTTCCTAAACTCGAAAGAGTACGGCAAGTTGGCTGATCTATCAGAAGCACTGGATGGGCTTCTGGAAGAAGGCGCGTACATCAAACGTGGTGAGCGTACGATGCCAGTAGCAAGCTTTGCAGAAGCGCTTGATTGGTTGGTTAAAGAGTCAATGCGTGGTCTGAGTCGTCAGCGTTACAAAGGTCTAGGTGAGATGAACCCAGATCAGCTGTGGGAAACGACTATGGACCCAGAAACGCGTCGCATGATGCAAGTAACGATTGAGGATGCGGTAGGCGCAGACCAATTGTTCACAACACTGATGGGTGACCAAGTAGAACCTCGTCGTAACTTCATCGAAGAGAACGCACTGAAAGTAGCGAACCTAGACGTATAACGACACTGTTCGTGATAGTAAAAAGCAGCGAGAAATCGCTGCTTTTTTTGTTTTAACCACCAATGAAAATCGCCACTTTCTGCCAAGACTTTGGTTTTTCTGGTGCTAACTGCCAATAACCTGATCAAGCTTGCCATTTTATTTCTGTTTTCTTTTTTTCTCGCCATTTTGTTCGCTTGGGCGCTTTTGCTTTCTTTTTTCTGCTCGCTATAGTGCTGAAGAGCTGATGAATAAGGAGGTTGAGAAAATGGTGATGACTTTCCTGAACTAAGCCGGAGGTGATGCACTTCCGGTTCAATGCACTGAATTTATTTGTAAGACAAGGCATAAGAAGGAAATAATCATGTTTGAACGCTGGTTCTCGGCGTACTGTTTGGCGCTGCGAACTTGGTGGTTAACCAGTCGCTTTTTAACCTATCAATCACCACTAAGGTTGTTATCGCTATTTGAAACCTGCGAGCAACAGGCCCATTGCCGTAACCGAGCTCGTATTGCGGTTGGGGACACGGTTCGCTTAGTGGATGTTGAGCGTGCTTATCAATATCGCATGACGTTAGTCAACTCGCACAAGAGCCAACCGATGACAGGTATGCTCGCAGTCGATTCTTATTTGGGATCCCGTTTATTAGGTCGAGCTAAAAATGATGCGCTCGAAGTGGAAATTTTTAATCAGCGACGCTGCTTTGTGATTACTGAAATTGTTCATCAATCGCAGCCACCAGCGCAGAGAATGCTGTGTGGCTGTCTGTTGTGTCAATAAATAGAGGTGAAGTCATGAGTAAGAAAGACAAGAAACAACCACAGTTGAGTCTGAAAGAAAAGCGTAAGTTAAAACAGGAAAAAGCGGCAGAAAAGAGCGTTGTAAAAGCGCGTAAATCCTCCCGCAAGTAGAGTGCAGATTAAGCCCACCAGAAAGGTGGGTTTTTTAATACCGATCGCAAAGCGAGGGTAAACTGACCTTTCTGGGGAGATAGCGAGCGCACTTAAAATTTTTTATTTTTTCCCTTGAAAGTCATTTTTGACGACCTTATATCTAGTTGTGAAGAGGATGACTGGCTTGCTAGAGACTAGAAGACAGCCCTCTGGAATCGCTAAAACGAGATCGCTCAAAGAGGATATGGCGTTTTAGCACACAACTTAAACCTTTAGATTTCCTATCATGTCTCCGAGCCAAATGATGGCCTGCGGAATGATAAGAATCTCTTAGCTCGGCGTTGGTTTTTGCATAAACACGCCTGTGAGATGAACGTCATCTGAGCTAAGACTATTGCTTAATTAAGAGGATAGATTTATGCGTAACGTAGATTTCTCACCACTATACCGTAATGCAATTGGCTTTGATCGTCTGCTAAACCTGATGGAAGCGAATACAGCGAAAAATACTTCTGGCGGTTACCCTCCGTACAACATTGAGCAAAAAGACGAGCATAACTACCGTATTACTATGGCAGTTGCTGGCTTCTCTGAAGACCAACTCGATCTGACTCAAAACGAAAACATGTTGATTGTGAAGGGCGAACGCAAAGCAGAAGAAGGCAAAAACTACGTGTACCAAGGCATTGCTGAGCGCGACTTTGAACGTAAATTCCAGCTAGCGGATTACGTCAAAGTGACTGGTGCATCAATGGAAAATGGCTTATTACACATTGACTTGGTTCGTGAAATCCCAGATGCAATGCAACCACGTAAAATTGCTATCGGCAGCAACAACCTGCTAGAAAATAACTAATCAGCAAGTAATTTGCTTATAGAGTGAGAAAGAGCGCCAAGTGGCGCTCTTTTTAATTTGTGTCTTTGATGTGGGAGTTTGCTTTACTGACCTTGTTGGTAAGCCTTTTCGACTTCTTCCGCGATAATCGCGATACCTTTCTGCATCATCTCATCGTCTTGAACGTAGTTCATGCGTAAGCACTGATGAGCGTGGTCCCATTCGTCTTTCTGGCCAATAAAGAAGTATTCACCCGGAACAATCAAAACCCCACGCGCTTTCAAGCGTTGGTAAAGTTCCATTGTCGTAATTGGCAGTTCATCAAACCATAACCACAAGAAGATAGCCCCTTCAGGTTTGTGAATACGGAAGCGCTCATCGGTAATCGCTTCTTGCAGCAGTTCAACCGCACGTTGCGACTTATGCTTGTAAAACGGCTTAATCACCTCTGAGCTCAGTTTAAGCAGGTCGCCTTTAGCGATGATGTGGTTTGCCAGCGCTGGACCCACACTGCCTGGTGCTAGGCTGATGATGCCGTTCATATTGGTTAACGCTTGAGTGATTTCTTCACTCGCAATCACAATGCCACAACGCACACCCGGTAAGCCCAGCTTAGATAGGCTCATGCACAAGATGGTGTTTTCATTCCAGAATGGTTCGACATCTTCAAAGATGATGTTCGGGAACGGCAAGCCGTAGGCGTTATCGATGATCAGTGGGATGTTGTTTTCACGTGCGAGTTTGTCCAGTTTACGCACTTCTTCGTCTGTCAGTACGTTACCCGTTGGGTTGGTTGGGCGAGATGCGCAGATTGCTGCAACAGAATCGTCGACGGTTAGCTGTTCAAAATCGACGTGGTATTTAAACAATCCGTTATCTAACAGCTCGATTTCTGGGTGGTAAGAGACAAAAATATCTTCATCAATGCCAGCATCACCATAGCCGATGTACTCAGGCGCGATAGGCAGTAGCACCTTCTTATGCGAACCGTCAGGCTGTTTACCTGCGAGTAAGTTGAACAAGTAGAAGAAGCCACTTTGGCTGCCGTTAGTTAGGCTGATGTTCTTCTCTGAAATGTCCCAACCGTAAGTTTCACGGAATAACTGAGCCAGCGCTTTCACGAACGCATCTTTACCCTGTGGGCCATCGTAGTTGGATAGGGCGGCGACGAGCTCTCCACTGGCGAGCATTTCCTCACTGGCTTGGTGAAAATAATCGAGCATGGCAGGAATGGCGGCTGGGTTGCCTCCACCGAGCATGATGGCACCTGGTGTGTGTAGACCATCATTCAAATCGTCCATTAACTGCGTGATACCTGAATACTGATTAAATTTTTCACCAAACTTTGAGAACTGCATGCTGACTGATACCTAATTCATTGTGATTGCTTATGTGTATTGAATGCTGATGAAACATCAGCTTATAGAGTAATACTTGACCTTACCCTAATGTTATTACGACGCAAAGTGTGAATTTACTCGAAGAAGAAAAAAGTTTGTCATCAGACCAGATGATGGGGATATGAGCAGTGAATAAAAAAGGGAAGCGAAATGCTTCCCTTGCTGGTGGAGTGAATCGGCTATTCGCCAGTGTAGACGATTAGCACTTTGTCGTCGTGGTATTGGCGCTCGAACGCGTAATACCCTTCTTGATTGCGAGTGATGTGTTTGCCTTGCGCAACCGCTGGGTGGCGTTGACGGAATTCGCCGAGTTTTTGCCAATGTTGCAGTAAGTCTTCACGTTCGCCATGAATCTTATCCCATGGCATGTCTGAGCGTGTGCCTTGGTGGGCGTCTGAACCAGTCACGCCAAAGTCACGAGCAATCTCATCGCCGTAGTAGATTTGGACTGCACCCGGAGCCAGCATCAGTGCATTTGCGGCACGTGCTTGGTCATCAAAGCTGCGGCTGCGCGCTGACCAAAACAGTTGAGTATCGTGCGAAGACAGGTAACTCAACACGTTGAACTCGTGATCGGAGTTAATACGTTCCGCGTAGCGGCGATAATCGCTATCGAGTTGAGCGAAGCATTTCAGCGCTTTTGGTGCCACGTCAGATTGGAACTCGAAGTTGATGATGGAATCGAAGCCGTTATCGAAATACGGGCTTTTCACCACGCTGTGTGCCCATACTTCACCCGTCATCCAGAAAGGTAGATCATCCAAGGCTTTGTCTGGGTTGTTTTGCTTCCACTGGGCAAGCGCTTGAGTGGTGCTGGCTTTCAGCTCTGCCCACGCATCCATTTCAACGTGCTTAGCAGTGTCGACACGGAAACCATCAATGCCGTAGTCGCGTACCCAGTCGGATAACCAGGTAATCAGATGCTCACGTGGAGTTTTCAGCTTATCTTGCGCATTAGTGTCTTTATTGCGGAAGAAGTTCGGTAAGCCGGTTTTCTGAGTCGATTCGGTTTTGAGATCCGGTAGGTAGTTTAAAGACATGGTGATGTCGTTGTATCCCGGCGCATCGTACTCGCCGATGTCGGTACGAATCCAATCTTTGCCCCACCATTTATCCCACGCTTCGCTATCACCGTATTTGATGTAGTCGTTGAAGCTGTGCCAGCTTTGTCCTGATTTTGGCTGCCAGTCGGTCCATTTTTCACCAAGGAGTTCTTTGGCTTCTTGGTCATCAAGGTACAGCTGACCAAATCCGAATTCCTGCATGTCTGCTAATGTTGCGTAGCCCGTGTGGTTCATGACCACATCCCAAATCACGCGGATGCCTTTCTTGTGGGCAGTATCGACGAAGGTTCTGAGTTCATCTTCGGTACCCATGTTGGCATCAAGCTTAGTCCAATCTTGGTGGTAGTAGCCGTGGTAGCCGTAGTGCTTAAAGTCGCCTTTATCGCCGCCGCCAACCCAGCCATGGATTTGTTCCAGTGGTGAGGTTATCCAGATAGCATTCACACCAAGTGATTCGATGTAATCGAGTTTTTTCGTCAGACCCGCTAAGTCACCACCGTGGAAGGTGCCAATCTCGTATTTTCCGTCTTTGCTGCGACCGTAGCTGTTGTCGTTGTCTGGGTTGCCATTATAGAAGCGGTCGGTCATGACGAAGTACACCGTCGCGTTATCCCAGCTGAACGGTTTATCGGCTTGCTGTTCAACTTCTTCTAGCAGCAATAGACCTTGGCTCATAGGACCCGACTGCATGGTGACGCTGCCATTGGTGACTGTGGCTTCTTGTCCGGTTAAGGCATCACGAACGACTGTGCCATCATTAAAGGTTTGAGCAACGTTGATGGTTTTTGGCGCGTCAGTTGCGACAGGGCAAGAGTAGGTAATGTCTTGGTTCTGTTTGGGTTTGAGCCTAACAGTTAGCTCGTTAGTAGTTGGGTTGAGCGTAAATTGATAGGTATTGGCTTTGAAGATGCGCAGTGGCATTTGTGCATCAGTGGCGCAATTATCCATTTTTAATGGACGATTGAATTTGATGCGATCTTCTTCTGCTAGAGCAAAGCTGCTGCCGCAGGTTTGGTTACTGTCGGCAATGGTAAAGGTAT
This sequence comes from Vibrio sp. 1-2 (7-a), assembly GCF_013048515.1. Lineage (NCBI taxonomy): Bacteria > Pseudomonadati > Pseudomonadota > Gammaproteobacteria > Vibrionales > Vibrionaceae > Vibrio > Vibrio sp. 1-2 (7-a). Next base: position 67,819 of record NZ_VHSQ01000013.1, read on the forward strand.
AGCTGCCTTTTTCGAGTTTTTGCTCGGCGACAAGTAAGCCGTTAGAGTTTTGTTCGAAGACGGCTGTATCGTCTCCAACGTTTAGTACGATAGCATTTTCTGGAATTTGGCTGCAGGCGCTCAATAGTCCAATAGAGAGTGCGAGAATTGTTTTTTTCATTGTGTCCTTCCCCCGAATAAACAGTCCAGTTATAGCAAAACTGTGCCTCTACAATCCGAGCTCTACACCAATAAGTTAAACGCGTCTCACCCTACAAATTTTTGCCTTGTTCACAAAATGAATAATAAGAACCGATTATCTCCGTTTAAAGACAACAAAAAAGGGAAGCCGACGCTTCCCTTTACTTATCTCTTAATCACTTCTGAATCAGTAATTAATTACTTTTGAAGGACAGAGATATCTGCGACCTGTAAGAACAGGTTGCGCAGGTTGTTCAGCAATGTCAGACGGTTCTTCTTAAGTGCTTCGTCGTCTGCCATTACCATTACGTTATCGAAGAACGCATCCACTGGCTCACGTAGATCTGCTAGCTTGCTTAGGGCTTCTTGGTAGTTACCTGTAGCAAATGCTGGCTCTAGTGCTTCAGTCATGACTTCAACGCTTTCTGCTAGTGCTTTCTCTGCGTCTTCTTGTAGCAATGCTAGGTCAATTTCTTCTGCAAGTTCGCCGTCGAATTTCGCTAGGATGTTACCAACACGTTTGTTCGCTGCTGCTAGAGACTCTGCCGCTTCCAGTTCACGGAAGTGAGAAACCGCTTTAACACGTTGGTCAAAGTCTGCTGGTTTAGTCGGACGACGAGCCAGTACCGCTTGAATGATGTCTACGCTGAAGCCTTCGTCTTGGTACCAAGCACGGAAACGACCAAGCATGAACTCAATCACGTCTTGTTCAACGTTGTCGTTGGTTAGGCGGTCGCCAAACAGTGACTTCGCTTTCGCTACTAGGTCAACAAGATCTAGGTTGTAGCCGTATTCAACGATGATACGCAGTACACCTAGAGATGCGCGGCGTAGTGCGAATGGGTCACTGCCTTTAGGCGCTTGACCAATACCGAAGATACCTACGATAGTGTCTAGCTTGTCTGCCATTGCAACTGCAGTTGAAACGCCGTTAGATGGCAGTTCATCACCCGCGAAACGAGGCATGTATTGCTCGTTCAGTGCTACTGCAACTTCTTCTGCTTCACCGTCGTGACGAGCATAGTGCATGCCCATAACACCTTGAGTATCCGTAAATTCGAATACCATTGAGGTCATTAGGTCACATTTTGCTAGTAGACCAGCACGCTTTGATTTCTCAACGTCAGCACCAATTTGCTCTGCAATGTAGCCAGCAAGTTCTGTGATGCGGTCTGTTTTGTCTTTGATCGTACCCAGTTGCTTTTGGAAGATCGCTTGCTCTAGTTCAGGCAGACGGTCGATAAGCGGACGCTTACGGTCTGTGTTGAAGAAGAACTCTGCGTCAGCAAGACGAGGACGAACCACTTTCTCGTTACCTTCGATTACGTATCGAGGCTCTTTTGATTCGATGTTCGATACGAAGATGAAGTTAGGTAGTAGCTTCTTGTTTTCGTCATAAACAGGGAAGTACTTCTGGTCACCTTTCATGGTGTAAACCAACGCTTCAGAAGGCACTTTTAGAAACTCTTCTTCGAACTTCGCTGTAAGTACTACTGGCCATTCAACCAGAGACGTGACTTCTTCTACTAGGTCATCTTCTAGATCAGCGATACCGCCAACTTCTGCTGCCGCTTTTTGTGCGTCAGCTAGGATGATGGCTTTACGTGCTTCGTAATCAGCCATAACTTTACCGCGCTCTTCTAGGATAGCAGGGTATTGCTCAGCAGAATCGATAGTGAACTCTTGCTCACCCATGAAGCGGTGACCACGGATAGTGCGGTCAGAAGCGACACCAAGGATCTCGCCTTCGATTAGGTCGCTGCCCATCAGCATGGTTAGCGTTTTCACTGGGCGGATAAATTGAGTCGTTTTGTTACCCCAGCGCATTGGTTTTGCGATAGGTAGGTTTGCTAGTGCTTTCGCTGCAAGTTCAACGACGATCTCAGACGTTGGCTGACCTTTCACTTCTTGTTTGAACAGTAGCCATTCACCTTTATCTGTAACCATGCGCTCTGCTTGGTCAACAGAAATACCACAACCGCGTGCCCAGCCTTGAGCAGCTTTGGTTGGGTTGCCTTCCGCGTCAAACGCTGCAGAAACCGCAGGGCCACGTTTTTCCACGATTTTGTCTGATTGGCTTTCTGCTAGTGCCGCGACTTTAAGTGCAAGACGACGAGGAGCCGCAAACCATTTCACGCCTTCGTGAGCTAGCTCAGCGCCTTTTAGTTCTGCTTCGAAGTTTGCTGCGAATGCTTCAGCTAGCGTACGAAGTTGCGTTGGTGGTAGCTCTTCTGTACCTAGCTCGATTAGAAATTCTTTTGCCATGTTCTCTACCCCTTACGCTTGTTCTTTCTTACACATTGGGAAGCCAAGAGCTTCACGCGATGCGTAGTATGCTTCTGCTACTGACTTAGTCAGATCGCGAATGCGCAAGATGTAACGCTGACGTTCAGTTACTGAGATCGCTTTACGCGCGTCTAGTAGGTTGAATGCGTGACCTGCTTTTAGGATGCGCTCGTAAGCAGGTAATGGCAGTGGCTTTTCAAGCTCAAGCAACTCTTTACACTCTTTCTCACACTGCTCGAAGAAACCAAATAGGAATTCAACGTCTGCGTGCTCGAAGTTGTAAGTCGATTGCTCTACTTCGTTTTGGTGGAAGATATCACCGTAAGTCACCTTGCTGCCGTCTGGCGCGATGTTCCAAACTAGGTCGTAAACAGAGTCTACTTCTTGGATGTACATTGCTAGACGCTCGATACCGTAAGTGATCTCACCAGTGACTGGTTTACACTCAAGGCCGCCAACTTGTTGGAAGTACGTAAACTGAGTCACTTCCATGCCGTTTAGCCAAACTTCCCAGCCTAGACCCCATGCGCCTAGTGTTGGGTTTTCCCAGTTGTCTTCTACGAAACGGATGTCGTGTACAAGAGGGTCAATACCAAGAACTTCAAGGGAGCCAAGGTACAACTCTTGAATATTGTCAGGCGATGGTTTTAGCGCTACTTGGAATTGGTAGTAGTGCTGAAGACGGTTAGGGTTTTCACCGTAACGGCCATCAGTAGGACGACGTGAAGGTTGTACGTAAGCTGTCGACATTGGCTCTGGGCCAAGCGCTCGTAGACAGGTCATTGGGTGAGAGGTACCCGCACCCACTTCCATATCTAGCGGTTGAACAATGGTACAACCATTTTGAGCCCAATAATCCTGCAGCGCGAGGATCATTCCCTGGAAGGTTTTGATATCGTATTTTTGCATAAGTCAGGTTCGCGCGATTCTCTTGTTACTCGTTAATTCGTCATCTATGCCGAGTTTTTCAACTCTAACAACGGCGATAAAGAGTAATTACGGTTGAATAAATTAACAATCTAGTATAACCAGATATTGAGCATGGGAGTAGAGCTAATCTTGATTAATTCGTGGGCGATTTTCTCCTTTAATGAATTTTTACCGCGTTATCTGCTGTATTTTTCTTAAAAGGGAGTTTTTGCCTGCTTTGGCTCTTGAGAAGCGCAACAAAGGTGGCTAGAATTGCGCCTGTCTTTGGGGAGTAGCTTACCTGATGAAGTTTCTGTTTCATCTGGTTCGTCCGTCAACATAATTGGTGCAAAATCACCATGGCGTTCGAGACTTGAAGCCTTTCAAGTTTAGCAAGACCTTAGACAAATCATCACGAACCGGGGTAGGGGCGTGAGGTTTGTCTTCGGTTAAAAATAATAATCCCTGCCCCAATGAGCATGTCGTGAGCGTTTTAGCTATTTCAATTACTACTGTAGCGTTAGCAGAAATTGGCGATAAGACCCAATTGCTATCTCTATTACTCGCAAGTCGTTACCGCAAACCAATCCCAATTATTGCAGCAATCTTTTTGGCAACCATTGCCAACCACGCTTTGGCTGCATGGTTAGGTGTGGTTGTCGCTGACTATTTATCACCTGATATTTTAAAGTGGGTGCTGGTGGTCAGTTTTGTCGCGATGGCGGCTTGGGTGTTGATTCCTGATAAGTTGGATGAAGACGAACAGATTTCAAACCGAGGTCCTTTCATTGCCAGCTTTATTGCTTTCTTTGTGGCTGAGATTGGCGATAAAACTCAGATCGCTACTTCTATCCTAGGCGCGCAGTACGCGGATGCGCTGAGTTGGGTCATACTTGGCACGACCATTGGTATGCTGTTGGCAAACGTGCCTGTGGTGTTAATTGGTAAGCTTTCAGCAGACAAGATGCCCCTGGGTTTGATTCGTAAAGTCACCGCTACTTTGTTCGTGTTGTTGGCGATTGGTGCGGCCTTCTTTTAATGTTTTTAGGCGGATAACGCAGCCTGAAAATGGAAAATGTTATCCGCGAACAATCGTTAAAATGATGCAAATAATCAATAACTAGCGAATTAGTGGCGTAGCTCAAACTCTGACTTAAAATCGCTCCGTAGCGTGACGGATGACATATTAGTGTCATACTTGTCATGGTAGTTTAATGGTGTGAATGATAGCGAGAGGGCAAGTTTATGCTTACACGTTACATGGGGATGACCCCAAAGAGTCAGAGTTATTTATTCACCTTTGGTTTGGCGCTGTGCTTGTTAGCGATGGTACTGACTGATATGTGGTTGCCGATTGTGGCAGGATCGTTCGTTCTTACTGGATTAACAGTAGAGGCGTGGATTCGCGTAGCCCACATCATTCCTATGCATGAAGAGATGCGGGCAATGAAAAAACAACTCAACAAGCTCCAATCAGAAGTTCGCACACTCGAATACGATGAATAAACAAACGGCAGCCAATCGGCTGCCGTTTTTAATTCGACCAGATTATTCCAATCCTTTCTTGATCAGGTACTGATACGGAACTTGCTCCGTTTGTGCCGCAATTAATTGGTGATCCATAAAACGGCAGAAACTCGGAATGTCTCGAGTCGTGGATGGGTCATCTGCTTTGACCAGCAAAATCTCACCATCTTGCATGTTGCGAATTGTCTTCCTGACCATCATCACTGGCTCTGGGCAGCGCAGTCCTTCCGCCTCTAATGTCTTTGTTGCCAGTTCAGGATTAAAGCTCATAGTGTGATTCTCGTAACTAACTTAGCGGTGAATTCTACGTTCGTTGAAAAAATATTCAATAACCACTTGGCAAACGGAATTTTTTGTTTTACCTTAAATTAACAATTTGGTAACAACTGGCAAGGGAGAGGCAATGTTAACAGCGTTAGACAGACTTACGATTTACTCCGTACTTTGTTTTATCTCGTTTTGTGCTTTGGTACTCAGAACGCCAGCTGACACCTCTTTGATGCCTCTTGTAGGCATGGTTGCCACTATTATTGGGATTTGGATCGAGATGCGCAAATGGTCAGGTGCATCTGAGCAAGAAAATTAGCGCTTTTTGCTTCGATCAGAATACTTTAATAACGCTCACCTATTTTTACCGACACTTCATTCCGACACTATCCCCATTTTTCTTGGGCTTCCCCGCTGAAAGGCGGGATTTTTTTTGCCTGAAATTAGGCGGTTAGTTATACATGTGTGACGTGTAACACAATAGGTGTCACACATGACCACAGTTAAACATACTATACAGCGCGGTGAGATGTTTCATTTCAATCATAGGATTGGAGGCATAGTTTACAGAAAGAGCTTAAAAACAGACTCTCCATCTACTTCTCGGCAATATGTATCTGATATCTTATCGTTTATCGAACAAGGTAAAGTATTAGGGGTATCAGTGGAAAAGGAAGATATTGACCAGTTTATTGAGATGTTAATCTCTAACAAAGTAAATGAAATTGTTAGACTAGGCAAAGCAGTCACTGAGCCTATGAGTGCAACAGCGAAGTCTTATTTCGACATCTGGTTTCATCAAACAAAATCTGCAAGAGATTACAACCTGATGGTTGAAGAAAGTAGCAGTAGTGCTCCTATTGATGTTGATATATCAACTCACCTACGTGATTCTCCTTCATATAATCAGTGGCTAACAGCAAGAATGGAGTCGGCTGCGAATCATAGCCCTCTTGTACAAGATTTATCTCAATGGGATGAAGGCGAGGGTTGGAGTATCAATGAAGACCATCAGTTCTATTGGGATTTCAGAGATTACACTTCTCATGCAAGTGAGTGGGAAAGTCATCTAGACCGTGAAGTAACTACACACGCAAAGAATCTCGCTAACGCATACAGTAAAGGTCATTCTGTACGTGCACGTATGGAGCTGGGGGAACTCAAGACCAAGTTTGCCCCGTTGTTAGCTTCCACTCCTCCCCCAGATCATCAGGTGGCACAACCCAATCCTGAACCTGAATCTACAGCACCGTTATTTGAGGATATGTTCGAGGATGTGAAGCAATATATTATTGAAGTTCGCAAGCTAAAACCCAAAACAGCCGAAAACAAAGCCGCAGCTTTTAAAGACTTTGTTCCAGCTTTCCAAGGGTTACCAATAGACCGTATTAGTTTCGAAGACCTAGAACAGATGTGGAATACGTTTGTTGGATTACCAAAATTAGACAAATTCTCTATAACAAAATACGGCATTGAGGGGGATAGCAAAGAAGATAAACGGCTATCTCGATGGGAGCTAGTTGCTAGTGGTGATATCGATGTTGATGAAGAAGATATGCTAAAGGCAAGTACATTTAATGACAAAGTTGCGTTTTTAAAAGACATCTTTATTACGGCAATGCGCAAAGGTTACATTACAACAAACCCGTTAGACATGGCTAACTTAGTAATACCAGAACATCGTAAGACGGCTCGATCACCATTACCAAAGACAACCGTAGCTGCTATTGAAAATCATGCTTTAGCCGTTCGTGATAGTTATTCTATGGCGATTTTAGTGATGATATACCATGGCATGCGCCCCAGTGAGATTACTTCATTAACCAAGTCTCAAGTGGTGACAGATGAAGATACTAAAGTTGTGTATTTCAACATTCTTTCCGGCAAGACAGCTAACGCTATTCGAAAAGTTCCAGTTCACGGCAAGCTACTGAAAGCGGGATTCATGGACTATGTGGATTCATGTTCTAATGAATTGTTTAAGTTCACTCGCCAGCATCTAACAAACTACTTCAATGTTAAGTTGCGCCCTATGTTCGATATCCCATCGAAGAATAGCGCAGGTGAGTTACAGAGCCTATATAGCCTGCGACATAACGTTATATCTCAGCTTGGTCATTTAAGTTCGGAGTTGAAATATAGATTAGTTGGTCATGGTACTAAGACCGTAACTACTAGCTATACATCTATTGAATTGGTAAAAGCACAGGAGATAATCAACAAAATACAACATTAGCCTTAGCACAAATAAATTAGATAGTCAATACAGGTTGCTTGCAAAATTTATTGATTAATGTTAATATGTCTGTATGGATTGGTTAATTAACTAGCCGACCTTAACAATTCGCACTCTTTTAGTGTTGCGATACGATTTGAATGCACTACCACCCTTTAGGGACGGTTGGTGTGTTCTTCTTTTATCTGAAATATAAGGAAATCTTATGTATACACCAGAAGCAGCAATGGTCTACTGCACTCAAAATCGACGCTTGCAACCAGTATTGGTTGTAATTCAGGCACTACTTGACGGTAAGACCGCAGAACAAATCATCCGTGAACAAATAGCACCAAGCCTTTCAATCCGCACCATTCAATATTACGCCAGCAAGTACCAACCAACACAGGAGTGTCACTAATATGAATCAAGAAATTATCAACGAATTAAACGAACGTTGTCCAATCAAGTTTGACCAAGAGCGATTAGATACACTCGAAGCCACCACCAAGATGCTGCATGAACGTGACGGGAAATACGTCAAAGAGTTTTATTCTTCTATCTATTACTTTCTCAACGATGTTCCGGAGAAGTTGAAACAAAAGTTTGTTCTTGTTTCTGATAAATACAGATTAGCTGGCGCAGGTATTAGCATTGTGTATGAGCTACCACCAGCGAAAGCGAAACAGAAATTAGCGGAATCATTAGACAAGGTACGAGTTGATTACCAAGCCGATATTGAAGCCAAACAGCAACGATGGATTGAAGAGCAAATTCAAAGTCTATTGGATGAAGAAAAAGCTCAAGCGTTAGCGGTCGCAGAAGCCAAAGAGCGTGAATTTAAGAAATCGCTACTAGATGCTTTCAAACAAGGATAAATAATACGATGAAATTAAATTTTTCAAACGATCTGTACAAAAACCTATTAGACGAAGCCAACCGTAAAAATATGCCATTAGCATCACTAATCACACAGGTTCTATACGAATTTACACAAAAATCTCACAGCAAGGAGAATGAATGTCAGGAATACCGCAAGAAGTAAAAGAGTTCATTTGCAAGTTAAAGTCAGAGGGCATATGCAGAGTAACAGATTCAAATAAAAACTATCTTTTCTGGAGTCCATACTCTCAGACCAAACAACCCTCTTGTTTTATCGAAAATGCCTTTAAATCCTCGTGTCCGAAGGCAGACCATGAATCTCATCTTGGTTATGTCATTAACTCATTACCGCTTATCACGGGTACATACTTTCGACCAGTTCAAGATAAATTCATACAGCTAGGTTTATTTGAAACTCGACTGAATACCTTCAAACCGTATAGAGTAAAAACAGATAGTGCCGATTGCCCTTTATTTCTTCAATTATTAAATCGGCTAGTTCCTGATTCAAAAGAACGTCATTATTTTACACAATGGCTTGCTCACCTTATCCAGCGACCAGATGAACGCCCGAGTATTGCTGTGATGCTAACCAGTGAGGAGGGTACGGGTAAAGGAGTGTTGTTTCATCACATCATATCACCGTTGGTTAGTCATCAGTCTAGGTTATGCGCCAGTTATGATGAATTCTTAGGTAAACATGCAACAGCATTAAGCGAAACACTCTTTGTAATGCTCGACGATGTTAAAAGCTCCAGTGATACAACTATCACCAAAATGAAGAGTAAGATTTCTGAGAAAACCGTTACCATTGAGAAGAAATATGAACAGCCGTTCAAGCAGGAATGTTTTGCCCGTATCCTTTTGGCAAGTAATGAAAGGCGTCCTCTGAAATTAGATAAAAATGATACAAGACGTTGGTTTGTTCCTCAGTACATTGAACATCAGCAGAGCAAAGAGGAGACTCAGAGCTTCATATCTACGTTACTAAACTGGCTCGATGATCCGATAGCTGGTGGACTGGATACAATATATAACTATCTGAGAGGATACGACCTAACGGATTTCAATCCATTTATTGTTGAACCAACAGAAACATTAAAATCAATGGTTGAAATGTCAGTTAGTTATCTTGAATCTCAGGTTGTCGAACATATCGACAATTCACCAGTATTCAAATTGAAAGAATTCTTACAACAGTTTGATGATTCACAAAAAGATATCGTGAAAAGCTTAATAACTAAGCACTGTAAGGAAACCAAGAACCTCAAAGATCCAATGAGTGGTAAATATGGCAGGTATTGGCAAAGAAGTTCATTGTCAGGAAAAGAAGCTCAGGACTATATCAACGCTCAGGTTCCACAAAAAATAATGCCGTTCTAAGACGCTTATAAATTAATTTGTCTTAGATAAGACATTAAGAAGACATTCTCACAAATCTTAGAGTCTAGTTGTGCCAAACCTTTCTGGTTCAATAAGGCAAAAAAGACATTTTCAATAACCACTCTATTAATAGCATAGCGAGTTTTCGTAGATAACTGGTGCGGTTTACCGTGCCTGTAATCTGGAAAGCGTAGCTATTGCTTCATAAGGATAACAATAATTATATGAATTATGATTCCAAAGAAGAAGAACAGTTTCATCAACGCCACCCAGAGTTAATTTTATGCTCAGGCAAACCGTACAATTTTACATTCTATGATAATGAAGGGACACCGTTTCGAGCATACCCCGATTTCTACAGTGAAAAGCTAGGCTGCTACATCGAATTCAAGTGCCACCAGCTCAACAATAAACTTGATAAACGATCGGCAGAAGCAGCTCATCAGAAACAGATAAATTATAAGGGCTATGATTGCCTCAAGTATCAACTAGATTACGGCTGGAATCATTCACTTCACAAACAAGCCAAAGTTCAATCTTCCTTAAAGTCTCTAGGTATTGAGATGATGGTTTTGTTCAAGAAAGGGACAAAATTGACAACCCAAGCCATTAACAAGATGAATGATAACGGCTTAAATTGGGTACTAGAAGAAGATTTGTTCTAGTTGAATGGTACGCGCACAAGCTCCTTGGTCGTTGTCATTTTAAACTCTGTAGTATTAGATTTCTGGTCATAATTTAAAGCCACTTTATCTTCAGTGCGCCAACGTCCCCATTTTTTTGAATCATTTAACCAGCCAGCCCAAACCATAGTTTCATTTCTACTGTCAATTTCACAGACATATGACCATTTAGTATTGTCATCTCTTCTTATGTAATCTACGTAGATTAGCCCTTGGTTGTCTTCTCTATCAAATCTGATGATACTTACAGGTCGGTGAAATAGTTGGCTTATATACGTTTTGCAAAGCTTTGCTTTTTGGGTAGTGGTGTAATCCTTAGCGCCAGAATTTACAGATGCGAATAGTAATCCGATCGCAAACATACCTCCAACAGCAAGCCATGCCTTGTTAGATGAGTTTTTACTTGATGTAGCGTCCGAACTAGCATCAAAGGTCGTGGGCTGTTCTCCGCTTTGCTGGTTATTACCATGCTTGAGAAAATCTTCGAATAGTACGGTGTAGCAGTCTTCTTTCATCTTGGCAGTAAAAGATTGCTTCGTCCTGAGTGTGAATTTTACATAATGATCTTTACCAATTGTTTCTACCTTGCTGAGTTCGACAATCTCATTGATTGGGATAACCATCATCCCGTCAGCATTCTTAGTTAATTTGTGGTCATGATATTGCCACTTCCCTGATTTTAGATCACCACTAACTATCTCGATTTCTATCATTTACAATTTCCCTTGCTCAACCGCATGCTACCTAGTAGAAAAATTAGACTTAGACTAAATTTTTGACGCATTGTAAGCTTTAACTATATGAAAATAAATGGCTTATCTGGATTTAAGAGCACCGAGTGATAGTAACTTATCCTACCTAAAATACTAAAGCAGTGCTTGAACAGCTTTACCAATAGTACCTAATACAGAACGAATAATTTTTTGAAACAATATTAATAGCCCCATACCCAATATAAAGCCAATCCATACAAATTCACTGTCACCAGAAGGGAACATAGTGTCATACTTGAAGACTACACTGTAAGAGATATACACGTAGATCAGACCAAAAATGAAATCAACCACACCTCTTAATGTCTTTTCTAAGTTAAAACGGTTATTGCCAATGATGTCAGTAGCTTCGTTCCCTTGGTTACAAGGATGTGTTGGACACCCACAGTTTGGACAAGACGGAGCTTTATCTGAGAACTCCTTACCACACTCATTACAAGTTATTAATGCCATAGCCAATGATTCTATTTAGTAAACTTATATAGAATATACATCAATTTGCTTAACTATCCCCTCTTGCTATGTCACATTCTCCAGAATTTTTTTAAAGATGTGTTTTTATACAAAAGCCTTGGTATAGCAAGCTTTACGTGCCACTCTGCTATCATATTAAATACAATTAATTCCTATCTTTTAGGCTTGATCTTATGACTTACTGATAGATGTCTATCATTTAGGTTGTTGACAACTCATACGATAGAATTATCATAAGGGCTACTATATGATAGATAGGAAGTTGAAAGATGATTTACGGATATGTTCGAGTCAGTACCGATACACAGCACACTGATCCACAAAAAAGCGAGATTACTGCGAAGTATCCTGAAGCAAAAATACACACTGATGTAGCCAGTGGTAAGAGTTTGGAGCGTCCACAGCTAACAGAGTTACTTGGTAAAGTTAAGAAAGGGGATAAGATAGTTATTCGAGAATTAAGTCGTCTCGGACGTTCTCAGGGCGAATTAATGACACTGATAGAGGAATATCAAAAGAAAGGGGTTGAGTTTGAAATCTTGAATATCGGTGTAGACACATCTTCAGTATCAGGAAAGATGGTATTAGGAATCTTAGCTAGTGTTTCCCAAATGGAACGTGAGTTAATGTTAGAACGTCAAGCTCTAGGTATCGCCAAAGCTAAAGCAGAAGGTAAATATAAAGGCAAACAGCAAAGTCCTGAAACTATCAAGAAGTGTAAAGAGGCATTGAAGTATGTAGACAAGGGCATGAGCAAAGAGAAAGCTTGTAAAGCCGTTGGGGTAGGTATCGCAACGCTTTATCGTTACATCAAAGCAGCCTAGGATATTTTAAACAAAGGCTCCATGACTAGCACAGTATATTCGTGCCACTAAGCGAAGCCCGCAAGATATTTCCCTTAATATCTCCACCAAGAAGCACCACCAGCAATGGGTTGGAAGCTTTATAATTTGTACACAATGTCGTATTGTTATGTAACACATATCTATAAACCCACACGTCCCACGGAAACTATCCGCTGAAAGGCGGGATTTTTTTTGCCTGAAGAGTACAATTTACCTAAACACATACAAAATAAGTGGCTAATTCGTGGAACTGGAAGACATCTATCGCCGAGATTTAAATTTACTGGTTGCGTTGCGAGTACTGATAGAAGAAAACAGTGTCAGTAAGGCGGCAACACGTCTGAATTTGAGTCAATCGGCAATGAGTCGTGTGCTTGGTCGTCTGCGTGACTTATTGGGAGACCCGCTGTTTACTCGTCAGGGACAGCATTTGATCCCAACTCAGAAAGCGTTAGAGATCGATCGCTCATTAGGTGAACCATTAGAGTCTTTACGTCAGTTGTTATCTCCGGTTGAGTTTGACCCATTGCAATGCGTACAGACTTTCAACATCGTGACCACCGACTATGCCATGCAAACCATTCTGCCGTTTGCTTTACCGCGCATTTATCAAGAAGCGCCAAACGTGTCTTTTAACTTCTTACCACTGCAACACGACCGTTTATCAGATCAGCTCACTTATGAAGGTGCAGACTTAGCGATTTGTCGCCCGACAGGTCCGGTGGAGCCGCTACGCAGTGAAGTGTTGGGGCGAGTGGGGGTGCTGTGTATGCTTTCAAAACAGCATCCATTAGCGGATAAAGAAATGAGCTTGGATGATTATCTGAGTCATCCACATGCCATGATCGCCATCAGTGATGGTGTTAAGGCACTGATCGAACAAGCTTTGATGGAGAAACCTAAGCGTAAAATGGTTCTGCGGGCTTATCATTTAGAAGCCGCATTGGCGATCATGGATACCTTGCCAATTATCATCACAGTGCCAGCGGACTTGGCGTATCTGGTTGCCGAGCGTTATGACTTGGTGGTGAAACCATTACCATTCCAATTTACTCCATTTGAATACTCGATGATTTGGCATGCGCGTTGCGAGCATTCTCCTGCTCAAGAATGGTTAAGAACGATTGTGCGTGAAGAATGTAGCCGTCTAATAGCTAAGCGTATCGAAGATATGGGACTAAACTGCTAACAAAAAGAGCCAGCAATGCCGGCTCTTCGTCTGTTTACGCTGAGTCAGTGTTTATAGCTTGATAACCACACGACCTGTTACTTGACCGTTGGTGATGTCTTCTGCGTATTTTGGTGCTTCTGCTAGTTCTACTTCAGTACATGCTTGCTCGAAATAGCTGTCTGGTAGTAGTTCAACCAGTTTTTCCCATGCTGCGATGCGTTTCTCTGTTGGACACATTACTGAGTCCACACCTTGTAGACGAACGTTACGTAGGATGAACGGCATCACTGTAGTTGGTAGATCAAAACCACCTGCAAGACCACAAGCGGCGACTGCACTGTTGTAATCCATTTGCGCCAACACTTTTGCTAGTACTTTGCTGCCGACGGTATCTACCGCACCTGCCCATACTTGCTTTTCAAGTGGACGTGCTGGTTCTTCAAATTCAGTACGGTCAATGATGCGGCTAGCACCTAGTTTTTCAAGTAGCGGACCGTTTTTCTCTACACGTCCTGTCACTGCTGCAACTTTGTAGCCAAGCTGCGCTAGGAGCGTTACTGCTACCGAGCCTACGCCGCCACTTGCGCCCGTTACTAGGATTTCACCAGCTTCAGGTTTGATGCCTGCATCAAGCAGTGCTTGAACACATAGCATACCAGTGAAGCCAGCAGTACCAACCATCATTGCTTTTTTGCTGTCTAGACCTTTTGGTAGTGGCACTAGCCAATCCGCTTTTAGACGAGCACGTTGAGCCATGCCACCCCAATGGTTTTCACCCACGCCCCAGCCAGTTAAGACCACTTTGTCACCAGCTTGGTAACGCGAATCTTCAGAACTTACAACCGTACCCGCTAGATCAATGCCAGGTACCATCGGGAAGTTACGGATGATTTTACCTTTACCTGTGATCGCCAAACCATCTTTGTAATTCAACGATGAGTAATCGACTTCAACCAGAACGTCGCCTTCCGGCAGTTGTGTTTCATCGATTTGCTCGATACTAGCGATAGTGCGTTTGTCTTCTTGGTTTAGAACTAGAGCATTAAACATAAGGTTCTCCGAAATTGCGTTAGCGTGACTCAGTTGCCACATACAGCAAGATATTAACTGTCTATAAGTCTATGTCTTCTCTATCTATGAATAAAATGAAAGTTACTCATTTTATGTATGCTTTGTATGCATATTTACTGTGTTTGGCGTAAAACAAAGGGCGACATCTGATGTCGCCCTTAAGTGTAATACTAAATTATTTTAGTATTTATTCATTTCATGCTGGTTGTTGAGTAGATCACTACGACCATCGTCGTTTTGAGCCTACTTCACCTCAAGCGTTAAGGCCTCTCAAATACGGTCGCTATACCCTGACCCAAACCGATACACATAGTGGCCAGACCATATTTCGCATCTTTCGCTTCCATTAGGTTGATCAACGTTGTTGAGATGCGTGAACCAGAACAGCCTAGTGGATGACCCAATGCTATCGCACCACCGTTAAGGTTGACCTTCTCATCCATCACATCAAGCAGACCTAAGTCTTTAGCACACGGCAGAGACTGCGCTGCAAATGCTTCGTTTAGCTCAACCACATCCATGTCTTCAATTGAAAGACCGGCACGCTTGAGCGCTTTTTTCGTCGCCGGTACCGGACCGTAACCCATGATGGATGGATCGCAGCCCGCAATGGCCATGCCTTTGATACGTGCACGAATCTTCAAGCCAAGCTCGTTGGCTTTCTCTTCGCTCATGATCAACATCGCTGATGCACCATCAGACAGAGCCGATGATGTACCGGCTGTTACTGTACCGTTTGCTGGATCGAAAACAGGGCGAAGCTGAGACAGACCTTCAACGGATGTTTCAGGGCGAATCACTTCGTCGTAATCCAGAGTGAACAGTGTGCCGTCTGCTGCGTGGCCTTCAATTGGTAGAATTTCGTTTTTAAAACGACCCTCTACGGTTGCTGCGTGCGCACGAGCATGAGAACGTGCAGCAAACTCGTCTTGTTGCTCACGGCTAATGCCATGTAATTTACCAAGCATTTCAGCCGTTAAGCCCATCATGCCCGCAGCTTTTGCTACGTTCTTTGACATACCTGGGTGGAAGTCCACGCCGTGGTTCATCGGCACGTGCCCCATGTGTTCAACACCACCAATTAGGCAGATTTCAGCATCGCCAGTCATGATGGCACGTGTACCGTCATGCAGCGCTTGCATGGATGAGCCACACAAACGGTTAACCGTCACAGCGCCAATTTCAATCGGCAGGCCCGCGAGTAGCGCGGCATTACGTGCAACGTTAAAGCCTTGCTCTAGTGTTTGCTGTACACAGCCCCAGTAGATGTCTTCAATCTCGCTTGGGTTCACTTGTGGGTTACGCGCAAGGATACCCTTCATTAGGCGCGCGGATAGATCTTCTGCTCGTGTATGACGGAAAGCACCACCTTTAGAGCGACCCATTGGAGTACGTAGACAATCGACTACGACAACATTTCTTGTTTGATTAGTCATTTTAGAATCCCTCCTTAGATAGAACCTTGCTGTTGTGCACCGTAAAAGCTTTCACCTTTCGCCGCCATATCAATCAGCATTTGCGGTACTTGGTACATCGCACCTAGCTCGGCGTGTTGTTTTGCCATTTCAACGTATTCAGCAATACCCACGCTGTCTAGGTAGCGGAATACGCCACCGCGGAATGGAGGGAAACCAAGACCATAAACCAATGCCATGTCTGCTTCCTGCGGAGTAGCGATGATGCCTTCTTGAAGGCACAGCACCACTTCGTTGATCATTGGAATCATCATACGTTGAATGATGGTCTCATCGTCAAAGTCATGCTTATCGGCACAAACGTCAGCAAGTACTGGTAAGATCGCTTCTGAGAAGGTTTTCTTCGGCTTACCTTTTTTATCTATGGTGTAGCTGTAGAAGCCATTACCATTTTTCTGACCATATTTGTCTGCTTCAAATAGTGCATCAATCGCATCACGACCTTGTTTACCCATACGCTCAGGGAAACCGTCAGCCATCACAGCTTGTGCGTGGTGCGCAGTATCAATGCCGACTACGTCAAGCAAGTACGCCGGTCCCATCGGCCAGCCAAACTTACGCTCCATGACTTTGTCGATTTTCGTAAAGTCAGCACCATCACGAAGTAGCATGCTGAAGCCGCCAAAGTATGGGAACAATACGCGGTTAACGAAGAACCCTGGGCAGTCATTAACGACAATTGGTGATTTGCCCATTTTCGCAGCATACGCCACAACACGATTGATGGTTTCATCAGAGGTGTGCTCACCACGGATGATCTCAACAAGAGGCATACGATGCACTGGGTTGAAGAAGTGCATACCACAGAAGTTTTCTGGGCGTTTTAGTGATTTTGCCAATAGGTTGATTGGAATCGTCGAGGTGTTTGAGGTGATAACGGTGTCGTCACCGACATGGGATTCGACTTCACTCAAAACCGCCGCTTTTACTTTCGGATTTTCAACGACAGCTTCAACAATCACATCAGAGTTTTCAATACCTGCGTAATGTAGGCTCGGTGTGATTGACGCTAAAATACCCGCCATCTTAAAGCCATCAATGCGACCGCGAGATAAGCGTTTATTCAGCAGCTTAGATGCTTCAGTCATGCCTAGGTCGAGCGACGCTTGTGCGATGTCTTTCATTAAGACAGGCACACCTTTTAGCGCTGATTGGTAAGCAATGCCGCCACCCATGATACCTGCACCTAATACGGCTGCACGTTGCGTGTCTTTACTTGCTGACTTCGCTGCTTTTTTCGCAATGCCTTTGATGTATTGATCGTTAAGGAATAGGCCAACCAGTGATTTTGCTTCTTCCGATTTAGCCAATTTCACGAAGTGCTTACGTTCAATGTCTAACGCTTCATTACGTGCAAAGCGAGCACCTTCTTCAATCGTGATAACGGCTGTCATTGGGGCAGGGTAGTGAGGGCCAGCTTTCTGTGCCACTAGACCTTTCGCCATGGTGAAGCTCATCATCGATTCTAGCTTACTCAGCGTTAGCGGAGATGTTTTCTGTGCTCGGCGTGCTTGCCAGTCAAGTTTCTCGTTAATTGCAGAGTTAAGAGTTTGTAGTGCTGATTCGTATAAAGCATCAGTCTCTACAACAGCATCGAGTAAGCCAATTTTCAATGCTTCATCAGCTCGGCATGCTTTACCTTGGGTGATGATTTCCATTGCGCTGTCTGCGCCAATAACGCGAGGTAAGCGTACACAACCACCAAAGCCTGGCATGATTCCCAGTTTCGTTTCTGGTAGGCCGATGCTGGTGGTTTTGTCACCAATACGCATGTCTGTTGCTAGTACACATTCACAACCGCCACCAAGAGCGTGGCCTTTGATCACTGAGATGGTCGGAACGGGTAAGTCTTCTAATTTGTTAAAGATGCTATTAGCAAATTGCAGCCATTGGTCGAGCTCGGCATCCGTTTTAGCAAACAGACCTAAAAACTCGGTAATGTCTGCGCCTACAATGAATGCGTCTTTATCTGAAGTGAGCAACAACCCCTTGAGGCCTTGATGGGCAATGAGCGCATCAAGAGCTTTATCTAGCGATTCCAATGTCGCTAGGTCGAGTTTGTTGACGGATTTTGGAGAGCAGAAGCTTAGCTCTGCAATACCATCTTGTATTTCCTTTACCTGTAGGGTTTCGGCTTGGTAAATCATTGTCTATCTCCATGACATACAATCGTGGATTGTCTGTATACCTATTTCAACGACGCCGTGTACCTCGGCAAATAGGTATCGAGGAAGTCGTTTTATTTTTGTTCTGGTTTGACCAGTAAAGTTAGTTTGGATCGTGGATTGTCTAATTTCAATACATTTTTTAAACAAGTGTTTAACATTGTGCGCTGTGGCAGATCTTATGCGACGGGTAAATCACACTCGTGATAGACTTCAGGCAAATAGACCTGAATCCATAATCCTATGAATGACAAGCCTTATCTGATTCCAGCAGAGCCCGCTCAATTTGAAGAAGAAATTAAAAAGAGCGTCTTCATTACTTATTTGGTACACACGCCAAGTATCGAAGCTGCAAAAGCATTTGTTGATCAAATCAAAGCTAAACACGCTGATGCTAGACATAACTGTTGGGGCTTTGTTGCTGGTCGACCAGAAGATTCGATGAAGTGGGGCTTTAGTGATGATGGGGAGCCATCCGGAACTGCAGGCAAACCGATCCTGGCGCAGCTGTCTGGCTCTGGGGTGGGGGAGATCACGGCAGTGGTCACGCGATACTCTGGTGGAATCAAGTTAGGTACAGGCGGCTTGGTTAAAGCGTATGGGGGTGGGGTACAACAAGCACTCAAGCTGCTTCAAACTATTGAGAAAAAAATAACCACAAAGCTCAGACTAACGTTAGACTATGGGTTTATGCCGATCGCACAGTCAATCATGCCGCAATTTGGTGCGATAGAAGTCGAGGCTGAATACAGCGATCAGGTGGTATTAGTGGTGGAAATTGAGCTTCGAGAAGTGAGCGCGTTTACCCAAGCAATCATCAATAAAAGCGGGGCAAAGGCAATTGTCACTCCGCTAGACGGACAATAATGAAAAACAGGAAGCAACAGGGACAGCTTCGCTAGTCAATTTATCCATGCAATTTCGTTCAATTATTCGAATCGTCGGGCTACTGCTCGCACTCTTTAGTGTCACTATGCTTGCGCCAGCACTCGTTGCGCTGATCTATCGAGATGGTGCAGGTGTACCTTTTGTCACGACATTTTTTGTTCTGCTGTTTTGTGGGGCCGTTTGTTGGTACCCAAACCGCAGGTATAAGCACGAGCTTAAAGCTCGAGATGGCTTTCTTATTGTCGTTCTGTTCTGGACAGTACTTGGCAGCGCAGGCTCGATCCCCTTTCTAATAGCTGACAACCCGAACGTCTCAGTGACAGATGCGTTTTTTGAATCGTTTTCTGCTCTCACGACGACCGGGGCGACCGTTATTGTTGGTTTGGATGAGTTACCTAAAGCGATTCTATTCTATCGACAGTTACTGCAGTGGTTCGGCGGTATGGGAATCATCGTATTAGCGGTGGCGATTTTGCCAGTACTTGGCATTGGTGGTATGCAGCTTTACCGCGCCGAGATCCCAGGTCCAGTCAAGGACACTAAAGTGACGCCGCGCATAGCAGAAACCGCTAAAGCGCTTTGGTACATCTATTTGAGCCTGACTATCGCCTGTGCTTCGGCTTTTTGGTTAGCTGGTATGACGCCATTTGACGCCATCAGTCACAGCTTTTCCACCATTGCCATTGGTGGCTTCTCTACCCACGATGCCAGCATTGGATACTTTGATAGTTACGCGATTAACCTGATTACGGTGGTTTTTCTGCTTATATCTGCATGTAACTACACGCTGCACTTTGCTGCATTTGCATCAGGTGGCGTACATCCCAAGTATTACTGGAAAGATCCTGAGTTTCGCGCCTTCTTGTTTATTCAAGTGCTGCTATTTGTCATTTGCTTTCTATTATTACTGAAACATCACTCTTACACATCGACATACGATGCTTTCGATCAGGCTCTGTTCCAAACCGTATCAATATCCACAACAGCGGGCTTTACGACAACAGGTTTTGCGGATTGGCCGCTCTTCTTACCTGTGCTGTTATTGTTCTCTTCCTTTATAGGTGGTTGTGCTGGTTCAACAGGCGGCGGCATGAAAGTGATCCGTATCCTGCTTCTTACCTTACAAGGTGCGCGTGAACTAAAACGTTTAGTCCATCCACGCGCGGTTTACACCATCAAAGTAGGTGGCAGTGCCCTACCACAACGTGTTGTCGATGCGGTTTGGGGCTTCTTCTCCGCATACGCATTGGTATTTGTGGTTTGTATGTTGGGGTTGATTGCAACAGGAATGGATGAGCTCAGTGCGTTCTCGGCGGTGGCTGCGACTCTGAACAACCTCGGTCCTGGCTTGGGAGAAGTGGCGCTTCACTTTGGTGATGTTAACGACAAAGCAAAATGGGTATTAATAGTTTCTATGCTGTTTGGTCGTTTGGAAATCTTTACCTTACTTATTCTACTTACGCCGACGTTTTGGCGTAGCTAAGGGGAAATCGTGGCAAAAGCATTATTTCTATACTCTTCCCGCGAAGGGCAGACTAAAAAAATTCTCCACTATATAGATGAACAACTTCCAGACTTCGATTGTGAGCTGGTGGATTTACATAATGTCGAGACGATTGACTTCAGCCAATACGACAGAGTATTGATAGGCGCCTCTATTCGCTATGGCCATCTTAATAAAAAGCTATACCAGTTTATTGAGCGAAACTTCAATCAATTGGAGCAAAATAAAGTGGCATTTTTCTGCGTAAACCTAACCGCTCGTAAAGAGGACCAAGGAAAGGATACACCTGAAGGTAGTGCCTACATTCGCAAGTTCCTAATTAAATCGCCTTGGAAACCAACGCTAATCGGTGTTTTTGCTGGTGCACTTTATTACCCACGTTACAGCTGGTTCGACAGAACTATGATTAGGTTCATTATGTCGATGACAGGTGGCGAAACCGATACGACCAAAGAAGTGGAATACACCAATTGGGAAAAAGTGGCTCTTTTCGCAGATAAATTCAGAGAACTGTAGAAATAACGTGCTCTTTTGACCGCTTTTGATGCAAATTTATCCGAAAGATAAAAAAATCAAAAAAAACGAGAAAAAGGGCTTGCCAATGTGATCGCAATCTCTATAATGCCACCTCGCTGACACGGCAACGCTTCGAAAGAAACGAAAGCCAAGTTAGCAAGCCAAATTAGCCAAGCGGAAACGCTTGAAGAAAGTTTGAAAAAAGTGATTGACACTAAACTTTAACTCGCTAAAATGGCCGTCCTGTTTTGAGCAAGGCTCAACAGGAAAAGCTCTTTAACAATATAGACCTATCAATCTGTGTGGGCACTCGTTGATGATAATCCAAATAGTTTCTTCGGAAACAATTTAGGTTTCAATGAAACGAAGTGACCATTGAATTTTCGGATTCAGCACAGTCAATTCAAACATTACTTATGTAATGTTCAGTATTCATTGAGCCGAACAAAATCTTAAATTGAAGAGTTTGATCATGGCTCAGATTGAACGCTGGCGGCAGGCCTAACACA
>NZ_VHSQ01000014.1:0-88514 GCF_013048515.1 Vibrio sp. 1-2 (7-a)
TTCGATATCAACTTTCGTCAACATCAGGGCATTACCCTTTAATAAGTGGCGCGTCCTGGAGGATTCGAACCTCCGACCGCCTGGTTCGTAGCCAGGTACTCTATCCAGCTGAGCTAAGGACGCGCAGTTTTCGATATCAACTTTCATCAATATCAGGGCAATACCCTTTAATAAGTGGCGCGTCCTGGAGGATTCGAACCTCCGACCGCCTGGTTCGTAGCCAGGTACTCTATCCAGCTGAGCTAAGGACGCGCAGTTTTCGATATCAACTTTCGTCAACATCAGGGCATTACCCTTTAATAAGTGGCGCGTCCTGGAGGATTCGAACCTCCGACCGCCTGGTTCGTAGCCAGGTACTCTATCCAGCTGAGCTAAGGACGCGCAGATCTTCTTGCTAGGAAGTTGTGAAGCAAATCACATTCATTTCTTACGAAACAAAAAAAAGGCCATCGGGCCAGTCAATGAATGGCGGTGAAGGAGGGATTCGAACCCTCGATACGGGATAAACCGTATACTCCCTTAGCAGGGGAGCGCCTTCAGCCTCTCGGCCACCTCACCGTTTTCATTGTTATATCTCAGAAGAGATATGGCGCGTCCTGGAGGATTCGAACCTCCGACCGCCTGGTTCGTAGCCAGGTACTCTATCCAGCTGAGCTAAGGACGCACTTTTTTGTTGATTTCTCAACGTTGCAAGAATGGCGGTGAGGGAGGGATTCGAACCCTCGATACGGGATAAACCGTATACTCCCTTAGCAGGGGAGCGCCTTCAGCCTCTCGGCCACCTCACCGTCTTGCGGAGGCACATATTACGTTTTACCGAAAATATGTCAAACACTTTCTTTGAAAAAATCCACGAAACTGACTTAACCGTTGCTGATTTAATCAAAGTGACTATTAAACGAACTTTACCACTCTATTATGATGAAAAAAAGAGAGTCTTCTCTGAAAAAAAGACATTTATTTTCAAACGACTTCCTGGTGTTCGATTCAACAATATTGACGGATTCACAGCCACACTCAACACAATGGTTTCCGCAAATCTTCAAAAACATTAAAGACTAAAAAGGCCAACCCTTCGGTTAGCCTTTTTCATTCAAACTAAGCTCTGTAAACAGGAGCGACTTAGTAGTTACCTGAAGCAACGTTGCCATTGCCTTTTTCAGCTTGAATGCGCATGTAGATTTCTTCACGGTGAACTGAAACCTCTTTCGGAGCGTTAACGCCGATACGTACTTGGTTACCTTTCACACCTAGTACAGTTACAGTCACTTCATCACCAATCATCAGTGTTTCGCCTACGCGGCGAGTCAAAATTAGCATTCTTTGCTCCTTGAGTAATCTCTAAATTTTCTTGCTACAAAGCTATTATCCAACAAAAGTTATATTTTCGTAAACTACCTTGTTAGCGAAAATCAGCCTAAAAAGGCATGTTTTTGTTGAATGTTTAATGCTTCACTAGACGTAATGTAAGCATCATGCAGAATGTTTGCTGCTGTATCCACACATTCGGGTGCTAAAACTAGCATCATAGTGAGTGCATTCGTTGCGCTGAAATTGATCTCAATATCTCGCTTTGCTAACAAATCGCATGCGTGCTCTACCATTCCATTGGCCTCAAGCCCCACTGCGGTCAACAGGCTTACTACTTCACTATTACGGATTTTGTCGCTGAACACCAGATCGAACTTGGCACATGCATCTTGTTTTATCATGATACCTGCCCGTTCTGCTTCCTCGATCACATTCCAAATGTCTATACCCAGCATCTGACATTGTTTTGTAGCACTAGATAAATGTTCTTTATCGACTTCGATAATGGCAAGGTCACGTTGAATGGCTATACCAGAGACGGCTTGATTGCCTGACTCCCCCTTTACCAAACTGCCTTCATTAACATCAAATGTCGAAAGCACGCGTAGTGGCACATTATTCTTCCATGCAAATTGCACTGAAGGTAAATGTAATACTTTTGCGCCTCGGCTTGCCATCGCTTCCATTGAAGGAAAATCGATAACCGCCAATTTGCGCGCATTTTTCACTACACGTGGGTCACAAGTATAAATACCATCAACGTCGGTAAAGATTTGACACTCGTTAGCGCGCAATGCGCCCGCCAGTGCCACAGCGCTCGTATCTGAGCCACCTCGACCTAATGTGGTGATATCCCCGTTCTCATTCACACCTTGAAAGCCCGCAACAATCACGATTTGGTCTTGCTCAAGCAATCCCATAATTGTCGTGGTATCAATGTGTTTAATCGTTGCGTCATTGTGTTGATTATCCGTCACAATATTCGCCTGTGCTCCGGTAAGCGAGCGCGCAGCATGACCCATTTTATTCAAAGTCATGGCTAACAGTGCCATTGACACTTGCTCACCAGCAGAGAGCAAAACATCAAGTTCTCGAGCTGTAGGTACGCTATCTATCTGTTTAGCGAGATCCATCAGTCTGTTTGTTTCGCCTGACATTGCAGACACGACAACAACAACTTGATTGCCATCATTTTTCGCCTTAATGATGTGTTCAGCGACTTGGTGGATTCTTTCAATTGAACCCACAGAGGTTCCGCCAAACTTTTGCACGATAAGGGGCTTTTTCACCAGTCTTCACCTTCCCAAGACCGAAGTCTCTTTAGAACTGCTTACATCTTAAATATTTCCTTTGAGAAAAATTATATAAGCAGTAGTTACAACAAAAACCAAGCAGCTTAAATGACTCGGTTAACTTTTGGTCAATTAAACCACTTGGTTGCTAAAAAAAATTACGCTCAATCAAAGAAACTTGATTGAGCGTAATTTTATTAGTTAAGAGCTTATAAACGCTCTTCTAGCCAAGGCTGAACTGTTTTGATTGCCTCTGGTAGTGCTGAAACATCAGTACCACCGGCTTGAGCCATGTCTGGACGACCACCGCCCTTACCACCGACTTGCTCTGCAACCATTTTAACCAGATCACCTGCTTTTACTTTACCAGTGAGATCTTTAGTCACACCAGCAATCAAGCCAACCTTGTCACCCGTTACGTTTGCAAGCAGTACAACACCAGAACCCATTTGATTCTTGATGTCATCAACCATGGTACGTAGGTTCTTGCTATCAGCACCTTCAAGGGCCGCAACTAGAACTTTTGTGCCATTTACTTCAACCGCTTTGCCCATGATGTTAGCGCTTTCTGCGGCCGCCATCTTATCTTTTAGCTTCTGCACTTCTTTTTCTAGTGCTTTTGCTTTTTGAGCCGATTCCGCCAGTTTTTCTTCGTACTTCGCGTTTTGAGCTTCAATAGCGTCTAATGCCGCCTCGCCTGTTACCGCTTCAATACGACGAATACCGGCTGCAATACCGCTTTCTGATGTGATTTTGAATAGACCAATATCACCCGTGCTTGATGCGTGAATACCACCACAAAGCTCAGTAGAGAAGTCGCCCATAGACAGCACGCGAACTTCATCATCGTACTTCTCACCAAACAATGCCATTGCGCCTTTCTTCTTAGCAGACTCAATGTCCATCACATTGGTTTCAATCGTGTGGTTACGACGAATTTGTGCGTTTACTAGACGCTCAACTTCTTTCAGCTCTGCTGCAGTTACCGACTCTAGGTGTGAGAAATCGAAACGTAGGCTGTCAGCTTTCACTAGTGAGCCTTTCTGAGTTACGTGCTCACCAAGAACTTGGCGTAGTGCTGCGTGTAGCAAGTGCGTCGCTGAGTGGTTAAGAGAGATAGCTGCGCGACGCTCTGCGTCAACGATGGTTGCCACTTCGTCACCTTTCGCTAGCACGCCTTCTGCCATTACACCGTGGTGTGCAATTGCGTTACCGAGTTTTTGAGTGTCTTCAACGCGGAACACACCAGACTCAGTACGGATTTCACCCGCGTCACCACACTGACCGCCTGACTCTGCGTAGAATGGCGTTTCACCAAGCACGATGATGGCTTTATCGCCTGCAGATAGTGAATCTACTTCGTTGCCTTCAACAAACATCGCAGCGACTGAACTAGAACCTTTAGTACCAGTGTAACCACAGAATTCTGTTTGCGTATCAACTTTGATTGCTGAGTTATAATCTGTACCGAATTGACCAGCTTCACGCGCACGTTGACGCTGCTCTTCCATCGCTTTTTCGAAACCCTCTTCGTCGATCGCGAACTCACGCTCACGTGCAACGTCGTTAGTGAGGTCTGCTGGGAAGCCGTAAGTATCGTAAAGCTTGAATACCGTTTCGCCGTCTAGCACTTTGCCATCTAGGTTATCTAATGCTTCGTTAAGAATTACCATACCGCGCTCAAGTGTACGACCGAAGTTTTCTTCTTCGATACGCAGTACTTTTTCAACCACTGCTTGTTGACGCTTCAGCTCTTCGCCTGCTGTACCCATCACTTCTGCTAATACGCCAACAAGCTTATAGAAGAATGCACCTTGTGCACCTAGCTTGTTACCATGACGTACGGCACGACGAATGATACGACGTAGTACGTAACCACGACCTTCGTTTGAAGGCATCACACCATCAACAATCAAGAATGAACATGAACGGATGTGGTCAGCAATAACGCGTAGCGATTGGTTCGATAGATCTTCATAACCAATGACTTCAGCCGCGGCTTTGATAAGAGTTTGGAATACATCGATTTCGTAGTTTGAGTGAACGCCTTGCATGATTGCAGAGATACGCTCGATACCCATACCAGTATCTACCGATGGTTTTGGTAGCGGTTCCATAGTGCCGTCTGCGTGACGGTTGAACTGCATGAATACGTTGTTCCAGATCTCGATGAAACGGTCACCATCTTCTTCAGGCGTGCCAGGACGACCACCCCAGATGTGTTCACCGTGATCGTAGAAGATTTCAGTACATGGACCACAAGGACCAGTGTCGCCCATTTGCCAGAAGTTATCAGACTCGTAAGGCTTGCCACCTTCTTTGTCACCAATGCGAACGATACGATCAGCAGGCACGCCAACTTTTTTGTTCCAGATGTCGAATGCTTCGTCATCGGTTTCGTAAACGGTTACCAATAGACGATCCGCAGGCAGTTTAAGAACTTCGGTTAGGAATTCCCAAGCAAATGAAATCGCATCTTCTTTGAAATAGTCGCCAAAGCTGAAGTTGCCTAGCATTTCAAAGAATGTGTGGTGACGAGCGGTAAAGCCAACATTTTCCAGGTCGTTGTGTTTACCACCAGCACGTACACAACGTTGAGCCGTAGTCGCTCGAGTATAGGCTCGTTTTTCTAAGCCTAAGAAACAATCTTTAAATTGGTTCATACCTGCGTTTGTGAACAGCAGGGTTGGGTCGTTATGTGGAACTAACGATGAACTTTCTACGATTTGGTGTCCTTTGCTTTCAAAGAACTTGAGGAACGCGTTACGAACCTCGTCAGTGCTCATGTACATGCAGCTCTTCCTGAAAATAGTCGAGTTAGAATTTTGCCGTATTGTAGATCATGCAAACAGCTGAGACTAGTTTTCTTGAGGAAAAGAGGGAGTAGAAGAAAAAATTTGAAGCAAAACAAAAATCAGCGCAATTGGATCAACGCTAATCTTGGTCTTCAAAGGCAAGCGCATAGCTAATTTGGTCGAAACTGTAGCCTCGGTATTGTAGAAAACGGACTTGTTTTGCGTATTCTTTTTGGTCCTTGGCTTTGACGCCTTTGAATTTCTTTTCTGCCGCCTGCTTAGCAAGTTCAAACCAGTCTTGTGGTTCTTCAGCCATGGCTTGCTCAATCACCGATTCCGCAACACGTTTCTGGTTTAACTCTTGGCGAATTCGACGCTCGCCATGTCCTTTGTATACATGCTGCCTAATTTGGCTCTTCGCATAACGTAAATCATCTAAATAGTTATGGTCTAAGCAAAAATTAATCGCGATTTCGATGTCTGATGCTTCATAGCCTTTCATCGACAGTTTTTGGTACAGCTCATACTGACCATGATCGCGACGGCTAAGCAGTTGGATAGCCGCCTCTTTGCTCGATAATGTTGGTGTCTGGCGCTTTTGGTACATGGTGATCCTAAAGGTATTTTTGCTGTACAGACTCTCAATGGCCTTTGTGATGATTCGATTTTTGATGTCAATAGATACAACAAAGCCCCGCATTGCAGGGCTTTATCACTTTTTAATCTGTGAAGGGATTAAAACTCTTCAGCTTGCTCAGGCGCCTCGCCTGCTTCAGGAGCTTCCGCAAGGGCTGGCGCTAACAACATTTCACGCAATTTAGTATCGATGGTTTTAGCCACTTCAGGATGCTCGCGTAGGTAGTTGCACGCGTTCGCTTTACCTTGACCAATCTTATCGCCTTGATAGCTGTACCAAGCACCAGCCTTTTCAACCAGCTTGTGCTTCACGCCTAGATCTACCAGCTCACCTTCGCGGTTAAAGCCTTGACCGTACATGATTTGCGTATTGGCTTCTTTAAACGGTGCAGCAATCTTGTTCTTAACCACTTTGATGCGCGTTTCGTTACCAACGACTTCGTCACCTTCTTTGATTGCGCCAGTACGACGAATATCAAGACGAACAGAAGCGTAGAATTTAAGTGCGTTACCACCCGTGGTCGTTTCTGGGTTACCGAACATCACACCAATCTTCATACGGATTTGGTTGATGAAGATACACATACAGTTAGACTGTTTTAGGTTACCAGTTAGCTTACGCATCGCTTGAGAAAGCATACGTGCTTGCAGACCCATGTGGCTGTCGCCCATTTCGCCTTCAATTTCTGCTTTTGGTGTTAGCGCCGCAACTGAGTCAACAACCATTACGTCGATAGCGCCAGAGCGAGCTAGTGCATCACAAATCTCTAGTGCTTGCTCACCAGTGTCTGGCTGAGAAACCAAGAGCGCATCGATATCTACACCAAGTTTCTTCGCGTAGACAGGGTCCAAAGCGTGCTCTGCATCGATAAACGCACAAGTTTTACCTTCACGTTGCGCAGCAGCGATAAGCTCAAGCGTTAGTGTTGTTTTACCTGAAGATTCTGGACCGTAGACTTCTACGATACGACCCATTGGCAGACCACCTGCACCCAAAGCGATATCAAGAGAAAGAGAGCCTGTTGAAATCGTTTCTACGTCCATTGCGCGGTTATCACCAAGGCGCATGATAGAGCCTTTACCGAATTGCTTTTCAATTTGACCTAGCGCAGCGGCGAGCGCTTTCTGTTTGTTCTCGTCCATTACTTTCTCCGATTTATTCATCTTCTTTGGGCGACGAATAGTAATTCATTTTTCTTAAGCAGCTAACCTGCTCAGCAATGAAAGTTATTATACTGTTGATTCATACAGTGTCTATACCTGTATAGAAAAAATTTAGTTCACTGCTTCTAAGGATTTGCTCTAGCCCTTATCAATTCTGGGCTAAGACAGTGTAAGAAATTCTAAATTAAATGTTGATGCAATCGAGTCAATGCATGCATCACCGCTTGTTGACGAACTTCCGCCCTGTCACCAGAAAAATGCATGGTCTCAACAAAGAGCCAGTCGTGCTTATCCGCAAAAGCAAAGCAGACGGTTCCAATCGGCTTTTCATCACTGCCTCCTCCCGGTCCAGCAACACCACTGATGGAAACCCCAATAGTAGCATTCGAGTGTTGAAGCGCACCTTGCACCATTTCAATCACAACGGGCTCACTCACGGCACCATGTTCCTCTAAGGTTTCCGCTCTCACACCCAGCATTTCCATTTTGGCTTCGTTGCTGTAAGTGACAAAAGCTCTATCTAACCAACCTGAGCTGCCTGCAATATCAGTAATAGCGGTCGCAACACCGCCACCCGTGCACGATTCTGCCGTCGTTAAAACATGACCATACTTTGCCAATAATGCGCCTAAATCTGCGCTCAATTTTGTTGTTTTTTCCATAGCCAAAATGCCCTTTGTCTCTTTTTACTTGATAGGGATTCACGTATCCTAAGCCGCTACGGAAATAAACAAAAGAATTTACCTGTGAAAGCTGAACAAAAACACACTCCGATGATGCAGCAATACCTCAAGCTAAAAGCTGAGAACCCTGAGATTTTGCTGTTCTACCGCATGGGCGATTTCTACGAACTCTTTTACGATGATGCAAAGCGAGCGTCCCAACTGCTTGATATTTCGCTAACTAAGCGCGGTTCGTCAGCTGGAGAGCCTATTCCTATGGCGGGAGTGCCATTTCACGCAGTAGAAGGCTATCTAGCAAAACTTGTTCAGCTTGGTGAATCAGTCGCAATCTGCGAACAAATTGGCGATCCAGCCACCAGCAAAGGTCCGGTAGAACGTAAAGTTGTGCGTATCGTGACACCAGGCACTGTTACTGATGAAGCATTACTTTCTGAGCGTGTCGATAACTTAATCGCAGCAATTTACCATCACAACGGTAAGTTCGGTTATGCGACGCTGGATGTCACTTCTGGTCGCTTCCAACTGACAGAACCAGAAACCGAAGAAGCGATGACAGCCGAGCTTCAGCGTACCGCACCACGTGAGCTACTATTCCCAGAAGATTTTGAACCTGTACATTTAATGGCGAGCCGCAACGGTAACCGTCGTCGCCCAGTATGGGAGTTTGAGCTTGATACGGCTAAGCAACAACTCAATCAACAGTTTGGCACCAAAGATCTGGTTGGTTTTGGCGTAGAACATGCGTCCTTAGGGTTATGTGCTGCTGGTTGTTTGATCCAGTACGTAAAAGATACTCAACGTACGGCTTTACCTCATATTCGCTCTTTAACGTTTGATCATCAGGATCAATCCGTAATCCTTGATGCCGCTACCCGACGCAACCTGGAAATTACTCAAAATCTAGCAGGCGGAACCGATAACACGCTCGCTGCGGTACTCGACCATTGTGCGACGCCGATGGGCAGCCGAATGCTGAAGCGTTGGTTACATCAGCCTATGCGTTGCATTGAAACGTTAAACAATCGTCTTGATGCTATTGGTGAGATTAAAGAACAAGCGCTGTTTGCCGATCTTCAACCAACGTTAAAACAAATTGGTGATATTGAACGTATCTTAGCACGCCTTGCACTACGCTCTGCTCGCCCTCGCGATATGGCTAGACTTCGCAATGCCATGCAGCAGCTACCAGAGCTAGAATCTGTCACCGCTTCTTTGACCCATCCATATCTAGCAAAACTGGCGCAATACGCAGCTCCGATTGACGAAGTATGTGATCTGTTAGAGCGTGCAATTAAAGAAAATCCGCCAGTTGTTATTCGTGATGGTGGTGTGATCGCTGAAGGCTATAATGCCGAGCTCGATGAATGGCGCAAATTAGCAGACGGTGCAACAGAATATCTTGAGCAGCTTGAGCGAGATGAGCGTGAACGACACGGCATCGATACGCTTAAAGTCGGCTACAACAACGTACATGGCTTCTTTATTCAAGTGAGCCGTGGCCAGAGCCATTTGGTTCCACCGCACTATGTACGTCGCCAAACACTAAAAAATGCCGAACGCTATATCATCCCAGAGCTCAAAGAGCACGAAGACAAAGTACTTAACTCGAAATCGAAAGCGCTGGCACTTGAAAAGCAGCTGTGGGAAGAACTGTTTGATCTATTGATGCCAAATCTGGAGAAGCTGCAGAATTTAGCTTCTGCTCTGTCTCAACTGGATGTACTACAAAACCTAGCAGAGCGTGCAGATTCGTTGGATTACTGCCGACCAACGCTTGTGAAAGACGCTGGCATTCACATTCAAGCGGGTCGTCACCCAGTCGTAGAGCAAGTAACAACAGAACCGTTCATCGCGAACCCAATTGAGCTTAACCCAGCTCGTAAGATGTTGATCATCACCGGTCCAAACATGGGTGG
The DNA here is from genome assembly GCF_013048515.1 of Vibrio sp. 1-2 (7-a). Taxonomy (NCBI): domain Bacteria; kingdom Pseudomonadati; phylum Pseudomonadota; class Gammaproteobacteria; order Vibrionales; family Vibrionaceae; genus Vibrio; species Vibrio sp. 1-2 (7-a). The sequence goes on from NZ_VHSQ01000014.1 coordinate 9,798, forward strand.
TAAATCCACCTACATGCGTCAAACTGCGCTGATTGCATTGATGGCGCATATCGGCTCTTATGTACCTGCAGAATCTGCACAAATTGGTTCTTTAGATCGTATATTTACTCGTATTGGTGCGTCAGATGATCTTGCATCTGGTCGTTCTACCTTCATGGTAGAAATGACGGAAACCGCTAATATTCTGCACAATGCGACTAAAAACAGTTTAGTGCTAATGGATGAAATCGGTCGCGGTACCAGTACTTACGATGGCCTCTCTTTAGCTTGGGCAAGTGCGGAATGGCTCGCAACACAAATTGGTGCGATGACACTATTTGCAACTCACTACTTCGAATTGACAGAGTTGCCAAACCAACTGCCAAACTTAGCGAACGTTCACTTGGATGCCGTAGAGCATGGAGACAGCATTGCCTTTATGCACGCAGTTCAAGAAGGTGCGGCAAGTAAGTCTTACGGCCTAGCTGTTGCGGGCTTAGCAGGTGTACCAAAAACGGTTATCAAAAATGCGCGTAACAAGCTATCTCAGCTAGAGCAACTAGGGCAAAACAGTGACGCACCACGTCCAAGTGCAGTAGATGTGGCTAACCAATTGAGTCTAATTCCAGAACCTAGCGAGATCGAACAAGCCTTATCTGGTATTGATCCTGATGATTTGACTCCACGCCAAGCACTTGAAGAGTTGTATCGTTTGAAGAAGATGCTTTAAATCGATTCACTTAAGCGAGCGCAAAAGAAAAAAGGCTATGGATAACCATAGCCTTTTACATATCTACTGAAGTACGGATTATTTAATCATCTTCGACGTTAAATAAGTTTTCCATATTCAAACCTTGCTTGATTAAAACTTCACGAAGACGACGTAAACCTTCCACTTGTATTTGACGTACGCGCTCACGTGTCAAACCAATCTCTCGACCAACTTCTTCAAGCGTCGAAGGCTCATAACCTAAAAGACCAAAACGTCGTGCAAGTACTTCTTTCTGTTTTGGATTCAACTCTTCTAACCAATGAATCAGCGATGATTTGATATCGTCATCTTGAGTCGAGACTTCTGGATCGGAGTTGTTTGCGTCGGGAATAATATCCAACAGCGCTTTTTCACCGTCACCACCGATTGGTGTGTCGACAGAACTGATACGCTCATTGAGACGTAGCATTTTGCTTACATCTTCGACTGGAATATCTAACTGAGCAGCAATTTCTTCTGCGGTAGGTTCGTGATCGAGCTTCTGAGAAAGTTCACGCGCAGTACGCAGATAAATGTTCAGCTCTTTCACGACATGAATAGGTAGACGGATCGTACGAGTTTGGTTCATCAACGCACGTTCGATCGTTTGTCGGATCCACCAGGTCGCATAAGTAGAGAAGCGGAAACCACGCTCTGGATCGAACTTCTCGACCGCACGGATCAAGCCAAGGTTACCTTCTTCAATCAGATCGAGTAGTGCTAGACCTCGATTACTGTATCGACGAGAGATCTTGACCACCAAACGTAGGTTACTTTCGATCATACGTTTACGTGCCGCTTCGTCGCCACGCAGGGCTCGTCGAGCATAAAGCACTTCTTCTTCGGCAGTAAGTAGAGGTGAGAAGCCAATTTCACCTAGATACAACTGAGTTGCGTCTAAGCTTTTACTGCTCGCGTCAAATTCTTCACGCGCAGCCGTTTTGCTTTCTGTGGATGATGATTTTTCGAGTTCGTTATCAATGGTCTTCACTGACGCATTGTCAAATGCAAACTCTTCAACTTTGGTTACTGTGTTGCTGATACTCATAACGCCTCCCCCTGGCGAGTTAGCAAGACATGACAACTCAATATGTCGCTAAATGATGTCGCAAGTTGTTTTTCAAAGTTTTAAGGCAAATAGCGTTTTGGATTCACCGATTTACCTTGATAGCGAATTTCAAAGTGTAGCTTGACTGATTTAGCACCGGAACTACCCATGGTGGCGATTTTCTGTCCGCTTTTTACACTTTGTCCTTCTGATACCAGCAGTTTGTCATTATGTGCATAGGCGCTTAAATAATTGTCGTTATGCTTTACTATAATTAAGTTGCCATAACCTCGTAGCGCATTGCCTGAATAAACAACGGTGCCGGCTGCGGTTGAAACGATAGGTTGACCACGCTGTCCTGCGATGTCGATACCTTTATTTCCCTGTTCTCCCGCCGAAAAGTTCTTGATTACTCTCCCTTTTGTTGGCCACAACCACTTAGAAACTTTATCACTCTTCGCCGTGGTAACTGGCGCTTTTTGCTTCACTTTTTGGTTATCTTTTGAACCAACATACTCCTTTGTTTTCGATTGTTCAACCTTCTTTGGAGGCTGTTTTTGTACGACTTTAGGCTTAGTCTCTGTAGGTTTTTGACTAGAGTTTTTACTTGAAGTTTTCGGTTTAGAGGCTGTTGATGTTTTCGTCACTGGGGCTGGTGGCGTCGTAACAACAGGAACCACAACGGGTTCAACTTTTTGGCCATATTTAGGGGCGACATATTTCGGAGCCCAAAGTTTTAGCCTCTGTCCAGGGTAGATGGTGTAAGGCTGAGTTAACTCATTGTAACGGACAAGATCATTTACATCTTTATCTGTGACATAAGCTATGAAGTAAAGTGTATCGCCTTTTTTTACCTCATAATAACTCCCTCTGTAACTTCCTCTTTCAAGGCTTGAATAGTCTTTCTTTAAGCTAGAGACAGGTGCAGGAGAATGCGCTGCACAACCAACTAGTCCTGCAGCAAACACAAAGCTAATACCAATATGACGTAATAACTTACTCACCTATCCCTAACCCTTAAGCTAAATCACCCGCAACCAGAGGTACAAATCGAACCATTTCCACAACAGTAGAGAGATATTCATCTCCCTTACGTTCAATTTTTAGTAACTGTTGCTCCGTATCTCCAACAGGAATCACCATCTTACCGCCATCTTTTAATTGTGCGAGAAGTGCTTGGGGGATCACTTCTGCAGCAGCAGTAACAATGATGGCATCGAAAGGACCACGAGCTTCCCAGCCTTGCCACCCATCAGCATGCTTGGTTGAAACATTGTAGATATCCAATTGCTTCAGACGGCGTTTTGCTTCCCATTGCAACGATTTAATTCGCTCAACGGAGTATACATGGTCAACAATTTTCGCCAGTACTGCGGTTTGATAACCGGAACCCGTTCCGATTTCCAGTACGTGACTCGTTGGCTCTAGTTCGAGTAACTCGGTCATACGAGCAACAATATAAGGTTGAGAAATAGTTTGTCCCTGACCAATCGGTAACGCATTGTTATCGTAGGCTTGGTGCATCATCGCTTGAGAGACAAAGCTTTCTCGTGGTAAGCGTTGGATAGCATCCAGAACTCTTTGGTCTTTGATGCCACTGGAGATAAGAAACGCTATCAACCTGTCAGCATGTGGGTTACTCATTACTTCTCTTCCTTTAACCAACTATCCATTGCACGCAGCGATTCATGAGCAGTGAGATCAACTTGCAGAGGCGTCATTGAAACTCGACCATGTTCAATCGCATAAAAGTCTGTGCCCTCACCCGCATCTTGCTCTTTTCCTGGAGGCCCTAACCAATAAATATCATGACCTCTCGGATCTTTCTGCTTAATCATATTCTCTGCGTGATGACGCGCACCTAAACGCGTGACTTCGATTTCGCCCAGGTTTTCCGCTGGTAAGTCAGGCACGTTTACGTTCAATAACCGATTCGTTGGAATCGGAGACGCTAAATGCTGTTGCACAATTTGACGTGCAATTTTTGCGGCAGATTCGAAATGACGCTTACCCACTAGCGAAAAAGCAACCGACTGAACACCAAGGAAATGCCCTTCCATTGCTGCAGCTACCGTTCCTGAGTAAAGAACGTCATCACCCAAATTTGCACCATGGTTGATGCCTGATAAAACAAGATCGGGCAAATCATCTTTCATCAGCTCATTCAGTGCGAAATGTACACAATCTGTAGGCGTTCCTTGCACTGAATAGATATTTGGGGCAATTTCAGTTACGCGTAATGGTTGCTCTAGTGTCAGTGAGTTCGAAGCACCTGAACGGTTTCGATCGGGTGCAACAATGGTCACTTCAGCGATATCTCGCAACTCATCAGCAAGTGCATGAATCCCTTGCGCATGTACGCCATCGTCGTTGCTGATTAAGACTCTTAGGGGCTTCGCGTTTAGTGAATCCTGTTCCATTAGTATTCTCTTTCTACTTCAACCTCATTAACTAACTCACGAACGATAGAGGTTGCAAAAGATCCTGCATCCAGTGAGAAAGTCAGCGTAATATTATTACCTTCAACCGCCCAAGCTAAGTCTTTTGGTTTAAGTGCAATATCTCGACGGTCATGGCGCATACGATTCCCGCGAATCAATGCCATGAGATCAGGCTCTTCATCTAAAAACGGTTGCTCTAAAGTAAGCGCATCCGCTTGAGTTGGAAGCGCATTATCACCTGCTAGGGCCGCGGTAATTGCCACTTCACCTACAGCAAATTGTGCTTGTAGATCTGCGATATTGCTTGCATCAATCAACTGAGTGCCAGAACTTGTCTGTGCAATATCACCATCGATGAATTTATCAAACACACCATTTTCTAGACGAGCAGAAACGATACGGTTGAAGATCCACGAACGCGCCGCTGATAAATACATGCTACGCTTATTTTGATTACGGGTACGAACGTTTTCGCGTCCCCATCGACGTGCTTCTTCAAGGTTGTTGCCATCATTGCCAAAACGCTGACTACCAAAGTAGTTTGGCACACCAACTTGTTTCACTTTTTCAAGGCGTTGCTCTACATCTTCAACGTCAGTCACTTCAGACAAAGTGACAACAAACTCGTTCCCTATTAAGTCTCCAGGACGCAGTTTTTTGTTGTGTCGATCAGTCGCTAAGATTTCAATACTCGGATATTGAGCTAGGAATGCCGAGAAGTCCGGAGTTTCCCCTTTCGGTAAATGGACACTCAGCCACTGTTCCGTCACAGCATGGCGGTCTTTAAGGCCTGCCCAGCTCACGTCTTTCGACTTTACGCCACAAGCTTTCGCCAACTCATTCGCAACAAAACTGGTATTTTCTCCAGTTTTCCGAATGCGCACCATTAGGTGCTCGCCTTCGCCCGTAAAGGCAAAACCTAAATCCTCACGAACCTGAAAATGTTCTGGTTGCGCTTTGATTTTTGCCGATGCAACAGGCTTACCCGTTAGATAAGCCAATGAAGATAAAATATCTGACATGATGTTTTTCCGCTGTTTACACAGCATTAAGGAGCAAGTTGGTTAATTATTGCTTGAACAGAAGCACCACGGCTTCCGTTGCAATGCCTTCTTTGCGTCCAGTAAAACCGAGACGCTCTGTCGTCGTCGCTTTTACGTTAATGTTACTAATATCGGTTTCTAGGTCTTCCGCAATCGCCGCACACATCGCGTCAATATGAGGTGCCATCTTAGGTGCTTGTGCCATGATGGTGACATCGGCATTACCAAGGCGGTAGCCTTGCTCTTTGACACGACGATAAACGTCTTTCAACAATTCGCGGCTATCTGCGCCTTTCCATTTGTCATCCGTGTCTGGGAAGTGACGACCAATATCACCCGCAGCAATCGCGCCAAGCAGCGCATCAGTCAAAGCATGAAGAGCAACATCACCATCTGAGTGGGCTACTAAGCCCTGCTCGTAAGGGATAGCAACACCACCGATAATGACCGGGCCTTCACCACCAAATTTATGCACGTCAAAACCGTGACCAATTCGAATCATTTTTTATCCTTTCTTTTTTAGCCGCGCTCACGGCTCAGATAAAACTCGGCTAACGCGAGATCTTCTGGCTGAGTAATTTTTATGTTGTTCGCATTACCCTGGACTAAAGCAGGCGTTTCGCCCAACCACTCTAAAGCCGATGCTTCATCCGTGATGGCTACGCCTTGTTCTAATGCGTCAGCCAGTGCTCGAGTCAGTTGTTGAGTTTTAAACATTTGTGGAGTTAATGCATGCCACAATGCTTCTCTCTCTACCGTATGACCGATATCTTGTGCTACGTTTGCTCGCTTCATTGTGTCTCTCACTGGAGATGCGAGGATGCCACCCGTTGGGTGAGCGCAGCAAACATCAATCAAACGGTCAATGTCGGATGTTAATACACATGGCCTTGCAGCGTCGTGGACCAATACCCACTCGCTTTCCAGATGTTCATTGACATAGTTTAGCCCTGAAAGTACGGAATCAGCGCGCTCTTTGCCACCCGCGACTTGAATTACATCGGGATGGTTCGCGATGGTTAACTCAGGGAAATAAGGGTCACCTTCGGTAATGGCGACAACCACTTTCGAAATTCGTGGGTGCGACAGCAACTTTTCTACAGTGTGTTCCAGCACCGCTTTTCCGTCGATCAATAAATATTGCTTAGGGCGGTCAGCCTTCATTCGACTACCGACACCGGCAGCGGGAACAATTGCGACATGCGATGAGTTCACATCCAACATTTTAATGATTTTCCTCACCTATAATGCGGTAGAAAGTCTCGCCATCTTTAACTAAACCAAGCTCATGACGCGCACGTTCTTCAATCGCATCAAGACCTTGCCTTAAGTCATCAATCTCAGCAAACATTTCATTATTGCGAGCTTGTAGCTTGCTGTTCACTTGTTGCTGAACTTCAATTTCATCTTTTACTGTGTAGTAGTCAGACACTCCGTTTTTACCAAACCATAGAGTGTATTGAAGCAAGCCAAACAGTAGCGTAAGGGCTATAACAAAGATTCGCATATCGCTGCTAACATTCTGTACCGAAAGGAATTAGATAAGGTGACATATATAGCATAAATGCGAGGTTGCCTCTAGGGGAGAAAGGGAGACTCACACGCTCCTTACAAGAAATAAGCAGCAAAATGAAACAAAGACATATGAAGCTATTCTTAGCACTCACCAAAGTAAGACCAAGAAATACAAGCCTATAGATACAAAAACACCCCGCAAAATCAGGGTATTTCAAAGCTTCAATCTAAGCGGTTAATCCAATGAAGAACTAAGCTTGAGCTTCTTTAAGACCGCTTCTTTGAAACATGGAGGAGCGTGCTCATCTAGAGCTTCCTCGATGCAGATAAATGGGTTGCTTTCTTTAGGTATGGCAAGCAACACGGCCAGAACGGTTCATCGCTCTTAAATAAAAAACGCCCCACCGAAGTGGAGCGTTTCTAGAAAGCTATTTAGCTAAACTTATTCAATTAAGAATTAAGCTTGACCTTTAACTTCTTTAAGACCGTTGAAAGGAGCTCGCTCACCTAGAGCTTCCTCGATACGGATTAGTTGGTTGTACTTAGCAACACGGTCAGAACGGCTCATAGAACCAGTTTTGATTTGACCTGCAGCAGTACCTACCGCTAGGTCAGCGATAGTTGCATCTTCAGTTTCGCCAGAACGGTGAGAGATTACTGCTGTGTAACCTGCGTCTTTAGCCATCTTGATTGCAGCTAGAGTCTCAGTTAGAGAACCGATTTGGTTGAACTTGATAAGGATAGAGTTAGCTACGCCTTTCTCGATACCTTCAGCAAGGATCTTAGTGTTAGTAACGAATAGGTCGTCACCTACTAGTTGAAGTTTGTCACCTAGTAGTTCAGTTTGGTGCTTGAAGCCATCCCAGTCAGACTCGTCTAGACCGTCTTCGATAGAAACGATTGGGAATTGGTTAGCTAGCTCAGCTAGGTAGTGGTTGAACTCTTCAGAAGTGAAAGTTTTACCTTCGCCTTTCATGTTGTAGATGCCAGCTTCTTTGTCGAAGAACTCAGATGCTGCACAGTCCATAGCTAGAGTAACGTCTTTACCTAGTTCGTAACCAGCAGCTGCAACAGCTTCTGCGATAACTTCTAGAGCTTCAGCGTTAGATTTAAGGTTAGGAGCGAAACCACCTTCGTCACCAACTGCAGTGCTGTAGCCTTTAGACTTAAGAACTTTAGCTAGGTTGTGGAATACTTCAGCACCGATACGTAGACCTTCTTTAAGAGTCTTAGCGCCAACTGGTTGGATCATGAACTCTTGGATGTCAACGTTGTTGTCTGCGTGCTCACCACCGTTGATGATGTTCATCATTGGTAGAGGCATAGAGAACTGACCAGCTGTACCGTTTAGTTCAGCGATGTGCTCGTATAGAGGCATGCCTTTAGCTGCAGCAGCAGCTTTAGCGTTTGCTAGAGAAACAGCTAGGATAGCGTTAGCACCGAATTTAGATTTGTTTTCAGTGCCGTCTAGTTCGATCATTACTGCGTCGATTGCAGCTTGGTCTTTAGCGTCTTTGCCAACTAGAGCTTCAGCGATTGGGCCGTTTACAGCTTCAACTGCTTTAAGAACACCTTTACCTAGGAAACGTGCTTTGTCACCGTCACGTAGCTCAAGAGCTTCGCGAGAACCAGTAGATGCGCCAGATGGAGCTGCCGCCATACCTACGAAACCGCCTTCTAGGTGTACTTCAGCTTCTACAGTTGGGTTACCACGTGAGTCGATGATTTCACGACCTAGAACTTTAACGATCTTAGACATTAATGTTTCCTCTCGTTTCAAATATAAATGTCAATTTTAAAGGGCAGCAGCACAACCTTCGCCGCCGCCCGTATCCTTTTACTTCTCGAATTCGCCGCGTGCGTTTTGGCCCGCAGCCTTAACGAAACCTGCAAACAATGGGTGGCCATCGCGAGGAGTCGATGTGAATTCTGGGTGGAACTGAGCCGCTACAAACCATGGGTGAGCTGGGTTCTCAATCATTTCCACTAACTTCTTGTCCGCTGATAGGCCAGAAACTTTCAGACCTGCTTTTTCGATTTGCGGACGAAGCACATTATTCACTTCGTAACGGTGACGGTGACGTTCATGGATCGTCGCGCTACCGTAAAGTTCACGAGCTTTCGTACCTTTCTCTAGGTGACATAGCTGTGAACCAAGACGCATCGTACCACCTAGGTCAGACTTTTCAGTACGCTCTTCTACGTTACCTGACTCGTCTACCCACTCTGTGATCAAACCTACCACAGGGTACTTAGTCTCTTTGTTAAATTCTGTTGAATGTGCACCTTCCATACCCGCAACGTTACGCGCGTATTCAATTAGTGCAACTTGCATACCCAAACAAATACCTAGGTAAGGCACATTGTTTTCACGTGCATATTGAGCCGCACGGATCTTGCCTTCAATACCACGATCGCCGAAGCCACCTGGAACTAGGATCGCGTCTAAGCCTTCTAGCAGCTCAACGCCTTTTGTTTCGATATCTTGTGAGTCTACATACTTAATTGTGACACTTAGACGGTTTTTCAAGCCAGCGTGTTTAAGCGCTTCGTTCACAGACTTGTATGCATCTGGCAATTCAGTGTATTTACCAACCATACCGATGGTTACTTCACCAGTAGGATTTGCTTCTTCGTAAATAACCTGTTCCCACTCAGAAAGATCAGCTTCAGGAGCTGTGATGCCAAAGCGAGCACACACAAGATCATCTAGACCTTGAGACTTGATCAATTGAGGAATCTTGTAGATAGAATCTACGTCCTTCATTGAAATTACTGCTTTTTCTGGAACATTACAGAATAGTGCGATTTTCTTACGTTCATTCGCTGGAATAACGCGGTCGCTACGGCAAACTAGGATATCTGGCTGAATACCGATAGATAGAAGTTCTTTTACAGAGTGTTGAGTTGGCTTAGTTTTCACTTCGCCCGCTGCCGCTAGGTAAGGAACAAGTGTTAGGTGCATGAACATTGCGCGCTCACGGCCTAGTTCAACGGCTAGCTGACGAATCGCTTCCATAAATGGTAGTGATTCGATATCACCAACGGTACCGCCAACTTCAACGATAGCCACATCATGGCCTTCAGAGCCAGCAATTACACGGTCTTTGATCGCGTTAGTGATGTGAGGGATAACTTGAATAGTTGCGCCTAGGTAGTCACCACGACGTTCTTTACGAAGTACGTCGGCATAAACACGACCTGCAGTAAAGTTGTTACGCTTGGTCATCTTGGTACGGATGAAACGCTCGTAGTGACCAAGGTCAAGGTCAGTCTCTGCGCCATCTTCTGTAACGAACACTTCACCGTGCTGAGTAGGGCTCATTGTGCCCGGGTCAACGTTGATGTAAGGGTCAAGCTTCATCATAGTCACTTTAAGACCACGAGCTTCTAGAATAGCCGCAAGAGATGCTGCTGCAATACCTTTACCTAGAGAGGATACAACCCCGCCAGTAACAAAAATGTAATTTGTCGTCATGTTTAACCTGAAATTGGTTGAATGAGGGAAATGGAGTGCTTCTGGACGGGAGATAAATATACCAGAAGCTCCTTACCGCCACAACGTGAAATCTATCACACCGTAATTTTTTATTTTTTGCTTCAAATCAAAGTGAGCAAAGACAAACCAAAGTCCGTTTTCGTGTTAAGAGGCAAACTGGCCTCATATTGTATATTCCGCTTATTTTCCCCTATCTAGACTCTTCTCGCTTTACTTCATCCCAGAAATCGTCGAGCTCTGATAAAGAACAATCTGTAAGCGCTTTGCCTGACTGCTGGACCTTTCCTTCAACTTGCTTAAAACGTCTCGCAAACTTTAAGTTTGCTTTCCCTAGTGCGACTTCTGGATTTTTATCAAGATGGCGTGCCAAATTGACGGTCGCAAATAGCAAATCGCCGAGTTCCAACTCCACTTTTTCTTCATCTGGTTGAACTTGTAGTGCTTCTTCCATGACTTCATCAATTTCTTCTCGCACCTTATCGACGACCGGGCCAAGAGAGTCCCAGTCAAATCCATATTTCGCACATTTTTTCTGTATCTTTGTAGCACGAGAAAGTGCTGGCAAAGAGTTTGGTATTGAGTCTAGGATACTTTCTTCCGCTTTGCCCACCTGCGCTTTTTCTTTTGCTTTTTCGGCTTCCCAGTTGGCGTTGATTTCCTCGTCCGATTCAAATTCAACATCTGAAAAAACATGCGGATGACGGCGAGTCAGTTTTTCATTCACGGTTTCGACGACATCCGAAAAGTCGAACAACCCTTGCTCTTTCGCTAATTGACTGTAAAAAATCACCTGGAACAACAAATCACCCAACTCTTCTTGTAAGTTCGGCCAATCACGGTTTTGAATCGCGTCCACCACTTCGTAAGTTTCTTCGATGGTGTGCGGAATGATGGTGTCAAAGGTTTGTTTTAAGTCCCAAGGGCAACCGTTTTCTGGGTCACGCAACTTCGCCATGATTTGTTCTAATTGTTCAATTGGATGACTCATTTTTTGTTCCTTTAAACCTTTCTACTAAAGAAAAAGGTGAGCGGCCAAAACCACTCACCTTCTACATTATATTTTCTCAGCAGCTTTCACTAAGTAATTGTTACTTTGACAAGGCAACAAGTTTTCGCGACTCCTGAGCATAGCTCGCCTATGTGATGGAGCAAGAAAACGCAGTTAACGCAGTAAAAGTGACAAGTACGACGTGAAAGTTAGCCAAGGCGTTTCACCGTCATCACATCCTTAATCTGCTCAACACGCTTCGAAACACGAGAAAGCACCTCAATATTGGTGACTTCTAGGTCAAAGTCCATGATGGCAAGTTGACGTCTGTAATCGACTCGGTTCTTCATACTGGTCACTTTGATCTTTTCGTTGGCGAACAGTGTCGTAATGTCTTTGAGTAGACCACCTCGCTCCATCGCTTCAACACGGACGGTGAGGATGTATGACCCGACGAAGCCGCTGCCCCAGACAGTATCGATGATACGCTCTGGCGCGTGATGGCGCAGTTCTTCTAGCTGTTCACAGTCACTACGGTGTACTGAAATCCCGCGGCCTTGCGTGATGTAGCCACAGATATCGTCACCTGGAATTGGCTGACAGCAACGCGCTAGGTGCGTCATTAGATTATCGACACCTTCTACAACGACGGCGTCTTTTTTCGGTCGGCTTTGCGCTGGTGATTTGTGCTCTGCTTCTTGCAGTTTTTCCAGTGCTTGCTGGTCTTCTTCTTCTGCCGTTGGCTTGTTAACGAGCGCATTAATATGGTTAATGATTTGGTTGATACGCAAATCACCGCTACCAACACCAACGTAAAGCTCATCTGGTGTTTTGACGTTAAACCGTTTGAGAGCGTAATGCTCAGCATCTTTTAACGTTGCGCCAATTTTTGCTAACTCATGTTCAAGAATTTCACGACCCGCTTCGAGGTTCTTCTCACGGCTTTGCTTTCGGAACCAGGCGTTAATTTTGGCACGCGCGCGGCCAGAATGAACGAAGCCTAATGATGGGTTTAACCAGTCTCGCGATGGGTTAGGCTCTTTCTGAGTGATAATCTCAACCTGATCACCCATATGTAGTTTATGAGTAAACGGTACTATGCGGCCTCCGACTTTGGCGCCAATACAACGGTGTCCCACTTCGGAGTGAATATGGTAGGCAAAATCTAGCGGCGTTGCCCCCATAGGTAAATCGACAACATCGCCACGAGGCGTAAACGCATAGACGCGGTCATCAAAGACTTGGCTACGTAGCTCATCAAGCATTTCGCCAGAATCTGACATTTCTTCTTGCCAATCCAGTAGCTTACGCAGCCACGTGATCTTCTCATCATAACCGCTTCGGCTGCTTGCCCCTTCTTTATATTTCCAGTGCGCTGCAACACCCAGCTCCGACTCTTCATGCATTTGCTTGGTACGAATCTGGATCTCGATGGTTTTGCCTTCTGGCCCTAGAATTACGGTGTGGATCGATTGATAACCGTTTGGTTTAGGGTTAGCAACGTAGTCATCAAACTCGCTCGGTAGGTGCTTGTATTTGGTGTGAACTACGCCCAAAGCCGCGTAACAGTCTTGCAGTTTGTCTGCGATGATACGTACTGCTCGAACATCAAACAGCTCATCGAATGCCAAACTCTTCTTCTGCATTTTTCGCCAAATGCTGTAGATGTGCTTAGGTCGACCACTCACTTCGGCGTTAATACCTGACACTTCCATTTCGTGCGTGAGGTCTTCAACAAAGTCTTTGATGTACTGTTCACGAACAATACGTCGCTCAGAAAGCTGCTTGGCAATTTGTTTGTAAGTTTCCGGTTGTTGGTAGCGGAAAGCGTAATCTTCAATTTCCCATTTCAGCTGACCGATGCCTAATCGGTTTGCTAGCGGCGCATAGATGTTGGCACACTCTTTTGCCGCCGCACGTCGAACTTCATCAGGCGCTTTTTTAACTTCAATAAGGTTACAAATTCGCTCCGCAAGCTTGATAACCACGCAGCGGAAGTCATCCACCATGGCAAGCAGCATGCGGCGTACGTTATCTACCTGAGATGACGCCGCACTGCCTTCCATGTTGACATTGAGTTGGCCAATAGCCGCCATCTCTTCAACGCCATCGATTAATTTTATGATTTCTTTGCTGTATTTCTCTTCCAGAATTTCTCTGTTAAAAGCACCACTTGAAACCAAAGGAAACAGTTGTGCAGCCACTAAGGTGGCCTGATCCATAGACAAGGTGATCAAAATTTCGATCATTTCTCGTCCACGCCACAACAACAGTTCCGCTTGCTCGCTATCGGCTAATACCGTCTGGCAATCTCGATATACTTCGATTAAGCGTGAGGCTGTGTTTTTCTCTTGTCCTAGGCTAGCCACCCAGTTTTCGAGTTCAAACTGTTCATCTTGGTTTAAATGCGCGCTTCTTACCGCAACCATCTCATCATCCTAATTATTATATTCGTGTGGTTTGACTAACACCGTCCAGGTTAGTTCTTTTACCTGCGCGTAAACGCTGGCTTTATGACCACCCACCACAAATAAGGGGCCAAAGTCCTAAAGTTAGGACTTTTCAAACAATGCCATCGATTCTAGATGACTGGTATGAGGGAACATGTCCAGCATACCTAATTTAGTTAATTTATAGCCTTGCTCCATCAAGCTTTGGCTGTCCCTAGCAAGGGTAGCAGGATTACAAGAAACATAAACTACACGCTGTGCGCCAAGCTCAGAAACTTGATCGATGATCCCACTTGCCCCCGCGCGTGCTGGGTCTAACAGCACTTTATCAAACCGTTCTGACGCCCAGACCTGCCCTTCAAAATCTTGCTCAAGGTTAGCGTGATAAAATTGCGCATTATTGATTTGGTTCAAGGATGCATTATTTGTGGCTTTTTCGACCATCTCTGCAACACCTTCAACCCCAACCACGTGCTTAGCTAACTTCGCAATCGGTAAACTGAAGTTGCCTACGCCGCAGAACAAATCTAACACTCGGTCACTCTTTTGCGGGTCTAACCACTCAACCGCTTGCTTGACCATTTTTTGGTTTACGGCTTGGTTCACTTGAATGAAATTATTTGGCGCAAAAGGAATTTTCACGCCAACTTCTTGATAAAAAGGCATATCACCTTCAACAAGGTTTAGCTGATCTGTTGCTGGCATTAGGTACAGCGATGCACCATGACGCTTTGCCAACTCCGTTAGAGCGTTAGTTTCAACCGTTGTCAGAGCACTCAAGTGACGCAACGTAATACACGGCCCATTATCACCAAGTACCAGCTCTACATGGCCCAATTGTTCCGGCTTTTTAAACGCTTTTAGTACTGAATAAATCTCTGGAAGCAGAACGTTCAGTTCCGGCGCCAGCACTGGGCAGTCGGTCACTTGCACGATTTGCTTACTCTGCTTTTTACGGAAACCAAAGTGCAATTGACGTGTTTTTTTATCGACAAATAAGCTCACTCGCGCACGACGACGATAGGCCAGTGAATCCCCTAATAATGGCGCATCAAGCTCAATATCATTGCCTGAAAACTTTCGCATCAGCTGACGCAGTGTTTGCTGTTTGTGCGTCAATTGTTGGTTATAATCTAGGTGTTGCAAGTCACAGCCACCACACTCGTGGTAATGCGGACAAAATGGCTCCACGCGAGTGTCACTCGGCTTAAGAATCTTAATCAGTTTACCGCGAGCAAATTTACTTTTTTCTTCCACTAACTGCGTGACGACTTCTTCTCCCGGCAATGCGCCATCAATAAACAGTGGTTTTTTCTTTAGGTAAGCAATACCTGCGCCGTAGTGATCTAAACGCTCCACTTGCACCGCTTGATGACGAGTATTGAGTTGGGTTTTCTTTTTCGGTTGAAAGATGCGTGCCATGCTCTATGCCTGATTTATGTCTAATTGCTCTTCGGCTTCACTATTCTTGATTGCAGCCGTTGTGTGATTCGAGTGACTTGATTATGCTTACCGTTTATTAGGTGACGTCACTTCTTTGCTCAACGCCTTATCGTGCGCTTGAGAAATAATGCGTTATTTTCCCATATCCAGACTCCGATGTAATTAGATAACATGACCAGATATGGCTTACGAGCACGTGTAATTACACTGACTCTCGCTCCCACTCTCATCATTGGTTTATTACTGAGCGGTTTTTTCTCTTTCAACCGCTACCAAGATCTTGAGAAACAAGTTATCACCACTGGTAACAGCATCATTGAGCCGTTAGCAATTGCCAGTGAAACTCATCTACTATCAGAAAGCCGAGAGGCGGTACGTCGCTTGATAAGCTACGCCCATCGCAAAAACTCTAAACTGGTTCGTAGTATCGCAGTGTTTGATGAACATCATGAGCTCTTCGTGACATCTAACTTTCACCCTAATTTCGAAGCCTTGATGTTCCCTAAAGATAAACCGATCCCGCAACTGGGCAATTCGGAAATCTACGAAAACTCACTGATATTGCGCGTACCTATTTTGTCCGAGGGTCACTATTTAGCGGAGTTATCGAACGAAAGCCAAGGAACCAAAGCAATTGGTTATATTGCCGTTGAGTTAGATCTCTCCTCTTTAAGGCTGCAACAGTATCAAGAAGTTTTCTCTGCTTTTTTAGTTCTTATACTCGGTCTTGGCTTGGCAAGTGTGTTTGCTTCACGTCTGATGCACGATGTTACCCAACCTATCACCCACATGAAGAATGTCGTTGACCGCATTCGCCGTGGTCACCTAGACGTGCGTATCGAAGGTAAAATGCATGGTGAGTTAGACCAACTGAAAAACGGTATTAACGCCATGGCGGTATCGCTATCGGAATATCACGTGGAGATGCAGCACAGTATAGACCAAGCCACATCAGACTTGCGTGAAACGCTTGAGCAGCTAGAGATTCAGAACGTTGAGTTAGATATCGCGAAGAAACGTGCGCAAGAAGCGGCCAGGGTTAAATCTGAGTTCTTGGCGAACATGTCGCACGAACTGCGTACTCCACTCAATGGGGTTATTGGCTTTACTCGTCAAATGCTTAAAACGCAGCTTTCTAACAGCCAAACTGATTACCTACAGACGATTGAGAAATCGGCGAACAATCTACTGAACATCATCAATGACATTCTCGACTTCTCGAAACTTGAGGCGGGTAAGCTGGCGCTGGAAAACATTCCGTTTGATTTCCGAGAAAGTTTAGAAGAAGTGATTAACCTACAAGCCACAAGTGCACATGAGAAAGGGTTAGAAATCACCCTAAAAGTCGACCCTAAAATTCCACCGGGTTTAGTTGGGGACCCACTACGTATCCAGCAAATTTTGACGAACTTAGTCGGTAACTCCATCAAGTTTACCGAGCGAGGTAACATTGATGTTAGCGTTGAAATGCGCTCTCAATCTGGGGACTCCGTCGAACTGCAATTCATGGTGCGTGATACCGGCATTGGTATTTCTGAACGTCAGCAAGCGCAATTATTCCAAGCATTTAGCCAAGCGGATGCCAGCATTTCACGTCGCTACGGCGGCACTGGGTTAGGTTTGGTTATCACGCAGAAATTGGTAAGCCAGATGGGTGGCGAGATCAGCTTAACCAGCCGCCTACACCAAGGTTCGACATTCTGGTTTACGGTGCGCTTGCACTCAACAGAGATGCCAATGAGCGAACTGATTGAAGTGGAGCTTCTAACGGGCAAACAGTTGCTGTTGATTGAACCAAACATGCAAGCCGCATCCGTAACCCAACAGATTCTAAGTCAAGAAGGTATCTTAGTAACCTACCGCTCTTCGCTACCGAAAAACGAAGAACAATATGACTATGTATTACTGAATTTAGCGGCGAATCAAACGCATGATGCAGACGTCATTACACCTTGGATAGAACAAGCGAAACGCATGGCTCCGAGTGTGATCCTAGGGACGCCGAGTACCGAACTGGCACTTGCCGACCAAATTATGACAGAGCATCACGTCCAATGCCTGACGAAGCCGTTGTCTCGCCGTAAACTGCTACAAAGCCTGATTAGCGAACATGTCGAATCACCACCAACATTGAGTGCTCCAATTACGCCAAGCGAAGGGGAGCGTTTACCTCTGACGGTGTTAGCGGTGGATGATAACCCAGCGAACTTGAAGCTGATTTCCGCTCTGCTTCGCGAACGAGTAGAAACCGTCACCGCCTGCAGCAATGGCCAGCAAGCGGTGAACCTGGCGACAGAGAAAAAGTACGATTTAATCTTCATGGATATCCAAATGCCACAAATGGATGGGGTGACCGCTTGTCAGCACATTAAAGAGTTGGAGTTAAATAAAGACACGCCAGTGATTGCGGTAACTGCGCATGCCATGGCGGGTGAAAGAGATCGCTTGCTATCGGCAGGAATGGATGACTACTTGACCAAACCTATTGAAGAGCATGTGCTACAACAGGTTTTGGTTCACTGGAACCCAAATGCTTGTACGGAGAGCATTGGCAAAGTCGCCCCTTCATACGTTGATGAGCCTGAAGGGATCGCGCCACAATCCGTTTCTTCGCCTCAGCAGGATGTGATTATTGATTGGCAAGCTGCCTTAAAACAGAGCGCGAATAAAGAGGATCTAGCCAAAGACATGCTGCGCATGTTGATTGAGTTCATCCCTGAAGTAGAAGCAGTCGTTGACCAAGCTCTGGAGCAAGAAGATATCTCCCGTGATGACCTAATTCATGTCATCCATAAGCTGCACGGCAGTAGCTCATATTGCGGAGTGCCTAGGCTGAAATCACTCTGTGCGACGCTTGAGCAAGCACTGCGCTCAGGGATCAGTCTTGAGGAGGTTGAGCCTGAAATGTTCGAGCTGCAAGATGAAATGATTAAAGTCACAACGACTGCAAAATTATACCTTGAACAGTAATCTGCTCGAGAGACAAGAAAGCCAGAGCATCTGCTCTGGCTTTTTAGTATTTTGTTTAAGACTTACAAGCTAGGATTCAAAAATGACCGTCGCCACAGCGTAATGACGCTCATCGGAAATGGACAGGTGAATGTGGTTAACGCCCATCGCATCCGCTATTTGTTTTGCTGTGCCCGTCAATGCGAGTACTGGTTTTCCAAGCGCATCGTTCGAGATGGAAAAATCGTGAAACGTGACCCCTTTCGCGATCCCTGTCCCCAATGCTTTTGAGGCCGCTTCTTTGACCGCAAAGCGCTTAGCAAGATAACGGCCTTGCAGCTTAAGCTGTGAAAATTTAGCCATTTCTTCTTCTGAAAGAATACGCTGAGCAAAAGGCTCACCACTACGAGCTAGCGCTTTTTCAATACGCTCAATTTCTGCAATGTCGGTGCCTAACCCTATAATCGCCATCTAGATAGCCCTATTACTGGCGTGCCTCAATCATCAGTGCTTTCATGTCCGCAACCGCTTTATTCAAACCATCAAATACCGCGCGACCAATGATTGAGTGACCAATGTTGAGTTCGTAAATTTCTGGTAATGCAGCAATTGGCGCGACATTGTGATAAGTCAGGCCATGCCCGGCATTAACAATAATACCTAGGTCATGAGCATAACTCGCACCAGCGGCAATCTTCTTCAGTTCAGCTTGTTGTTCGTCTTCTGTCGTCGCATCAGCATAATGACCCGTGTGTAGCTCAATAAACGGAGCACCACACTTTTTCGCAGCTTCAATCTGTTGACGGTCAGCATCAATAAAGAGTGAAACTTTAATGCCTGCATCTGTCAGCTTTTTCGTCGCAGCTTTAATTTTTTCAAGCTGCCCCACAACGTCCAAGCCACCTTCCGTCGTCAGTTCTTCACGTTTTTCAGGCACTAAGCACACAAACTCTGGTTGAGTTTGCAGCGCAATCTCAACCATTTCGTCTGTCACTGCCATCTCTAGATTCATACGCGTTTGAATGGTTTCACGCAGAATACGTACATCACGATCCAAAATATGGCGACGGTCTTCACGTAAGTGAATTGTGATACCATCCGCGCCTGCACGCTCAGCAATTTCTGCAGCGTGAACAGGATCAGGGTATTTTGTACCACGTGCATTACGTAGAGTGGCAATATGGTCGATATTGACGCCTAAATAAATTGAGCTCATTTTCCGTTACTCCGTGCTCTGGGGGTCTGAATGAAAAATTCACGACTTTTTAAAGGTTTGCCGCCAAGATACGGCTTTAAGGCTATACGTGTAAAGCGTTTTGCCGCTTTTAGCTGCTCTTTAGTGACGAACCGCCGCTCACTGATAGCAATCAGTTCATTCCCTAAAAACGTGAGGTTATCGCGCCTAACCGAAGCTATGAAGCCTTTTTGTTCCCGGTAACGATACGTCATCTCTGGGTCGACGGGCTCGCCAGTACCTGCACAGTGCAAGAAATCTACGCCATACCCCATCGCAGATAGCAATGCTAACTCAAAACGACGCAGTGCTGGCTCTGGGTTTTCGTTGTGTGCCAACTCTGTTAACGCATGCAAATAATCATGAAATAGCGCTGGCATCGGCACTTCAGCCATCAATATCCGACCAATCAGTTCATTAACGTACATGGCAGAGTAGAGATTAATGCCCGTTAACGGTAAACCTAGGCTTATCGGCTCAGCTTGACGCAAAGTCTTCATTGAACCTTTTCCCGACCATTTAAGTAACAGCGGAGTAAAAGGTTGCAATGCGCCTTTTAAGTTCGAACGCTTACTGCGCGCGCCTTTGGCCATTAAAGTCATTCGGCCATATTCCTCACTAAATACATCAAGGATTAAGCTCGATTCACTGTAAGGGCGGCGATGTAAAACAAAACAGCGCTGTAAACCTTCGGAAGACAGATTACTCATCTAAGTCATTGTGCCTAAAAAGTGTGAAATAAAAAATAAGGAGCCGAGCGGCTCCTTATTTTAATCGATACTAATTTTTCATCGATGTTGGAGCGAAGCATCTTCGCAGCCAAGATTATAAGTCGTCGATATAACCCAACGAGCGCAGTGCTCGTTCGTCGTCTGCCCAGCCAGATTTCACTTTTACCCAGGTTTCTAGGTAAACCTTACGACCGAACAACTCTTCCATATCTAAACGCGCTTCACGACCAATGGTCTTGATCTTCTCGCCACCTTTACCAATCACCATTTTCTTCTGTCCATTACGCTCAACAAGAATCAAGGCATTGATATGGAAACCGTCGGTTTCTGGGTTGTAATCAAAACGTTCAATCTCGACCGTTACCGAGTATGGCAATTCTTCACCCGTGAAACGCATTAACTTTTCACGCACAATTTCAGATGCCATAAAGCGCTGGGAGCGATCAGTCACGTATTCTTCTGGGAAGTGGTGCGTTGCTTTAGGTAAGTGATTACGCACGTGCTTACGCAGTACATCAATGTTCTTTCCTTGCTTCGCAGAGATTGGCACAACGTCAACGAAGTCCATCTTCTTAGACATCTCAGCCATGTGTAGCATCACTTCGTTACGATCTTGCACGTTGTCGACTTTATTGACACAAAGCACAACTGGGAAGTTCGATTTTTGAAGCTTAGTTAGCACCATTTCATCGTCTTTAGTCCAATGCGTACCATCGACTAAGAAGAACACTAGGTTTACATCACTTAGAGATGAGTTAGCCGCACGGTTCATCAAGCGGTTAATCGCACGCTTTTCTTCGATGTGAAGTCCTGGCGTGTCAACGTAAATCGCTTGGTAATCGCCGTCTGTGTCCACACCCATAATGCGGTGGCGTGTTGTTTGCGGCTTACGTGAGGTGATCGAAATCTTCTGACCCAAGATTTTGTTCAGAAGTGTCGACTTACCTACGTTTGGGCGACCAACTATGGCAATGAAGCCACAATGCTGGTTTTCTGGCGAGCTTGGCTCACCTTGTGATGCGAAAAACGCATCGATATCAAATTCGTTATCAGCCATTTGTTAATTGCTCAAGTGCTGTTTCAGCGGCCGCTTGTTCTGCCTTGCGGCGGCTGGTGCCTTTCCCGATTACAGGCTTGTCCACACCTGCTACTTCACACTCAACCGTAAACTCTTGGTTGTGCGCTTCACCTTTAATATTAGTCACTGTGTACACAGGCAGCGGTTTTCTTCTGCCTTGCAGGAACTCTTGTAGGCGAGTTTTCGGATCTTTTTGTGAGACGCCAGGTTTAATGGCTTCAAGGCGTGAGTTGTACCAACTCAGTACAATGCCTCGCACGACTTCAAGATCGCTGTCTAGGTAAATTGCGCCAATAATGGCTTCAACCGCATCGGCTAAAATAGAGTCTCGGCGGAAACCGCCACTCTTCAATTCACCTGGACCTAATTTTAAATAATCTCCTAGATCGAATTCACGACCCAGTTCCGCCAATGTATGTCCACGAACCAAAGTAGCACGCATACGGCTCATGTCACCCTCGTTCACTTTCGGGAAACGATGGTACAGATCATCAGCGATGACAAAACTTAAAATTGAATCGCCCAGAAACTCAAGACGTTCATTATGCTTACTGTTGGCGCTGCGGTGAGTCAGCGCCAAGTTGATAAGCCCGGCATCTTGAAACTGGTAGCCGAGCTTTCTCTCTAGTTTATCAATTGGAGAATTCATACTCTCTCGATATAAAATGGTTAGTGAATACCACCGATGCGGTTAAAACGCACACCAGTTGGAATCCATGAAGGTAGAACGCTATCTGCGCCACGATCAAACTCGAAGCTGATCCAAATGGCGACAGCTTTGCCGACTAAGTTTGCTTCAGGAACGAAGCCCCAGTAACGGCTGTCAGCACTGTTGTCACGGTTATCACCCATCACAAAGTACTGACCTTGTGGTACAACCCACTCTGTCGTGCCGCTACGTGGGAAGTATTGCTCCACACGGTTACGAACAAGAGGGTTAACCAAAACATTGTGCTCCACGTTACCCAATTTTTCATCCAGTTGGATCATTGGAATACCGTTCGAGCTAAACTGACTTTCTTCAACATTGCTCAGTTTAACTGGTTTACACGCCGATTCACCTTGGCTTTGCACGCAAAGCTGCTTATCACTTGAATAACGCACGATATCACCAGGCAAACCAACAACACGCTTAATGTAATCCACACTTGGTTGTGGCGGGTATTTGAATACCACGATATCACCACGCTCAGGTTTACCTGTTTCAACTAACTGCGTGCGCCATACCGGATCTTTCAAGCCATAGGCGTATTTTTCTACCAAGATAAAGTCACCCACCAACAAAGTCGGCATCATTGAGCCTGATGGAATTTGAAATGGTTCGTAGATAAAAGAACGTAATACTAAAACGAACGCAATCACAGGAAAAATTGAGACGCTATTTTCAACCCACCAAGGCTGACGCTCAACTTTTTGCAAGGTCACTGCATCCAAACCATTAGACGTCTGAGCTTGAATCTCCGCCAGTTTTTCCTGACGCTTTTTCGCGAAAACCAGCTTTTCCAATAGCCAAACCACGCCAGTTACCAAAGTCGTAATAACCAGCATCAGTGAGAATGTATTCGCCATTAAATTCCCTTATCTAAAAATACGAAAGTGAAAGAGCCGAAACCCTTTCACTTATTTTAATATCTAACGTCTTAAGACCGACAAGTGTGAGACAAAGTTCAACTTTAGTCTTTACCTACGTGAAGGATGGCTAGGAACGCTTCTTGAGGCAGCTCAACGTTACCGATCTGCTTCATGCGCTTCTTACCTTCTTTCTGTTTCTTCAGAAGTTTCTTCTTACGACTTACGTCACCGCCGTAACATTTCGCGATTACGTTCTTACGCAGCTGTTTTACAGTTGAACGTGCGATAATGTGGTTACCAATCGCTGCTTGGATTGCGATATCAAACATTTGGCGAGGGATAAATTCTTTCATCTTCTCTACCAGCTGACGACCGCGAGTCTGAGACTGGTCTTTGTGTGTGATCATCGCCAATGCATCAACGGTGTCACCGTTCAGAAGAACGTCTACACGTACCATATTCGAAGCTTCAAAACGCTGGAAGTTGTAATCCAAAGACGCATAACCACGAGATGTCGATTTCAGACGGTCGAAGAAATCCAGTACCACTTCTGCCATTGGAATATCGTAAGTCACGGCAACCTGGTTACCGTGGTAAACCATATCGACCTGAGTACCACGCTTTTCAACACACAGCGTGATCACGTTACCTAGGTACTCTGAAGGTACCAGGATATTACAACGAGCGATCGGTTCACGAATTTCTTCAATATCATTGATCGCTGGTAGTTTGGCAGGGCTATCAACGTACAGCAGTTCACCATCGGTCTTTTCAACTTCGTAAACTACCGTTGGTGCCGTGGTGATAAGATCTAAGTCGTATTCACGCTCTAGACGCTCTTGGATAATTTCCATGTGCAGCATGCCAAGGAAACCACAACGGAAACCAAAGCCAAGTGCCGCTGAGTTTTCTGGCTCGTAGAATAGCGATGCGTCGTTTAGGCTTAATTTGCCCAGCGCATCACGGAAGTTCTCGTAATCGTCAGAAGATACCGGGAACAGACCTGCGTAAACCTGAGGTTTTACTTTCTTAAAACCTGGTAGCGGTTTTTCACAGCCGTTCTTAGCCATAGTCAGCGTATCACCAACTGGTGCACCAAGGATGTCTTTAATACCACAAACCACCCAACCTACTTCACCAGTACGAAGGATATCGGTATCTACTTGTTTTGGCGTAAAAATACCAAGACGGTCTACACCCCAAACTTGGCCCGTACTCATCACTTTGATCTTATCGTTCTTCTTCAGTTCGCCGTTTTTAATACGTACTAGAGAAACAACGCCAAGATAGTTATCAAACCATGAGTCAATGATCAGCGCTTGTAATGGCGCATCTGGGTCACCTTCCGGTGCTGGAATCGCTGATACGATGTTCTCTAGAACGTCATCAACACCGATGCCTGTCTTCGCAGAACAGCGGGTTGCTTCCATTGCATCGATACCAACGATTTCTTCAATTTCTTCTGCCACGCGCTCAGGATCGGCTGCTGGTAGGTCAATCTTGTTCAAGATTGGCACAACCTCTAGATCCATCTCAATCGCGGTGTAACAGTTAGCCAGTGTTTGAGCTTCAACACCTTGACCCGCATCTACAACCAATAGCGCACCTTCACAAGCCGCTAGAGAACGTGATACTTCATATGCAAAGTCAACGTGCCCCGGAGTATCGATGAAGTTCAGCTGATACGTTTCACCGTCTTTAGCGGTGTAGTTTAGCGTCACACTCTGAGATTTAATGGTGATACCACGCTCACGTTCAAGATCCATAGAATCCAGAACCTGTGCGGCCATTTCACGATCGGTTAACCCGCCACAAACTTGGATTAGACGGTCTGATAGGGTCGACTTACCATGGTCGATGTGGGCGATAATCGAAAAGTTACGAATGTGCTTCATAGATTTAGGGTGACTAACTCTTTACAAATAGGGACAGTAAGAAACGCCATCTACTGACGGCATTTCAATCAAGTTGGCAGATTCTACCGAATTTCGTTAACGGGCGCACGTAATTTAAAGTACATACCCAAATAACCTTAAGTGGAGGGGGACAGCGCTTACTGGATTGGCTCCCCAAGTACCCTAACAAGG
Organism: Vibrio sp. 1-2 (7-a); assembly: GCF_013048515.1. Classification (NCBI taxonomy): domain Bacteria; kingdom Pseudomonadati; phylum Pseudomonadota; class Gammaproteobacteria; order Vibrionales; family Vibrionaceae; genus Vibrio; species Vibrio sp. 1-2 (7-a). Next base: position 34,606 of record NZ_VHSQ01000014.1, read on the forward strand.
GTAACTTGGCGCTTGGATTCATCCTCTAACGGACGAGAAACACGTTTTGCGATCCACATTCCACCAGCTGCAAATAATACTGATGCCAATATGATGATACCTTCCCCGCCCGCGGTCAGCGGCGCTAATAGGAAGTGACCAAACATCGCACCAATAATCAAACCAAACAACGGCAGTAAATAAACCGCCATTGCTGATTTTATCAGGCTCGACTCAGGAAAGCCTATCTCGACGACTTGACCTATCTTCACTGATTTATCCGTGCGCAGGTGCCAAGATAAACTCTTGTTACCAATGGCTTTAGTCACAACGCCCGTTCCACAACTTTTCTGTGAAGAGCAACTACTGCAACTGGTCTGCTGTTCGCAGCTTAAATCAATTTCGTATTGTTTACCGCGACGATGTACGTCTGTCACAGTAGCCAACGCGGTCATCATTGTTGTTTACTCTTTGTTACATTAAATGTGACAGATTGGGCGATACGTTGTGCTGTGGTCGGCGGAATGTCTCCTACAACGGAGATTTCATGTTGACCGCTCACAAAACTGTGTAGCGTTCTTCGGCCTTGGCGAACCAACTGCCCTTTTAACGAATGCTCATCTTTGTTTGCTACGTAAACAGAGAAGCTAAACAGACCATCAGAATACAGCTGGCTCTCCACCATTTGATTAGTAACGGCCATACGATAGCGGTTGAGCTCGTTCGGCTCGAAACCTTCAGGGATCCAACCTACCTGCCAATTACTGGTCCCAATATCGCCTTTTGGCATGGTGAGAACAGCTGGTAATTGAACATCTTGTAGGCCACTCATTAACTCTGCGATTTTTGGATTCACTGTGTAAGAAATAGTGCGATATTGTTCAAGCATCTCACCATCACGGTCCACAAGGTCGGCACGTAACGGCAATTTACTCTTTTCATCGATCCATAGTACGTATGAATAGCGCAGACCGTCTTTAGGGACGACACGCAGCACTTGTGTTGCTACACCTGCTTCACGAGCTCTACCCACTTTTACATAGTCGTAATACAAGTTTAGCTCATCGATATTGGTATTGAGCATAGGCATGGTCGGAGCGACCATTTTACCTGACTCGATGGTGAATGGTTCTAAACCCGTTTCGATATAGCTTACTTCTGTGCCGCGACGAATCACTTCGCGTACAGGGCCACTTAAATAGACAAGATGAGCATATTGATCGTCACCATGCGTCGCATGACGATACAGCAACGGCTCAATGCTGTTCTTTTTGATAAGGATATAAGAGAGTTCGTAACTTAAATTCTTACTCGCCTCGCTCATTTGATGCAATAAAGCCTCCGCTGGCTTATCACCAGCAAAGGCTTGAGAAGACATCATACTGAACAGAGCGCAAGCGCTGATCAGAAATTTTTTCATTCAATATCCGGATTCAGATTTGCATCTTGTTGAGATGCATCACTGTTAATTCGTAACTGCAATTCGTAGTCTCGCAGCATAGCATGAACACGCTTACGTTGCTCTTGCATATTTGCTTCACCTACAGAACGCTCAACAGACTCACGAGTTAAACTCACAGGCTCTGCGCTGCCAGCAAACGGAACTGTCTGCAACACAGGCAATTGGTCTGTTTGCGGCGACATTGAATCGCTACCACCGTACTGCTGTACACCTAAAATAACGACAAGCGATACACATACAGCAACAGCAACTTGACCAAACTGTGTCAACCAACCTGGCAACTGACGTTTTGCTTTTTGCGGTTCTGGTTGCGACTCTTTTGGCGTATCAGCAATTGAGATAACATTTGCACCGTGCGAATCAAACGCACGATGTGCAGGTTCATCTTCTAACGCTAACGCCACGCTTTCAGCAATATTCCACTCAGGTTTTGCTGGCGCTTCGCCTCGCATCACATCACCAATCAGGTGGTAGTTCTGCCAAGCATCACGGCTCTCTTGGTCTTGCTCTAACTCTTGAATTAAAGCCTTATCGACCAATTCTCCATCCATGAGAGCTGAAAGTTTTTCTTTGTCAGCCATTATTTTCACCATAGTTATTACTTGTACTAGCGTTGCAAAAGAGGTCTGATTTTCTTTTCCACCGCCTCACGAGCACGGAAGATACGCGATCGTACCGTTCCTACCGGGCAATCCATCACTTCTGCAATTTCTTCATAACTCAAGCCATCGAGCTCTCGTAATGTCATTGCGGTTTTTAAATCTTCAGGTAAAGCTTCGATTGCACTGAACACCACCCGTTGCAATTCTTTGGACAACGTTAAGTTCTCAGGGTTCGATATTTCTTTAAGTGCACTACCTGTTTCGTAAAATTCAGCATCTTCAGCATCGACATCTGTCGCTGGAGGTCTACGCCCTTGAGCAACAATGTGATTTTTCGCAGTATTCACTGCAATGCGATACAGCCACGTATAAAACGCACTCTCCCCACGAAAGCTGGGAATAGCTCGGTAAGCTTTAATAAACGCTTCTTGTGCTACATCTGGTACATCGCCAGGATTACTAACGTATCTGGAAATAAGATTACATACCTTGTTCTGGTACTTCGTTACCAGCAGATTGAATGCTTGCTTATCGCCATTCTGAACTCGCTCAATCAATACTTGATCGGTCAGCTGCTCGTTCATTCGAGCGGATACTCCTATTTGTTATGCCCCTACTCTTCTCAGATATGGGTACTAATTATGCAAAACGTAGTATTGACACCACTGCTTACTTGAGCACTATTGTGACCCTAACGTGAATGAGAAAGTTCCATGGTTTCTCAAGTTTTTTGTCATTGTTTTTTCACAGTGTGATGTCTATACCCAAATGACCACCGTTGCCTGACTTTAGTCTAAGTTTGACAAGCGAGCATCTTGAGGGGAAATGGGTATAATGAATGATCTCTGTCCCAGATTGTGCTGGGTCGAGCATGGAAAAGCAATGGCATTGACAAACTATTACTTTTCATTTGCATGGCTAATGGCTATCTGAACACCGCGTTACAAATATAACTTAGGAAGCATGCTCATGCTCTGCATGAAAAAGAAGAGTGGCTCAGTCACCGCAGTAACACGGATGTCGATAGGTCTCCCAACTTAGCCCTTAGCGACGGGTGTCGCGATAATGGAATGCACATGGTGTGCAAATAATACACAAGGTGACTTTGTTACCTTAGCTTGGGATTATAAAAGTTATATGAACACAAATCGTGAACATGAGTGTGATGTGTTAGTGGTAGGGAGTGGCGCGGCTGGTTTGTCGTTGGCTTTGCGCGTAGCTAACCACTGTAAAGTGATGGTGCTGAGTAAAGGGCCACGCAGCGAAGGGGCGACCTATTATGCCCAGGGTGGTATTGCTGCTGTATTTGATGAGTCAGACACCATTGATTCACACGTTGAAGATACACAAATCGCCGGCGATGGTATTTGCGATGAGGACACCGTGAGGTTCATTGCTGAACATTCAAAAGAGTGCGTACAGTGGTTGATCGACGGTGGTGTCCCATTTGATCGTGAAGAAGATGACTCTGACGATGAACCTCGCTACCACTTAACTCGTGAAGGTGGCCATAGTCGTCGTCGTATTCTTCACGCGGCAGATGCGACAGGTATGGCGATGCAAACCTCTCTGCAAGATAACGCTCACAACCATCCAAACATTCATGTTCTCGAACGTCACAATGCGCTGGACTTAATCACCGAAGACAAAATTGGCGGTGATAAAAACAAAGTTATCGGTGCTTATATTTGGAACCGCAACGAAGAGCATGTCGAAACCGTGCGGGCCAAATTTGTGGTTCTCGCTACAGGTGGCGCTTCAAAAGTTTATCAATACACCTCTAACCCAGATGTGTCGTCTGGTGATGGTATTGCGATTGCTTGGCGTGCAGGGTGTCGTGTGGCAAATATGGAGTTTAACCAGTTCCACCCGACGTGTTTATACCACCCCGAGGCGCGTAACTTCTTGTTGACCGAAGCGTTACGTGGTGAAGGTGCTTACCTGCGTCGTCCAGATGGTTCTCGCTTTATGCCAGATTTCGATGAGCGTAAAGAGCTTGCTCCGCGTGACGTCGTGGCTCGTGCTATCGACTTCGAAATGAAGCGTTTGGGTGCCGACTGTATGTACCTCGACATTAGTCACAAACCTGCGGACTTTATTACTAAGCACTTCCCAACCATTTACTCACGTTTGATGGACTTGGGCATTGATATGACCAAAGAGCCAATCCCAATCGTACCTGCTGCGCACTACACTTGTGGCGGTGTCATGGTGAATAGAAATGGCTGCACCGATCTTAAAAACTTGTATGCAATTGGCGAAGTCAGCTATACAGGGCTGCATGGTGCTAACCGCATGGCATCAAATTCACTTCTCGAATGCGTGGTTTATGCTTGGTCTGCGGCGAAAGATATTCTAAAACATCACACTAACGTGGAGCTTCCTTCACAGGTGCCATGTTGGGATGAAAGTAAAGTGACCAACAGTGATGAAGAAGTGATCATTCAGCACAACTGGCACGAGCTTCGTCTGTTTATGTGGGACTACATGGGCATTGTACGAACTGACAAGCGTTTAGAACGCGCCTTGCGCCGTATCCAACTGTTGCAACAAGAAACGCATGAGTACTACAGCAACTTCCGTGTATCGAACAACTTATTAGAACTGCGTAACCTTTTACAAGTAGCAGAGCTGATGGTTCGTTGTGCGATGCAGCGTAAAGAGAGTCGAGGTTTGCACTACACGCTTGATTATCCGAACCAACTGGAAAACAGCGGACCAACGATTTTGGTTCCAGCTAAACAGCTTTAATTCGACAAAATAAACTATTACATCAACAGGGAGCATTGGCTCCCTGTTTCATTTCCCACTGGCGTAATACCAAAGATAATTGACGGTAATGCTGATCGTCACAGCTATCACGCCAAATCGTGACGCTACGGCCAGACTGCAATCGAAATGTTATCTTGAATGGCAATGTCGATGTATCGACTCGTTGTAACTGATCCTTTTCAGACTCAAGAGCCGCCGAGCATTCACTATACTCAAGGGCCTCAAACCTAACCGAGCCATCGCAATGCACATACCAATAACCCTGACTTGTAGGTTTAACAAAGCCTTGGCTCAGTAGTGCCTTAACAATCATTAATAACAAATAAATCGATAATACGAGAGGGATGCTAGAGAGGGTAACGGCCCAAGTCATCAGTAAGAAAAGTATTACATTGAGAACTCGGGCAGTCAGAGAGGGAGAAGCGGTAAAATTAACGAACTTTGCTGAGGTTATGGGCGACAATTTTATCAACCATTGCAGCATGACCTAAGTTTTCGCTGCGGCCATGCCCCATTATCCAAGTAAACAGATCAGGATCATCGCATTCAAGTAAAGAAACAAAGTCACGCTGCTCTTGTTCACTCAGAGTATCAAAGCACTCTTCAAAAAACGGCATAATTACTACGTCAAGCTCAAGCATGCCTCGACGACAAGCCCATTTAATACGCGCTTTTTCTTCCGGAGTGTACATTCACTATTCCTTCATAGATGTCTTGTTGTTAGTGCGGAGTGTAACAAGGGATGTGCTACGTCACTAGTGTGCGGGTCACAATACGATAGTGAAAGCAGACAAATGTTGATTCGTAAATCGCTCCCCTAGTATCTCAAGGTTATTTGGGTATAACATAGCGGAAAAATATCTTCAAAAGGCATTGTAATTATGGAATGGCAAACTCGTTTTTCAGCACTACCTCTCTCAACTCAAGACGCACTTCCAGAGTTATCTATCTCACTGCTGGACAATTTCGGCATGATCACCATGGTCGGTGACGATAAAAAATCATACTTACAAGGTCAGGTTACCTGCGATGTCGTTTCTTTAGAACAAGACCAATCAACATTAGGCGCACATTGTGATGCGAAAGGTAAAGTGTGGAGTGTGTTCCGCCTTTTCCATCACCACGATGGCTACGGCATGATCCAACCAAAATCGGCGATTGACGTAGAACTTAGCGAAATAAAAAAATACGCCATTTTCTCTAAAGTAACGATTGAAGCTTCTGATGAAGTTATCTTAGGTGTTGCCGGCGTCAAAGCCGATGAGCTTATTTCTTCAATGAGCAAAACGACTGGCAGCGTTCGCCCTGTTGAAGGCGGCACCGCGGTACAAGTTTCACAAAACCGCTGGCTAATGATATTAAGTGCGCCAGCTGCGCAACAAGTCGTTGAAAATACAGATGCTGCCCTTACGACAAATGAGCTTTGGAATCGTTTCGACATTGAAGCTGGTTTACCATTTGTCTCTGCATCCGCGCAGAATGCTCACATTCCACAAGCACTCAACGTGCAAGCTTTAGGAGGCATTAGCTTCACAAAGGGCTGCTACACAGGACAAGAAACGGTAGCACGAGCTAAGTATCGCGGTACAAATAAACGTGCGATGTACATCGTAAAAGGGGCAACTTCTGCTCCATTCAGTGACGAGCCAATTGAGCTCGAACGCAGCGTGGGTGAAAACTGGCGTTCAGTGGGTGCTTTATTAAACCACTACCAGTTCAGCGACAATCAAGCGATTGGCCTGATCGTACTGCCCAATAATCTCGATGAAGACACTCGTCTTCGTTTGGTTGCTCAACCAGAATGTGAGTGGACAATCGAATCACTGCCTTACAGTCTTGATGATGAGTAATACAATCAATACTCCTTTGATGCAATTTCTCACAGACCAACACATTCCGTTTCGTCTGTTACCGCATCAAAGACCAGCAACCACTATTGAGGATGCCGCGCAACAACGCGGCATTCGCCCTTCTCAAATGGTAAAAGCGATCTTGCTACGAGACATGGGTAATCAATATGCTCTCGCCTGTGCGCCTGGTGATCGTAGTGTCGATCCCAAAAAAGTGCGCTCGTTACTGCAATGCCGCCGGATGACTTGCGTTGATCAAGCCGACGTTGAGGCCATCACAGGTTACAAAATTGGTACTGTCACTCCACTATTACTCAAACGACACATGCCGATCGTGTTCGATCCTAGCTTACTAGAAGAACAGGAAGTCACGATCAGCAGTGGCGATCGCATGGCTGGACTGGCGCTTTCTATCCAAGATCTGATCCAATTGTGTCAGCCGACCGTAGCTGAGATATGTCGTTAGTCGTCTAAAAATAATGTAATAGCACGTAGTGTTTCTATCATCACGTGATCTCGCTCATATCTATAAAAATAGACGAGAGAATTTTTAATCACATATAAAACATAAATAGTCACAAAGATAAAACTCGTATATGCTGAATTTGTTGGTTAAGTTTCAAACAAGCACTTAACCAACATAAAGTGAATCAGCTGACTGAATGACAGTATTCATGCCGTCAGCTGTCCACTTTTGTGTAATGCATCTGTGACTATTCGCCCGCTGAAGCGGGCTTTTTTTTGTGCGGAACTTTTTTCTCTTCCTCTTTCTCTAACCGTTAGGACGTAAAGCTTGTTCTGTCGGATACCACCTTAATAGAAACAATTAGCAAACAATCATTTTCGTTCTATTCTTAATTCTGTAACAAAACTATTGCTTAATGCGTCACGTAAAAAGGAGTGTATTGTCGTAAGGGTTCCTTGAACGGTGATTTTTTGGGGTAATCCTCACGCTATTTAAGAGATGACACTGTCAAATTGTCTAAGACAACACAAATCTCTGACGCAACACCCTACATCTGTATTTAATACTATGGCTGTCACAATAATTTTCGCGTCCAAAACGTAGAATACCTAGGCTAGGTTAGATAAAAGGAAAGTAAATATGAGACTGTTTAAGCGCTATACACCAAGTATGATAGCTAAACATATAAGTCGTCTTTTTAAAGGAAGAATTTATATTTACGGGGTCGGTAGATTCGAGTTTGATAACGGCAAGTTAATACTGCCGGAGAAAGCAGAGCAACGCCATTTCCGAGCGGTCAAAGAGATCAACCAAGAAATAATGAAACTCCGATGCGCATATGCTTAGCAAAACGTTGATAATACAAAGGCTGGATTAACCAGCCTTTTGTGTATTTGAAGTTCGCTTTACACCTACTGACGTGCCAGATCCGGCAAATGACCTTTTAGACCAAGCGCACGCTTCATGATCTCATCTTTCGCTCCCGGCAGTTGACCCGCTAAACTCAAACCAATGCCACGAACCAGCTTCTTAGCAGGATTCTCTCCAGAGAACAGGTCTCGGAATCCTTGCATTGCAGCGATCATCTTTGCTGCTTCCGCTTTGCGCCAACGCTCATAACCTCTCAGGTTGCGTTTGCTGCCAATATCTTGGCCTTGCTTCCATAGCGCTAACACCTCTTGAGCGAGGCTGGCTGCATCTAATAAACCTAAATTTACCCCCTGGCCCGCTAGAGGATGAATAGTATGGGCCGCATCACCAACCAATGCGACTCGCTCCACAACAAAATCTCGCGCATAACGCATTTTCAGAGGAAACGCGGCACGCTCTCCCACGACTTCACATAGACCAAGTCGTGTATCAAATTCGCTCGTCAATGCTTTGTTGAAATCATGCTCACTCATTGCCAATAGCTGCTCTGCACGATTTGGCTCAGTGGACCAAACAATAGAGCACATATCTGGTTGCGACATTGGCAAAAACGCCAATGGCCCTTGAGGAGTAAAAATCTGTCGTGCAATGCTATTGTGCGGAGCAGCGGTTTTAACATTCGCGACCAGAGCATGATGTCCATAATCCCAATGCGTTAACGGAATATCCATTTGATGACGAAGCCACGAGTTTGCCCCATCGGCTCCGACCACTAACTTAGCCGTCATGGCTTGACCATTGTCGAGCGTCAACCAACTTTCTTGTTCGCCCACCGCTAAGGTCGCGCAACGTGCAGGCATAAACATAGTGACGTTATCGAGCTTTTGGACTTGTTCGAGCAGTGCGAGTTGAATCACTCGATTCTCAACAATATGCCCTAAATCAGGTTGTGCCATGCTTTGTGCATTGAACTCAATACTAGCGAAGCTATCTTGCTCCCACACTTCCATTCCGTAGTATGGTGAAGCTCGGCGTTGCTCTATTCCCTGCCAAGCGCCAAGCTTACGCAAGATCGTCTCACTAGAACGGCTCAACGCAGACACACGCACATCAGGTAACTCTTTCAACGACTCATCTGGCACCTTGCCTTCTATTACGGCGACACGCAGGTCACTGTCCTTGAACGCGGCAGCAAGTGCCAACCCAACCATCCCTCCGCCGATGATGGCGATATCTACACTTTGCATCATTGCTTTTTATTACCTAATTCAGTGCGGCCGTTCATCGTTTTACCAAACCAAGCGTATGGCGCAGTAGCGGCTGCTTAAAAATAGAAAGGTTATCCATCGCTGCTAAGGCTGTATTTCGCCCAATTCGCATCGCGGGTAAATCATTTGAAAAAATATGCACTAAGGCACTGGTTAGCCAGATCGTTTCGCTTCGGTCTGCCTCTCTACGCTGACTAAAGCGCATCAAGCCTTGATAAAGACCAACATCATCGCTTTGCTGCACGATTTCTTCTGCTAGCGAGACGACGTCGCGAATACCAAGATTAAAACCTTGTCCAGCTATCGGATGCAGCGTTTGCGCCGCATTCCCAACAATCGCAAAACGATGAGAAATATTTTGCTTTCGATGGCGAAGAAGCAATGGGTAACTCGCACGTCGTCCCACTTTTTTCATCGTGCCCAAGCGCCAGCCAAAATCTTGTTGTAAACGTTGGAGAAATGCTTGGTCAGATAACTCAAGAACTGCTTGGGCTTCCTCAGGGTGCAGACACCAAACTAAAGACATTCTATTGTCACTCATTGGCAATAAAGCAACAGGGCCATTTTCAGTAAAACGTTCAAAGGCTCTACCTTGATGAGGTTCTTGAGTAACAATATTGGCAATGACAGCCACTTGTTCAAAATCTTGCTCAGAAAGCTCTAAACCAATTTTCTGACAACAAGTCGAAACAGCACCATCGGCTGCCACCAGCAGTTTTGCTTCAAGCTTCCCACCGCTTTTCAACGTAATATGGGTACAGTCTTGCTCGCGCTCGATATCGGTAACAGAGTCAGGGCAAAACAGCGTAATAGATGCGCTGCTATCTAATAATTCTTGATATACGCGACCAACATCGGCTAATTCGACAACATACCCTAGTGCTTCAACGCCAATCTCTTGCTTGGTAATTTCCGTCATCCCAGCATGAGAGCGGTCAGAAACGTGGATATGTTCAATGGGTGTGACAAACGGCTCTATCGAGGTCCAGAGCTGTAGTTGACGCAACAGATTGACAGTACCGTAAGACAATGCGATTGAGCGAGAGTCAAAACCAGGGTGCATATCTGACTGCGCTTTAAAAGGCTCAATGACGGCAATGCGGAGCTTTCCCTGAGACAAATGGTCAATCGCTAATGCTAACGTTGCACCAGCCATGGCACCACCAGCAATGACTACATCATATTGCTTCATGCTAACCTCTGGACCATCTACGATTAATGAATAGTAGGCTTTTTATCGCTACTTTCAGGGCGAACACCAAACTCAGCATGAATCGTTAGTACGCAAGCTTTGATGTGTTCAATCACTTGTTCTAGCAATTGCGCTTGTTCACCGAGGTCGTCATCTTCATCAATGCCTAATTTGGCAATCTCTTCTAGGTCAGCCAATGCTTCTTTAGCGTCATCTGACGCTTTATTTAGCGCAACACCTGCTAGACCTAACCCAGAAATAAAGTGGTTTACGAAATCGGACACGCTGTCAGCCAACGTGAATAAGCCTTCTTCTCCCGGCTCATCTGGCAATAATAAAGACAGCTCCATCGACGTGCCCGTGAGTTCATTGACAGTAACGGTGAATACGCTTTGAGCAAAAGCTAGCGCAGGAGAAGGCCAACCCATGCCATCATTGGTGTAGTCAAACAGAATAGGCTGCCAAGTTTGATCATTAATCGCCAATCCACCACTTAACATGCCGACAAATAAGCCATGTAATTCCGCCGGTGTTACTGCTAGGCTTGCAGATTGCAGTTCAGCAGCAATAGATTGGTATTCAGGAAGGGTGATTTCACTCATAACTTGGCTCATTCTTGCATAATAATGTATTGGTATATCCTACCATCAAGGTTAGTGGTCTGAAACGGCTATCAAATTCAATTTTGAACAGCATTTGCTCAATTTGCCCAATTCCTGTGTGATCTCGCCATCATTTCTCTTTCTGTGATGGGAAATGCTTGAATCTTAATAGCGGTTTTCCTATAGTTTGCTCCTCGGTAGTTGTATGAAGCAACACCTTAGATAGCGCGAATATAGAGTTTATTCATCATGAGCAATCAAGCGATCGACGTTGAAATATTAGGCAAAGTTACACGAGTGAATTGTCCGACAGGACAAGAAGAGTCTCTTGTTGCAGCGGCAAAAGATCTGGATCGCCGATTGAAAGAAATGAGCGAACGTACTAAGGTAACCAATGAAATCCAACTGCTGACCTTCGCTGCATTGAATATTTGTTATGAGTTGCACACCAAGTCATACGAATCAAACGGTCAACAGCAAGAAATTACTGAGCGAATGGAAAAGCTCACTGCGTCTCTTGAGAACGCACTAAGCAAAGTTACGCAAGGACAGCAGTAAATACAAAATTTACCCTGGGGTGTGCGTCAGCAGGATTTAAGTCCCTGAGCCGATAAGCAATACCTAAGGGTTAGTATTTGGTAACTATTGAGCAAGCTCGGCATGCACCGAGAAGCCTACGGTTGTCATTGCTGATCCGCCTTGAACCAGCTGGTTCAAGGGCCACAATCCTCAACGGCACCCTGGGGTATTCTCTCTATGTCAGACCTCTCTCGACAAGACTTCCGCAAACTGATTCGTGAAAAGCGCAACGCATTGTGTAGCGACACGCAATTCCAAGCGGGGATCGACCTTGTCACTCAGTTTTCTCAACTTCCTGAAATCCAGCAAGCACAGCATATTGCTATTTATCTTTCTGCTGACGGTGAACTTGATACCAAGCCGCTCATTGAGTGGTTGTGGCAACAGGGAAAATCGGTTTATCTACCTGTCATCCATCCGTTTGCCAAAGGTCAGTTACTGTTTCTTCTGTACGTAAGTGATGATCAATTGGTCTACAACAAATACGGCATCTTAGAGCCCAAACTGGACATCCGCCATCTCAAACCCGTTCGTCAACTTGATATCATTTGTACACCTTTGGTTGGATTCGACAGCATCGGCCACCGCTTAGGCATGGGCGGAGGGTATTATGACCGCACCCTGTCTCATTGGTTTATAACCGGAGAAGGTGCCAAGCCTGTTGGTATCGCTCACGACTGCCAACATGTAGAACGCTTACCAATTGAAAGCTGGGACATTCCATTACCTAAGATCGTGACCCCAAGCCGAATATGGCAATGGGAAAGTGGCAAGTAAGCCGCTATAATCACGCCCGCAAACGTTAACGAACATCTATTCAGGAGATTGGCATGACTCAAGATGAAATGAAAAAAGCGGCTGGTTGGGCAGCACTAAAATATGTTGAGAAAGGCAGCATTGTCGGTGTTGGTACTGGCTCTACCGTGAATCACTTCATCGATGCACTAGGGACTATCAAAGACGATATTAAAGGTGCAGTGTCTAGCTCTGTCGCTTCAACTGAGCGCCTTAAAGAGCTTGGTATTGAAGTATACGAGTGTAACGACGTAATGAAGCTGGATGTGTATGTTGATGGCGCAGACGAAATTAACCCAGCACGTGAAATGATTAAAGGCGGCGGCGCGGCTCTGACTCGTGAGAAAATTGTCGCAGCAATCTCTGATAAGTTTGTATGTATTGTTGACGGCACCAAAGCAGTTGACGTACTAGGTCAGTTCCCACTACCTGTAGAAGTGATCCCAATGGCACGCTCTTACGTTGCGCGCGAATTAGTAAAACTGGGCGGTGATCCGGCTTACCGTGAAGGCGTTGTGACTGACAACGGCAACGTAATTTTGGATGTACACAACATGCAGATTACTAACCCGAAAGAAATGGAAGACAAGATCAACGGTATCGCGGGTGTGGTGACTGTGGGTCTTTTTGCTCACCGTGGTGCTGACGTCGTAATCACAGGTACACCAGAAGGCGCAAAAATTGAAGAATAAATAACAGCTCAAATCGACCTATCTGGTTCACTTTTCTGTTATTTCATTACATACGGTGCTGCAAGGCACCGTTTTTTATTCCTTTCTCTAAGAAAATTATCTCTTATTCCGTAATTTTCTTACCCAAAGCAATTTTTTTTTGTTACTTTATTGAACAGAAGACGCACAAGGAAACGTTTGTCCTCCTACAAAACTATCAATTATCCCCTTTTTAATAGTTTTGCCCAATGTGCGCCACATTAGCCCACCTTTCCATTTTAAGGACGAGAAAAAATGGCCAAAGTTTCACTGGAAAAAGAAAAGATTAAGATCCTCTTGTTAGAGGGACTCCACCCTTCTTCAGTTGAAGTTCTTCAAGCAGCTGGTTATACCAACATTGAGTACCATAAAGGTTCCCTTCCGGAAGAAGAATTGATTGAAGCGGTTAAAGACGTGCACTTCATCGGTATTCGCTCCCGTACGAACCTATCCGAAGAGGTAATCAATGCGGCGAATAAACTGGTTGCAATTGGCTGTTTTTGTATCGGTACTAACCAAGTAAACCTAGACGCAGCAGCAAAACGCGGCATTCCTGTGTTTAATGCACCGTTCTCTAACACACGCAGTGTGGCGGAGCTGGTACTTGGTCAAATCCTACTACTTCTGCGTGGCATTCCTGAAAAGAATGCGCTTGCACATCGCGGTATTTGGAAGAAAAGTGCTGACAACTCTTACGAAGCACGTGGCAAACGTCTTGGCATTATCGGATACGGCCACATTGGTACGCAGCTAGGTATTATTGCCGAAAACTTAGGTATGCGCGTTTACTACTACGACATCGAGAACAAATTATCCCTTGGTAATGCGACGCAAGTACATACCATGAGTGAACTACTAAACAAGTGTGATGTAATTTCTCTGCACGTTCCTGAAACGCCAGAAACAAAAAATATGATGGGTGAAGCTGAGTTTGCTCGCATGAAGCCAGGCTCAATCTTTATTAATGCAGCACGCGGCACTGTCGTGGATATTCCAGCGCTTTGCCATAGTTTAGAAGCAGGTCATATTGCGGGTGCAGCGATTGATGTATTCCCAACAGAACCAAAAACGAATGCCGACCCGTTCGAATCTCCTTTGCAGAAGTTCGATAATGTCATCCTCACTCCACACGTTGGTGGCTCAACGCAAGAAGCACAAGAGAACATCGGTGTTGAGGTCGCAGGAAAACTGGCGAAGTACTCTGACAACGGCTCTACGCTTTCAAGCGTAAACTTCCCAGAGGTGTCACTGCCAGAGCACGGTGGTGAGTGCTCTCGCTTGCTTCACATCCATAAAAACCGTCCTGGTATTCTTACTCAGATCAACACCATCTTCGCGGAAGACGGTATTAACATTGCTGCACAGTACCTACAAACAGCCGCTGAAATCGGCTACGTAGTGATCGATGTTGAAACCGAGCGCTCAGAAGAAGCGCTAGCGAAACTGAAAAGTATTGAAGGCACTATCCGTGCTCGTATCCTTCACTAATTTGTGAAGCAGAAATAACAAAGGCAGGGAATACCCTGCCTTTTCTTTTTGCACCCAGTATTACTTCAGCTTGTAAATCACGTCAACTTGATCGCGAATAATCATGGTAGAATCCTGGTAGCTGTTTGCCCCTTCTTTACTGTCCATCGCCATCGAGCGCATTAGAACTGGCTGAACGTGCATCTGTCTGTAATTGATCTGCCAGACATCACCCAATTTTTTCTCAAAGCCAGTAGCCAGTGACGCTGCTTTTTCTCGCGCATCTTGGATAGCCGCCATGCGTGCCTTTTGCTGATACTCAGCCTGGTTGCTTACCTTAAGTTGAATATTATCAACCTGATTAATCCCTGCTTCTAACGCCATATCGAGGTACTGGTTTAGGTTTTTTAGATCCGTAACCGTCACATCAATGCTACGAGAAGCGCGATAACCAACGAGCTCTGCTTTACCAGATTTAGGGTAGTGGTATTGAGGCGCAAGGTATAAATTCGAGCTGGTAACATTGTCTTTTGATAAGCCAGCATCAGACAGATTTTTCAGAAATTGCTCAACGGTTTTGTCTACTGACTGCTTGGCCTGTTCAGCAGTCATTGTCGTGTCTACCACTTTTACAGAAAACGTCGCCATATCTGGTGTAGCAATAACTTCACCATAACCTGTCGTCGTTACGTGAGCAAATTCAGGCGAGTTCGCCAACACTGAAGCACTAGTAAGGCTGAGTGCAGAAGCCAGCAAAAATGAATACAGTCTCATTCAATAAATCCATCCATACAAAAATAAAGTACTTACTCTCAGCAGAAAGGCTCAAGATTTAGACAAAACTGTCACTACTGAGAAAGTGTATGGTTTCATAATAGAAACTTCTGTCGATTATCCAAGCACTCAGAATGACTTCTAACACAACTTTGACTATGTAACATTGGCGTGATTTTTCAACGAAACACTCTGTCGGCAATGAACCCATCGATGCGACAATGAACTTATTGAGGTAAGTGTCGCTGAGCATACCCGACTATCGCGTGTGAGATTTCTTGTAGAACCCCCGTTTCCAGTTGCCAATGATGCCAATAAATCCGATGGGACATTAAAAAACCGGGAGTAACATCAACCAACGCGCCACGCTCTAGCTCGTCGGTAATTTGCAAACGAGGGATTAAGCAATAGGCTACACCAGCTAACGCCACTTTTAGAAACGCTTCAGAGCTGCTGATGTTATGGTGAATGACGCTATCAGGGCTGACATTGAAATGCTCGGTAAGAAAGGTTTTATGTAGGTCATCATATTGATCATACGAAACGGCCGGCGCCTTGGCCAAAGTCTGGTTATTGACGCCTTGAGCAAAGTAACGCTGATAAAACTCCGGACTCGCGACACAAACGTAATCAACACGTCCCAAGTAATCCGCTCTACAGCCAGGTATCGGCTGGGATTCTAAGCTGATCGCCCCCGTCACTTCGCCACTTTTTAGCTTTTCGATGGAACGAGATTCACCGTAGATAGTGAGTTTGAGTTCAACTTGACGCTGCTTCATGACATCTTGCAGTGCAGGCAGTAGCCAAGTAGCAAGGCTATCAGCATTGGTCGCCAAAGAGAGTTGTACAGGTCGAGTACTGGTATCATTCTTGAGCTCGGGCAGAATTTCATGCTCGAGTAAGCGCACTCGACGATAAAGGCCTAATAACTTTTTACCAATCGGCGTTGGCTTGGGTGGTTGACTACGAACCAAAACGGGTTGTGCGAGAAACTTTTCTAATTGTTTAATACGTTGAGAAATCGCTGATTGCGAGACAAATAAATGCTCAGCTGCACGCTCAAAGCTCCCCTGATAAACCACGGCATCTAATGCCTCAATCCATTTATAGTCCAACCCTCTCATCCTGCTCTTCCTCTCCTGATAAAACATCAACCCTTAAATTAGCTTGGCTAATATAATATTAAAATCATTAATTATACTTATTTAGATAAACTCTTTATCTTTCACTCTTCTGAGCATTTATTGGTTATTTTGAAGTGAGGTGAAGTGTGAGCTTGTGGGTTCTATTGCAAGGATTTGGTTTAGGGGCATCAATGATCATTCCGATCGGCGCACAAAATGCGTATGTCTTAAATCAAGGCATAAAGCGCAATCATCACCTGACGACTGCCACTATTTGTAGCATCCTAGATATGATCTTCATTTCTCTAGGTATCTTTGGTGGTGGTGCGATTTTGTCTCAAAATGAAATCTTACTAACATCGGTGACCCTTGGTGGTATTGCCTTCCTGAGCTTTTATGGATTACTGTCACTTAAGAGCGCGTTTAAGTCAGACAGTGACTCAGAATCAAAAGGTGAAGTCGTCGCTCGTGGTCGTCGAACGGTCATATTAGGCGCGTTAGCCGTCACTGTACTTAACCCACATTTGTACTTAGATACAGTCGTTATTCTGGGCTCTATTGGTGGGCAGTTTGAAGGCCATGACCGAATTGCTTTTGCACTAGGTACGATGATGGCTTCCTTTGTTTGGTTCTATACCTTGTCGATAGGAGCCGCAAAACTAGGCCCTACCCTATCAAAGCCAAGAGTGAAAAAAGGCATCGACATCGCGGTCGCAGTAATGATGTTCACGATAGCGTATATTTTAGCTAGCGAACTTATTGAAAAGTACTGGTAATCAACAGGACAACATAGACATGGAGTCACTAAAGCGTATCTATGATATCAATAGAGAGCGACTCAACGCGCTCTCTATTCCTTTTCGGGAATGGCAGCATGAAGCCATCTTAGACTTTGACACGGATATAAGAATTGCGTCCGAGCTTGGATGGACAGGCACGCACACCAAAAGCCTCTTCTTAAAACTTAAAGGACAAGGCTACGCAATTTATCTAACAGAAAAAGACTCTCGCCTCGATGCCAAACAAATAAAAGCCGTCACAGGTAAACGCCCATCAATTTGTGACGACGGTGAAATGGTCGAAGTGTTAGGTTGTTTGCCTGGAGCGGTATGTCCGATTGGCTTACCTGAATATGTCACGCTCATTGTAGATACAACCCTGTATCTACACGAAGAGTTGCTCTATACGCCAGGGTTGCCTGAATTCACCTTTGGCTTTGCCGGTAAACATCTAAAACGTCTATTGCTTGCCGGTAATCACATTCTTTATGAGATATAAAAAAGCGAGGCCAATTGGCCTCGCTTTCGAATATCTACCGCTTGTATTAAGCGTCGATTTTGTTCAGATGAACATCCATTTGTGGGAATGGAATTTCGATACCATTTTCATCCAATGCTTCTTTAATACCTTGCATTGCATCAAAGTATACGCCCCAGTAATCTGCAGTTTTCACCCATGGGCGAACCACAAAGTTTACTGAAGAGTCTGCCAGCGTAAGTACGCCGATTGTGATATCAGGATCTTTCAAGATACGCGGATCTTTTTCTAGCGTCTCGCGAATTACTTTCTTCGTTAGTTTAAGATCCGCTTTGTATGACACACCAATCACTAAGTCGACACGTCGTGTTGCATGACGAGAGTAGTTAGTAATTGCACCACCGATTACTGACGAGTTAGGCACAACAACCATCTTGTTGTCTGGTGTTTTTAGAACAGTTTGGAAGATTTGAATTGCTTCAACACTACCCGCTACACCGCCAATTTCTACGTAGTCGCCAGATTTGAATGGACGGAACGCAACAATGAGTACACCAGCTGCAAAGTTTGATAGTGAACCTTGTAGCGCAAGACCAACAGCAAGACCTGCCGCACCGATTACAGCCACGACTGAAGCGGTTTGAACGCCTAATCGACCAAGAGCGGCGATAAGTACGATTACAAATAGCAAGTAACGAACAAGACCGTGAATAAATTCAACGACAGCCTTATCCATGTTTTTCTTTTCTAGTACCTTAGAAACACTACCAGCGACTGCTTTAACGATAATATTACCGATAAACAGAATAAGCAGCGCAGAGATAATGTTCACACCGTACTGAACCAGTAGATCTGAGTTGTTTGTCAGCCAAGTTTCAGCCTGAGTTAGACCATCCGTTAAAGTGGTATCGATACCCACCGATTCACCTGCCATAATTCTTATCCTCAAAAATAAAGATATATAAATCCAATTGCCGTTAATTTATGAACCTTGTTTTTTTAAAGGCTCTTTTCTAAAACAACATCCCTATTGCCCCACTGAACAGTGTCAGATTTTTGGCACAATATCCCAACTTTGACTTTTTTCAAAGTCAGAGTTTCGCAAAGATATGCAAAACAAGACTTTATCAGAGTTTTCTGATATTGGCTTGTTACAGGTTACGCAATGCACTCTTATTTCGCCACTCCTATGACTGATATTCCTATGTTTTTATTTAAAAACGTTAAAGGGGGAACATCCCACCAGAAAATACAACCTGACGCATAAAGATATCAATAGGAAAACAGGGAAAGAAACATAGGGGCAAAATGATAGACATAAAAAAACCCGCTCAAAAAGCGGGTTTTTAAGTAACTTAATCAGTAACGATTATAGTACGTCAACTGCGTTTAGGTCAGCAAATGCTTGCTCTAGACGAGCTACCATTGAAGCTTGACCAGCACGTAACCATACGCGTGGATCGTAGTACTT
The DNA here is from genome assembly GCF_013048515.1 of Vibrio sp. 1-2 (7-a). NCBI lineage: Bacteria > Pseudomonadati > Pseudomonadota > Gammaproteobacteria > Vibrionales > Vibrionaceae > Vibrio > Vibrio sp. 1-2 (7-a). The sequence continues at coordinate 53,846 of NZ_VHSQ01000014.1, forward strand.
CTTGTTTGGTGCATCTTCACCAGTTGGGTTACCGATTTGACCTTGTAGGTAATCGTGGTTTTCAGCTTCGAACTTACGGATACCATCCCAAGTTGCCCACTGTGTATCAGTATCGATGTTCATTTTGATAACACCGTAACCGATAGACTCACGGATTTCTTCTAGAGAAGAACCTGAACCACCGTGGAATACGAAGTTTAGAGAGTTCGCTGGAAGACCGAATTTCTCAGAAACGTGCGCTTGAGAATCACGTAGGATAGTTGGAGTTAGAACAACGTTACCTGGCTTGTACACGCCGTGTACGTTACCGAAAGATGCTGCGATAGTGAAACGGTGGCTGATTGCGCTTAGTTTCTCGTATGCGTATGCAACGTCTTCTGGAGAAGTGTATAGCTCAGACGCATCCATATCAGAGTTGTCAACGCCGTCTTCTTCACCACCAGTACAACCTAGTTCGATTTCTAGAGTCATGTTCATTTTAGCCATGCGCTCTAGGTACTTAGCAGAAATCTCGATGTTCTCTTCTAGAGACTCTTCAGAAAGGTCGATCATGTGAGAAGAGAATAGTGGCTTACCAGTTTGCGCGAAGTACTCTTCACCAGCGTCTAGTAGACCGTCGATCCAAGGAAGTAGTTTCTTAGCAGCGTGGTCAGTGTGTAGGATTACTGGTACACCGTAAGCTTCAGCTACAGCGTGAACGTATTTCGCACCAGCAACAGCACCTAGGATTTGAGCTTCTTGACCTTCAAGTTTTAGACCTTTACCAGCAAAGAAAGCAGCGCCACCGTTAGAGAACTGAACGATAACTGGAGCTTTAACTTTTGCAGCTGCTTCAAGTACTGCGTTTACAGAGTCAGTACCCACACAGTTTACTGCTGGAAGTGCAAAGCTGTTTTCTTTTGCAACTTCAAATACTTTCTGAACGTCATCGCCAGAGATAACACCTGGTTTTACGAAGTCGAAGATCTTAGACATGGATGTAATCCTATTTATCTGTCGTTTTTAAACAAAACTTGTTAAGTTGAAAATCTTGCAAACGTTTGCTCACAACTGAGGCTATTCTAGCAGAGTTCCTCACACGTTGCAGCAAACAAGAAAGCGGGAGAATCACTCCCCCGCTTTGCTTTAATTACTTAGCGCGTGCTTCTAGCATTTCTACTGCTGGAAGAACTTTACCTTCTACGAACTCAAGGAAAGCGCCACCACCTGTAGAGATGTAAGAAACGTCAGCTTTGATACCGAACTTGTCGATAGCTGCTAGCGTGTCACCACCACCTGCAACAGAGAAGCCTTCAGATGCTGCGATAGCTTCTGAGATACCTTTAGTACCTGCTTCGAAGTTCTTGAATTCGAATACGCCTACTGGACCGTTCCATAGGATAGTCTTCGCGTTCTTAAGGATTTCTGCTAGTTCAGCTGTTGAATCTGGGCCAAGGTCGAAGATCATGTCGTCGTCTTGTACTTCAGAAACGTGTTTAATTTCTGCTTCTGCGTTTTCGTCGAATGCTTTCGCACATGCAACGTCAGTTGCTACTGGAATTGCACACTCATCCATTAGCTTCTTAGCAGTGTCTACTAGATCCGCTTCGTATAGAGACTTACCAACGTTGTGGCCAGCAGCTGCGATAAATGTGTTAGCAATACCACCACCAACAACTAGTTGGTCAGCGATTTTAGATAGAGACTCAAGTACAGTTAGCTTAGTAGAAACTTTTGAACCACCTACGATAGCAACCATTGGACGAGCTGGGTTGTCCATTGCTTTACCTAGCGCTTCAAGCTCGTTTGCTAGAAGAGGGCCAGCACAAGCGATAGGTGCGTGCATACCAACACCATGAGTTGACGCTTGAGCGCGGTGAGCCGTACCGAATGCATCCATTACGAATACGTCACATAGTGCTGCGTATTTCTTAGATAGCTCTTCGTCGTTTTTCTTTTCGCCTTTGTTAAAGCGAACGTTTTCTAGAACAACAAGTTCACCAGCGTTTAGCTCTAGTCCATCTAGGTAGTCTTTTGCAAGCTTAACTTCACAATCTAGTGCGTCGTTTAGGTAGTTAACAACTGGTTGTAGAGAGAACTCTTCAGCGTATTCACCTTCAGTTGGGCGACCTAGGTGAGACGTAACCATTACTTTAGCGCCTGCTTCTAGGCAGTGCTTAATAGTTGGAAGAGATGCGATGATACGTGCATCTGAAGTTACTTTACCGTCTTTTACTGGCACGTTTAGGTCAGCACGGATAAATACACGTTTACCTGCAAGATCCAGGTCAGTCATCTTGATTACAGACATGATGTGTCCTCTCAAATATTGATAATTAAAGTTTTTGAAAACTCGGCAACCCTGCCAAGCCTGTTAATTCTTCAAACTGGTTATAGATGATATGGAGATATCATGGATTTATTTCAAGGCTTGAAATAAAAATTCTCCATCACTTCTTCGTCATTACTGCTCCACTTGAGAAGAAGCTTGCATTGCTAAGGCAGTATCCAGCATCCGGTTAGCAAAGCCCCATTCGTTGTCGCACCAAACGAGCATTTTTACGAGTTGCCCGTTACTCACTCTAGTCTGGCTTCCATCTACAATCGCACTATGGGGGTCGTGGTTAAAGTCGATGGAAACGAGTGGCGATTCAGTATAGTCAACAATGTTACGTAATGTACACTGAGATGCGTTAACAATGGTTTGATTTACGTCATTAACTTTCACATTTGTATTAATTGTGACACTTAAATCCATTGCGGTGACGTTAACGGTTGGGACACGAACAGAAATTGCTTCGAATTTGTTGGAAAATTTCGGGAAGATTCTTTCAATCCCCTTATGCAACTTGGTGTCAACCGGAATAATAGATTGGCTAGCAGCGCGGGTACGGCGTAGATCGTTATGGTACGCATCGATTACTTGCTGATCGTTCATGGAAGAGTGAATCGTGGTAATGGTACCGGACTCAATACCGAAGGCTTCGTCTAACACTTTAATGATGGGAACGATACAGTTGGTAGTACAAGAGCCATTGGAGACAACACGGTGCTCGTCTTTCAGAGTTTCGTGGTTCACACCATAGATAATCGTATTATCTATGTCGTTTGCGCCCGGGTGTGAAAACAGCACTTTCTTCGCGCCAGCTTCTATATGCGCTTGCCCATCGGCTTGCGAACCAAACACGCCAGTGCAATCCAAGACAATATCGACTTCTAAATCGCGCCAAGGAAGTAGTTCGAGTTCAGAGAGGTGAAGAATGCGAATAGAGTCATATTCGCCGCTGTCATGATGAACATGCAAGTGTTCTTGGTCGTGGGAGATTTTTTTACCGAAGCGACCATGACTAGTGTCATATTGCAGTAGGTGCGCCATCGCTTCTGGCTGCGCTAATTCGTTAACCGCCACAACCTTGATCTGCTGATGTTTTCCGCTTTCATATACGGCTCGCAGAACATTACGACCTATACGTCCAAATCCATTGATCGCAACCTTTAGCATTTATCCTTCGCCCTACCAAAAATTTCGTGTCACAGATACTACCTGATCAGGCTGAAAAACGCACCTGTTGAATCATAGTAAAGCAGGATTAAAAAAGGCCGAGACAATGCTCGGCCTTATTACAACAATAATTAAAATGCGACGTCTAAACCTAACCAGTAGCGACGACCATCTTCGACATATCCGTATTCTTCGTAACTGATTTCCTCATCCAGCAAGTTATAGATCGCGCCTTTAATACGAGTATTATCGGTTAACTGGTATGTCACACCAGCGTCCACAAAGGTATAAGCAGGCTCTACGATACTGTTTCTTGATGGGCCAGTAACCGGATCCATTTCTTTACCTCGGTAAGTGACTTTAGCCCAGCTTTCTAGATCTGTTGTTGTTTGCCAAGTTACATCCACATTAAACAAATGCTTTGGTAACTGCTGCAGCGGCATGCCTTTGTATTCACCTGTTTTTTGCTCTGAGTCGGTAAATGTGTAGCTCGAGCTGAGGTAAATGGTTTCCGTTAATGGCGATGCTAAGGTCGCTTCAATACCTTGTGTGACCGCTTCGTCCACGTTAATGCGGTACGTTGGATCTGCCCCCCATTGGTTTGGTCCATCTGTACAGATGGTATCTGGACAAACAACACGTGTGATCTTGTCTTTGAACTCATTATGGAACGCAGTCAAAGAGACATCTAAACCAGAGTCACCTTGATACAAGACACTGATTTCTTTGTTTAGCGACGTTTCAGGGTCAAGGTCTGGGTTACCGTAGATATTACCGCCGCCACTGACTTGCGCCCAACCAGGAGTAATTTCACGTAATTGCGGAGAACGGAAACCTGTTGCCACGCCACCTTTCACAGTCCAAGACGGGTCAACTCGCCATACACCATAGACACGCGGACTAAAGTGCGCGCCATAGTTTTCGTCATGATCTAGACGACCACCAAGCGTAACGCTAAACGGATCGGCGATTCTCCATTCATCTTCAATGAAAACAGCCCACTGCGTATTCGATGTTTCGGTCTTCGATGATGCTTTATTGGAAGTAAAATCCTCAAGCTCTGCATGAGTGGCGTCCACACCAGTCGTCAACGTATGGTTTCCAATACCAGTCACCAAGCTCGATTTGAACGTGGTGTTGGTGATCGTCATCTCGCGAGATTTGTTCTCGCTCTCTTCATGTTGTAAGTAAGTATCTGAGATGCCAACCGAGTCCCAGTCGCCATTGTGACTTAGCGTTACATAATTACGACGATATTCGTTGAGTGAATCCTCACAACCTCTTCGGCAACCCGTCGTTGGTACGGAAAGGCCAACGTTACCGCGACGACTTTGTGCCGATGTGCCACCTTCTAGCTGCACAGAATGGCGGTCATTAATCTGGTAGGTCAGTTTTGAAGAGATACTTTGCATATCTTTATCTTCATAACCGTATTCAATATCGTCTTCTTCTCTTGCGGTATACTGACCGTATACTTGGAGAGATAGATTTTCGGCTAGCGGCCCATTGACGAAGAAATTCGCGCTCTGCTCTCCGCCCGAGCGACTGTTTTCTTGCAGAACCGTGCCTAGCTGAACATTACCTGTCCACTCCATCGCGTCTTTTCGCGTGATCACGTTAATTACACCACCAATCGCATCAGAGCCATAAAGCGTCGACATTGGACCACGGATAACTTCAATTCGCTCAATCGCTTGAAGAGGAGGCAACCAACCTTGTTCGATACCAGGGCCGTCACTATTTGGGCGAGTTTCACGTGTGCTTTGACGTTTACCATCGACCAGTATCAAAGTGTATTTGGAGCCCATACCACGGATACTGATGTCGGTAGTGTCACCACCACCTGTCACGACGACACCAGGCACACTTTTTAGTGCATCAGTCACATCACGGTAATAACGAGAGTCCAACTCCTCACGCGAAATCACACTAATACTTGCAGGCGCGTCCGCTTGAGATTGCTCATAACTTGATGCAGTTACAACCACTGTTTCCATTTTAGAAACCGCATCATTGGCAAACACATGAGGGACACTGACGAAGGCTAAAATACCAGTTGCAGTAATAACTGGCAGTCTAAGAGTAGACATCTACATCTCCATAATTGATAATGATTATTATTTTCGAAAGTGAATTATTCACAAATAGAATGAGATGCATAGTGAGAGTTATGGAACGGTTCTTCCCATTTATGGAACCCGTGCATAACGCAGTAAGGAGTTAATGAAATATGCACGACTTAGCATCAATTCGAGCCTTTGATGCGCTCAATCAGCATAAGAGTTTGACCGCCGCTGCCAAGGCCCTCAACCAGCCTAAATCAACGCTGAGTCGTCGCTTAGCACAATTAGAAGAAGATTTCGGTCAGGCTCTAACCGCAAGACAAGGTAACCGATTAGTTCTGACAAGAGCGGGAGAAATTTTTGCCCACTACAGTCGCCAGATTCTTGAGCTAAGTGAAGAGAGTTATGACGCGCTTCAAGGTTTAACAAACCAAGTTTCAGGGCCGCTACATATTGTTTGTCACACAGCATTAGTTAGAAGTTGGCTAGGTGGTGTGCTCAACGGTTTTCTTGCCGATAATCCTGACGTTAGGGTTCAACTTACCAGTGACTTTTCTGAAGCGCACCATGACCCAGATTTGTTCATCTGGCTCGGTGAGCGTAAAGATCTCGATTGGCGCAAAGAGGTATTAGGCTCATTTCGTTACACGCCCTTTGCCTCTCCAGCTTATCTTGAACAACACGGTTCGATCCTGCACCCCAAAGAGCTTGAAGCGCATCCGTGGATCGATTTTGGCTCGGTACAAGAAAATGGATTGATGCTCTCACACCCTCAACACGGTGAGTTCTTTTTAGAGCCATTTGTGAGTCGCTTGTACAGCGACAACATCGCAATGCAGATCGACAGCATCGCGAATGGTCATGGTATTGGACTGCTGCCAACTTGGACAGCAAGCGGCTACGAGAAACATCATCCGGGTCGAATCACACCTTGCTTAGAAGGTTGGCTTTCAGAGCCCATCTCCATTAACTGCTATACGCCTGCAGGAAGACCACCACTGCGCTTATCCGTACTTTTAGACTGTATTCACCAAAGCATTCCACAAGGTTGGAAAAACTGACAAAAAACAAAAAGGCCATCGCAATGATGGCCTTTCCAACTTTAGTATCTAACAGTCGTCCTTTACGTTCAGACTATTGAGACAATCTAGCAGTTACGCTAGCAATTCTTTTGCTGTGTTCACCACGTTTTCAGTCGTGAAGCCAAACATCTCGAATAGTTGACCAGCAGGTGCAGATTCACCAAATGTCGTCATACCGATGATGCGACCGTCGAAACCAACGTACTTGTACCAGAAGTCTGCAATACCTGCTTCGATAGCGATACGAGCTGTTACGTCTGATGGCAATACTGCTTCACGGTAAGCGGCGTCTTGTTTGTCGAATGCATCTGTTGATGGCATTGAAACCACGCGTACTTTCTTACCTTCTGCTGTTAGTTGAGTCGCAGCTTCTACTGCTAGCTCAACTTCAGAGCCTGTTGCGATAAGGATAAGCTCTGGCTTGCCTTCGCAATCTTTCAGGATGTAAGCACCTTTCGCGATGTTCGCTACTTGCTCAGCTGTACGATCTTGTTGCGCTAAGTTTTGACGAGAGAAGATAAGTGCTGTTGGTGCATCTTTACGTTCAATCGCTAGTTTCCATGCTACGGCAGACTCAACCTGGTCACACGGACGCCATGTGCTCATGTTTGGCGTTACGCGTAGAGATGCCATTTGCTCAACAGGTTGGTGAGTTGGGCCATCTTCGCCAAGACCAATCGAATCGTGCGTGTACACTTGGATGTTCTGAATTTTCATCAGCGCAGCCATACGCATTGCGTTACGAGCGTATTCCATGAACATTAGGAATGTTGCGCCGTAAGGAACGAAACCACCGTGCAATGCGATACCGTTGATGATAGCGGTCATACCGAATTCACGTACACCGTAGTGGATGTAGTTGCCAGAGAAGTCATCCGTTTCTAGAGACTTAGAACCAGACCACATGGTCAGGTTAGAAGGCGCTAGGTCAGCAGAACCACCCATAAACTCAGGAAGCATTTGACCAAACGCTTCTAGTGCATTTTGCGATGCTTTACGTGATGCAATGTTCGCTGGGTTTGCTTGAAGATCAGCAATGATTTGGTTCGCTTTTTCTTCCCATTCCGCTGGAAGTTCGCCGTTTAGACGACGTTTAAGCTCTGCTGCTTCTGCAGGGTAAGCTGCTGCGTATGCTTCAAACTTTTCATTCCAAGCCGCTTCTTTCGCTGCACCTGCTTCTTTTGCGTCCCACTCAGCGTAAACATCTGCAGGGATTTCAAATGGACCGTACTCCCAACCTAGGTATTCGCGAGCCGCTTGAATCTCATCGTGACCTAATGGCGCACCGTGACAGTCGTGCGAACCAGACTTGTTAGGAGAACCGAAACCGATAATTGTTTTAGTACAGATTAGAGTCGGACGAGGATCCGCTTTAGCCGCTTCAATCGCTGCGTTGATTGCTTCAGGATCGTGACCGTCTACCGCTGGGATTACGTGCCAGCCGTAAGCTTCGAAACGCTTAGGTGTATCGTCAGAGAACCAACCTTCAACGTGACCGTCGATAGAGATACCGTTGTCATCCCAAAACGCGATCAGTTTGCCTAGACCTAATGTCCCAGCAAGAGAACATGCTTCGTGCGAGATGCCTTCCATTAGACAGCCGTCACCCATGAACACATACGTAAAGTGGTCAACGATGTCGTGACCTTCTTTGTTGAACTGTGCCGCTAGTGCTTTCTCTGCGATAGCCATACCAACAGCATTAGTGATGCCTTGGCCAAGAGGACCCGTTGTTGTCTCGATACCAGGCGCGTAGCCGTACTCTGGGTGACCTGGGGTTTTTGAGTGCAATTGACGGAAGTTTTTCAGATCATCAATAGATAGCTCATAACCGCTTAAGTGCAGTAGAGAGTAAATAAGCATTGAGCCGTGACCGTTTGATAGCACGAAGCGGTCGCGGTCGGCCCACTCTGGGTTTGATGGGTTGTGGTTTAGGTGAGAGCGCCAAAGAACTTCAGCGATATCAGCCATACCCATTGGTGCGCCTGGGTGGCCTGAGTTAGCTTGTTGAACACCATCCATGCTTAGAGCACGAATTGCATTGGCAAGATGTTTACGAGACGACATGTCTGCTCCTGAGTACATTAAGCGAAACGAAAAGTAGGTCATAATTCTCTCAAAGCCCTGTTGGGTGTGCAAACGTTTTCCAGTCCAAAACCTCACAAATATTGCACCTTTCGCGCCAAATCGTTCGAAGTTCTTAAAATTATCAATAAATCAGGCAAACGTTTGGTTATAACAAAAACCAAAAAAGAGCTTGTAATTCGAGCAATCAAATTTAGAATAGACGTCTAGATGTAGATACACCTACAAAAATTAGTATTAATTTGCGCTGGAGAGTTTATCATTCCCCAGTTTTAAACCAGATATAGTGGAGCTAACATGGCTAAGCACCTGTTTACTTCTGAGTCAGTATCAGAAGGTCATCCAGATAAAATTGCAGACCAGATTTCTGATGCGGTTCTTGACGCGATTCTAGAGCAAGATCCAAAGGCTCGTGTTGCATGTGAGACTTACGTTAAAACCGGTATGGTAATGGTGGGTGGTGAAATCACGACTTCAGCATGGGTAGACATCGAAGAGTTAACTCGTGAAACCGTTCGTGAAATCGGCTACGTACATTCAGATATGGGCTTTGACGCAGATTCTTGTGCGGTACTAAACACAATCGGTAAACAGTCGCCAGATATCAACCAAGGTGTTGATAAAGCTGACCCTAAAGAACAAGGTGCAGGCGACCAAGGCATTATGTTTGGTTACGCTTGTAACGAAACTGAAGTACTAATGCCAGCGCCAATTACTTACTCTCACCGTCTTGTTCAAAAGCAAGCAGAAGTTCGTAAAAACGGCACACTACCTTGGTTGCGTCCTGATGCAAAATCTCAGGTAACGTTCCAATACGATCAAGGTAACATCGTTGGTATCGACGCGGTTGTTCTTTCAACTCAACACTGTGACTCAATCTCAACTTCAGACCTGCGTGAAGCGGTAATGGAAGAGATCATTAAGCCAGTGCTACCTTCTGAGTGGATCAACAAAGAAACAAACTTCTTCATTAACCCAACCGGTCGCTTCGTAATCGGTGGTCCTATGGGTGACTGTGGTCTAACTGGTCGTAAGATCATCGTAGATACCTACGGCGGCGCAGCTCGTCACGGTGGCGGTGCGTTTTCTGGTAAAGATCCATCAAAAGTTGACCGTAGTGCAGCATACGCAGCACGCTACGTAGCGAAAAACATCGTAGCGGCTGGCATGGCTGACCGTTGTGAGATCCAACTTTCTTACGCTATCGGTGTTGCTGATCCAACGTCTATCATGGTGGAAACGTTCGGTACTGAGAAAGTATCTCACGACATCATCATTGAAGCGGTTCGTCAATTCTTCGACCTACGTCCATACGGTCTACAAGAAATGCTTAACCTTCTTCAACCTATCTACAAGAAGACAGCGGCTTACGGTCACTTCGGTCGTGAAGAATTCCCGTGGGAAGCGACAGACAAAGCTGCACTTCTACGTGATTTCGCTGGCATCAAATAATCAAGCCAAGCAAGAATTAATCAAGCCCTCGCCTCTGGCGGGGGCTTTTTATTTTCAGCAACGTTTATCCAGCCATTTTAGCTCATACCGCCCAGCCCCATGAAGCAGTCCTGTTTCTCCCCAACTTTTATACCGAATAAATTTTCAGCAATTATTTGTAAATTATCCCATCTCCGCCAATAGTTAAAATATTGTTAATTCCAATTTAAATAGAGACGTCGGATGCTGGCGACTATGGCAGCAACACTTACGAAAGACACGAGTCAGGCATCTTTATGGCCGATACCAAACTAAGCCAATGCTCAGAAGTAAGCTTGAAAAAGTCGCTTCAAGTTTGACTGAACAAAAACCGCTGTCAGTTGGTATAAGCGGATAATGTGGGAATAAATCAAGGAGGAGTTATGCCTCGAACTGTTAATCCATCGGACTTCCACAACAAGCGAAAGGAAGTGCCAGATAACGAATACGCCAGAACCATACCGTGCAATACGGTCAATCTTTCTGCACCTTTTCATTGGCTCGCATTAGGTCTGCATGATTTCGTGCGAATGCCCCTCATCAGTGCTTTCTATGGCATCTGTTTTATGGCGGCTGCGATAGGTATTGTTTTGCTCGTACAATGGCAAGGCACACACTTGGTCGTCATGCCCAGTTTGATTGTTTATATGTTAATCGGTCCGTTTCTCGCGCTCGGCTTGTATGATGCCAGTTGGGAGAGAGAGCGCGGACACAAAGCAAGCTTGTTCCATTCAATGAAAGCGATCGGTCGTAACTCAACATCTCAATGGGCATTCGCCGTGTTACTCGCAGTGTGTATGATATTTTGGATGCGCATTGCCGCTCTACTTCATGCGCTTTACCCTTCTGTTCAAGGGGCATCTTTAAGTGAGTTCCTACCCTTCCTTGTCATAGGATCTTTAGTTGGCTTTGTTTTGGCTTGTGTGGTGTTTAGCATTTCAGCCTTTTCTATTCCGCTCATGATGGAGCGTCGAGTGGATATGATGACCGCTGTATTTACCAGCTTTAATGCGGTGAAATCCAACATTCCAGCGATGATTGTTTGGGCGGCGATCATCTGCGGCGGTATTCTTATCGGCTTTGCAACGTACGGGATCGGAATGTTGTTTACCATGCCAATTCTAGGCTACGGTACATGGCATGCTTACCATGCCACCATCAAGAAAAAACACACTCCGTAATTAACTGATGCTATGATCTGGCCCTCGCAAATGCGGGGGCTTTTTTATTTGATTTATCGAGGTGAATTGTGGATATAGAACTAAGCTATAAAGCCAAGCAAGTGATGGCGGACTGCATCGCGATGGCAGAGCAAGCTTTCAAACGTTCTTTCCCTATTCCAACAATCACCTTCAACGTCCGCGGGAAAGCGGCAGGAAAAGCCTACCTTCAATTAAATCAAGTTCGCCTAAACCCCGTTTTATTTCGCGAAAACACCCAAGCATTCTTAGATGAAGTCATTCCTCATGAGGTAGCACACCTGATTACTTATCAGGTTTACGGACGAGTTAGGCCTCACGGCAAAGAATGGCAAGGTGTCATGGAAGCCGTCTTTAAAGTGCCCGCCAAAACCACTCACAGCTTTGAAGTAAAATCCGTTCAAGGTAAAACCTTTGAGTATCGTTGTGGTTGTATGATCTACCCTCTATCAATTCGCCGTCATAATAAAGTGCTGCGCAAAGAGGCGACGTACTCTTGTCAGAAATGCCGCCAACCACTTAACTTCACGGGCATTCAGTTATCGTAATCTATATCTCATAGTGTTACTTGCGTTCCCAAAATAAAGATCGAGTTTATCAAAACCTTCCCTTCGCTATTTATTGTTAACTTACTCATCACTAAAGCTATTTTATGCGTGTTATCATGAATAAAGTCATACTTTATAAAGACTTTAATCATGAAATACCTATTCTCTTTGTTACTTATCGCGCTTTCTAGCACTGCGGTTGCCGCGCCACCAAGTTCATTCTCTGCTGCCAAACGTGAGGCGGTAAAAATTTATCAAGACCATCCAACGAGCTTTTACTGTGGCTGCAACATTCAATGGCAAGGCAAAAAAGGCTCCCCAGATTTAGCCTCTTGCGGTTACCAAGTCCGTAAACAGGAAAAGCGGGCCGCACGAATCGAATGGGAGCATGTGGTACCTGCGTGGCAGTTTGGCCACCAGCGTCAATGCTGGCAAGATGGTGGACGTAAAAACTGCAAGAAAAAAGACAAAACCTTTCGCTTGATGGAAGCAGACCTGCACAACCTAACCCCTGCCATTGGTGAAGTAAACGGTGACCGTTCGAACTACAACTTTAGCCAATGGAACGGTATCGATGGCGTGAGTTATGGTCGCTGTGAGATGCAAGTGAACTTTAAGCAGCGTAAAGTCATGCCACCAGACCGTGCTCGAGGTTCGATTGCTCGTACCTACCTATACATGAGCAAAGAGTACGGCTTTAAATTATCAAAACAACAAACGCAGTTGATGAGTGCTTGGAACAAAACCTACCCAGTCGATAAATGGGAATGTGAGCGTGACGAGCGCATTGCCAAAGTACAAGGCAATCATAACCCATTTGTTCAAAAAGCCTGTCGCGCACTCTAGTGCTCCTCTACCTTGAAGCGTTTCAATAACTGATATTGAAACGCTTCTTGCCCCTTGTTTTTTCGGTGGAAAGCATCCATGTTAGGGTTTAAGTTTATTCTCTTGCTGGAAATCTCATGCGTATCCCTCGAATTTATCATCCAGAAACCATTCATCAACTTGGCTCACTTGCTTTAAGTGACGACGCAGCAGGCCATATCGGCCGTGTTCTGCGCATGAAAGAAGGCCAAGACGTTCTCCTATTTGACGGCAGCGGCGCAGAATTCCCAGCGGTTATCAGTGAAGTCAGCAAAAAGACGGTTTTGGTTAACATTACTGAGCGTGTAGAAAACAGTATTGAATCCCCTTTAGACCTGCACCTTGGTCAAGTTATTTCACGTGGCGATAAGATGGAGTTCACTATCCAAAAGTCAGTGGAACTTGGCGTCAATACCATCACACCTCTGATTTCCGAACGTTGTGGCGTCAAGCTTGACCAAAAGCGCTTTGAGAAAAAACTCGCGCAATGGCAAAAAATCGCCATCAGTGCCTGTGAGCAGTGTGGACGCAATGTCGTTCCAGAAATTCGTCCAATTATGAGCTTGGAAGAGTGGTGTAAAGAAGAGTACGATGGCTTAAAGCTCAATCTTCATCCTCGTGCTAACTACTCAATCAACACACTGCCAACACCTGTTGAGAAAGTGCGCCTACTGATCGGCCCTGAAGGCGGTTTATCGTCTGAAGAGATCGAGATGACTCGAGAATATCAATTTGAAGAAACGCTACTCGGCCCTCGCGTTCTGCGCACCGAAACAGCGGCTCTGACAGCAATTACAGCCTTACAAGTTCGTTTCGGCGATCTTGGTTAAACGGAGAAAAATAATGATCAAACTCGGCATTGTGATGGACCCAATTTCGTCCATTAACATCAAAAAAGACTCTAGCTTTGCCATGATGCTTGAAGCGCAACGACGCGGCTATGAAATCCACTATATGGAAATGAATGCTCTGCATCTCGATCAAGGCGTTGCTATTGCAGATACTAAAGTGGTGGAACTAAAAGAAGATCCAAACGGTTGGTACGAGTTCAAATCAGAGCAAACGCTCGAACTGTCTGAGCTAGACGCTGTACTAATGCGTAAAGATCCTCCGTTTGACACAGAATACATCTACGCGACTTACATCCTTGAGCGTGCAGAAGAACAAGGTGCACTGATCGTTAACAAACCTCAAAGTCTACGTGATTGTAACGAAAAGCTGTTTACAGCGTGGTTCCCAGAGCTGACACCAACGACAATCGTGACGCGAAAAGCAGAGAAAATTAAAGAGTTTCGTGAAAAACATGGTGATGTCATCCTAAAACCGCTTGATGGTATGGGCGGCGCATCTATCTTCCGTGTAAAAGAAAACGACCCTAACGTCTCTGTAATCATCGAGACACTGACCAACCACGGTCAAAACTACGCAATGGCGCAAACCTTCGTGCCAGATATCAGCAACGGTGACAAACGTATCTTAGTCGTAGATGGTGAACCAATGCCTTACTGTCTAGCTCGTATTCCTGCAAAAGGTGAAACGCGCGGTAACCTTGCAGCTGGTGGCACAGGTGAGGCTCGACCACTAAGCGAGACCGATATTAAGATTGCTCAAACTGTGGCTCCTACACTGAAAGAAAAAGGCCTTATCTTTGTTGGCCTTGACGTAATTGGCGATAAGCTAACGGAAATCAACGTCACCAGCCCAACCTGTATTCGCGAAATTGAAGCGGCTTTTGACATCTCAATCACTGGCAAACTGATGGATGCGATTGAGCGTCGAGTAAAAGGCGAATAACTCAAACTGTATTACAGTTAATAGAGAGCGTAGTACATTAACTTAAGCAAACTCATGCACATACCTAGATGGTAAACTGTATGATGTTTGCTTAAGGGCATTTACGAGAGTTAAGGGTCAATATGAGTATGAATCTCACAAATCACTTTTTGGTTGCCATGCCTGGGATGAAAGATCCGTACTTTCAAAACAGCGTGATCTACGTTTGTGAGCACAACGAAGACGGCGCTATGGGATTGATGATCAATGCTCCTGTTGATATCACCGTCGGCAACATGCTCAAGCAGGTGGAAGTTCAGCCAGTACACCCGCGTCTATTTGAAGCCAGTTTAGATAGACCAGTCTACAATGGCGGCCCAATCTCTGAAGATCGTGGTTTTATTCTGCATAAACCTAAAGATTACTACGAGTCCAGCGTCCAAATGACTGATGACCTCGCAGTAACCACTTCACGTGATATTCTTTCGGTGTTAGGAACAGAAGCAGAACCAAGTGATTACTTAGTGGCACTTGGCTATTCAGGTTGGAGTGCAGGCCAATTAGAAAGTGAACTGGTCGAAAACTCTTGGCTCACCATTGAAGCGACGCCTGAAATTATCTTTAATACACCAATCAACGAGCGTTGGAAGAAAGCGGTCGAAAAGCTGGGCATCGACCCCAGTCATCTTTCAGCAGACTCTGGACATGCTTAGTCCGAATATACAGTTACATTAGATAGAGACACCTTATGTCACGCACAATTATGGCTTTTGACTTTGGGACCAAAAGCATTGGTAGCGCTATTGGCCAAGAAATTACTGGTACGGCTTCCCCATTAAAAGCCTTTAAAGCCAATGACGGTATTCCAAATTGGGACGATATCGAAAAGCAAATCAAAGAGTGGCAGCCAGATTTGCTAGTGGTCGGTTTACCAACTGATCTTCATGGCAAAGACCTTGAGACCATAACCCCTCGTGCACGAAAATTTGCTAAGCGTCTGCAAGGCCGATACGGCTTACCTGTTGAACTGCATGATGAGCGTTTATCTACAGCAGAAGCTCGTGCGGAGTTGTTCAGCATGGGCGGCTACAAAGCCCTATCGAAAGGGAATGTGGACTGCCAGTCAGCGGTGGTGATTCTAGAAAGCTGGTTTGAAGCCCTCTGGGGTGAATAAAACACAATACTCAAAACAAGAAAAGGTTGGCAAGTGCCAACCTTTTTTCGTCTAAACACGCTTAATCCATATCGATCTTAACGTTAGCAAGACTGCCCGTAGAGAATGCTTCGCCACGCTGTGTTTTCAACATCAAGCGCAAATCATTCGCCGAATCGGCACTGTGCAGCGCATCCTCTTCGCTGATCTTACCTTGCATCACCAACTTATAAAGAGATTGATCGAACGTCAGCATACCAAACTCATTTGAGCGAGCCATGGTTGACTTCAACTCATGCAAATCTCCGCGACGGATCAAATCCGACACACGTGGGCTATTTAGCAAGATCTCAAACACACCATGACGCCCCTGCCCATTTTTATCTCGGATCAGCTGCTGACCAACCACGCCTTTTAGGTTCATCGACAAGTCGAACAAGAATTGTTCTTTTTGATCTTTCGGTACCAAGTGAAGAATGCGCTCTAAAGCTTGGTTGGCATTGTTGGCGTGCAACGTTGCCATACACAAATGGCCCGTTTCGGCGAAGGTCATCGCGTATTCCATTGTTTCACGGCTACGGATCTCGCCAATCAAAATCATATCTGGCGCTTGACGCAGCGAGTTTTTAAGCGCAACTTCATAGCTTTCCGTATCTAACCCAACTTCGCGTTGAGTCACGATACAGCGCTTATGCTCATGCACGAATTCGATCGGATCTTCGACCGTCAAAATGTGCCCCGTCTTGTTGCTGTTTCGATAGCCCGTCATTGCCGCCATTGTGGTGGATTTACCCGATCCAGTAGCACCAACCACCAGCACCAAACCACGCTTGGCTATCGCTAAATCTTGCAACACTAACGGTAACTTTAATTGCTCAAAGGTGGGAATATTGGTTTCAATACGACGAATCACCGCACCCGGTAATTCCCGTTGAAAAAAGGCACTAACACGGAAGCGGCCACAATCTCTCACAATGGCAAAATTCGACTCACGACTTTTACGAAATTCCTGACGCCGATCTGGCTCCATAGCACTGTCGAGTAATGCCGCTACATCACTCTCGGTGAGTTTTTCACCTTGTGGTCGCAATTCGCCATCCACGCGAAACAAAATTGGCGCACCAACCGTGATGTAAAGATCCGACGCTTTCAGCGCCAGCATACCTTCAAGAAATTTATTTAGATCCATCTTCCGTGTTCACCTACGTATTACGAGAATTGCTGCACTTCTAACCCGATCTTACTATCGACCTCTTCACGAGCAACCATGCCTTGCGCCATTAACTGACGAGCATTTTGCTCCATTGTTTGCATGCCGTGAGCCGCACCAGTTTGAATGATCGAATACATCTGCGCGACTTTGTCTTCGCGGATCAAGTTACGAATCGCAGGCGTTGCCATCATGATTTCATGGCATGCAATACGGCCACCACCATTACGTTTCAATAATTTTTGTGCGATAACCGAACGAAGGGATTCAGAAAGCATCGAGCGCACCATGTCTTTATCGCTGCCAGGGAACACATCGATAATACGGTCAATGGTTTTTGCCGCTGAGCTAGTGTGCAACGTCCCGAAAACAAGGTGACCGGTTTCAGCCGCTGTCAGCGCTAGACTGATGGTTTCTTTGTCACGCATCTCACCAACCAGAATGACATCCGGGTCTTCACGCAATGCGCTGCGCAGTGCGTTTTGGAAACTATGCGTATCACGGTGTACTTCACGCTGGTTGATCAAACATTTATTGTTGTTGTGAACAAATTCAATCGGATCTTCAATTGTGAGTACGTGCTTGTTGTGATTACGATTAATGTAGTCAACAATGGCTGCTAAGGTCGTCGATTTACCAGAACCTGTTGGGCCAGTAACCAGAACTAAGCCTTTTTCAGCGTTCGCAATTTTTTTGAAGATCTCGGGAGCTTCCAGCTCTTCCAAAGTTGGAATGCTACTTGGAATGGTACGGAATACTGCCGCACAGCCACGAGATTGGTTGAAAGCGTTGACACGGAAACGACCAACGTTATGCAACTCAAAAGAGAAGTCGACTTCGAGTTTTTCTTCGAACTCACTGCGTTGGGCATCGTTCATGATTTCGAAAACCAAACGATGCACTTCTTGGTGTGTAAACGCTGGAATGCCTAGTTTTCTCACATCCCCATCAATACGAACCATTGGTGGGACACCTGCAGAAAGATGTAGATCCGAGGCATTATGTTTTACACTAAAATCCAGTAACTCAGTGATATCCATTTAAAATCCTTAAGTCTAAAGTACAGCTATGAGTAGTATTCAACAAAATATTGAACATATCACCTCTCAAATTCGATATGACGAGCAAAAATGTGGTCGAACTCCAGAGTCAGTGCAACTTCTAGCGGTAAGCAAAACTAAACCTGTCGAGGCAATTCTCGAAGCCTACCAAGCGGGACAAACCGCCTTTGGTGAAAACTACGTCCAAGAGGGCGTCAGTAAAGTTCAGCACTTTGCCGAGCATTATCCAGATAATCGAATCGAATGGCACTTCATTGGCCCGATTCAGTCGAATAAATCGCGACTTGTTGCTGAACATTTCGATTGGGTTCACACCATCGATCGAACCAAGATTGCTCAACGCCTGAATGATCAGCGTCCCAGTGAACTTAAACCGCTACAAGTTCTGATTCAGGTTAACACCAGTGGTGAAGCATCTAAGTCTGGTGTCACCGAAGCGGAAGTATTCGAGCTGGCGGAGTTGATTTCTCGCCTACCCAACCTCACTTTAAGAGGGTTGATGTCGATTCCTGCCAACGTGTCTGACTACGAATCACAACTTCATGAGTTTCAGAAGTTGGCCACATTGAAGCAAACACTCGAAGCTCAGTTCCCAGAAATCGATACATTATCAATGGGAATGAGTGGTGATATGACCGCTGCAATCGAAGCTGGTAGTACAATGGTTCGTATTGGAACCGCTATTTTCGGCGCACGAGACTACAGCTAAATTAACAAAACGCTCACTCGCGACATAAATTCGTCGTTAAATTAAAGAGTAAATCGCGCAATCATCTTACTCGCCAATAGGAGCAGTAAGTAACAGCGGCGCCATTATACACCTGAGCGCACAACAAACTCTAAATATCATGATGGAAATCAGACAAATGGAACATAAAAAAATCGCCTTCATTGGTGCTGGCAACATGGTGAGAGCCATTGTTTCTGGCTTGGTTGCTAACGGATACCCAGCGCAAAACATTACCGCGACAGCTCCTTCAGAGGCTCGCCGTCTTCCGCTAGAACAAGATTTTGGCATCCGTACCACCAGCGATAACATCCAAGCTGCGACCGAAGCGGATGTGGTGGTATTGTCTGTGAAACCGCAAATGATGGCTGATGTTTGTAAACCACTGCAATCGATCGATTTCACTAATAAACTGGTGATTTCTATTGCCGCTGGCATCAACTGTTCACGATTGGATGATATGCTAGCCACCAAATTGAACTTGGTTCGTGTTATGCCAAATACGCCATCACAACTTGGGTTGGGCATGAGTGGTTTATTCGCACCAGCCCATGTAACTGAGCAAGACAAAGCTTTTGCCGCAGAGTTGATGGAAGCGGTCGGTAAAGTATGTTGGGTTGAGCAAGAGTCTGGTATCAATAATGTGATTGCCGCAGCAGGCAGTGCTCCGGCATACTTCTTCCTGTTTATGGAGGCAATGCAAGCAGAAGCGATTGCTCAAGGCTTTGATAAAGACACCGCTCGACTATTGGTTCAGCAAGCTGCATTGGGCGCGGCCAGTATGGTGGTTAGCAACCCAGAAACTGAGCTATCGACCCTGCGTGAGAACGTGACATCGAAAGGTGGGACAACGGCAGAAGCACTGCGTACATTCAACGAACATCAACTTTCAGATATTGTTGCTAAAGCCATGCAAGCTGCTGTGGCTCGCGCGGAAGAAATGGAAAAACTGTTTTAATTATTTGGATGAACTCCGTTTAGTATCATCCATCACTTGTTAAGGGTACCTTATGAATTCAATGAGTTTTCTCATCTCAACCCTATTTGACCTGTACATCATGGTCGTAATTTTGCGAATTTGGTTGCAAGCTGCACGCGCAGACTTCTACAACCCATTCTCGCAATTCATAGTAAAAGCGACTCAGCCGGTCATTGGTCCACTGCGCCGCATTATCCCTTCCGTGGGGAATATTGACCTAGCAACAGTGTTGTTTGCCTACGTGTTGTGTGTGCTTAAATTTGTCGTTCTGATCCTGATAGCTTCGAACGGTTCCGTCTCTTTCAGCGCTGATTTCTTGTTCTTGGGCTTGTTATCATTAATTAAAGCCGCTGGAGGTCTGCTGTTCTGGGTACTATTGATCCGTGCAATTTTGAGCTGGGTAAGCCAAGGTCGCAGCCCTATCGAGTACGTATTCCATCAATTAACCGAGCCAATGTGCGCACCAATCCGTCGTATTATTCCGGCTATTGGTGGTCTTGATTTGAGCGTACTGGTGCTGTTTATCGGCTTGCAGTTCGCGAACTTCTTGATGGGTGATATCATTGGTCCAATTTGGTTCCAGTTATAATGTCAGCCGCAGTTTGGCAAGATGGCGAGGACATCATCCTAAAGCTCTATATTCAACCTAAAGCAAGCCGCGATAAAATTGTTGGCTTGCATGGTGAAGAGCTCAAAATCGCCATTACTGCTCCACCTGTCGATGGCAAAGCTAATGCGCACCTAACTAAGTTCTTAGCCAAGCAGTTTAAAATCGCTAAGGGTTTGGTTCACATAGAAAAAGGTGAATTAGGACGGCACAAACAAATTCGGATAGAATCACCTACCCAGATACCGACAGAAATTAAAGCCATCTTATGATGGCTTTTTATTTACAATTTTGTACCACACTTACTAGTACCAATGACTGAGTTCGCATTTTTACCCCGTGACCAAGGTAAAATTGCGGCTATGGTTGTTTTATAACAAGTGCTTTGAGGAAGTAACAATGAGCAAATGGATTACCGCATTACTGATCAGCCTATTGTCGTTACCAAGCTTCGCCGATCAGTTTAAAAATATGAAAGATATCGAAGTACACTATGTCGCGTTTAACTCGACATTCTTAACACCGAAAGTCGCACGTAGCTACGATATCAAGCGTAATGGATACCTCGCTGTGGTTAATATTAGCGTGCTAGATAGAGCTTCATTGGGTAAACCTGCATTAGAAGCAAAAATTGCTGGACGCGCGAAAAACCTCATCGGCCAAACTCAGACCTTGTCCTTTCGTGAAGTCAAAGAAGGCAATGCGATATACTATTTAGCCGAACTGCCAATTACCCACGAAGAAACTTTTACTTTCGATATTGACGTAAAAGCTGGAAACAAAGGCTCTGGTAAGCTTAAATTCACCCAGAAGTTTTATGTTGAAGAGTAATTGGGTTGTGATGATCCAAAAGCTTTTGGATCTAAGCAGGCTAAAAACCACTTATTAGTTAAAGAATATCTAGAGGAGAACGATTTGTTCTCCTCTATCACTATTAAAAGAGATTCCCATGAAAAAAATTGTGCTAGCAACCGGTAACCAAGGCAAAGTTCGTGAAATGGCAGATTTATTGTCTGACTTCGGTTTTGAAGTATTAGCGCAAAGTGAATTCAATGTATCGGAAGTAGCAGAAACGGGTACAACGTTCATTGAAAACGCAATCATTAAAGCTCGCCATGCCGCACAAGAAACAGGGCTTCCTGCGATTGCTGACGACTCTGGCTTAGAAGTCGATTTCTTAAAAGGCGCTCCGGGCATTTACTCTGCACGTTACGCAGGCGAGAACGCATCTGATCAAGAGAATCTAGAAAAATTGCTATCGGCAATGGAAGGCGTACCAGAAGCAGAACGTACAGCACGTTTCCACTGCGTATTAGTCCTCATGCGCCACGAGAACGACCCAACGCCTATCGTCTGCCACGGAAAATGGGAAGGCCGCATTCTAACTGAAGCGCACGGTGAAAATGGCTTTGGCTACGACCCAATCTTCTTTGTTCCTGAAAACAACTGTGCGTCAGCCGAACTTGAACCTGCACGTAAAAAACAACTGTCTCACCGCGGTAAAGCGCTCAAGTCGTTGTTTGCTCAACTGTCTGAGCAAGTGTCTCAGTAATCACGAGCGAATTAGACCATGTTAACGCCCCCAGCACTCAGCTTGTATGTACACATCCCTTGGTGTGTACAAAAGTGCCCGTATTGCGACTTTAACTCTCACGCGCTCAAAACCGAGATTCCAGAAGAAGAGTACATCAGTGCCCTTCTAGAAGATTTGGATACTGACATTGAGAAATACCGCCTTAACGAAGCGCCACGTCCACTGCATTCAATCTTCATTGGTGGTGGTACGCCGAGTTTGATTTCGGCAGAAGGCATCGAGCGTCTACTTAAGGGCATTGAAGCGCGTATTCCGTTTAAGCCAGAAATTGAGATCACCATGGAAGCGAACCCAGGCACCATCGAAGCAGAGCGTTTTGTTGGCTACCGCAAAGCTGGTGTAACGCGTATCTCTATCGGCGTGCAAAGCTTTGAGCAACAGAAGCTTGAGCGTTTGGGGCGCATTCACGGCCAAGACGAAGCCGTCAATGCTGCTAAGCTGGCGCACCAAATCGGTTTGAACAGCTTTAACCTCGATCTCATGCACGGCTTACCAGATCAAAGCATCGAACAAGCCTTGGCAGATTTGGACAAAGCGATTGAGTTGGCACCGCCGCATCTTTCTTGGTATCAGCTCACTATCGAGCCAAACACCATGTTTTACTACAAGCCACCAACGCTACCTGATGATGATGATTTGTGGGATATTTTCGAGCTCGGACACCAAAAACTTGCAGCCGCGGGTTATGTGCAATATGAAATTTCGGGTTACAGCAAGCCGGGCTATCAGTGTCAGCACAACCTCAACTACTGGCGCTTTGGCGATTACCTTGGTATTGGTTGTGGCTCTCATGGCAAACTCAGTTTTACCGACGGGCGTATTATTCGAACGACAAAGGTAAAACACCCGCGTGGCTATTTAGCGGCTTATCAAAATATGGTCAAACCTTATCTGCATACAGAACATATCGTCGCGGATGAAGACCGTCCATTCGAGTTCTTTATGAACCGATTCCGCTTAATGGAAGCATGCCCGAAGCAAGATTACGTGGACACCACAGGCTTGCCGCTCAGTACGATTCAAGAAACTATTGATTGGGCGTTAGAAATGGGCTACTTGAGTGAAACCGCCACTCATTGGCAAATTACTGAAAAAGGGAAGCTCTTCCTTAATGACTTGCTCGAAGCCTTTATGGCCGAAGAAAGCGAAGAGTAACGCAGCCCAAAAACAAAAAAGCCTCTCAATTGAGAGGCTTTTTATATAGAACATTCAACATTAGAAAATCGAACGGCCAATTCGCTCTGAGAGCAGTTCAAGCGCCTTAGTACCCGCAAGCGAATTACCTGAAGGATCAAGCTCTGGAGACCATACTGAGATGGTCATTTCGCCAGGTACTACCGCGATAATGCCACCACCGACACCAGACTTACCAGGCATACCAACGCGATAAGCAAACTCGCCCGCGCCATCATACAGGCCACACGTTGCTAACAGTGCATTAAGTTGTTTGGTTTGCACAGGAGAAACTACAGGCTTACCCGTTTGTACCGATGTGCCCTTGTTTGCTAAATAGCTAAACGTTTTAGCCAAATCGACGCAACTCATCTTCAGCGCACAAGCGTGGAAGTAGTTTTGTAGTACTGGAATCACTTCATTTTCGAAGTTGCCAAACGAACGCATGAGATATGCAATCGCCGCATTACGATCACCATGCATCATTTCGGATGCCGCGACGACTTTGTCATACACAATATGAGTATCACCAGAAAGCTGACGTACAAATTCCAATAGGCGCTGACGAGGTGCAGATAAGCGAGTTTGCAACAGATCCGCCACAACTATCGCTCCAGCATTAATAAAAGGGTTGCGAGGAATACCTTGCTCCATTTCTAGCTGGATTAGCGAATTAAATGCCTGCCCCGAAGGCTCTTTTCCCACTCGAGACCAAATTTCTTCTTGCTTGTACAAGCACATCGCCAACGTCAAGCTCAATGCTTTTGAAATAGATTGGATAGAGAAAGGTTCATCGGCATCGCCCGCCTTAATAACCTCACCTTCGTTGGTGTATACCGCAATACCTAACTTGTTGCTGGGTACTTTTGCCAGAGCAGGAATGTAATCAGCCACTTTGCCTTGGCCGATTAAAGGGCGCACTTCCGCCAAAATATCTGTCAAAATTTCCACTGTCGGTTTCATTCTCTACCTTCTATTTACAAGAGAACTCGTTGAGCTCAGAGGTAAAAAAAGCCAACGTGTCGTTGGCTTTTCCATAGGGTTCGTTCGACTCAAGTCGATTATGGTTTTACTGCCACAATAATATTGCGGTTGATAGATTGATCAACACGGTGAAGATAACCGATGTAAGGCTCTTCTGAAAGTACCTTCCAACCTTGCTCTTCAAATAATGCCGCGACGTCTTTCCATTTCAACGTAAATTCATTGAAAGACAACACCACTGAACCTTGTTTTTTCAGTACCACTTTCCATGCAGGCAGAGCCTCTTTTAAAAGCTCTAGTGGGCTGCGGTTCAGTTTGCTGTCCTTGGCATTTTTGCTGCCGTGCTGCACACCATAAGGCAGATCAGACACCATCACATCAACTGAGTTCTTTTTCACGACTTGATCAGCGATACGTGTATCAGCCGAATACAGCTTCATAAACTGAAGATTGCCTTGGTTGTAATCTTCTTTATTTGCTGCAGCTTCAACCACGAAACCATCCGCCACTTTCTTGCCACCCGCAGTGCGCTTTTCTTTGCTCACTTTGTGCTTAAAGCGGCCATTCTTCATGAACTTAACGATAAAGGTCTGGATCTCTTGCACCCACTTGGCATTGATCTCTACCCCCACCACGTTCAAACCATGGATCAAGCCTTCAAACAAGGTTGTACCTTTACCACACATTGGATCCATTAAGGTCAGTTGTTTACTTCCCGTATTGGACGCACTAATGCCGATATTCACCATCAAGCGAGTAAACTGCTCGTTTGTTTTCCCGGTATAACGCAGAATCTGACTCATGCTTTCCGGGAAAGTATTGAACGCTGGCGCTTGAATTGGTCGAAGTAAACCATCTTCGCGCACTTCAAATAGTGCATAGTAAATCGAAGAGGCTGCGATTCTTCGCGTCTGCTCATCGCTTAGAGCTTCCTGACAAGAAAACACCAACGCTGCAGGTAAGCCAACCTCTTTACTACCAATTTCTGTCACATCCACGCCTTGTGAAGCTAAAATTGCTTTTAGCTCTGAACAGGCAATGGTCATTGCGCTATCAAAGTAAATTCGGTTATGACCCGGATTCGCTAATATCGCGTAATGGTACATCCCATGAACTCCTCTAGTTACGCGATACGCTTATATTTGATATCCCACACACCGTGACCAAGACGGTGACCACGAGCTTCAAACTTCGTTAAAGGACGGTCGTCTGGACGAGGAACGAAATCACCATCTTTAGCAATGTTTTCGAAACCTGGCGCTTGGTTCATAACTTCAATCATGTGCTCTGCGTAGTTTTCCCAGTCTGTCGCCATGTGGAAAATACCTTCATTAGGGATCAGCTTCTCACGAACCATTTCAGCAAAACCTAATTGAACGATGCGACGCTTGTGGTGACGTTTCTTGTGCCAAGGGTCTGGGAAGAACAACTGCAGTGTCGATAGGCTGCCGTTTGGAATCATATGCTCAAACACTTCCACTGCGTCATGGCACATCACACGCAGGTTAGTAACTCCCGCCTCACGCGCATCCGCAAGACAAGCACCAACACCTGGGCTGTGTACTTCGATACCAATGAAGTTCTTCTCTGGTGCATTCTTTGCCATTTCAACCAATGAAGCACCCATACCAAAACCGATCTCTAGTACAACGGGGTTGTCGTTACCAAACACTTCTTTCCAATCGAGAAGTTCAGCTTTGAAGTCAATACCCATCGTTGGCCAGCATTCATTCATCGCGCTCTCTTGACCTTTAGTCAAACGCCCTTCACGGCGCACAAAGCTGCGGATTTTGCGGATCAGCTTTCCGTCTTCGTTGTATTCGTTAGTGGTTACTTCACTCATTGATTTTGCCTGCACATTGATTAATCAAAGCGGGGATTATCCAAAGAATTTACTGAGGTGCAAGTATTTGTTGAGCTCTTGGCCTATGGCAGCCCAAAAGCAATAGCACACCTCTTTATATCCCTACTGTTTATCCGTTGTACTTCTTGCCCATTATGTGGTGCAATTTTGCACCTAACCAATAATAGAATATAGAGCAAGTCGTGACACCTTTCGCCAGTGCCATCCTAGAATGGTATGACGCATATGGAAGAAAAGATCTTCCGTGGCAACAAAATAAGACCGCATACAGTGTCTGGTTGTCTGAAATCATGCTTCAGCAAACTCAGGTCACTACGGTTATTCCGTATTACCAACGTTTCTTGGAGCGTTTTCCAACCGTGATCGATCTTGCCAATGCTGAGCAAGATGAAGTCCTGCACCTTTGGACTGGCTTAGGGTATTACGCCCGAGCCCGTAACCTTCACAAAGCAGCACAAGAGGTCGCCTCTACATACAATGGTGAGTTTCCTCTTGATATAGAGAAAATGAACGCCTTACCGGGGATTGGCCGCTCTACCGCAGCCGCCGTTTTATCGTCTGTGTATAAACAACCACATGCGATTCTTGATGGCAACGTGAAGCGCACCCTATCCCGCTGTTTCGCAGTCGAAGGATGGCCAGGACAAAAAAAGGTTGAAAACCAGCTGTGGGAAATTGCCGAAACGCATACCCCACAAACGGACGTAGATAAGTATAACCAGGCAATGATGGACATGGGCGCGATGGTCTGCACACGCAGCAAACCCAAATGTAGCCTCTGCCCTGTTGCGGATCTGTGTGTGGCAAAACAACAAGGCAATGTGCTCGACTACCCGGGTAAAAAACCGAAAAAAAACAAGCCAATCAAGCAAACTCGTTTTGTAATGCTTCACCACAACACCGAAAATGGTCATGAAGTGTGGTTAGAACAAAGACCACAAACAGGCATTTGGGGTGGCTTATTTTGCTTCCCACAAACCGAACATGTGGATGTAGAAAGCGACATTGAATTGCTACTGGATCAACGTGGCATTCAAGCCAGCAATATCAAGCAGCAGCAAACACTGATTACCTTTCGCCATACCTTTAGCCATTACCACCTCGATATCACGCCAATTTTGATTGATTTATCAAAGCAACCGGACGTGATAATGGAAGGCAACAAAGGTCTTTGGTATAACTTATCTAAACCTGAAGAAGTCGGTTTAGCCGCGCCAGTAAAACTATTGCTGGAAGCGCTACCCCACGAACTTCGTTAATTGAATACAAGGAGTCATTATGAGCCGCACTGTATTTTGTGCTCGACTAAAAAAAGAAGGCGAAGGTCTAGACTTTCAACTTTACCCTGGTGAACTAGGTAAACGCATTTTCGACAACATCTCGAAAGAAGCGTGGGCTCAGTGGCAACACAAACAAACCATGTTGATCAACGAAAAGAAACTCAACATGATGGATCCAGAGCACCGAAAACTGATCGAAACAGAAATGGTAAACTTCCTCTTTGAAGGAAAAGACGTTCATATCGAAGGTTACACACCGCCGAGCGAATAAAGTCGCTTGAGTTAAAACAATGACATCACAACCACTTGTGGTGTCATTTTTCTATTACCTTCAATAGCCCTGATACTTATGAAAAAAATTGTCTTTATTGCTGCCGCACTTTTAATGGCTGGCTGTAGCCGTGAATTCGTCGAAAAGATTTATGACGTCAACTACGAGCCCACAAACCGTTTTGCCAATAACTTAGCTGAGCTACCTGGACAATTTGAAAAAGATACCGCCGCGTTGGATGCCCTGATCAATAGTTTCTCTGGTAATATTCAAAAGCGCTGGGGTAAAAAAGAAATTAAGTACGCAGGCAAAAGTAATTACGTCAAATATATCGATAACTACCTTAGCCGTGCCGAAGTCGACTTTCGCAAAGGCGTGATCACGATTGAAACCGTATCACCGACCGAGCCCCAAAAGCACCTCAAAGAGGCGATTGTCACTACCTTACTCACGCCAGACGATCCAGCTCACGTCGACTTGTTCTCCTCAAAAGGAATCACGTTAGAAGGGCAACCATTTCTGTATAAACAAGTTGTCGATCAAGACAATAAGCCAATTCAGTGGTCTTGGCGGGCAAACCGATTTGCGGAGTATCTCATCGCAAACAAAATCAAGACCAAAGACGTTGATTTCAAGAAAGCGTATTACGTCGAAATCCCCATGGTTGAAGACCATTTTTCAACACGCAGCTACCAATACGCCGATATCGTGCGCCGAGCTTCCAAGAAATACGATATTCCAGAAGATTTGATATACGCCATTATTAAAACCGAGAGCAGCTTCAACCCGTACGCAGTAAGTTGGGCAAATGCGTATGGCTTAATGCAAGTTGTACCTAAAACCGCCGGTCGAGACGTATTCAAGCTCGTGAAAAAGCGCTCAGGCCAACCAAGCCCGGAATATTTGTTTAATCCAGAAAACAACATCGATACCGGTACTGCGTATTTCTACATTTTAAAAAATCGTTATTTAAGAGAAGTCCATCACCCTACCTCTCTCGAGTACAGTATGATTTCCGCTTACAATGGTGGTACTGGAGGTGTTTTAAACACATTCCATCGCAGCGATCGCAAACGCGCAATGCAAGATCTTAATTCGTTGCAACCCAACCAAGTTTATTGGGCACTAACTAAGAAACATCCGAACGCAGAAGCACGTCGTTACCTAGAAAAAGTTACAAATTTCAAAAAGGAATTTAACTCAAAGCAAACTTTGTAGTGATAGTTGAATAAAAAGCGTTCGAACAAGCACTTTTTTGAAATTATTTAAAAAAAGTGGTTGACGCAAAGCGGGAAAATCCGTTTAATAGCGCTCCGTCGCCCGGATAGCTCAGTCGGTAGAGCAGAGGATTGAAAATCCTCGTGTCGGTGGTTCGATTCCGCCTCCGGGCACCACAATTTGATTTGTTGGTGTCTTAACGAAATGTTATAACACGGACAAAAGCACAAAGAATAAAGCGTGCCGACTTAGCTCAGTAGGTAGAGCAACTGACTTGTAATCAGTAGGTCACCAGTTCGATTCCGGTAGTCGGCACCATTCTTTTGCCTCGATAGCTCAGTCGGTAGAGCAGAGGATTGAAAATCCTCGTGTCGGTGGTTCGATTCCGCCTCGAGGCACCATATTTGGTGCGCTTGCTTAATTTAAATCATTGGCAAGACACAAAACAGGATAGTTCCTCCTTAGCTCAGTTGGTAGAGCGACGGACTGTTAATCCGCAGGTCACTGGTTCGAGTCCAGTAGGAGGAGCCAAATTCAAGAATTTCATGAAAATGAGATTCTTAAAACGAAGAGTTCATCTCTTCTAAAAAGAATAAAGTGTGCCGACTTAGCTCAGTAGGTAGAGCAACTGACTTGTAATCAGTAGGTCACCAGTTCGATTCCGGTAGTCGGCACCATTCTTTTGCCTCGATAGCTCAGTCGGTAGAGCAGAGGATTGAAAATCCTCGTGTCGGTGGTTCGATTCCGCCTCGAGGCACCATTATTTGGTGTCATTGCTAAACACGATACACGAATAATTCCTCCTTAGCTCAGTTGGTAGAGCGACGGACTGTTAATCCGCAGGTCACTGGTTCGAGTCCAGTAGGAGGAGCCATTTTTAAAAAGCCGCATCTTTTGATGCGGCTTTTTGGCATCTGCCCTACGCTCATTTCATTTTCTCTGTTTCTCTGTTTCTCTGTTTCTCTGTTTCTCTGTTTCTCTGTTTCTCTGTTTCTCTGTTTCTCTGTTTCTCTGTTTCTAGCATCGCAAAATATTAAGCCCAATCTCTAAAAAACACTTATTTTACGCTAAAAATTTAATCCTCATCATAATTTCAATACGCACTAGTATGCGCTCATATTCATCTTCACTAAGATGCCCGAGTTATTACATTTCTTCTTTTAGCTATGCCTTGCATAGTGATGACACTTTATTTGTGAGCTAAATATGAAACTAAAAACTCAAGCCTATTTATTATCTGCGATCATATTGCTAGCACTCCTAGCACTGACCGCAACGGGCTTATGGACACTTCGCGTCGCAAGTAACCTTGATAACAAAGCTCGGGTTACTGAGCTATTCAAAAGTGCGTACAGCATTCTTACCGAAGTAGAAAAAATGGCTATCGAAGGCAAAATGCCAGAGGACGAAGCGAAATCATTAGCCACTCGCCTACTCCGTAATAATATCTACAAAGACAACGAATACGTTTATGTCGCAGATGAGAACATGATTTTTGTTGCAGCTCCGCTTGACCCTCAATTACATGGAACAAGCTTTCACGACTTTCGTGATGGAGATGGCAACAGCGTCGGCCAACTTATCTTAGATGTTTTGGGGCGCAAAACAGGTCAAATCATCGAATATACTTGGAGTCAAAAGCAGGCCGACGGAAGCATTGAAGAAAAACACTCTATTGCCGAGAAAACACCACATTGGGGCTGGGTTGTAGGTACAGGGATCGGCTTTAATGAGGTGAATGCTCGCTTCTGGGCTACCGCTCAATGGCAGCTTGTACTGTGTTTAGTTATCGCGGGGAGTATTCTCGGTGGCCTGATAATCTCGATTCGCAAGATGCTCAATCTACTTGGTGGAGAGCCAAACGATGTGCGCAAAGCCGTTCAAGCTGTCGCACAAGGCGACATTCAGACCAGTTTTGATGCAGTGGCGCCGAGAGGAAGTATCTATCGTGCGGTGCAAGATATGAGTCAATCGCTAGCCAGCATGGTGACAAACCTTGAGAAATCCATGCACGCACTGCGCGCTGAGTTATCTGCCGTAGAATCTCGCTCAAATACGATTGCCGATCTCACCGTATCTCAGCAGCAGTCAACAGCAATGATTGCCACTGCGATGACTGAAATGGCATCTTCAGCCAACCATGTTGCCAACTCGGCAAGTGATACAGCAAACAACACAGACGAAGCCGATAAACAAAGTCAGCATACTCAGAAGCTGATTCACAGTACTGTTGAAAACATTCAAGGTTTGGCTTCTCAATTAAATACTGCAAGTAAAGCGGTCGCCGATCTAGATCAGGATGTAAATAGTATAGTGAAAGTGCTCGATGTAATTGGCGATATTGCAGAGCAAACAAACTTACTCGCACTCAATGCTGCCATTGAAGCAGCACGTGCCGGAGAGCAAGGTCGAGGCTTTGCCGTTGTTGCCGACGAGGTGCGTAACCTGGCAGGCCGAACACAAGATAGCACTAAAGAGATTCAGCATATGATCTCCAACCTGCAAGAAGGTTCCCGTAACGCTATTCACACAATGGAAGTGTGTGCAGAAACCAGTGAGGGCACAGTAACAGAGTCTAAGAATGCCTCTGAAGCTCTGCAGCAAATTGTAACGGCGTTAGAATCTATCACCGCAATGAGTCAGCAGATCGCGACCGCAGCAGCCGAACAAACTCAGGTTAGCGATGATATTGCGCTGCGCGTCAATCTTATCGAGGAAAGCGGAAGCCAGCTCAACTCTGTGGTAACGGAGAGCCAATCAAGCACTCAAAGTTTAGCTTCGCTGGCAGATGAGCTAGAAGGTTGGGTAAACAAGTTCTCTGTAAAGCACTAGGTTAAAGTCAATTGTTTAGTATAAAGCACGTTTTCAAGCGTGCTTTTTTTGTTTTTATCCATTTACTCTACTTTCAAACTCCTATCTCTCCATTAAAGAAAGCTTAGTTAATGGTGTATTTGTATCAAAAATGCATAAAAACAGCCCACTCCGAGCACATTTTCATCAAACGATATTTTATTTTAATTTTATGGTTGACCTAAGAGCCGAAAAACCGTTTAATACACCTCGTCGCCCGGATAGCTCAGTCGGTAGAGCAGAGGATTGAAAATCCT
The DNA here is from genome assembly GCF_013048515.1 of Vibrio sp. 1-2 (7-a). Taxonomy (NCBI): domain Bacteria; kingdom Pseudomonadati; phylum Pseudomonadota; class Gammaproteobacteria; order Vibrionales; family Vibrionaceae; genus Vibrio; species Vibrio sp. 1-2 (7-a). The sequence goes on from NZ_VHSQ01000014.1 coordinate 85,639, forward strand.
CGTGTCGGTGGTTCGATTCCGCCTCCGGGCACCACAATTTATTAATTGTTGGTGCTTAGCACGAACAATAGTTAAAGAATATAGTGTGCCGACTTAGCTCAGTAGGTAGAGCAACTGACTTGTAATCAGTAGGTCACCAGTTCGATTCCGGTAGTCGGCACCATTTATTCTTTTAAAAAGACAATTCCTCCTTAGCTCAGTTGGTAGAGCGACGGACTGTTAATCCGCAGGTCACTGGTTCGAGTCCAGTAGGAGGAGCCATTTTTCAGTTAGTAAGTCGATTACTTATTAACGAAAATGTGCCGACTTAGCTCAGTAGGTAGAGCAACTGACTTGTAATCAGTAGGTCACCAGTTCGATTCCGGTAGTCGGCACCACTTATTAAAATTTGTTCCTCCTTAGCTCAGTTGGTAGAGCGACGGACTGTTAATCCGCAGGTCACTGGTTCGAGTCCAGTAGGAGGAGCCATATTAGAAAAAGCCGTATCTCTTGATACGGCTTTTTTGCATTGGTTTAAAGTCAAACTCTTTTCTACTCATGTCACTCAGGAAAGAAAATCAGAGTTTAGATCATTACCTTGAAGGCATCTCTTAACTTAGAGTGGAATATCTGCTCACCAACAACTCTGCTTTCTATCGATAGTCCCTCCATAAGCAATGTTCACCAATAAATAATAATCATAGTGGGTGGCACACATCTCCCAGATCAAAAAAGCCAGGTAAAACCCAGCTTTTTGCTTAAATCAACCAACTCAGCTTAAACCACCGAGACAAATATACTTTGTCTCCAAATATTCATCGAGCCCTTGTTTCGCACCTTCTCGGCCAACTCCTGACTCTTTCACTCCACCAAACGGGGCCACCTCAGTAGAAATAATCCCCTCATTGACACCAACCATGCCGTATTCCAGACCTTCGCTGAAAGCAACAATACGCTTGAAGTTATTCGTGTAGAAGTAACAAGCCAAACCATACTCTGTGTCATTCGCCATTCCGAGAACTTGTTCATCATTCTCAAAGGTAATAATAGGTAACACAGGCCCGAATAGCTCTTGCTGAACAATCGACATATGCTGCTTGACGCTATCCAAAAGAACGGGCTCCATAAAGCGCCCAGGGCGCCTCTGTGGAGAGTTGGCAATAGAAGCTCCTTCTTGTACGGCTTGATCGATCACTGCCTCTAGGCGATGTTTAGAAGCCATCGTAATAACAGGACCTAATGTGACACCTTTCTCTAAACCATTACCAAGCTGTAATTTGTTTAACTTCGACAATACTTTTTCAATAAAAGCTTGTTTTACATCTTCATGGACATACAGCCGATTGGTACAAACACATGTTTGCCCTGCATTACGGAACTTCGAAGCGACAAGCCCTTCCGCAGCCACATCTAAATCTGCATCGTCAAAAACAATAAAAGGTGCATTACCACCTAACTCCATCGAAACCGCTTTGACAGAGTCACTGGCTTGTTTCATCAAAATCTTCCCGACTCGCGTAGAGCCCGTAAAAGAAACTTTCTTAATCCTAGGATCAGTACTTAGTACTAGGCCAAACTCAGCTGCCTGCTCTGATACCACCACAGGAAGCAGTTCTTTTGGGATTCCTGCCTGATAAGCTAATTCAACAACAGCAATTGCAGTAAGAGGGGTAAGCTCAGAGGGTTTAATCAGCATACCACAGCCTGCCGCTAGGGCTGGTGCTGCTTTTCTTGTAATCATCGCAATAGGGAAGTTCCACGGCGTAATTGCAGCGCATACCCCTACAGGCTGGCGAATAGCAGACAGACGTCGATCTGTCGTGGGGGCTGGTATAACTTCGCCATAAGCACGTTTGGCTTCTTCTGAAAACCACTCGACAAAAGAGGCGCCATACATCACCTCCCCTTTACTCTCGGTTAATGGTTTTCCCTGCTCTAAGGTAATAATTGTGGCAATGTCTTCTGCATTATCAAGGAGTAATTGATACCACTTTTTCAAGCGACGAGAGCGCTCTTTAGCACTTAACTTTGCCCAGCGAATTTGCTCGGTTTTACACTTACCAATAATGTCATCTAATTCCTCAAGAGCACTGGGCTTTAGTCGAACTAACTCTTGCTCAGTTGCAGGGTTGATGACCACAATTCCCTCTTCGGAAGACCATTGTTTAAATACGGATTTCAAGGTTTCATTTTTTATTTGTTGCATCATCAAACTTACTCCTACGAGAACTCCTCTTAGGTTAATCTTTACTAGCAAGATCAGCAAAGAAAACAAAGTTTTCTAAAAGACATGAATGTTCGAATGACTTTATTCTCTTAACAGTCTAGACGCTCATTCTCTTCCAATGACTAAATCAGACTAGCGGTAACAAACTCCAGTAATCCATTCTCCTAGGGACTATCCAGAACACTAGAACGATGAATATTTGCGAAGTAGCAGTAGAAAACTCTTATTAGAGAGGAGCGTTAACGAAATACGCAGTGACAAGAATGCAGAATACGAGCTAGCTTATGCGAATTCTCTGGCCTAATGACCGGCATAACCCATCAGTCCCCAGCATTTACTATAGGCTCGAATCTGTAGAGAAATGGGCAAGATTACATTCAACTAGAATTGTGCAACTTGGTTACAGAGAAAGCTGGTCCTACAGATACCAAAAATCTTAGTCTTTCAAGTGAAGCTTAATATAAGTGGCAGCGGTTCCGGGCTACTAATAGGCCTTTCCGCAGGACTCATTCGATTGAAGGGAAAAATATACTCGCATTAACGAAAAAGCCCCAGTCTTTCGACTGAGGCTTAATATAAGTGGCGGAGTGGACGGGACTCGAACCCGCGACCCCCGGCGTGACAGGCCGGTATTCTAACCAACTGAACTACCACTCCGCAGTGGTATCAC
>NZ_VHSQ01000015.1:0-84730 GCF_013048515.1 Vibrio sp. 1-2 (7-a)
CATGAGACTACGACGATTGATGGGTGTAGCCGATCAGATCGTAGCTTCTTGATTTAGTTCCATCGATTTAAGCAACAAAGCCGAAAGCTTCGATGCCGCTTCGAGTTGGGTTCTTGAAGCAAAAGGCATCGCTGTGTGAATTTCATTTGATAGGGTTTTTAGAGCTTGAATGTTCATGCTTCTCCCTTTCGGTTTGTTCATAAAAAAACCCCAACGCTAAGGCCGGGGCTTTTTCTTTTTGCCCTTGCACTAGGCTAGGGGCTTATGCATGCTGTTTAGTCGTGAAGCTAAAGGATAAACCAAGAGCTGTGACGATAGATAGCAATGTTTTAAGGTTTGGATTTCCTTTGGAACTTAGAGTTCGGTATAAAGTCTCGCGAGACAATCCTGTTTGAGCGGCAAGATCTGTCATGCCTTGTGCTCTTGCAACGACGCCTAGAGACTCGCTGATAAAGGCTGCATCACCAGTTTCAACAGCCTCGTTGATATACGCCTGAATTGATTCAGGGCTATCTAGATACTCGGCAGGGTCGAACTCTGCGAGCATGGCTGTGTTTTTTGACATGGTTATAGTATCTCCCAATAAATAGTATTTAATCCGAGGTTGAAGATAAAGCCAGTGGTTAGCTGGCTTTTCGGTATGATTACAAATCAAGTTCTTTTGCAAGCTCTTTCGCTTTTTCAATGTCCTTTGATTGAGTCTTCTTATCTCCACCACATAGAAGCACAATGACTTCATTACCACGTAGTTTGTAATAGACTCTGTAACCCTTGCCAATGTGAATTCGTAGTTCGCTGATTCCGTTTCCTACGGGCTTCACATCGCCAGTCAATCCTCGGGTTAGTCTTTGCACGCGCGCGGCGATTGAACCTCGCGCCTGACGATCTTTTTGATTCGTCAGCCAGTCACTAAAGACTTTAGTGCGTAGAACGGTAAAGTTCATACCAAGTATAGTAGCTTAAAAGCTACGTAGCTTTCAAGCTACAATTTACACCTTAATGCTCAAGTGGACAAAAATCAACCATTGTTAGGTAAAAAGGCTGGTGGTGTATCAGTATAAAGGGATGAGTTCGGCACGTTCTGACGGTGCAACCGTAATGAATCGGCCTTTGAAAGCGCTCGATAAGTTGATGAAGCTACTAGAAAAGTATTGCTCAACGGCAGGGCTCCAATATTTGGCTCCCTCCGGTGCTACACGTTTGATTGTCTCGATATCCATAGACTAAGACTCGCCATTCTCTTTAAGCCAGTTACGCAGCGTTTGGGGCGTAATGCTTTGGCCAGTGATAACGGTAATTTCTCGCAATATATCGATCTTCTTCTTGCCTTGCTTTAGGCCGCTTAAGATCCTGTCTCGATGCGCGTCGAGTTTGTGCTTACGCTTTTTGATTGTGGTCATGGTGATCGATACATTCCTGTTTGGTGTTAAAGACAAGCTCATGGCCTGTTAGTTCTAGAGAGATACCCAAGGCGGTAGCGAGTCGAACAAATTGATTGTCCATTCCGCTAATAATCATGTGTCCAGCGCATTGTAAGTGTCGCTTTTTGTGACAGACGAATCGATCTGATTCTAGTATCTCTGTCATGCGTTCCCGTCCTAACCAGCCTTTTAGAGCGTCCTTTTTGAATGGACAGTCTCGGCAGGGCTTTTTAACGTGGGGTAGGTTGCTCATTCGGTTCATGGTGTGTAGTGGCCTTACTGTAGGTTGCCTATTGGTTCTTCCACCAGCATTTGGTGATACTGCATATTGAATCCCGCCTCAAACTGCGTCTTCCCTTGGTTGTCAGGGGCAAACACTTGCACGTATCGAATGCCATGCTTAGGGCTCACGAACTCCGGTAACATTCTGTAGAATTTGTAGGCTTGAGTAACGTAGTTGTCGATAAGGTGATCGTTATACTCGATAGGCTTGATGTAAATTGCCATATCCCGACCGGATTCAGGGGATTCAAATAGATCAGTAATACGGCCATCTCGGTAGCCTTCTTTCAACCAGCTCTGAAAGATGGTGTTGAAGATATGCAGGGCAGCGGCTTGTGAGACGTTCGTTGCAATAAGATCAGGTAAACCCGATTGTGATGCACCTAGCGTGTAAGAAAATCCAAGTTCCCCAACTGAGATGATGCTAATCCCGATGGTTTGGATGTTGTGTCGGTGAAAGTTCGTCGCTTCCACGTTCCGTTTTAACTTGTCTAATGGGGTCATCATGTGGCCTTTTCAGAGAGTGAGTGGACTTCCCCGTTTTTGAATAAGGTGATGCGGTCGCCTTTGAGTACGACGACCGCACCTTTTTTGCTCAATCGGTACAAAGAATTAGCAGGACGGTTTATATGTTCTGCAAACGCTGCAACCGTGCCAAAGTATTTTTTTGCAAAGGTTTCAATCGTATACGCTTCCATTAATGATTTTCCTTCATTCTTTCTGCGTACCCACCATTCCCTTTTGCTTCCGCTATGGCTAAGGTTGCTTCTTGTTGGGATGCACACTCAATGGTTTGGTCGGGACTGGTCATAGATGCCATATCTTTATCGCAGTGCCATATGTGGACAATTATTCCTTCCAAAACTATTTCCTCTTCTCTCATTAAATTACTAACAGCTTTTTACTATCGGCGGTAAATTTAATTCATTAAGTGTATTGTTGCAAGCTGATATGATCTGCATTCATTAAATTTAATAAATGATTGAACTAAGATCCTCTCGCTGATATGCTTCGCCGTAATTCCTAACAGAAAGTGCATTATTTGATGAAAAAGTACACGTTCTCTTTGAATGACAAAGGGCATTGGTTAGAAGTGACGAGAAAGGGAGCAATACTGACCTTCACTGTTTTTCTGAATGGCCATGTGAACCACATTTCAATCACTGAGCACTATGGAAAGGAAGAGGCCGCGAAAGCTGCTTTGAGCGAGATAAACGACCATAACGTTAAGCAGGTTATGAGTAAGTTTTCTTTCTCTTCAGCGTTCACGAAACAGATGATTAACGCACTGAGCAACGTTAAGAAGAATGGCAATCCCCAAAAAGCAGTTGAGCTTGATTATCGAGCTTATGGAAGCAATGCCTATGGACGGAACGGAATACGAAACACCGCCACAGGTAGAACTTATCCCAAACGATGAAATCTATATTGGTTATTTTGACAAAACCGTCATTGATAAAATGCAATTCGTTGGCCTTATTGAGCTGGTGGGTGTTTTTGATGATGAGAGGCAAGCGTTAAAGCTTATCCAAAGAGATGATTTTCTATCAAGTTGGGAGGCTGGCGTCAGAGAGGCGAGGTTAGGTAACGATCTGCACTACGCCGACTACAGCAACAACCAGTATGCGTTTAGTGCCGGGTACGAACACTGGCATGCGCGAAACAAGAAAGCCTTAAAGGGTCGCATGATCCACTACTCAAGCGAGGCTGAGTTTGTCTGTCATGGCTTCATTGATGCCACTACAGGCGAGATACACAAGCAGTATTAACTACACACAAGCGAGCAAGCAAATGAACAAGAAACACAAGAAATCAAATCCTAATGAACTATCCCCGCTACAAGAGATCATCTTAGCGACATTGGCGACAGCAAAGGAAGGCTTATCCGGTTACACCTTGACTCAAGTTCTCGGCCCGGTATGGGCTGCAAGCCATCAACAGGTTTACCGAGAGCTTAACAAACTGGCCGACCTTGAGCTGGCCAAATGGACGTATGTACCACAGAACGGCAAGCCAGATCGCAAAGACTACAGCATTGCAGATGCCGGGCTTGAGCTTTACGACTTCTTGAAAAATGAAATACCCGAGGCCGTCATGCTTGATCCGCAGCGTTGCGAATCACTCAGTAAGCTTGCTCTTGGGAATTGGGCTTACTTTGAGGTGTTGGTAGAGAAACTAAACGGTCAGATCACATGGGCGAAAGAACTACTAGCAGACGAGCACACTGTTTATTCGACACCTTATGGCAAGTTGCTGCTTGAGCGAAGCCTTTCGCATTGGCAGTCAGAGTTAGAGTTTGCGACTAAAGCACTGGCCTTTACCACCAGCGCAGCACGATAAATCGCAAGCATAAAAAAAGCCGTGAAATGAATCACGGCTTTCTTTAATGGTCAGGCCCAAGCAAAGACCATGACCAACTACACACCAATGAGCGCGAGCAAAGCGACACATTGATGGCCAAAATAGTAAGGTGTTTTTATGGCGAAGACAATAGAAGAGAAGCGAAAAAAGGCTCAAGAGGCGCAAAAAGCGGCCAGAGATAGGGCCATTGCACGCCAATTGGCCAAGCAGAAAGATCCCGAGTTTAAAGAGAGGCAGCGGAAAAAGGCACTGGCTACCGCCAAGCGCCAGCAAGACAGAGCGATAGCTAAGGCTAAATCGCCAGAATATCAGGCACAAATCGCCAAAAAGCGGGAGGAAGCACGCGAGCGGGCCCGCACAAAGGCCACCAGCCGCAGAATTAAGCCAGTTCAAAGCAAAAAGCCAGCTAAGGCTAGTCGAGGCTTGAAAGGTAGAACACCAACCGCTGAAGAAAAGCGCATTATGGACGCAATTTGTAAGCTACCTTGCATTGCTTGCTATCTACAGGGAAGAGAGAACCCGGTTATTTCGTATCATCATATTGATGGCCGCACTAAAGAACTGGCACACGCGAGAGGCTTACCGCTTTGTGCGCATCACCACGACACGCCAGCTGACAAAGCAGTGATCGAGCAATATCCTGACTTAATTCCCGTACACGCTCGCGGAACGGTCGGAGGTAAGCGTGCTTGGGAAGCCATTCACGGTACTCAACAATCGCTTGTTTTACGCTGCTATGAGATGGCCGGGATAAGCGTTCCTGTCGGTCTTTTTGATTAACCCATAAATTCCTAATCACTCCCCACAAACACAAGTAAAAGTTGATGTGTTTGCGGGGTTTGATGCTAAACTAATCACGCCCCAACCTAGAAAATACGCGCTCACTAAAGGATATGCTCATGTCCCGTAAGCGCATTGCCGTTGTCACGCTTTCCACCGGAAAAGCACGCCTCATGCTGTCTGGTGTTCAAGATGGCGCGGTCCACATTGTTGAATGCAAAAACCTACCGAGCAACATTAAAGAGCTTAATAAGACACTGCACAAACGCTTGGACGCATTAAGACGCCAAGGCTTTATCGTGATCGTTGATGAAGTGTTGCCGAACTTTGCCAAACATGGCCGGGCGGTCCGTTTGGATGGTGAATCCGCTTCAGGTACACCGATTGTTGTTGAGGCGATGAAGACATACCAAAACCTCAAGAAATTTCAGTCCATCTCATTCCCGGCCAATGCTGGTGGCATGATGGAAATATCAGAAACCCTCTATAACGAGGTGAGAGGTAACGACGGCAAGGTCCAATATCGCATTGATTGGCACTCTATCAAGCCTGAAAGCGTGGCGTTGCTACTCACGGTATACACCGCTGTTAATCCCTCTCTTGGAGATGCACAGAGCTTTTCTGACTTTCTGAATGTGTTGGGGCAAGGCTCTGGCCACCAGCAACAAAGTCCAATGAATCGCTTTTCTAACATCATCAAAGCAACCAACGAGCGCATGCTGTCAACGGATCCGCTTGAGAGAGCGTTGAGAGGTGAGCATGAGTGATTTGCCTCGCCTGTCTGACTTAAACATCCAAGACGATATATTGCGTTCGTCCTATTACCGGATTGTGCTGGATTACGTCAGTAGTGCCGACAGTGATCTGGCCGAGTACGACGTCAAGATTGATGAAGAGTTTCGCCCGGACCTGATCAGTTACCGCCATTACGGTAGCGCAGATTTAGGTTGGCTCATTATGTTGATTTGCGATCTGGATGATGCCACCGAGCCGCTACCAGTAGGAGAGACGATCTATCTACCGCCTTCAGCATGGGTGAGACGAACCATGCGGCAATTCATGGATGAGTTGAGGCTGTAGCCATGCCTAAGTTCGAGAAGCTAGATAATGGCGCGTTCGACTCGTCGGGATTGACGGCCAAGAAGTTTAACCAGCTTTTTAACCAGATTGAAAAGGCGCAAAAGAAAAACCGCCGCAATGCCAAGCGCACGCTGAATCGTGGAACGTTCAACAATCCAACCAGCAAAGCACTTAAGGCGCTTGGTGAGAAAGCAAAGGGCATGGGCTTTACCAAGTCCGATTTAGAAGCGTTCGACAAATCTCGTAAAGGGGTGGCCAAGAAGTACGACTCCCGAACCGCCGGGATTGTGTATGCGTTTTTGGTAAAGAACTCCCGCCAAGTGGATATCGACCGCTCTAACAACCGGGTGGACGATGGTACCGGGGTGCAGTGGGCCAACCTAAAAGGGGTTAAAGGCAATGAGCTCATTATGTCGGTTGATGCCTCTCAAGTCTCAAAGCACCAGCATCACCGGGTCAAAGTGCGCTTGGAAGAGTGGGACGACTACATGGCGTCGCCGCCTGACGGGGATTATGCCAAGGCGGTAAAGGCTGCTTGTGCGGGTCGTATCTCGATAGATTGTGATTGTGGGCGTCATCAATACTGGTACCGATACATCGCCACGATGGGTAACTACCAAATCAAGCCACCAGCTGAGTTTTCTTTTCCGAAGATCCGAAACCCGGAGCTCGCGGGCGTCGCTTGTAAACACATCCTACGTGCTACCCGGATGATGCAAACGCCATCCATACAAAGGCAGCTTGTGAAGCAGATGAAGACACAGGCCGACAAGGTAGGGTTTGGCAGTGACAACCGGACACAATTCATTGATGAGAAAACGCAAGCGCAGATACGCCGAGCGAACCGAGGCAAGCAGACCGACCGCAACAAAGCGGATAGAGACTTTGCCAAGTACCAAAAAGCTCAAAAGGCACTGGACCGTAAACTCGCCGCACAAGGCAAGACTAGCGACAAGGTAAAACGCCAAGCGCGAAGACTACGGAAGCAGCAAAACCAGTTAACGCAAATGAAAGACATGATCGTGTTTGGCTTTAACTCGTTTGCTGATGGCTACAAGGCCCAAGGCAAAACCAAGGCGCAAGCAATCAACGATTACGCCAAGCAATTAAATGTCACGCCGTCACGTTTGAAAGGGTTATTGAAATGACGATGAGAAAGGCCAGATTTCATGGCCATGAAGCACTAAACGCCGCTATCCGTAAGGACTGGCAAACTGCTATTGCACTCTCCCCGGATTCGTTCGAGGCGTTCCTTTATCGACCGATAGAAAGTGCGCCCAATGCTGGTGGCGGTCACTATGAAGAGGATCAGGTTACAGACATTGACGTTAACCAAGAAACCTTGGAGTACGCCGATTATGAAAAGGTCGCCGTGTTGGAGTGTCCCGACGAAATGGAGACGTTCTTTGTTCAAGACAGTGGTACCGCCAACTTGGGTGAAGGTGACGGCGTGCTGTTACTGCGTATTGCGAGTGATAGCGTGCCTCGGGGATCGGCATTGGAGTGGGACGAAGAAACCGCAGACGGGATAAGAACGGTTTTCTGGTATGTACAGCAATCACTTGGTTTTGGTACGGCGAACGTCGGCAACCTATACGCTTGCGTGCCGTTGAGAAACTTTGAGGCAGAGCCAAGCGCGACAGAGAACGAAACGGCCACCAGCGGCGAACCAGAAGCCAATACAGAAATGGAAGTTCAACCGAGCACCAATGACGGTAACGAAGCAGACGAATTAATTGAAAACAACGGAGTAACGTACCTGTAATGAATTACGAGCAACCAAGAGCAAAGGCCGTCGTGTATATCTCTGGACCAATGACAGGCATCGAGCAATACAATCATCCCGCCTTTAACGAGGTGGCCGAAGATCTTAAGGCTCACGGCTATGTGGTATTGAATCCCGCCACGCTTCCACTTGGGTTAACGGATGAAGCCTATATGGATATTGGTCTTGCCATGGTCAGAGCGTCAGATTGCGTTGTATTGCTCGATGGTTACAAACAATCAAAAGGCGCAATGGCTGAAAAAGTCTATGCCGAACGGATTAAGATTCCGTGCTTACCGATTGATGAGTTACATTAAAAACAAGCTCCCCGCTTAAGAGAACGCCACACTCGCTATTTAAAGGTGGCAACCATGAAAAAGGCTTTCTCTGTAGAAGATTGCATTCAAAAACTTCCAAACCTCGTTAACGGCTGGCCAATTGCCATGACGGTACTTAACGTGCGCTCGCAAGGCTGGCCAGAATACGAAACACAAGCGCTAACTAAGCATGATGGCGTGAAAAAGCAGGTGATCCACTTCCTTCCTGATAGCGAAGATGAAGCGTCATTGACGACACTCGAACAGGTGAAAGGGCGCGTTGTTGATGTGGCCGTTAGTGCCAACGTTTTAAATCAAATGACCAATCTTGATGAAGGGCTGGCAGAGCTGGCACACGTCCCATTCGAAACGCTGGTGATTCAAATTCACGAAGGCAACCGCAGTGGTAAAGCCAGTGGTACCAAAAAGCGCAACACTTACCAGAAAAACCAGCCAATTGAGGCTTATGTGCGTCCAGTACAGCAAAACTTTCACCGATACGACATTACGTTGCATCGAGCGGATAACTGCATTGTTGTTACCAAGGGCCGCAAATACTACCAGCTAGACGATACCGAGGTATAAGCCAATGAGCAGTCCGTTAGAGTCATTGGTCCTCAATGAGAACGTGAATATCTATACGGGCCTCACTGAGCACACCGACTTGGAGGATGTTGACCGTGCCGTCGCGGGATTCTTCAAGGCGGTGGTTAGCTCTTTAGTGGTCACGGATACCGAACGCAGAGAAAACAAAGAGTTTGCCCGATTTGCCGAGCAGCCAAGCAACCGAAAGATCTACATGGGAAGCGCACCAGACACACAACAGTTCGTGCGTAAGCTGGTGGCCAAGTTAGCGGCAGGAGAAAACGCCATTCCACGCAATGAGTTATTGCCAGCGGTCCTCATTACTCGAGAGCCGGGCTTTACCTTTTCTAACGGTGTGGATTACAGCGACCTTACCGGGTATGGCGAGTTGAAAAAGGAAGACGGCAAAGCCTACGCCCAAATCAATAAATCCTTTGTGAAGCTCATCTACACGGTAAAGGCCGTTGCATGGAACCGACCAACGTTAAACCGTCTCGCCCTTGGCATGATGATGTGGATACGTCACACCAAGCAAGGGTTAAAGCATACCTTTCAGGCTAAAACGATGCTGGCGGGCGTGCCGCTCAATGTGTCGATATCCATCGAAGGGCGACGAGAGGCCGCACTGGAACCGGAAGAATTCGACTTTGAATCTAATCGTGTGATGGCGTTGCCGTTTAGTGTCGAAGTGGTTGCCGAGGTCTACGAAGCGGAAGAACTCATACAAAAGCCGATTGTGGTTGATTTGATGGAGGGGGATTTCATTGAGTAACCAAGAGCGTGAGTATTTCTTTGTCCAAAAGGTAACGGTAGAAGGTGAGGATATCTTTATGCCTCACGTTCAATCGTGCGCTTATATCGAGAACGCCAGTATGGAAGGGGTCAAACTCATCCTAACGCTAATGGACCAAGCGGGCACGTATCGAGACGACTACAACCTAGGGGAAGGACAGGAGCTAGAGATCACCTTTGCCGAACCGGGCGGGCGAGGTGATGAGATTTGGATAGAAACGTTTGTTGTGGCCAAGCCTGAAGCGAAAGAAGGGCTATTGGTGATCAATGGCTTTGCCAAATCGACGCACGCCTTAAAACAGCCAGCGCTCAAGCCTCGATTCTTCAGCCAGAAACAGCCGAAAGACATTCTCTCTCAGTTGTTACCCGGCTTAAAGGTGGATGCGGATACGTTCGAGCGGGGTGGTACCTATCACTTGTTACCGGGCGTGCCACCAGCAAGGCTCATTCGCTCGATGGCAAGAGACTATGGCGCAGCGTGCTTTATTTCGCGGGGAACGGTCTATTTTAAAGCGCTCAAGCGCTTAACCATGGCCGAGGATTTTAAGATCGAGTACGGCAATCCAAACGCCGACTACAGCTTTTCCCGGTACGTGATGTTAGGTGAGCGGTACCTAGATCAGCGCTTGCTCAATAAGTCATACGTGAGTTGGGATACCGTGGAAGGCATGAAGACCGCCGTTAATGGTTCTAGTGGTGCCAAGGTGTTAGTGAGTGTTGAGCAACGAAAGGCGCTTAACAATCAGCATATCGCCATCATTCCATTATTGGATGTAGAGCTGGTGGGTAACTCAAAGCTGGCTCCGCTTCAGGTGGGTACCGTGTTATTCCATAAGAAAATGCCACAAGACCAGCTCAATGAAGCGCTACCAGAAAAGATGCTCATCAACTCTGTCACGCATTACGAAGACGGGAACCGGTATCTCTGTCGGGTAGAGCTTGGGGAGGTGAACAAATGAGTGAGAGATTGCAGGGCCGATCTAATGTCACTAACCGTCTTCATGGGAGCTATCAAGCTGAAGTGACAGGCGTTGAGCATCCCGACGGTTTATTCCTGGCACAAGTGCGTTTACTTGCCCTATGGGATGGGGTCAATTCAGACGATCTTCCATGGGCTGAATTCCTTTTGCCAATTGGGGCGAAGCCGAGTAACGGTCACGTTATACCTGTCGAGGTTGGGGATTATGTGTGGGTCGATTTTCCAAGAAATGGGGATACTCGATACCCACGCATTACCGGGAGTCTTTACCATGCGCCCGACTATCAATCTAACTTGCCAGATGAGGTAAACGGGACCGCCTATGAGCCAAAGCGGGCGAAAGGTGAACCCGTGCCACCAGCGTACACGCGCAAGGACTATCTCTATGATCGTTTTGGTCTGCGTGAGCATCGAACCGAAAAGGGTGGCTACTCGCTCACACATAAGGCGACCGGGACCGCAATTGAAGTGACGGAATCCGGGCAAATGGTGATCCATACAGAGGGAGACGCTTTTCAAAGCGCAACGGGTAACAAGAGCGAGCAATACGGGAGCTTGACGATTGTTGTGAAAGGGGATGCCACGATCAAATCTGATGGTGCAGCGACCGTGGAGTCGGGCGGTGATTTGAATCTGGTGGCTGGTGGTAACGTCAATCTAACCGCAGCGGGTAACTTTGCCGTAACCGCAGCCGCAGCACCTTGGAAACTTGGGTAAGGGGAAATATGCCAGCAGTATGTCAAGTAGGTTCGGTTGATTCTGGCCATGATGGATTTAGCCCCGGTAGTGTTGTTACCGGGGAGCCACTTTTTACCGTGAACGGGGTGCCACTGTCGAAAACGTCAGACATTAGCGTGATGCACGTAAAGCCAAATAACCCACCTCATGTGGGCGTGATTGCCGGCTCAAGCTTGCTCACGGTGAACGAGGTGCCTTTAGCGCTTGTTGGGGATCCGATGGCGTGCGGGGCCGTCGTGGTATCCGGGCAAGATTTATTTACGATTGATTGAGAATAGCCATGATTACAGAAGATAAAATTGATAGTTTCATTGCCTTCCAGCAAGCGGGCGGGCTCAGTAAAGCGGAGAACTTAACAAAAGGGATGGCGTTACTATCTCTGTCAGGCGCACTCAGTGCGTCATACGCAGCAACAGTAGAGCAAGAGGCCGATTATGCCGCCGATGGTGTTCAGCGTCTTCCTGATGCCATCCAAGCACTCTCTAACGAGCTTGGTTATGCCGCTTCCGTGCTTCCCGGATGGAATGAGTTCATCTCTCTTGCCAGCGAGCCAACCGATTTAGAACAAGTGTCCCAAGGGGCAAAGGTGTACCGAATTGTCGAAGGGGTGCCAAATGATACGCTGTGGCCGTCGGTGTTACCGATCACCAGCAAAGCCGAGTTGTTAGCACTAGAAGTGGCAATTAATGCCGTCAAAACGCATATAAACGCCGTGCAAGCGCTCATGACTGAAATCAATGCGTCAGTGTGGCCAGATGAGATCGTTGTTGTGGGTCCAGATGGAAGTGAGACGTCAAAGCGAAACCCGGTACCACTTACTAGCCAGCAAAAACAGGCCTGTTTGTCGCTAGCGTATACGCTCGATCTCGAGGTCGGTAAGGTGCAAGCAACGGCGGCGGTCATTGATGGCATGGTGAAAGATGCCACCAGCAGCCGCGCAACTGCATTGGATTGGTTCCAAAAGGCGGTGGCATTCACGATTGCCAACAATCAAGTTGATCGCGAAGATATCGGCCCGGCAACAAGAGAAGTGTTCAAACATTCCTAATCAGTTCTGTTACAATGCCACTTTTACAGCAGTCAGTAAGAGATAGGTAATAATGGAGCTTTATTTGGCGGTCGCTTTGTTCATGGCGCTGGTGGCGTTGTTTTTGAGCTTTAACGGGCCGTCTGTTGGGGTAATCAAAAAGAGCGCAAAACCGGGCGTGTTCTACTTTCATTCCAAGACGTTTTCCATTGCGTTTGATGAAGTGCATCGAGAACACGGTGAGATTTACTTCTTGAATAAAGGGGAGATCACAAGCTCAATTCGTTGTGGTTTGGCGGTGATTGAGCGTCAGGTTCGAATGATTGAGAAAGAAACCAACCTTTCTGTAAAGGCTTGTTAGTCTCAAAAAAGAATAAAAAAAAGCCGCTCAATAAAGAGCGGCTTGAGCAAAGTCAATTGGAATAGTGCAGATATAAATAAAAAGATAGTTTTACTATCTATGTCTATGTCTATGTAGAGAAATAAATTTATCAAAAATTCCTAATATGTACAATTTTTTCTTAACCAAAATGTTTTAACTAGCATTAAGGAGTGACAAAGATGGGCTTTGACAAGCTGTTTGACCGAATTATGGGTCATGAGGGTGGCTTATCTCTAAATCCGAAAGATCGCGGCAACTGGACCAGTGGCATTGTAGGTGTGGGCGAGCTGAAAGGCTCGAAGTATGGCGTGTCTGCTATGTCTTACCCGGATTTAGACATTGCCAACCTGACGCGAACAGAGTGTAAAGAGATCGTTTACCGCGACTTCTACAAAGCGCTTGGTATTCATCATTTTTGCGATGCGATGCAGTTCCAAATGATGGACGCGGCCTACCACCATGGCATGTATAACGCGACAAAGATTTTCCAACGTACCGTGAAAACAAAAGACGATGGCATTGCGGGCCGTAATACGATGAAAGCGGCGAAAGCAATGTCAGAGAACGACAAGCTATTGCGCTTTGCTGCGTACCGCCTGTTCTTCATGGCCAAGATTGATTCATTCGATGAGTTCGGTCGTGGTTGGAGTAACCGAGTGGCAAACAACCTACTGTATGCCGCAGAAGACAATACCGAACCGGTATTAACTCAATAACCAATAAGGAAAAGTGATGAGCTTTTTTTCTGAACTGCTTGGCCTGTTTAAAGTGGCGGGCGTTGATTCAGTAACAAAAACCATTAATGACGTCTCCACTTTGGCAGACAAGTTATTTACCAGCGACGAAGAGCGTCTTCAGTGGTCGCAAGCGATGGCCAAGCTTAACCAAGCAAGTCAATCCGCAGTGGCACGAACGGCGCGAGGTTCGTTAATTTGGGCGCTTGCTATCAACTTGGTTTACTCCGGTGTGGTCCGTGATGTGCTCATTGGTTTTGGTTTAAGCCTACCACCTTCAGCAATTGATATGGCCGAGCTACTCGAGAAAGCCATGTTTCTGCTAACTGGTGGCGCAGCTTAA
The DNA here is from genome assembly GCF_013048515.1 of Vibrio sp. 1-2 (7-a). Taxonomy (NCBI): domain Bacteria; kingdom Pseudomonadati; phylum Pseudomonadota; class Gammaproteobacteria; order Vibrionales; family Vibrionaceae; genus Vibrio; species Vibrio sp. 1-2 (7-a). The sequence goes on from NZ_VHSQ01000015.1 coordinate 13,587, forward strand.
TAGACGCGCTCCCCGCCGTCTTAACCATCATTTTGTTTAAAAAAAATATCCAGCATTAATTCCCTCCCTTATTCCTATCTAATTTAAGTCACTTCATGGCTTTATTGCTCAAAAATCATTACCTGACAACAAAACACCACCAAACGATAAATAAACCTTAATATACAACTAGTTATATCACCTTTAGGCGTGGTTCTAATTCATTTTTAAACCTTCTAATATCGAGAGTTGGATACATTTCGCCGCAATCATGCGGGTTTTAAATTCCTAATAACATTCTCAATAAAGGGTTATTTAATGAGTGTAAAAGAAAGTTTTCAAGAGCGTATTGGCTCAATTGCCAATTTTGCAAGCCGCATGAGAAACCTCAGCATCGAGTCACAATTCGATCCTGAAACAAATGCTTTCTTAGCTGACGATGCAGCGCGTATGGGCGGTATCCGTACCGCTATCGCTAACGAACCAATGTTTGAAAGCGTGCAAATGTCTGACGAGGCTAAAGTGGGCGTCGTTACGGCAATGCAAAGCGCAGTACGTAACTATGAGCAAACTCACGGCGAACTGCCACGCGATGAGATCATGGCGTCAGCTTACAAAACAGTAAGCAATATGATGCTGCTAGAAGGTCGTTCAGCGAACGGCTCAAATGGCGCAATGATGCTGGAATCTATCGGCCAATCGCTATCAGAATCAACGGGCGTAGAAATCCGCGCAAAAATGGTTGGTCTAGTGCTGCCTGTTCTTCTAGAGACAGCAACACTTGACGCTGTAACCTTGATCCCGGCTGGTGCGAACGAAGCGGAGATCTTCAAGGTTTACCGTCGTGCGGGTTCTGACTTTGGTGGCTACAAGAAAGGTGATGAAATCGACCAGACAACGGTTGGCCATTACACCTCAATGAAGCAGCGTTACCCATTCGTAGCGGGGCAACGTCCAGACGGCACGAAAACGTCATTCGTGTTCAACAGTGCAACGGATCTTCCAAACACCTCTATCCCAATTCCATTCAAGAAAGGCTCTGTGTCTCTATGGGTTAACCGTAAACGCATTGCACGCGAATCAGCAAGCGGTCAAACCACGCTGGTTGGTAAGGCACTGATTGAGTCAACGGAATACACAATCAACGTAAATATTGACCGTTCGGCGGGCAAAGTGACGGTTGCGCCAACGTCGGCACTGCCTGAAAACGTAGAGCTTCACGTTGAATTCGAAGTTGATATCGAGTCGAAACCGGAGCTTATCCCGGTAATCGATCACGACATGGACTCTCAGACGATTCACCCAAGTCAAAACGTAGTAGCAGCTGACGCGACGATTCAGGCGATTTTCACGATGCAGCGTGAATTCAACACTGATATCAAGTCAATGCAGATGAGCCACATGCGTAACACGCTGGCGGCTGAAAAGTCACAACGTCACCTAACAGACATGAAGTTTGTCACTTACAAAGAAGAGACATTCAACATTTACACGCCTGACGGTGAAGATTGGCGCATGAAGCGCGAGCGTCTACACGAAGTGCTGCTAAGCATTTCTCAGAAGATCCTTGCAGATACAAAAGTAACGGGCATGACGGGTATGTTTGCGGGCTCTTACGCTGCAACCATTCTTAAGTCGCTCGGTGCACCTCACTTCATCCCACCAGCGAACTACCGCGAATCAAACAGCATTCACTACGCTGGCCGTCTGTTCGGTGTATGGAAAGTTTACCAAGCGCCAATCGTACTCGATGCGGGCGAAATCATTTGTTATGGCCGTGGTGCCTCTCACTCAGAAGCAGGTTACGTAGCGGGCGATGCAATCGCAGCAACCATGTACACGCACCCAATCGGCGCAAACATGCGAGCGCGTAACACGCTTTACGAACTGGCCTACGGCGAAGTTCACCCATACCAAGGCGAGGAATACTTCTACCGCCTCAACATCATCGACGAAAAGCCAGCAGCACAAGCGGCATAACTAGATGAGAACGGATAGGGCGACGAACGTCGCCCTTTTCAGGAGTAACCATGAAAAAGCAATACCTCGTCTCTAACCATTCTTTCATTCAGCGCAGCATCAAAGGCTTGGTTATCCCGCCATACGCGAAGGACATCCCTGTCTCTGAATCGCTGTTTAACGAGCTAAAGCTCCTTTATCCAAACATCCTGAAATACAAGGTTGTGGAAGGTGAAGAAACTCAACAATCGCAAGAGCCTGAAGCAGAAAACGCACCTCAAAAGGACACTTTGACGCTGGTGGCCGAGCTTGAGCTTAGTGCCTCGGTAAACAAAGCGCTTCAAACCGCGCAGATCACTGAAATCAGCCAGTTAACTGAAATGACTTCAGAAGACGTCATTGCCGTTAAAGGCATTGCTGAAGCGGGCCTGAATGAAATTGTAGCGGCTCTTAATGCCATTGGCCTCACACTAAAAGAAGGTGAATAATGACTCAAAGTATCTCATTTCAAATGGGTAACGTGTCGGGTACCGCTGTTGCGCCTATCAATGCAGATGCAACGGTAGCAAGTGGCGCAGCCAGTAACGCCCTAACGTTTATCACGCCTATTATCGCTCAGAAGGGCCGACCTAATGAAGTGATCGCCGTAACAAGCGGTAACGTTGATAGTGTTCTAGGCAAAGCGTATCACTCGAGCTTTGGTCCAAACGCTGACGGTCGTCGTGTTCTGGATGAAGCGCTTAAAGGTGGTTCAGGCTACGTGGTGCGCGTCGTCCCGGCAACGGCCACTTACCCGGCAATCAAGTTCACAAAAGGCGTCGATGATGCTGTTACTTCAGTAAAAGAAGCGATCAACTACAGCACCGAGCTATCTCTAGCGGATAACGAGTTCTTTGCTCTGGCCATCAAAGACGGCGCAAACTCTGATAAACGCACAGTCTCTATCAAGTCAGCAGATGCAGCAGTATACGGTGCGGGCATGTACTCAATCGTGCTCAAAGAGTCGAACGATGCAGGTTCAGAAGTCGTGTTAGAAGAGTGGATTGTTTCATTCCATCCTGAAGCAACAGACTCTATGGGCTCGCCAGCTTACGTTGAAACCGTTCTAGAAAGTAAGTCTGACTACCTTGAGTGTGTTGTTGATGCCTCTGTTACCTCTGAAGCGGCGTTTGTTTTCAGTGAAGTTCTGGACTCGCCATTCACAGGTGCCAGCAATGGCAGCATCAAAGATATTACGACCGCAGACTTTGCGAAGGCTATTGAGCTCATTGATACGACGACCGTGTCATTCAATCACATTGATGCGTTCGGTATCTATGACACTGACGTACAAAAAGATCTCATCGCTATCGCTAACGCTAAACGTGTGGGCTGTTTCTTTGACCTCGATCCACGCCTGACGTTTGAAGAAGCACTAACAGCGAAGCAGGGTTTAAACCTGAATGAGCATCGTGCGTCGTACTACCACTTCCCATACACAGCCAAGTGTCCAACTTACCAAAACAAAACGGTTTGGGGTCTATCTGGTATTGCGTTTGCGGCGAAAGCAAAAGGCTTGTCACGTAACTCGCCAACTCCGGGCTGGCACTACACGGCGGCAGGTGTGGACCGCGCAACGATCTCTCGTACCAACCTAGCGCCAATGAAAGGAGCGGGTAAGCCTGACTATGAAGCGATGTACAAAGCTCGCTTGAACAAGGTATCGAAAGACGAATCAGGCGTGCTGTTTATTGACGACTCTCTAACGTCAGCAGCGCAAGAGAACTATCTGCGTTTTGAGCAAGCGGTATCTGTTACCGATGCAATCTCACGCGAGTTTAATTCTCTGGCCAACCGCATCAAACACAATCCTGACGGCATTACTTTCGACGGCTTAAACGATGGCATGGGCGACATTCTGGATGCTTATGACTCCATTGGTGCGCTCGTTACGCCACGTAACCCGGAAGTAGATGGTACCGAATCCTACAAGTTTGAAGTGACTCAAGTGTCAATCGACCACTGGAAAGTGATTTGGTCTATCTGTCCAACTGGTTCAGGCCGTCGATTCTCTGGTGAGCCTATCTTAGTGCAATAAGGTAACAAGCAATGAGTAAATCTATTTTCCAAGAGGGCGGTTTGCTAGACCGCCCATTCCGAATTCCACAGGTAAAGCAAGAGCCTGAAGTTCAGCCAATCACAGAGCAAGCATTCTTTGAGTCTGTAGAGACAAAAGATGCGCTTTTTGAGTCTGTATCAGCAATGGCCACCAGCCAAGCGCGTCAAGATGCAGCCGCAGCCGTGGTGCAGTGGGTAGAAGGTGGCGACGCCGACTATGAAGAGCTAGACGCTTTACTGTTTGGCATGGTCGAAGGCGGTGATTCTGACGAAGAAGCCGAACTGGACGATATCCAAAACGAGCAGTACGAGCAGTTGACCAAGTTTGCCTCCGAGTTCATGGCGACATTCTCAGGTGTAGACGGTGCCGACGTTGCTCTTATGGGCGAAGACGACGACGCAGCCGAGCGTGTGTATGAAGCACTAGAAAGCGCACTTTCTGACGTCGACAGTGACGAAGCTATTGCCGATTTTGCCGTGCGCGAATCCGTAATGATGGAGTCAATGAAGAAAGTTATTCGCGATGGCGAAGTGACTTATGTAAAGAAGCGCAAGCGCAAACGTCGCATGAGTGCAGCACAAAAAGCAGCACTGCAGAAAGCGCGTCGCAAGTCAAACAGCAGCGCAGCGCGAGCAGCACGCAAGAAGTCTATGCGTGCGCGTAAATCTCGCGGCATGTAATAGCGTATGGCGGTCATTTGCGGTGTACCAAGTGACGACGGCATTTCAGACTTTCTGAAGTGCCGTATCACTCAGTCCATAGGTGGCGCAGACGTTACCGTCGTTGGTTATCTCACTGAAGAGTGCACCCTATCTTTGACGTCGCTTTGGGAAAGTCCCTTTGAAGGTGACACCGTAGGTAATGCGGGCGTGATCGACAAAGGGGCGTCCATTGTCCAAGCGCAAACTGAAAAGACGTCAAAAACCCAATGGAACAGCCAGCAAGTGTGGGAAGGCATTGAACCGCCTGAAGTCACGATTCAATTGTTGCTGGTGGCGTACTCCAATGCGTCTCAAGAAGTCGATTTGCCGATCCAATATCTAATGCAGATGGCAAGCCCGGAACTACTGAATACCTCGCCAATATCTACCGATTCGGTAGGGGGTCGAGTGCCAATGGCGGCGGTGTTCAATATTGGGCGCAAGTTTATTTCACCAATGCGCATTAGTGACGTCAGTTTCGATCTGAATGCACCCAAAACAAAGATAGGCGACTACGCCTACAACACGGTGACTCTGACCGCTTCACCTAAAAACATGATTAATAAGTCTCAAATTACTAACTACTTTTTCTAAAGGTATATAAATATGGCTGGATTTAACGACGCAGCAGGAAACATGGCTTTCCTCAAGTCAAAGTTCAACAAAAACATCGCGGCGGGCGAAAAGTCCATGGCGACCGAGTTCGAAATGACCATCGAAGAGTACCCGGAAGTTACCGTGCGTGTGCGTTCTACGCAAATTCCGGGCATGGGTCGTGCCGATGTGGAAGATTTCGGCCCTATGGGTTTAGGCGTCAATCAGCAAGGTCCATTGGAAAACAAAGGTGAGATCGCGGTGACGTGTGTAGAAACCCTACAAGGCCCGATCATTGGCATGTTGCGTGAGGTTGTGCGCGATAAAAAATACCTAACCGTCAAGATTCAAATGACACCGGAATCCTTAGAAGGCAAAGCGCCTGACGCTCACAAATTCCGTCTGCTTCACTGCAAACTGCGTTCTGATCCGATTGACCTGTCAACAGAAGATACGGCGGCACTGGTTAAGCCAGCTATCACGATTGCCTACAACTGGGTTGATCTCTAATCCAACACGAGTAGGTGTGTATCTCGGCGTGTTTCGGCACGCCATTTTTTTATGTGAGGTATGAAATGACCAAGCCAGCCGAACTACTGGAATCTGTTGTCGGGCGCTTCCCTATGCTGCTTCACAACGAGCCAGCCGCGCTTAACGCTCTGTTGAAGAAAGCCATTGGTAAATACCAAGACTTAGCCGGGTTCATGGCCAAAGCTCGCATTGACGAACTGGACGCAAAAGGCGGTACGTACTCGCTACCCGAGCGCTTCATGACGCGAGTCACTATCAAAGATAAAGCGGGCCGCTATGTCAGCGCCGAGGTGTGGGGGAGCCAGTTAGAGCTTGATTTAAGTGGCAGTGAAGAGTTTCCGCTGACGTTGCTCTACTTAGAAAATCTACGCGATGCGGATTACACAACGATTGAGCTACCAGCCAGCTGCGTAACGCTGATTAGCGATTACCTAGAGCTGTTAATTATGTCGCCTAACAGCGACCGCCTACGTCGCGTCTCGGTAGCGGGCAAGCTCGATGCGAGTGATATCCCGACAGAGGCCGACCTAGCAGCGAGACGTACCGAGCTCGAGGAAAAAATCAAAAGCTCACAAGCCATGATTCCAATGATCACCATCTAGAGAGGCCAGTGTGAGTAGTTATCGTACCTATGGTGGTGGTAATTCATCGCCATACATGAAGGTCGCCAAGAAGGTGGTATCGGATTATTTTTCCCGGCCTTGGCTACAGGGTTGGCAATGGTCCATCGAGATCGTTGCACCAGACGCCCCAAACGACGTTGATATCTACGTCAAGGACGTTTCGTTTGGTGCGGGCTCTGTAGATAGCGACGTAAAAGTCATAGGTTCCGGGGGTATTGCGCTCCCAACAACATCAAGCGTCGGTGAGATCACTATGACCGTGCGTGATGAAGACTCGCTAGTGATGAATGAGTGGTTTGATAAGCGCCTCGCTCTCGTCAAAAACAAAGACGGCACCATCAACCTTCCTTATGAATACGTGTTTGAAATACGCATGTTCACCATTAGCTCCGATGGCACCAAAAAGTTGCTGAAGTCCTATCAAGTGTTTCCAACCAAGAAAGGCGACATTACTTGGTCGCGCGAGGAAGTGAACACCGTGGCTTCATTCCCATTAGTTTTCCAGAAATTCAGCTCTGTAGGTAAGAAGGTGTTTTAACAATGCAAGTCCCACCATTTCCTTTGCCATCTAACATTTCGAAAGTCATTCATTTCCGGGTACCGACCGTTGATGATGCTTTGTCGTTCGCTGACCTTAGTCCCGAACAAGAAGAAATGCACACAACGCAGTACCTAAACCAGCTGCAAGATACCGCCAAGCAAGACGGGAAGGTTTTCGACTCCGCAGAGTGGACCGGAGAAGACCGCCGAACCGCTTTGTGGTGGATATTCATTGCGACAAGAGAGTATCCAGATATCACGGTGAGCTACCACTGCGAGCATTGCCAGCAGGATCATTATGTCGATATCAACGCGATTGATTTAGCGGATACCTCAACGGCCCATAACGAATTGCCGACGCATACGTTTGACGCCCGCATTGACGGTCGTGTCGTGAAGGGGGTTGAAGTGCGCCCGCTAAAAGGTAATGCGTGCGAACACCTCGAGACGATGGCCATGGGTATTAGCACAATCCCGGAAGGTACCAAAGAGCACAAGCAAGCTCAGTTCAATTTCAAGATTAGCCAAATCGCGCACCACGTAACGCTACCGGACCAGCCTAAAGATGAGCAAGAGGCTTACAAATACAAGGTAGAGCAGATCCGCAAGATGGCGGTCGATACCGAGTTTCGTTCCTTCTTTGCCAATGTCGAGATTGGCATTCGAAAGCAGCAACACGGCTTGTTAACTCGTTATTCCAACGGCCAATACATGCTGGTGGCCAATCATAAGAATTGCAGTGTGGCCATCGAGAACGGGGAGGACCAAAGCAAGCTATTGCTTGTTCCCTTTCGGGCTGACCACTTCATTTCAACGCTATAGCGAAGCAGGTTGGCAAATCCTCATTGAGAACATGACGATTTACGGCGGGCAACCAGCCGACGCCATCTTAGGCACTTATGAAGGATTGGCTATTAAGTTAGACCAATCGCTGAAGGATAAGATCAAAAATGGCTATTAACGAACGCGATGATATCGACTTGTCGCTGGTGGTCGACTCGATAAAGCAAGCCAGTGACCGAGAGCTAAAAATACTCTCAGAAATCAGCAAAAAGCTCGATACGCCTGTTGTATCGAGCGGGCTGATTAGTCCAAGCCATACGACAAGCTCTGAAGAGGTGAGCGCACCACAATCAGCGCCAAAACAACGAAAGCGACCAGTGCGACGAACGGCAGCAAAAAAGCGACCGGGCGAAGTAACCGCGCAGCTGGCCAAAAAGCAAAAGCCACCAGCACAAGAGGAAACTGAAAGCCTCAAACAAACGGAAGCGCTCGATACAACACTACCAATGCCATCAACCGGGTTGGAGCTCATGCAGCAACAACCAAAAGAGGCTGAATCGGTAGAAAAGCGGGAGTTACCTGTCTCGGCGGCGACACAGGTCCAGCAAAGCAAGCAAAATGCGCCAGAGCTTCCAGCTGTTAGCGTAAACGTGGATGCGCCAGAGTCAGACACCTCGAACATTGAAAAAGCCATTAGAGACGGTTTGAGCGAGTTTGAGGATTTCTGGAAAGATGAGAAAGGCCGCTTGCGTCGCGCCAATGGCACCTATGCCAGCAAGGAAGAAAACGCCCGGTACCAGAAAACAGCGGAAGACATTGCCAAGGAACGTGAAACCGAAAAGCAAACGTCAGCGCTTGCTCGAGTTGTGGGTACCTTTAGGACCGCCGTGGACATTGGCCATGATACCGCAAATAACGATGCGGCCGATGCAGCCGGGGCCGCTGCGGGTGGATCTTGGTTCTATGCAGCAAAAGAGTTGTACACCGTCGGTGAGAACATCCTAGAAGGGGCAGACAACCTCAAGGAAAAAACCAGCGACTTAAAAGAGCAATGGCAATCAAACAAAGCGTTTTCCTTTGCGAAATTCTTCAGCAAAGACAAGGAAGCACAAGAAGCCTTTACCAGCTCAGAGCAAACCGACACGGCGAGTCAATCTAGCGCCTTGTTGGAGCAATCTAGCGGCCCGGCGAGTGTTACCAATACGATTAGTGAAACCGCATCGCGTGAATCGTCAAAAAGCAGCCAACAAAACGCCAACTTAAGCCGTCTGGAAACCAGAAAGAGCCGATTCTTTGAGAGTTTTGGATCATTGCTAGGTGGGGTGAATGGGCGTGACACGTTAACCGAGCGCGTTAGTACCAGTAACAATGCTTCCTCATCATCCGTGGTGGCGAACACGGTCGACAAACAAAGCTCAACGACACAAACGTCGTCACTACTGGCTGAAACCAAACGACAGTCCTCACAAGAGAACCAGCGCGAACTCATCCAAGAGCAAACGCAAGAGCAAAAGGAATCGAATGCAGAAATCATAAGCCTGTTGGATGACATTAGCTCTAACACCAAGGGAGAGAGTACAGGCCTGTTATCCGAGCTGTCGGATATCGGTTCATTGTTTGAGGGGCGCGGGCGTAAAGGTCGTGGTGGCCGTCGTGGTGGTTTATTTGGCAAAGAACGCGCATCAAGCAAAGTCAGCATAGGCCGACCAGAAAAAGCGTCTCGATTTAAGTCCGTGTTAAACGCGACCGGGAAGAAGGGCGCAGGTATTGCCGCTGGCGGTATGTCGATGGCGGGAACGGCTTTTAAAGGTGTTTCAACGCTGGCCAAAGGTGCAGGTAAAGCAATCCCATTGCTCGCGCCAATGCTGGCAGCGTATGACGCTTACAGTGGGTTCACGGACAAGGAAGCGCAGAAAGAAACCTTCAACCTCAAAGAAGGGGAAGAGGCGACGACCGGGCAGAAAGCAGCAATGGCCGCAGGATCATTGCTCGATATGGGCGGGCTTGTGTCTGGTGCCGCAGGGCTGGCAGGTGACGCACTTGGAGCGCTTGGGTTTGATGGAGCCAAAGACGCACTGACTTTTGAGGCGGGTGATATTGCCAAGGGCATTTACGAATTGTTTACGGGCAAGTCGTCAAGTGACAAGCAAACATCGACGTCGAGCGAGAGTGTTACCAGCTCAAACGAAAGTCAAACGTCAGCATCGAGCGTTACCAGTGCCAACTCAAGTGAGAGCGCCACCTCATATCAAAGTGACGTTGATCAGCTGGTGGCTCAGGGTGTGCCATTGGCCAAAGCTGAAGAGCTGGCCAAGCAAAAAGCTCAAGAGCAAGCGAGCAACGCTACAGCCTCGAAAACTGACGTCGTTCCCGCTAATCAGATGCGCGTCGATGGGATGCAAGTTGCCACTGTTTCTGCAATCGGTAATCCAGTAACCGGTTCCAAAGAAAGTAAAGCCACCAGCACCAAAGAATATGTATCTGATCAAGCCGTCAGTAACTCTAGCGACAACGCGACCAGTGTTAAAGAGTTGGAGTCGCTTGAGTCAATGCAATCCGTGGGTTCGGCACAAACCACCAGCAGCGTGAGCAAGGTGAGCAGTAACCAATCGGCTAGCTCTGTTTACGCAGAACTGGCTCAAAAGGAACTGCAAAAAAGCGGCAAGCCAAATGTCATTCAGTTGGACAAAAAGAGCGTTGAAGACTTGGCCAAGGGCATTAAGAAAGCCAACTCGGAAACGTCCACAACGACCGTCGTGCAAGCCTCGCCAGCGATTCAGAAGGGAAGAGGACCAAAGCCAGCTGCAACAAATAATCCTGGTACTGGCAGCATTCCAAACAACTTTAATGACCGCTCGTTACAGCGTCAAAGCGCCGACTTGGAGTAACCGATGGCAGATGAAATTTACTACAAAATGACCGCCACCATTGACGGGGTGGAAACGTTCACGGGTGGCAATGCCAAGCTTGCCCGTGTCGCTGAATGGCTCGATACGCCACAAGGTCAAGTGTGGGGTGCGCCTCAATGGGGAAACCGTCTATCTCAATACCGACACAATCCATTAAACGGCGATACCGCAGCGGCGATAGAAAGCCATATCGCGATGAACTTACCGCAAGACATTGCTGATGCGGCAATTAGCTCGATACGAGTTGAACCCGTTGAAATGGACCGTTGGAGCATTCGAATCTCACTTAGTGGCGTGGCCACAGAACTAAAACAGGAAATCCGTTTATGAGCACTGTTAATGAAATCCGCAATACGATTGATGCGGCGTTAAGAAAGTCTTCTTGGTGGCAGCGATTCATTGGTTCGCAGTTTGTTTCTTACTTAGCTTTGTTTATGGCTCAAGTGGTCAGTCGTTGTGAGCAAGCCGCCGCTCGAGCACTTCAAAACTCATACATTGCGACCGCAACCACACGAACGGCGATTTTAGCAGGGGCAGAGAGTCGCGGGCATATTGGCAGAAAGTCGAGTCCTTCAACGGGTAAGGTATTAGCCACCAACCTAACGGATGCGCGGATCACATCGCCTTCATTGTTGCAGTGTTCAGCGTCCAACCAAGTGAAATACACCATAACCGACAATATTGATATTGGTCCGGGCGCGAGTGTTGAGCTTAACGTGTCGCAAATCAGCATTGAAACGCTGACCTACGTTGTAGAAACAGAAGAGAACTGGCTAACCGTCGTGGTGCCGATTGAGTACACCGACCAGCTGCACAAAATGGTCGTGCGCGTTAACGGGGAAGAGTGGGCCGAGTCTTTCAAATTCCGAAACACAACGGGCGAATCTAAGGTTTACATGGAAACCTATAAGTCGACCGACCAATACGCGATCCGTTTTGGTAACAACATCAACGGCAAAGCGCCAGACGCAGGTTCCACCATCGAGATTGATTTGTGGCTGACTGACGGCGAAACAACGCTACTGGATAACCAAAAGCTCGTGATTGATGAAAATCAGGGGCTACGTTTTGGCTCGTCTGAATTGGCGTTAGTGACGTCAACGCAGATCACCGGAGGGGAAGAGCCTGAAGATATCGAGTCAATCCGTAATGGTGCGCTGTACTCATCCATTTACGACAATCAAGTCGTTTGGGATGGCGATTACAAAGCCTACATCAAGGCCAATATTGCAAATCTGGTTTGGGTTGAAGTGTGGGGCGAGCAAGGCCAAGAAAAGCTAACGGGAGTGAAAGACCTAAACAACATCAACAAGATTTTTATTTGTGCTTACTCTTCAGCGAAATCAGATGAATTGTTAGGTGAAGAGATCTTAGCTCTGTTTAAAGGTAAAGAGGCATACAACGAAACCTATCATATGGCAATGCGAAAAGATGCGCCAATCACAGTGGCGGTAACTGGTAAAGTGCATGACGGTTTTAACCTGTCAGACGGCGAACAGGCGATTATGAATGCGCTTGATAGTCTGTACGGGAAGGACGTTAAAAAAGAATCCAGCGTGCACCTCAAAGATATTTGGGAGGCGATTAACAAGGTTGCCTCAGATAACGGTATTTATCAGTTTAACGTCGACGCTCAGGGCATTTTAGAGAGCGTGCCGATAGATACTTACCAATACATCGACATTAAAGGGTCCACAGTAACACTTACCTATCCAGAGGTTTAAGAATGACGCTTTCAGAGCTGAAATCATGGCTACAAGGCCAGCTCACATCAACAAAAGCCAGCGAACAAAGCTGGCTTGATCTGGCGGGCGCACTCGCCCAAGGCATTCATGATCATGTAGAAGGGTACTTGGACCGATTAAAGTCTAGAAACTCGCTCTACGACATGGAGAGAAAGGATCTACTCAAAGACACAGAAGAGTTAAGAAAAGTCTTCCCGATTTCGGACGAGATTGAAGAGGCCGACTTGCCTCACGTTATCATGCGCCGACAAGATGAGGTGCACTTTAAAAAGACTGTCTATCCGCTGGTGGCAACGCTAACGCGAGAGTTTTCCGGGATGCAGGTATCTTGGGAGCCACTATACGCGCCAATTGACCAAGAAAAGTACCCATATGGTGATTTGTTTATTACTCAACATGAAATGGACAACTTCGAGGCGCAAGGGCTAACAAAAGACGACTTTTTTATGACAAGTCGCGGGGTCATTCGTATCCCAATGAACGAGATTTACGGCGGCTCAGGTGGATTGTCAGAGGAAGAGATCCTTAAATTTGAGGAAAAGGTACGTCGCGTTATTTACCCGCTCGTTCCCCTTCGCATCGTATGTGACGGGCAAAGCTACTTCATTGATATACGGCTGGTGGAAGTGGCCGACTTTATCCGTCCCGTTACCTCTCATATTGTTGATGAAGCGTATAGCGTCACTGAAACAGGCGAAAGTAGTGCGCCGGGTACGTTTGAAGTTGAAACAACGCTTGTTACCACCGATGAAGTGAAGGCGTCACCTATTTACGGCACACCTCGATGTGATGCTGTTCCTTGTGATGCAATTGCGCTCGATAGACGATATTATTAACGCGCTCCCCCGCCTAAAAGAACGACCTAACTCATCCGTGAGGTGTTATGGCCGTTGTTTTAGAAAACAGCACGCTGCTGAATAAATATTATGATCTACGGGCTTTATCCAGCCTTCCCAACCAAGCGCCATTCTTTCAATTTGGTCAAGTTGATTGGGGTTATGATCTTATCGAGACAATTGATGGCCTACCTAGCGCCATGGATATTAGTCTCGATAAAGCATCCATTGCCAACGTGTTTTATACGTCGAACGCTGCGTATAGCTATGTTAATGGCAAGATCATTATCACGACTTCAATCCCGGCAGGTGCACTAGATACTCAAAAGCAATTCTCTTGTGTCGGCATTAAGGACACTCAAGGCAACTTGATTGCGGCAGCGGTTACGCAGCCTGTTTGGTTGTACGCGCATCGTAGTATTACGCTTGAAATCGTGATTGATACAGCCCGATCTGACGCGCTGCAAGTGGCCAAGGGGTAATCATGACTATTGAGACGATTACTCTAAATCCAAGGGCGTCCGACTCGGCAACGCTGGACCTGATAACCGATATCCAATATCTAGAGCCGTTTACGTCCACCAGCTTGAACCGCAAATTTTGTGGTGTTGTTCGTCCCGGAGTGTTCCGAGGCTTCAGCTGCGAACCGGGCAACGGTTTAACACTGAATATCAAGCATACGCAGAACCAAGACGGCAACGAGGTCAAATACGGCGTCGCTCTTGTTGAGCGTGACGACTACTTGCTTACCGTTCGCCAGCAAAACGACATAGCGATTAACATCCCAACAGGGCAGGTTATGTATGTCGTGCTTGAGGCGTTCTATCAGTTTGGTGTTGAAACCAAGCAGGTTAACTTGGATTCTGACGTTGATTCCGCAACAGTGCGGGTGCTTCCTCAGTCACAAGTGAAAGATCACCACGTTATCTTGTGTACGGCGAATATTCCCGACAGTGCAACTCAGCTGCTTGCCGAGCATTTGAGTTTTGATGGCCGTATGTTGGGCGGGTATGATCTAGATTCTCACTTATCTGATACTCATCCCCATAAGCAATACGTCAGAAACGACGCTGATTCTGTTGTTAATGCCAACCTTCGCCTTAGTGATTCATATAAGCTGTCACTTGGTAACGGCGATGATCTAGCTCTGCATCATGACGGCACTAACTCGGTTATTGAAAGCAAAACGGGCGATCTGTTTTTAAAGCAAAATGCAGCAGGGAAAGGCTTCAATCTACAGGTTAAAAATGCGTCTGGAAGCCTCGTTAATTCTCTGTCAGTAGTTGGCGGTGCCAATCCATACGTAAAATTGCGTCATAGTAATACAACGCGCTTAATGACAACTGGCGGCGGTGTTGCGGTAACTGGCGATATCATCGTTTCTGGCGAGGTTCATGATAGCGGTGCGCGAGTATTTAGCCCGAGTAATCGCAATATAAGCGATTCAGCAACAACCGTTAGCTCAACGGTATACGCCAGCTTAACATCCGTAAAAAAGGCACATGACCGTGCAGTTGCGGCAGAAAACAACTCAAAAGCCTATACTGAAGCCCGTATCAGCGATCTGCTTGGTGGTGCGGCATCTGAAGCGCTAGACACAATCAAAGAGCTTGGGGATGCGTTATTGGATCAGGGTGATGCGGTAACAGTCATTACCAACAATATTGCTGAACACAAGGCCAATAAATCTAATCCACACGGCGTAACAAAAGCTCAAGTTGGCTTGGGTAACGTGCCGAACTACGGATTTACCTCTTCGGTGAGTGATGCCAGTAATACCAAGTTTGCGGCAGCGGGCGCGGTTAAGAAGGCTTACGATCTTGCTCTTACCAAAATCACCAAAGCGCAAGGTGATAATTATTACTTAGCGATTGGTGCAAATGCCAAGAGCGCAAGCAAGTGGGCTACAGCTCGCACAATCACACTGCACGGCGATTTAAGCGGCTCGGTATCTCTTGATGGCAGCGCAAACGTGACGCTTTCTGCGGCAGTTAAAAACGACAGCCATACGCACAGCTATATTCTGGCCACTGACGACCGTGACGTAAAACCAAGCACAACAGGTCTTGATAAAAAGCACGCTGCGAAAGTCTATTTTGTTTCATTACGAGGCATGAATGGCGAAAGGGGCAGTAGTGACTATCAAGATTTGATGGTGTTTGACACGTACACGGACGCAACCGGGGGCAATGTCAATGCGATTACGCTAGATAAGCAAAACGGTGCGATGAGATTATGGTCTGCTAAAGGTGATGCTACAGCTTGGGGCACTGGCCAGAGAGTCTTTGCTGACAACTATCATCCAAATGCGGATAAGTGGACCAATGCCCGTACGCTGGAACTGACTGGTGATGTTAGTGGTTCTGTCTCGTTTGATGGCAGCAAAAACGTGACGCTGAATGTCACGGTGGGGGATGACTCGCACACGCATGATTCGCGATACCACACAAAGTCAGAAGTAGACTCAATTAAACTCAGCTTACAATCGCAAATTGATAGCCGTGTTACATATGCTGTCGCTGGTCTTCCAAACGATGGTCGCTATAAGGCTGCTGGCAAAACCTCAAGCAGTGAAACGCTAGATTTTAATGATATTGACCAAGCTGGCATATATAAAAACTTAACTCGCAGCGACTCCATTAACAAGCCTGACAATAATACAGGGTTTGCTTATATCCAGAACTATACATATGGTTCTACAAGCAATGTAACTCAGCTTGCTATTCCTTATGGTGTTACTTCTCGCACCGGGCGTATCGCTATCAGAAGTCGATACTCTGGCGAATGGCAACCTTGGGATTATTTATACAGCACACAATATAAACCAACGCCTGACGAGATTGGCGCCCTACCAAAAGGGGCCGTTGCTTCGGATGTTGGTGCGTTATCTTTAGCTGGTGGTACCTTAACTGGTGGCTTACTCATTGATGAGGGCGCAAGCAACGTCTCACAACTTCACTTAGGCCATGCTGGTAAGCGGTTCCATGTGGAAACGAAAACGGATGGCACCTTTGAAATTGTAGAGTCTGATGTTTCTAGCCGCTTAAAGATCCGCAAAGGCGGTGAGTCGACATTGTACGGGTCACTGAACGCAACAGAGTCGGTATCGTCTAACCGTAGTGTTGAGGTTCAAGGTACAAAAGCTGGCAATACCGTTCCATCGAGCGAGCAAGTTAAGTTAGATGGATATGGTGTGATTGGTAATCGCCGTGCTGTTTACTTTACCAACGGTTCTAATTCATCTGACGCTTACGTTCAAATAGCGGTGGGTGGTGCTCATAATGGAGGGGTGGCCAAGTTAGATCTGACTCGCTCAGAGCTTAATTCCAATGTCCCGATCAAGATTCAAGGACAAAAGGTGATCACCGAGGCAACCAACCGTACCAAAGTTGTCCGTACCTCTCTAGGGAGTGATAATTCTTGGTGTCTGGTTGCTAACGTAACGATGCCTCAATCAAGCTCTACTGCGGTTATTGAGTTCTTTGGTGGCGCTGGCTTTAACACTGACTTGCACTATCAATCTTCACGACACCAAATGATTCTGCGAGCCAGTAATAACAACCCTAAAGGTCTAAATGGCCAAGTGATCACAGACCATCCTAACGGCTTGCCATTTAGTGAATTTGGTTGGGTGAATACTGGCGGCGATAATTACGCAATCTATGTGAAAACACGTAGTGCCTACAGTACGAACATTCTTATTCGATACATGTGCAGTCACGCCATTACGCCATACGTTAGCAATAAGGGGGCAAGCCAGCCAGCGGGTATTGTAAAAGGGCGAATGGTCACTAGCTATACGTCATACAACAAAGATTTAGGAGCAATTAACTCTGTTGACGGAAAGGGTTTAGAGCTTGATTACTCTTCAATGAAAACTTGGATTGGCTCTCGTAACACCTCATGGTGCCACCTACAAACAGAAGCTCCGGGTGGTTTTTATTTCTACAATCCAATCGTGGCCGCTTCGGGAGTAAATGTAAATTTAAACAAAACCTTGGACTTTGGTGGTAAGAGCGGGATTAGAGCTACAGATGGTTCTTGGTTGCGTATTAATGACTTGGGAGAGTTCACTTCTGGTATTTTCTGCGGTAATTCGTTGCTACGAACCGATGGCGAAATGACAGTTGGCTCATGGAGTGGTTCTAATGATGCTGTTCGTATGGATAATAGCTTTACGGATTCAGCATGGGCTGCCAACGGTCGAGCTGGCTTTAGCATCAACTGTAAAGATAGTATAACCGCCCACTGGATTTTGGCCTCTTACTATGATGGCACCAATATCCGCTCTGGCATTCAGATCCTATCTAACTCTGAGGGTCGCATGCGCTTATACACTAACCGTCGTAGTAAGTATGTAGACGTTAAGGACGGTAATGTATATGCAGGTTCAGCTCAAAGTTCGGCTAGTAACGCATTAACACGTAAAGACTACGTTGATAGTAAGTTGGCGGGCGTTTCATCACGCGCAGGTGAGGCCGCTATTGGTAGCGGTGGACAGCTAAAGGCGGGCAATCTCACAGTTGGTTCTACTACATGGGAATACAAAGATTGGGTAGGGAAGTACCTCGATCCGTTTGACTTGGTTAACTACAACGCCCCGGTTGCTGGATTTGATATTCGTGTCGAAGGTTATTACGAAATTGAATGGACACCGATACGACGCCGAAACGCCACGAATGACGCAGTGGTTTACTCTGCCATTACAAAAAACGGCGTCATCATTTCAGAGTCAGAGAGTTTGACTAACGACTATTGTGCATCAACGATTACTTGTCGATGGGTAGGAAAACTATACTACGGCGAGCTCATTCAGTTCCTAGATAGGGGTGCATCAACAGCAATTAAAGGTTCACACTTCTCGATCCGATACATCAAGCCTTAGAAAGAAACATAAAGGGACCAATTTGGTCCCTTTTTTAATAGTTTGGCATGCCAAACTTTCTCATTTTTCGCCATTCATACTCTTCCATCTCACACGCTTTTACCTCTTTTTGAGTGATTAAAAAATAAGTAACGCTAAAGTTTGTTGTCCCCTACAAATTCCTAATAAAATTTAGTAGAGACACATAAAAGGGGAACTTAATGCCAGTAATAGATTTTGGCGAGAGCTTTGCTTTTAGCGTTCTAGCTCTGTCCATTTTGAGCGGTGTTGGGTCATATCTCCAAGGCATACGCGAGCAACGTCTAGCTGGTGGATTCCTAGACTTTTTGACCGAACTAACACTGGCGTTAGTCGTCGGTTTGATTGTCGCATACATGTGCGAGAGCGAAGGGGTAGAAGCGGGTTATACCAGTGCTTTTGTGCTTATCGCCTCAAACAACGGGGCCGACTCAATCAACTTTATACGCAAGCTAGCAAGCCAAACGTTAGCAAAATTCTTTAATACCGGAGGGCAAAGCAGATGATGGAATTTGCAGTGATGGGCCTAGCTATTGCTGACCGATTTTTGCTTAAACGAAACACAGTAAAAATACTGCACGCTAACCAGATGGACGACGCCGAAGTGATTCGGTTTGTTCTCGGCTATCAATCCAAGCGAGCTATTACCAGTGGGACCGTGACTTACTCGTTACGCAGTAAAAAGCGTCCGAAAGCCATTATCACTCGAACGCGAAAACTCGACTTTTCGCATGCAGGTGAAAACAGTGAATTCCTAACGTTTGACCGCAAGCTACTCGAGCTCGAGGCCGGGGAAAAGCCGCAGGGGGAATGGGTACTAGACATCAAAATTGAGCGCTCTTGTTCTCTGGTAAATCCGCTGTACAAGATTTTCCCAACTGTCACGCACCACCAAGAGGAATTTTACATTGAGTAGATTATTCGCATCGAGACAAAGCCAAGGTTACGTCGTTGTCGATTTCAATGATGTGACCGAACGTGGGCTTAAATCGTTAATTACCGAGCTAAAACGAGCGGGTGAGCCCGTTAATGACGTTCAGGCCGACAATAAAGCGCGTCGTAAAGACATGCAGCAAGTCAAGCAAGCCAAGCTCTATTTTGAGAATGGCCAAAGCATGACGCTTTTCATTGGCTCTGAAGGTGATGTGTATCAGCTTCAGCTCAACTCAACCAAACAGCCGTTGCCAGATGCCACCAGCGACCGTGAGCTTGCAAGAGACATGGCAAACATGCTCAAGCGAAACCAAGCCAAGTTCGACAAGCAGCTGGCACGTAAAGCCAACAAAGCCATTAAAGACACCTCAAACAGCAAGCCGTTAACTCGCAGTGTCAGCAAGCGACTTGAAGAGGCGAAATCAAGCATTTCAGCGCTTCAAGAAAACCAGCAAGCCGTTGTCGCATCGTTAAATGCAGCGAGCCAGCAAAGCGCCTCCATGGATGAGGAAATTGCGCGATTGTCTGAAACGCTTGCCGCAGAAAAAACAGAAACCCAAGAATTAGAAAAGCAACTTGAGGAAGTGAAATGATGTATTCACACAATAAGCAGATCAAGGTTGTCGACCGAGTGGAGCACTTCCTAAAACCTTTCACTGAAGGTGAAGTGACGGCCATCATGGGTGAAGATACTCAATCTATGCTGCTTGAATCCGTCGACATTGTAGATATTGAGCAAGCCTATGCTGGTGGCTTTGAATTGCTGCCAGATATGATGCTGGAAGCAATCAAGGCGAAAGCGGCCCGATTGGAAACCCGTATCATTGGTTTTTCAAACACGCTAAACAAGTACCTAAAGCCAGCGGGCATTGAGGTAACGGGTCGTGAGATTGGCAAGCCTCGTAAAAGTGGCTCAGTGGCCGTGCAAGTGGCCAAGATTAATCTGTCTGATGGTCAGTCCATCTCTTTAGTGTTCCACGCACCAGATAACGATCCCCTAAAAATCAATGCAGACGATACGCTGATTGCGTTCCGATTCTTGGTAAACAGCCGCGATGTGACGCACGCCGTTTCACCTTCTGGCGGTCGTGATATCTCTCGTTCACAGATGGCGCTCGCGCTTAGTAACTTGGTAGAAAAGAACTCAGAGAAGTTTGCCGCACGCCAAAAGAAAAACGAAGAACAAAAGCAAGCGCTAGAAGAAGCTCAAGCACAGATGGAAAGCATTGAAGCTGACATTAACGAAAAGTCAGATCAGCTTGATTCTATTGAGTCTGAAAACGAGAAGAAGAAAAAGCGCATTAACACGCTTACCAAGCAAATCAACAACCAAAACGAAATCCAAGAAGAGTTACGCAAGCAATTAGCTCGAAAATCGGCATCGAGCTCGAGCGCAACGTCGGGAGATGGCCAAACGAAGACAACCGATAGCAAGTTACTCGAGTCGCCAGCATTCAAAGCTGCAACTGAAGTAGTCGTAAAAGATGGCAACAAAAACATGCTGACGGCTTTGATGAACATTTCAGGCATTGATAGCAATGATCCGAACTTGGCAGGTTTTGACCGTTCTCTGTTTGTAAGCAACCTTGCCAATCGCCTGAAAACGCTCAAGCGACAAGGTAATCAAGAGCAGGTGAACAACATACTTACCATGATTGCCGAGTACAACAAAGTCGCCAACAAACCAGCATTCACTAAGCGTCATTCTATTTGGAAACTTGGTGAGGTTAACGACGTCCCGGCAGTGCCAGAGGATGAGCCAAACGAAACGGAATATCCAGAAGACCAGATCAATACATATGGCTATTTGGCGCAGCCGACCACGCCATCTAACGGCCATTCATTTAACAAAATGAAGGGCAAAGATTTAGATACCGGTCATTACGTAATTGAGTACGACGAGCACAACTTTGTGACCATCTCGCGCACTGAAGAAGGCATCTCTGTTGAGTACGTACTAGGCGGCGGTCTGAATGTTCAAACTCGCGTTTACGATAGTATCTCTGACGTGAAGCATTTCGGCCCTAGAGATTTCAGCACGTTCTCACAAGCTGTTATCGACAACCTGACCGAAAACAACTTTTCAAAAGAACGACTCGAGCAAGCAGCAAGCGGAGCGCTCATTCCAAATCGACAAGTTGATGCAAGC
Source organism: Vibrio sp. 1-2 (7-a) (assembly GCF_013048515.1). NCBI lineage: Bacteria > Pseudomonadati > Pseudomonadota > Gammaproteobacteria > Vibrionales > Vibrionaceae > Vibrio > Vibrio sp. 1-2 (7-a). Next base: position 34,870 of record NZ_VHSQ01000015.1, read on the forward strand.
GGCGAAACCCAAGTGCAAGAAGAGCAAGATGAGTTGCACTGGTACGGGCTACAAGCTCGACCTTATGGCATGGGTACCACGCCAAGCGATGCTCAAGCGGTGAAAGTGCTCAACGCTGAAGAGGCACAAGCACAGTTCCCGAATGCGGGTGTGGCCATTCGTCATGGCGCAATTGGTTACGCCCAAGAGCTAACACCAGAACAGGTCAAAAGCTTTGAGTTAAAGCCGTTAAAACAAGGCCAAACGGAAGAGGGTTCACTAGCCGATAGCGATGCGGCAGAGCTGATCGTTCGTAACTTCTTCTATGACTGGATGGAGAGAAAAGACCTAGAGCGCATCACTCAAGCTCAACTCAATGACATTCTAATGGTAGCGAAAGATGGCTTCCAAAAAGCGTTCCCGGAAGTGTTACGCCAACAAGCCGAATTCAAAGAGCGTAAGAACGATGTAGAAGCCTACAAAGTATGGCAAGCGTCTCTATCATTGGTTACGCCTCAAATGCTAGAGGAAGAAGCTCGCGCTATGGGGATTGTCGTCTCTGATGTTCGAGTGAAGAACGAGAAAGCGATTAACGCTCTGTCAGAGCTGGTGAAGGGTAAGAGAATGGCGAGCGGTTGGAATATTGACCGTTCAAGTTTGGATACCGCCGGGCTGAATCTTGATAACACGATGTACCTGACTGTTAACGTGGAGTCGCCGTTATATCGCATTGATGCGCTAAATCCTCATGGTGACTATGACATCCACTATCACGAAGATGGCCACTTTTATTTGACGTACTCTGAAGGTTCGCCAGTAGAAGGTGCTGAAAACCTCAGTGATTGGTCCCAAGTTAAAGACGCTTTGCAATCAGCCTACGTTGCCGATCTTCAGCTTAAAGAGCTGGCCGATCAGGTTATTGGTACAGATTGGTTGGAAGACTTTAACGAGATGCGCAAAGAGCAAGGCTTGCCAGAGATTAGCGGCCTCGATGATACAGGCGAAGAGACAAAGCAGCATGAAGATAACAACTCCAACTTTGTCGGCTCAGTTCGCGCACTGATCACCTCAGTTCAAAATGGCGTGCTAGCGCTTAAAGACGCGAAGTTAATGGTCAAAGAAACGCTCATTCACTCGATCCCTGAAGGAGCTCGAGGCGACTTGCTAGAGCGCTCAAATGCACCGAAAAACAAAAAGCGATGGATTGAAGCGCTTAACTCATGGGTAGAAAGCAAAGAGCATTACGATCCCAATGCGCCAGTAGTTCAGACGTCAAACGGCACCGTGAACTTTAACGAAGATACTTACGACGTTATTGATGAGCTAGGCATGTTTGGTAAGCCGCTGGTGGCTGTAGCTAAAACTAAGCCAGAAAACCTAGTTCAGCTTTTCTCTGATCGCTCGATGTACAACGAAGAAGATTCAGAGCGACTTGTACAGGCCGTTCAAGCTGCTTACATGAAGCCAGAGCCACAACCGGAGCCAGAACCAGAGCAGGAACCGGAATCGGAACCACAGCCAACGCTAGAACTGAAGAAGAAGAACGATCTTGTTTATATGGGAAGCGGTCGATACATCATTGATTCAATTCTTCCTAACTCTAACCAAGCGGTATTGCTCGATTTTGATGATCGCGAGGAAGTGTTTGTTCATAAAGACGACTTAGAGCGTGCCGGGATTTACATCGAGGGACTTAGCCAATTGCCGTTCGATGATTCTATCGAAGATACGTTAAAGCCAATCCTTAAAGGCTTAGATACAACAGGCTGGTTTGAGGAAAATGGTTCGATGAACTACCAAGGCCAAGACGATATTTACGACACGCTACTTGCCAATGGTTATGACTCTGAAGGCGCACGCCAAACCGCTCAACGCATTCGCCTAGAGCACAACGGCGGCGAACGTCCGTTTATTGAGACATACACAGACCAACAGCCAGAACCGGAGTCAGAGCCAGTGGAAAACAACACTGAAGAGCAAGCGCTTGTTGAAAAACTACGTTCAATCCGTGATTACACCGGAGAGGCCACGCTAGATCTTATTGAGCAGTACCAAGCTGATTTCGAAACAGCGTATGAAAAGTTTGAGTCGGCGGGCACCTTAGACGAACACAACGACTTGCTAGAGGCTGCGTTTGCTCGATTCGTTGAGCTTCAATCGGAGGTGACGGTTTAATGCTTCCACTAAGCGAACGAATTAAAAAAACCGCTCGCGCCGTGGAAATACTTTCCTACTTAAAACGAGAAGGGGCCACCGAGCCCCTTTTCAAGCGTATGGAATGGTCGCGTGAACGGTTGAACATCATTGCGGAGCTAAGAGGCAAGAAAGGGGCCAGTGATTTAGACGCCGAACATGTTCAAGTGGATTCTGTTGCAACCAAGGGCCGCGAATTGATGGCGTCGCTTGGTATTACGATAGACACCACGCTCAAAGACAAAATTGGCAAGCAAATTAAAGAGAACGAGCGCATTAACGATTTGATTGAGGTCCAGCCATGGAGCAAACCAAAGAAAACGCGCACGCTCGATGCCATTACCAAGCACGCCAAAGCCTACGATGTTTACCGCCTTGTTGGTGCTGACCGGGCGCAGTCTTCAGCGACACACACGTTTGGTATCTATGAAGAGGTTCGAGATATCCACCGGGAGAATTACGTCAGTGCGGGCCTAGAGTTATCAGAGATTGTTCATCAACTCACTCTAAATTCGCCAGTAAGTATCAACGATGGCTATCAAATGGCGATGCGTTCCGGGTTCGACAAGTTGGCAAACAACCGCTTATCCCGTCAACGTAAAGGCGACTTTACCGGGCGTGCGGGTAAGGCCAAGCAAAAGCTGATGCTTGCTGCTGGTGAGCTTTATTCGCTGGTGGCGTTTTCTGGTGAGCCAATCAACTTCACGGTAAGAAAGGCGCGACAGGATTACTCCAACTCTGATCGCTCTATCAGTATCGGTGAAGGTTTTACCAAGAGAGTTCTATGGCATGAGCTTAGTCATTCTCTTGAACATGATCATCCTGAAGTGTTGGCCATGGCTAAGAACTTCTTGAAAAAGCGTCTAGCTCAATCCAATGGCATTCGATCATTACGCGATATCTATCAAGACAAGTGGGGCTCTCAAAAGGGCGTTAACTATTCGCCTGACGAGTACACGATTGACGATGGCGCATTCACGCCATACGCGACCAAATTTTATAACGAGGCCGATCCATTTGACATTGATGGAGCTCGAGCAACCGAAGTAATCACGATGGGTATTGAGTCTCTGATTGACAATGAATCCAGAGGCCGATTAGCCGTCAACGATCCAGAACATTTTGAGTTCATTGTGGGCGTGATTGCTCATCTACACGACAAAGCAAGAGGTAGTAATGATCCGACTGAAACTAACTAGCAGTGACGAAAGAGATTGTTTCGTGTCGTTTTATGATAGTTACGAGATGAACGAACCGAGCGAGCCAGAGTTTGATGATTTAGGTATGCAATTCCCTTGGGATGAAGTGCCTAATATGTATGGCCATATGCCAGATGACAGCAACAAGATTTCGCCAGAGGACTTTATGTTTAAGGCATTCATGTTTGGATTTGCAGTAGAGGTGGCCTAATGGACTTAAAAGCAAAACTTAAGTTAAGCAGACAGCTAAACGGCCTGTTAAAAGAGTTGAGCGACAAGTCTTTGCCGATACTTGAACGGATCCAAAAGGGCAAAGAGCGTATTTCTATTCTGCGTGAGCTCAAGGCCAGTGTAAAAGACGGTGCCGCACGGCCTAAGATTGGTGACGATATCCCTAATGCAGAGATTACTCGCCATTCAGCAACAGATATCGAGATTAAACGTCAGGTCGATAATGGCGAAGTGGTTATATACGTTAAGGTTAACCGCGAACGTGGGGAAATAAGTGTCACAAATGACACATCCAAGTCTCTGAATAAAAAGCCTGATGTATTTGATTACTCTGACCGTTATTCCTCGTTTTCTGACATGGTAATGGTGGTTAACCGCCACATTATTGCAGAACTGGACTCTCTTGAGTTGGTTAAGAATGAGTACGACAAGGAAAGAGAGAAAGGAAAATCCCAAGTCGAATTCGATGTTAAGGGTGAGCAGATTGCAGGTTATGAGGCGCAAGCTGAAACGCTTAAAAAAGCGATTGATGCTTATAACGGCATGGTTAAGCGCGACAAGGAAGGCAAGTTGCCAACAAAAGCGCAAGAGCTCGAAATGCGTGAGGCTATTCTTGATTTCGGTCCTACGGCTGCTGCTTATGATGGCTTGGGTGGTTTGTGGAGAGCGGGAGAAATTTTCCCAAAACGTCTAGCCAACATTCAGTCAGAAATAGCGGAGCTTAAGGGCCAACAGGGAAGCTCGATGGCGGATAAGTTCATTGCAGGTGAATACACGTCAAGCGAGAAAAGCGCATTCCGTCGTGTACTTGAATTGCTCAAAGATAAGTTAAGCCTAGAAGAGCTAAAAGAAGGGACGCTCAAATGGTTTGAGTATCATCAAAGCGAGCTATCCGATAGCAATGAGGTGGCCGCATGATATTGACCGCAATTAAGCGGGCTTCATCATTTAAACAACTACTGGCACTGTTTGACGGTGCCAGTGAGCAAGGCCGAGCGAGTTTTGTTGTGACAGCCAAAGGTGATGAAGTCGAAACCGCATTTAAATTAGTGGAAGCCGATCAGCTTATTCCATCAAACACACCAGACGGGAAAATTAACCCGGCGTTCCCTGAAGAACTACAGCCACGCGACCGAACGCGCCAAGCGTCCGTTATGCAGATCAGTAAGATGGCGAATAACTTAAGGCCCGCTCAGTTAACTGATAGCGGATTAAGTTCGCACGGTGCGCCGATTGTTGGTCCTGATTTGGTTGTAGAGTCAGGCAACGGTCGAACGCTGGCAATTTTGAAAGCCTACTCTTCAGATAAAGGGGAAGAGTATCGCCAGTTTCTTGTCGACAATGCGAAACGATTTGGCTTTAAATCGGCAACCGTTCAAAGCATGACGTCGCCTGTTTTAGTTCGTGAGCGTCTAACGGATATGGACCGCGCCACCTTTGCGCGTGATTCTAACTTATCAGACTTGCAGCAAATGAGCGCAGCTGAAACCGCTTGGGTCGATGCTGAAGTGATGGACGATAAAATGATGGCGCAATTCGAGCCGTCGGAGTCTGGTAGTTTGCTGGCTCGCAGTAATCAGCCGTTTGTGCAATCTTTCATGCGTGCGCTAGGCGACACATCGGCGGCGGGCTTAGTAACGGCAGATGGTCGCCCTACCCGTCAGCTTTTAGATAGGATGCAAAACGCAATTTTTGCCAAAGCCTATAAGAATGACAGGCTGGTTAAGCTGGTGGCTGAAGAACCCGATCCTGAAATCAGAAACATCCTGAACGCCTTAAACAGTTCAGCGGGCCAGTTTGTTGAAATGCAGTACCTAAATGGTGTGGTGCATAAATCCGTTTCAGATGGTCTTGTAGGTGGCATTGAGTCGCAAGACGAGTCATTAGCCGACAAAGCGCTTAACTCGCTTGTGAGCGCAACAGAGCTGGTCAGACAGGCAAAAGACAGCGGTCAGGACATTAACGAGCTAATCGCGCAATCTGGTTTATTTGGTGACAACGATCCTGAAGTTGAAGCGCTTGCTCGCTTTATCTCTGCGAACAACCGCAGCGCTAAACGCATGGCTGAAGCGTTCAAAGAGTTAGCCACGGTTATCAATGAACAGCTACGCAAAGATGGTAGCGCTATTGGTGATATGTTTGGCGGCGGTGAGGTGACGCTAATTGAAGTGCTTGCACAAGTTGGCCAGCGCTTAGAAGAGCAAAGTTCCGGGCAAAGTGGCTTTATGTTCGAGTCAGCCAAAATAGACAAATTGGCGAACCGAGCGGCGACCTCGCCTAAAAATGACTTACCAGAACCGAGCCAAGAACAGTTAGAAAGTGGCAACTACGCTACCGGGTCATTGAAGTTTGCTGGTTTGCCTATTGAAGTAGAAAACCCGAAAGGCAGTGATCGCAAAGGTACAGATGCCAACGGAACCAAGTGGAAAACACGAATGAATCATCATTACGGTTTTATCGCAAACTCACAAGGAGCTGACGGTGATGAAATTGATGTGTTCTTAGGTGAAAACGAATCTCCGAAATACGTTTATATCATCAACCAAGTAGAGCCAGAGACGGGCGAATTTGACGAGCACAAAGTCATGTTGGGTTTTCATAGTCCAACCGAGGCAAAGCGAGCCTATCTATCCAACTATAGTGATGATTGGACCGGGCTTGGGTCCGTTGTGTCTATGCGCTTGGCTGACTTCCAAGAATGGGTTTACTCCCCGTTATCCGTTCTACCCGCGAAACGTTCAGCGCTTTAGTTTGGGAAACCACCCCCATGGTTTTGAGGTTGGTTGGTCTGAAATTGGGAAACCACCCCCATGGTTTTGGGGGTTGGTTGGTCTGAAATTGGGAAACCACCCCCATGGTTTTGGGGTTTGGTTGGTCTGAAGTTGGGAAACCACCCCCATGGTTTTGGGGGTCGGTTGGTCTGAAGTTGGGAAACCACCCCCATGGTTTTGGGGGTCGGTTGGTCTGAAATTGGGAAACCACCCCCATGGTTTTGGGGGTCGGTTTATTAAGATTGCTCGGTTTTGCTCTTTATTAGCTGTTCAATCTCTTCAATTAGAGATGGCGCGAGCCTTTTAAGGACAAAGGTTGTTGTTCTCTTGTCCGGGCTGGTTTGAATGATTGCAGCCTTTCGTTTGTCTTCAAATGTAACGATATCTCTAGATTCCGTCTTAGCCTTGTCAGCATCAAACTTTTCTTCACGTAGTTCTTCTAGTGAATCCATAACCGCTTTTTGTCTATTAGCCAAAGGCGCTTCATTATCGGTTGTGACTCTTGATAATGCTTCTTTGATGAACTCAGCGAGATCTACCTTGTTCTTGTTTACATCCTTTTCAACCTTAGCTAACTTTGCATAAAAGGTGTTTGGGATGCCATTACAGTCAGGAAACGCATGAATCAATAGCGGGTCAATTGTTGCCGCTTGTAGCAGTTTTCTGGTTGTCTCTTTTTTTCGGTTCAGGAACGCCGCCAACTCATCAACTGTTTTTAAGTTATTTTCAGCCATGATCGCTGGATATTTAATGCCTCGTTCTCTGTAAGAAATTGGCTTCTTAATTTCGAAAGAGCTAATTAGTGCGGCTATATCTTCATCTGAAATATCAGCGGTAATCTTCCAGTGTGGAAAGTCTTTTTCGTATTTATCTGCACACCATAGGCGACGACTACCCTCAATAACTTCGCATCGCCCGGTAGACTCATTAAATATTGTTACTGCGTTTTCTAGTACACCTTCATGCTCTATCTTTGGCGCGATATCACTGCATGCGTCAAAAGATAGATCTTCTTGTATTCTTGGATTTAACGGATGAACTGATATTTTTTCTTTTAGCTCTCGGTGCGGTGTAACCGTATGAATACCATAAACCACTTTGCCGCTTGCTAATGTGTACGCTCTTCTTGCGCTTTCATTGCCGCCGAGCGTTCTTTTGTTCATGTTCGCAAAGCCAGTAACCTTTTTACGTTCCATTCTCGTTATACCTCTTTCGCTGCTAGGGCAATAATTTCACTCTTGATTTGTCGGTACACACTTTCTACCGAGGAAATGGCCAAGTCGAATTGTTTAGGTGACACCATCTTTTCTGATTTCATGACGTCTAAAACTGTTCTCCCGGCACTTGCAGCGGCAGGGAAAAGCTCAGAGCGGTTAATTTGAGTTGATAGCATCTTGTCTTGAACGGTACGAGTTAACTTATCAAGTGTTTTGCGTTGGGAAATGCTTTTAGCATTGTAATTAACTGGTAGAACACGGAACCACTTAAGGTTTTCTCCACGACTAGGAAGGTCTACAAGTCGCTCTGGTAGCGAGGCGATAAAGTTTGATGTTGATGAGAAGTCAAACTCATTTGGCATGACAGGGATAAGAATACCATCTGCACACTCATTAATAGCCCAAACGATAGGTGCGTCGTGTGGTGCCGAGTCGACAATGATAATGTCATATTCTTTTTTGAGATTGCTGATCAGAACGTCACGGAATCGTTCGTAAAGGTGCTTGCCCTTCTCGTCTGAAGCTTTAGCGATCTCATCGTTAAATCGCTCATCATTTGGATGTGAAGCAATAATATCTAGGTTTGGAAGGTGTGTAGAGAAAGGCGCAGCAAGTACGATCTCTTCTTCAGAGTGACCAGATTGGCGATAGTAAGAAAACTCCCCTTCTGGTTCTTGTTCGCCAAGTACGATATCTATAGCTGTTAAGGTTAATGAGTTTTCGCAATCTGCATTTTGTATCAGGTTTGATGCTAACGTGCCTTGTGGGTCAAGGTCGACCAAGCAAACACGAGCGTTCAAGCTAAGGTCTAGGGCTGTTGCTACCGCTAGTGTTGTTGCGGTGCTTGATTTGCCTGTGCCGCCTTTTTGGTTCTCGATACACATAACAACCGGGTTATGATAATCCGAGTATTTAGGCGTCCCCATTTTCTCCATGATTTCTTGTATGGCATGACGAGAGTAAAGGTGGTTCTTACCTTGTTGGATTGGTTCAGCGATTTCGTTGTTTTCTTCAAGCTCGGAAAGGTATTTAACTAGCGTGTTGCGAGCAATCCCAATGCTTGCTGCTAAATCCGTTTTGTTTAGGCAGTGATTGTAAATAAGTCGGTCTACGCCATTTACCGTATCGTCGGTAACATTCATCACTCGTTCTTTGGCCAGCAAGTCTTTTAAAGAAGATTGCTCTTTAACCATTCGTTGGCCAACTGTTCTTAAGTCTTCGATTACGCTCATTATTTTTTACCTGCTATTTGGTGTGTAGTTATTTTTTCATTGTACCCACCATTGAGCGCATTTCAATGATTTATTCGCATTTATTGCTCAATCATCATTTTATTGCTCATTAATGCGATGAACCATGAAGCATTTTTACTTATCCACTTATCCACAAACATTGACCTAATAAGATCCTAATGGACCAAAAAGAACCAAAATGATCCGTGCGCTCTCTCAAGCCTTTGTTTTCAATGCTTACGAACTGATCTGGTGTAGTCTATTTGGGTAAGTGGTGTAGCCTATATGGGTAAAAGGTGTAGTCAATTCGGGTAAATGGTGTAGTCTATATGGGTAACAGGTGTAGTCTATATGGGCGAAGGAATACAAAGCTGTGGATGAAAAAAACATAACAAATCAAATCATTAACTCGATTGAAGAGAGTTTATACATATCTAAAACTGACACCGTTCAGCCAAATGTTTTGTTGAGAACGCCGCTATTTGTCCCGGTTGGCAAGCACAAAGGAACCATTGTCAGCAACGATATAACGGAGAGCTTTCGCACGTTAGAGTTATTCAAGAGCGAAGGGTATGACTCTGTAATCATTGAGGGTAAAAGGCTTAATCCTCAAACCGATTTTAAAGTATGGTGCGGTATTATCTTTGCCTTCTCTAAGTACGGCTACGACACTGACGCGATTAACCTACCATTTTCGGACTTTGTTAAGCTCTGTGGCTATCCAAGCAAAAGGATCGATAAAAACCTTAGACTTCAGATAGAAGCCTCTCTAGGGCGCTTGCAGGGCCAAAACATCCGATTTAAAAGAAAGGATGCTAAGAAAAGCATATCTACATCGCTTGTACTTAAGGCGAGCTACGACTTTGACGAGGATGTAGTATCTCTTGTTGGTGATAAAGAGCTCTGGGAAGTGTATCGAGTCGATCACCAAATCTTGGTAAGTCTCAACGTGTTGCAGAAAATCCCCAAGTCAGAGACGGCGCAATGTCTGTATCTGTTCATCGTTGGCCTACCACAAAATCCATTACCAATAACCTTGAGCCGCATGAGAGCGCGATTGCTGCTTAACATGCCAAATAAAGAAGCGAACCGCAGTATCAAAAAGGCTATAGAAAAACTTGAATCCATTGGGTACCTAAAAGGGGAGTGGGTCCAGTTTAACGGCGAGGCTGCGTATTTGGTCCATGTAAGGGATAGAGAACTACTGGCACACTCAAAAGGTGTAGTCTAAACGGGTAAATTAGGCTTTCTTTGTTACTCCAATTGCGCCAAAACCTTGCTGTGTAAGGCTTTGGCCATGGTGTAGTTTATATGGGTGTAGTTTATACGGGTAGCGCCTGAAATGGCGTAAAAGCCCAGCTCATTAGCCCGAAACCCTTGCTATATAAGGGCTCCCGAGGGTGGTGTAGTCTATATGGGTAAGCTTTAGGTGTAGTCTAAATGGGCGATAGGGCCAGGAATAACGTGTGATTATCAAAGTCCTTGATTAAGAGGTAAAGCCTTATTCCATAAGGGTTGATAGGGTGGTGTAGTTTAAATGGGGTGTAGTCTAAATGGGTAAATCGTGACACGTTTCCCATTTATGGGGTGTAGTCTATATGGGTAGAAACGCCATCAAATTTCTCAATGGCGTTCCATTACTGCATGTTAAGCAGCGTTCCCAAAGAAATATTGGATCACTATCATGATGGCATTACTCATCAACGTAATGGAATCAGCAATATCAGCAACGCTAAAAACAAACTGCCATATAGCAAGCCACTTCAAGCAGGAACCAATGGATTTAAAGAGGTCGGTTAGGCTCTGTACTTTTTCTTCTGGAACTTCGTCGGCTTTCTTGTAAATCGCTAAGCCAGCTGCGATACGAGCTAAGAAATTAGTCATATTTTTTTCTTTGACTAAAACTTAGAAATTCAAAATCACTAAGTCAACAGAAGAGGAAAAATAATTCAAAAATATCGTGAATATATTTATTTGAATATGAGCGCTTGCAAAAATTTCTTTTTTGAGGATAATTAATATTAGGCATTTAGAAAAACCAATTCTAATTGTAATAAATATAACTATCCCCTAGTTATATATTTTAAAACTCCAACTATTAATCTCATTCAATTCGCAGCCAGCAATAGCCTTATTGCATTTGGTTCGTTTCCGTATGTCGCAAGATTGAGCAGTTGCGTGAAGAGATCAACGACATTAAAGAAGATTACTCTAACTTGATTCGCACTCTATTTTTCTAATTCGATATAATGCTGATCAATCCTGATGTGATATGAGCAAGGCTTTTTCCTGTGTGGCTACGGTTTCGCCGTGAAGAGAGCCACGGATTTTAATAGAGAGTTAGTGCAGCACTGCGTTTGTCTTTATAGTTAAAGCGTGCTCTGGCGTGCTTGTATGATTAAGCATATCAGACATGATGACTTTGATTCACTTTGAGAGAAAGTCCTGTATCGAGCGCTATGTCGGCGTGACTCCAATTTTGAAAATAGATCCGTTCGGTCCTGTGTCCGTAACTGCATTTAGTTTTTAGTGTATAGTTGTCACGTATTGGGGATGTCTGCTTGTCCGGGTAGATGTTGGAAGGAGTAAAAGAAAAATTAATTTTCTGGAAATATTTTTTTGGGCGGACTTATAAACTCAAGTCACTTTGTGTAAATTGGTTCCAATTAGATTGAAGCGGTTGCGGCACTAGAGAGCGCAACCGTGCTAACAAACATAAAAAAAGGCTGAGTTCCAAGAACCCAACCTTAATTTATTCAGGAGGCAATTATGTAATCACCAACCAAGCTAGAAGCAGCTAGAAAGCTTCACTTCGTGTATGCGGGTAAACAATGGTTGCAGCCATTAAAAACCCTTGTGCGTTGTCTTTCGCCATAATCCTTTGGAGAGGTAGATATGGTTAAATTAGTAGATCTCTTGATTGCTTTAATCAAGTTAGTAACAGCCATAGTGCAAGCACTATCAAGCTAATCAACTAACGGGGGCGAAAGCCCCCAAACAACGGTTAATCATAACCAATATTATTAAAGAATTGAACAGAATCAAGTTAAAGTTCAATTTATGCTTGGTCAAGCAAGATACTTCATTGCTTCTAAATCGGTATCTTCTATCGAGTAATCAAAGGGTTCATCGTCAATTGTGAACGGGTGAATATTGTAACCTAGCATCTGCATATCCATGATGTGTTGCTGGTAGGCCCATGCTGCACACATCAAATCAACTGGATCATCGTAGTTAAAATGCTCTCGAGTGATCGCCTCATCGTCTTCACCATAATCAAAGCCGCTTGCCTTAAGCAGAGACTTAACCGCCCACCAGTACGGGCCGTAACTGCGGTATGACTGCGGATTCTTTTGGAGTAGGGTAGATATTGCCGTCAACTGCTTGTTTAGCCATGCTTCGGCGGTGGTACCTTCTAATGCTTCATCTCTTAATGGTGCCAGAGCTTCAGCTGGTGGCAATTCAATATTAGTAATCATAAAACTTCCTCGGATAGAGAAAGTTTGGCATGCCAAACTTTCCCTTTCTTCACTTATGCTACGGCCATGATATCTTGATAGAACGATTCTAGATCGCTCTCAGAATCAATGAACCACCAAGCCCCAACAAAATCATTGCTAGGGTCGCTGTTAAACTTGGCTCCATACTTTTCTTTATTGTCTGCGTTCTTTCTACCCATAAGCAGCTTGGCCAGAGCGCCTTGCTTCTCATTGATATCTTGCAGCCCAATACCTTCATAGGCTTTGATGGATATTGTCTTGCGCTTGTACTTCCAAGATAAATCTTGGGTAACAGGCTGGACAGTAATGCCAATCTTCGCCAATTCCGTCTTGAGTGTGTCGACGCCTTCAAAGTCGACCGATAGCACTTGTTCAACTTTTTCCTTCTGGCGATCAGTAATAACCGGTTCCAGCTCGGGCGTCTCTTTCTCCCCGTATAGCTCATCAATCTTTTGGTCGAACACGTTACGGTAATTTAGGCGCACACTATCCCACTTGTCTAAAGCGTTTCGTCGCGAGTAGCTGGCTGTTGCGAGTAGAGCCTCACCACCTTCCAGTTGAGCGTGCCTTTCCGTGACGGTTAGATCTGCATACGCTGAAACAATCGCGCTATTATCGTCAGGGTAGAGCGCGTCAATATCGTTAATAAAGTCATGGCTTCGCTTGCGTCGCTGCATTGATTCGTTCAGCTTAATTAGTCGCTCTTTACGGCTTGGGTCGCTTTTAACAAGAGCAATGTAATCAGCAAAGAGTTTATCAATGACTTCTTGGCGCTTGATGCGTCCACGTTCTTTGAATGCACTGCGGTAGTCTTTCATCGCGTCAGAAATATAACCACGAATTTGATCGCGGTTCGAATAGCCCGTCCAATCAAGTGCGTTTAACTCATTCTGTACCCATTCAACGACTCTGATTCTCGATATCATGTAAGAGCTCGCAGCTTCAATCAAATCTGATTCTAGATATGGCTGGTTTGCTTCATCACGCTCAACGGTGTTTATTGCGTTTTGTACAGCGGCCACAACGTCACTTTGTGTTGCAACGTTCCCGCCCGATTGTGCTTGTTGCATCCAATCGTCACCAACAAGCGCTTTAATTGTTCCATGCTCGCAGAATGTAACTATCCCACGACTTTCAAGATCGGCACTTGCTTGGGTGATAAGCGCTTTAACCAACGACTCGTCGCTTGGGTCCGGGTAAATCAAGAATGCGCCGTCAGGGATCTCCATGCTATCAAGTTGCTTCACGCGCCCATTGGTCAGGTAAACCAGTGGGGTTTTGTGGTGGCCATACTTTGACAACAATCCGCGCTTGTGGAAATCAAAGAACGTCTCCCGGTCGATGGTGGACGGGATAGCACTAAGTGGGATGCCACTTGCAATTCGAGATGCCAGCTCTTGCTCTGACTGATTCACATCGGCCAGCTGGTACCATTTTTCAAACGCGATGTTTGATTTACGGCTACCCGCGCTCGCGGTTGGGTTCTGTTCGTTTGGCTTGCTGACAATAATGCCTGTTGCGGTGCCTTCATTACGATTGAATTCTGATAGCGTGAGAATGTATTCCTCATGCTCGCCATCTTCTTTCCAATAATGAGTTGGAACGTTAACGTGATAAGTGAATCCCTTACGTAGAACGACGCCATTTTTCGTAGCATAAAGCTCCGGGTGTGTGGTGATATCGTCATAACCCGCCAGCGTACCATCTTTGACTGACGCCTCAATAACTGACTTCAGTCGCTTGATTGCATTGCCCGCCTCGTTAGATAGCTTGATGGTTTTCTGAAGCTCTGCACGTTCCTTGGTTAGACGGAATAGCGAGTCTTTTTCTGACTTAAAGCGTCGGTATTCATAAGAGTTTCGTTTTTCGCCTTGAGCGTTTTCTTCCGCATCTTTCGTGCGTTCGGTTTGCGTCTCGATCTCTTCCACCAGCTCTTGTAGGCGCTGGCGAATTGGATCGAGGTCCGTGTTTGCAGCAATGGACGCCTGAACGTACTTGCTTACGTTAATCGCGGCTTGTCGCTGCTCTTCGCGTTTAATTCGGCGTTCGCGCTCGATGCGTGCTTGCTCGATACGTGCTTTCGCCAGTTCTGGATCCGCTGCCAGCATGATTGAGGTTTCGCTGCCATCGTCAGCACTGCCGTTTTCAACATAGCTTTCGTCACCAGAAAACAAGTCCTGAATCCATCGCGCTTTACGCTCGATAGTCTCGATACGGAACTGGTCAAATGATCCTTTGCCAGCGTAGTAATGGACATTGACGTTTGCTGCTTTTGAGCCGACACGCGCACCACGACCATTACGCTGAGTCAGGCTGGATGGAGTCCAAGGAAGGGTGAGGTGGTGAATATCAGTGGTGCCCCTGTGCAGGTTCACGCCCACTTCCCCTTTTTTGTTAAGAATCATGAACTTGTATTTGCTTGAGTTGTAAGCCTTCTCAAGCGCAGCCAAGCCCGCCTCTTCATCATCTTCCGTGGCTTTAGAGCCTTTTTTACCCGCTACCGTGTCACTGTTTAGAATGCCAATTTCTGACATATCACAACCGATATAATCGGCCACCATGCGAGCGATTTTAACGTGCTGCGTCTTCTCTTCAGTGAAGATTAGCTGCTTACCACCAGCCAGATAGCTTGCCTTGGCTGTCTCTAGGAACTTGGCGTATTTTGGTGATACCGGGTGTGAGAATTTCAGGCCCGCATCGCTGCATAGTTTAGAGAATTGCCCGTCCAGCTCTTGAGCCAGTTTTAGCTCAAGGAATTTGCCATCGGTATTGATTTGGTAGTTAGCTTCAATCTCGACAGTTTCAGTAACCGCTTGCCCGGCGGCGTTAAGCACTGGCTCGCCTTCGTCGTCCAATTTCTCTCGACGGACCTTGATCGTCTTCGGCAATTTATCAACAACTTCATCAACCTTGCTCTTATCGTCTTTGTTGAATCGGTAAGTGACGACGCCGTGATATAGGTCCATATCGGTATTGGCCTTGTCCATCATTCGGATCAGGCTGAATACTGAGTCGTTCGGGTACTGCTCAATGATTTCTTGGTTTTCTGGCTCGTCAGGATTGCTCAAAGCGTCGGCACGCTGGCGCAACTCTTCATACACTTCCTTTTGTTCATCGCTCATTTCAACAACGTTGGTCATTGATTTAAGCGTTGGGACATGGACGTCAGAGCGAACGTCTTCCGCGCTCATGGCGGTGGTGTAACGTCGGAAGATAGAGCGCAGAGCATCGAGGTTTTGGAAGCCAAGTAGTGCCTCTCGAGTGTCCACCTCACCAGATAGCTTGGTTACGGCAGTTTCCCCGGTGTGGCCAAACAAACGGATAAAGTCGTCTGCATCCACAATACCCATATCGGCTAGGGTTTGAGGTGGCAACACTTGGGATAGCATGTTGAACAGGTCAACCGGACTATTCACGGTCGGTGTCGCTGTTAGCATGTAAACGCCACGCCCATCATTGCGGCTCTTGATGTGGTTGTTCTTGATCTGCATATCAAGCGCACGGTTGGCCTGAGCTGCATTAGGCAAGTAAGCAAGACGGTTGCCGTAGCCGCCCATTTTGTAGCTGTTTCTGAAATCATGCCCTTCATCGACAATTACGCTGTCGAATAGCAAGTCTTCAAAGTAGGGAAGGGTTTCTTTTTTGGCCGTGCCGTCGTCAGAATGTTTCTGCTTAAACTTCGCGTTTTTCTGAGCTTCGCGGTATGTCTTCGCTTCCTTGGCGTACTTGTTTGAACCAGCGACAAGGCCAGCATCCACCATGTTTTCCACGTTCTCGGTGATCGTGGCTGGTTTCAAAGGAATAGAGTTGTAAACGTCCTTGGTCATGAAGACCATTTGAGCGCTGCTTTGTGCCAGTGCGTGAAGCTGCTCGGCAATCTTCTTGCCGTTGGTGTTTACTTTGATTTTAGGGCGTTTGATTAAGTCGCCTTTCGCGTCTTTTCTCTCGTTCCCGTCTTCATCGAGTGCGACCTCTCGAACCAGTGCGCCATCGTCGTCACGCTCGAATTCGATGCCAATGAACACCTTGTTTTTTAGGT
This sequence comes from Vibrio sp. 1-2 (7-a), assembly GCF_013048515.1. Classification (NCBI taxonomy): domain Bacteria; kingdom Pseudomonadati; phylum Pseudomonadota; class Gammaproteobacteria; order Vibrionales; family Vibrionaceae; genus Vibrio; species Vibrio sp. 1-2 (7-a). The sequence continues at coordinate 51,231 of NZ_VHSQ01000015.1, forward strand.
TGGCTTCACCAAAGAAAATATCCGACTCAAACAACCAGTTATCGAGTACCGATTTCGGCATAACATAAGCAATACGGCTCGCCTTGTTATGCTGTATGAGATATTGGCCTAAACCCAAGGCTGTCAGCGTTTTGCCTAACCCGGTACCAAGAGCAAGAATACCGTTGCCGTCAGCTGCGTGCTTACGGATAGTCGCGTTCTGGTAAGGCATAAACTTGATAGCACCAGAAACGTCCTCGAGGTCGATGCTTGTCGTCTCGTATGTCGGTTCAATCCAACCATTGAAAGCATCGTTGTAATCGCCTTCGAGTTCGTCAGCGTAAACGCTCGATGCACACCAGTTCGTAAAATCTCGATCTAGGTTTCGCATGCGCTCACGAACAATCGCTTTTTGTTCGTTGTCAGAGCCACCACGAACAGAGCCATTGTTTAGGTAGGATTCTACTTGGCGTTCGAATGCTTCATCTTGAGAGCTAACTTTCTTACCATCTCGCCAGCGGTACCCGGTGAACGTGTCGCCGTCGCCGTCTGCAACAAAGTCTTCAAAGCCTTGCTCATCAACCACAAAGCGGCCTAGCTGAAACTCCGTGTAACCTTGGTCATGAAGAAACTCAAGCATGATTCGCTTAGGGATCCACTTGTCGGTGAGTTTCATTTTGATCTGGTTAATTGGAATGGTGTTGCGCTTCTCATCAATGGTGTTTATCTGCTTGATGTAGTTCGCACGCAGCACTTCACTGTCGGTATTGGCTACCGCTTCGCTTAGGTTGCGTTTTTTGGCTGCGACATTGCCGCTGGTGGCCACACGCATTGGGGAGAAAGAACCGTCTCGATTTACGGCGACGTTTTCCATTCCCGCTAGGTGTTTCGTCAGCTGGTCGTCGTCTAGTTGAGAGGCTTCATTGAGGTAAGCCATTCGAATGTCAGTGAGACGAACAGAGCTCATTCCTTTGTCGTGCTCAAAGAAATGCAATACATCGTCGATGCGCGACATATCGTATTGCTCCGCTTTGATAACGGTAAGTTCACCAGTAAGCAGATCGGAAAGCTGGCCATCTTTGCTCACTGAGTTCTGGTAGCGCAGCCAGTGAGAAGTGAGCTTGTCGTCAATGCCCTTGATGCCAGCGGGTAGGTTGCGTCCATGCTGCATGTGCATTGCCATCACATCGGCGCTAAGTTTGATGCGTAGTGCGCTAACCTCATCATTATTGATAGATAGCTCGTTGTCTGTTCGGCTTAACTCAATAACGTTTTGTAGCTGCTCGATTTGTTTGCCAATCAAGATCCCCTTGTAGGCTTTTTCTCGAGCGCGAGGGGGTAGCTTTTTGATGTTGGCGACAATGGTTTTGAATTCGCCATGGCATAGATGGCCATAGTCGTCATTGAGTGCAATGGCTTGCTCTGCGGTGAGTTTGCTCATTGCTTTTGTTGTGCTGGTGGCGTCACCAATCCCGTCGATGTGCTCAATGCCATAAGAGGCTACATCAAGCGTCTTTTGTTGCTCGGTAACGTGTACCGGGTGCCATTGCCCGGCGATGTATTCCATCTGCTGACCATTATGGAAAATGGTATCGCCATCGCTGTACTTATCGCTGATAGGCTCAACCGTATCGAGCTGGTCCCATTCGATGCGAGATTCAAACTTGTGTGAGAGCGCCTTGGCAATTTGCTCGTTAGAACGATTGCCACGATCCACCAGCTTACGACCTTGGAACCCGATAGTTTGAGTGCCGTTGATGAATCGCTTGCCTTCTCGGTCAAACCAATGGCCATCAATCCAATCGGACCAAAGTACGTTAGATTCAACCAATGTATTCTTGTCTGCATTCGCGATGCGTTCTGCGGCATCTTCAGAGTGTTTGCGCCAGATAACTAGGTCCGTAACCACACTAGAGCCGTCAAATACGCCAGAAGGTAAACGGTGCGCACCAAGGAATTCTGCTTTCATGGCCGTGCGCGTTCTGAAGCGTTTTAGCTTGGAACTGTCACAAATTTGAGTAGGTAGGACCAAAGCAATAAGACCGCCCGGTTTGGCCTTGTCGATAGAGCGCAATACAAAATACTGCTCGTTCTTCTTAACGTCTTTGTATTCGCTATCTTCAGCAATCGTGTCTGAACGGTCGCCGTATGGAGGGTTCCCGGTTACAACGTCATAGTTGCCGTTGTGTGGGTCCGTGGCGACGGCTTCAAAGCCACTAGAAATCACGTTGTCGTCAGGGTGAAGGATTTGGTTTATCGCTGAACTGGTCGGGTCCATCTCAACGGACGTCATAAGCGCGTTGTCTGGTTTGGTTTCGCTGAATACGCCCACGCCCGCAGCTGGTTCTAGGATGGAACCACCATTAAAGCCATAAGCGCTCATCGCTTCCCATACGGCACTTGCTACCCATTTAGGGGTGTAATACTCGTTAGTGGATCCACCAATGCCGCCCCAACCGGAATAGTCGCGCAGCTGTTCGCGTTCCTCTTCAGTAATTTGGCTAAAGTCGCCTTTAACGCGCTTAAGAATGGATTGTGCTAATTCGTTGGCTCTGACTCGAGCGCTTGCGGTTTTGAGGCTTTCAGGTGTGATGGATATGGAGTAGGTATTGAAGACCGAAAGTAGCTCACTGTGAGAGTTTGCCCCGAGCACTGCCGATCTGAGTTTTTCTAACATGGAATTTTCCTCAGTTAAAAAAAAAGCCGAGCACTTGGCTCGACTTTTTTATTGCTCCCCGCCTAAAAAAAACGCATGGAAATTCTGAACAACTAGGTTGTTCGCCATAATCTTTTTAATAGACAGTGCTCATTATTCCTAACAACTTTTTTACGGGCAATGTTATTTAGTTTGCAAATCTGTATGTAACGCTTATTAAAAAATAAGCCTTGTGGGATTTAACTCAAGACTAAGTTATTTTATACACTCATTTTTTAATGCTTCCCCGCATAAAGAAATCGCGTCCTTCTATTGAGGTCGCACAATGGCTCCGAAAAGCGAAGGTTCGCTAAAAAACCTAATGAAAATGGCGTTTCCTTTCTTCAATGAGGAAGATAACGCTAATGCAGGAGTGTCCTACGAGTCAGGTGCCGGGTATGGCGCTACGGCTTTCACTGAAGCTCATTCAGAACCGGGGCACTCTCCGCTTACAACCACTGGCAACAAAGAAGGCGATGTAGTCTCCCTTGTTCGCCTACCCAAAGATCGCTTTCTCAAATACGACATTCTTCAAGAGATGGCCGAAGACAGCACGATCTCTTCAGCTCTTAACTTGCACTTGTCTTATGCGCTTTCTACGCCGACTGATGGCGGGATGTGCATGTACCTCGAACCAATAGACGAGAAAGACACGGAATACGTGAAATCGCTCGAGCGTGAAGTGTTGACGCCAATTGCTCGCAATGCGTTTAACTGGGGCCGAGTCATGGCCACGTTTGGTGTGAATTACATTCGACCATATGCGGTACCGGGAAAAGGGATCACGCACTTTGAAAACAACTATTTCACCACGCCGCGACAGATACGAGAGTTTGAGCGTTCGGGACAGCTGGCCGGGTTCACTTCAGAAAGCCTGAAGCAAAAACCCAATGGGGATGAGGTTCGTCTTGCCGAGCCGTGGACGCTGGTTGCGTTGAAAATGCCAATGTACACACCGGATATCTATAACGAGCCAGTGAACTATACGGGTGAACAATACTCGCTGTATTCGGATGCGTACTCCCGAAGCGCTATAGAAACACAAAACTATGGTACTTCAATCCTAGAGTCTGCCTACGAATCGTGGACGCTCATGAGACAGTCTATTGCCTCTCTTTCAGCCAGCCGTGTGAATGCAGCCATGATTGACCGCATCATTACCGCCGAGATGGAGGGGTTAGATTCTGGTCGCGCAGCTGAATACATCAATGGTATCGCGCAGCAGTTCCAAAAAGACCGGGACAACATCATCAAGCACGCCAGCAAAACGGGCGTCGTTCCCACGGTAATTAACCGCATTCTTCCGTCGCTGTCTCCGGGTAAAGGGGGCTTAAACATCGACACGTTCAGTATCGATCCAAATATCGCGCATATCGAAGACGTTATGTTTCACCTTAAACGTATGTCGGGCGCACTTGGTATCGATCCGTCGATGCTTGGTTTTGGTGATCTGCTTGCTGGTGGTTTAGGTGAGGGTGGTTACTTCAGAACGTCCATACAAGCGGCCCTGATTGCCAACATGATCCGCACTGCATTTTCAGAATTGGTGCATCGCTCAATAGACATTCACACCATCTTCAAAGACGGCAAGGTCTGGACGGACCAAAACCGCCCTTATCGTCTCAAGTTCCATTCCGTGAACACCGCCATGCAGATTGAAGAAGGTCAAGCTCGAGAAAGCGCAGCAAATTACGCGACAACATTAGCGACCGTTCTCGACATGATTGAACAGTCTTCTATCTCCAACAGCCCATCGCTGAAAAGCCATTTTTATACGTCTGTTCTCAATATCGACGCAGAGAAATCCAAGCAGTTTATTAGCGAGCTTTCCAAGAAAGTGAGCAGTGACGATCAGCTTTTGGAGTCGGTCGGGCTAACCAAAAACGATGACATAGAACGAATGATTAAAGACGTCGTTCTCGATTTTCTTTCAAACATGTAAGAGGTAAAAATGAAAGGATTACAAAAAGTTAACGACCGATTCAGTCTGTTTAATCACGGTCGAAGAGTTGGTGCTAACAAGCGCAAATACATCGTGCAAGCCGTTCAAAAGCTCTTTGATACCGAAGAGGTGAAAGAGGCTTTACGCTTGGGCGAAGCCTACGGTTACTATGGCCATGCTCCGCGCCAGCGTGCGGGCAAGTTATCGTTAGGTGAAACCGAAGTAATCAACATCAACAACAAGCCTGTTGTTGTTGAGAATATTCCTTCAAACCGCACGATTATGATTGCTTGTGATAATGACGGTATTGTCTCTCACACAGAAGAATTTCTAGAGACGGAAACGGGCCGTATTGCGCGTTCTCTGCATCAAAGCAAAGCTGGTGGTTGGAGTTGGGCGACGGGTGGCCATGACAGCGCAAGCAACGCTATTGCGACTAGCTTCCATGGTGTTGATTATGTTCTACAACCTAACTACCTATCACTGGATCATCCAGCCATGATGTTAGAAAGCGTCGAACAGAAGAATGAAATGCTGCTTGAGTCGCTTCAGTCGGTTGGTGGGTTTGATACAAACAGTGCCGCTAACATCGTGGATTCATTCAATAATCAAATCGGTGTTTCACCAGAAATTATCACTGAGCTGGAAGGCGACAAAATGTATCTTGAAGGCGTGAATATGGAACTGAGAACGAAGCTCGATAGCGAGTCTCGATTCCGTAACATGCTGCTTGAGTCATTGAACAAACTACCGTTCTACATTACAGATGAACAGAAAAACGCACTGGCCAGCATGAGCAACGAGCATGACTTTGAAGTCGTAAACGCGATGTTTGAGTCTATGGGGTCCACGCCGCTAGAAACGTTGCCGACAAGTCAGTGCAAGCCAACCTCGCTTTCAGCGCGTTCGTTAGGCACTGGTCGCATTGAAGGAGAGATCAAATTTGACACCCCTAGACGCTTCACGTAAGTCACAAAAAGGATCTAAACCTTCATAAGCAAATAATAAAGATTTGTTAGTAATTGAATGGGAGCAACTAGGCTCCCATTTTTTATTACATCAAAGTAGGGGCAATAGGTTTTAGGAATAGTTTGTTTTTCTTCCACTTCACCGGACGCCAGTTCCAATCCGCAATAGTTACTTCCTTGTATACGCCGTGAATGTAACTAATCACACGAATTTCATCGACGCCTTTATCAAAGTTGATTTCTGAGTTCGAACACAAAACAAGCTGATTAGGCGTTTGTTTATGGACGTTAAAGGCGCATCCTGACAAAGTTATTAACAATGACTTATCGAGTGTTGGCGCGTTCTTTTTTGGCACCTGATTGCGCTTGCGTTCCCGTTGTATCTCGTCTGCTTGTTCTTGGATTTGAGCAATTAGCTGGTCGGTTTTATTCATAATTAACAGAGTTATCCACAAAAATGATTAGGAATTTATGAGGTAAAAACCAAGAGTAGAACAAAGAAAAAGAATAGAAAAGTGATTTCTTGTTAGGAATAAAGCTTTGTTGGAACGTATTGAAGTCTGTTTTTAGGTGATCAATAATAGCCGCCGCTGTAGATCTTCTCGAGAATTGGATCTAAAGTATCAGGCAGAAAAAAACCCGCTGGCAGGCGGGTCTTTTCAGAAAAGTGAACAAGCGATGTTAGCGCATCCTTGTTCTGTTGTGTGGCAACAAAGTTGCCATGCGTACGAGTAACGCACTGGTGATTATAGCAACGCTCGATCTCCGGTGCAAACTTCCTTATGGAACAAATATGGATTTTTGCGTAAAAAATGCGCTAGAACTGAATCCGCGCTTCCTAAAAAGCGGGTTTAGAACTCAAGCCAGAAACATTTCAATCAGCCAACCGCTTCAAGTTCGCCAAATGGCGTGCTTAATGCAGGTTATCTCCGACCATACTCTCAAACATGGCCATGCTTGCTCCGCTTTTACGGGTCGCTTACTAGCGATGTACAACAAAGTATCTGCAACATACCAAATCAAACCGATCAGCACTCGAACGTTAACAAATCGTCTCAAAGACGCTGAAAGCCTTGGCCTTATCTCGCGTGATTACGCCCACAACCATGAAACAGGGCAGACTCGACGCCTTGTATCAGTGATCCTTGATGGCGTGAAATCTGTGTTCCCCGGTGTATTCAATTACGCTGCGAACTGTGCAAAAAAATATCATGCTCGCCATACGTTGCCATCGTCCCGGTCTGATCTGGATAACTCTACTGAAGCTTGTTCGGAAAAGGGTTTTCAAGCATCTGAAAATACTAAGAATTGCGCACTTAAAGGATCAAAGGATCTCTCTAAAGAGAGTAATAAGTATAATGGCACGCCGTCTGATTCTTTCTTTTTGAAGTTCTTCAAGAAAGACGCCGACAATGCTAAGTCTCTTCAGCAATCAGCAAGACAAGGCCGTATTACTGCAAGTGGGGCTAAAAAGCTCATTGCTATTCATGCCAAGCATGGTGTGGATCTAGCTCAATCATTCAAGCGCTATTTAAACAGTGTGATTGCTAAGGCTTATGCAGGATCTACTCATTCCATCGTATGCAGTCAGTCATTAGAGGCGTACCAGCAATACCAAAGCACAATCCCTACAGACCAAGACGTCTCTAAAGGTAAAGCGGAATACTATCGTGATGCCGCTAACCGCATACAGATTCGCTGGCTAAATGGTTGATGTAATTAACATGTTAGTCAATTCGTGACAGTTTTAACTTAAGCACAAAAACACGTTTGACTCGTTGACCGGGTGCGCTTATAGGGGGGAGCATTATTCTTTTTGAAGGGTTAAAAAGAAAATGGAAAAGGTTATTTTGGGTAAGTCTCCCGTTCTGAAGCTCCCTTTGAGGCCAAAGAACCCGTCAGGCTTAGAGATGGCGATATATAGATTTCAGGTTAAGGCGTACAAGCATTACCACAAGATAAAGGATCTAGATAAAACCTCGCCTAAAGAGGTTAAAGAAGCAGAGGAAACAATTGCTCATTTGAATCGAGAACGTGCCAAGATTAACGCGCATGCACAGTTGCAAGAGCAGTTGCTTGCAGATTTGGAAGCGTATCGAGACGACAATAAAGATAGCTCTCATACCGAATTGGCACAGGAAAAACATCATCCTACAACACGCTTGGTAAGTAATTTGTATGCCATTGCAGAGCCGCAGCCGTCACCAAATCATGCAGCGCATCATATCATCATGGGGAATGGCCGTGTTAGGACCATGACTAACGCCCGGTTGCAAATGTTCATGTACGGGATAGGCATTAATGATTCAATTAATGGAATTTGGCTCCCTCGTTCTACCGCCTACAAAGGGCATTACACTACGCCAAAAGCGCCGACGCACTCGCGCATACATGGCGATAACTATCAGAGGTGGGTTGGCAGGTTGGCGGTTATTCGCAACAATGAAAGCGCATTTAGAGCGAGACTTGTGACTATCAAATCTCAGTTAAAGGATGGCTCTCATCCTCCCCAAATTCTAATGAAGAAAGATCCATCTTGGAAACCAGCTTAATGAGTATATATCAGGTAAGAAACCTCAATCGTTACTTTAAAGTTCTTGAGCATGATCCGTTTCAAAGGGCCATTGATGCGGGCGATGATGCCCTGTTGGATAGGCTTTTCAATGAGCCAGTAAGAGCACAAGGGTTGGCTGATGTTTGGGTAGAAGAGAGTGTTGAATTTACCGCTCACTACAAGACGTCGGTAAAAATCCCGGACATATCCGTTTGGGGTGCGAACTTGGTGCTAACGCCTCGAGCGGTCGAAGTGTTAAAGCCATACATTGAATCAGATGGTGAGTTTTTACCTATCGTGATAGATGGCGAGAAGTTTCAGGTTTTCAATGTCATGAGTTTTGGCGAAGAAGACAAGGAACATACGAAACACGAATACATTGATGAGCATCCGGTTGGCTTGGTGTCGCTCAAGTTCGTTGAGTCTAGCGTTGCCGATAAGTACGTTTTCAAGTCATTGATGGAAGGGTGTGAGTTGTTGTATTGCGATGACAAGCTAAAGAACTTGTGTAATGAACATGACTTACGTGGTGTTGAATTCGATTTAGAACTATTGGATATATTCGACTACTAATCCAAAACATTCCTTTTCGTAGCAAATAAAAAAGGCACTAACTGTAATGGTTAGTGCCTTTTTAAGATGGGTCACATCTTATACCTTCCTAGCGATTGTATCACCAGAAATACTAAACGATCTAGAGCTTATGCTATCAATTAGTTTCTGTTTAGGAATTTTCAATTTATCCGAAACCTTCTCAATGCTGGTGGTCCCAAGCGCGATAGTGTTATGGACCATTAGGTCTATCATCGTTGCTTTTCCCTTCTCAAACATTGCTATTTCTTGCTGTATGGCGTCATGTTTGGTTTTGCTCGCGTTTTGTGTAGAAGTCATAATTTGCTCTCTTATGCTCTAGGTGTGTATGAAACTCGTTTGCTTGAGTGGCTAGAATATTTAATTCTTTTAATTACTTCAAGGGTTTTTTATTCCTAACAATTATTTTATGATACACATATCAAATGTTGTTAGGAATTTGGCATAATGGACGAAAGTATCTCTCTGAAAGCTGCGGCGCTGATTCAACGTAAGCAAAAACGAGACGAAGAAAACTCTTCCGTCTTGGATTCGCTAGGGCTTGAGCCAGTGGGTACGCCCATGGAAATGCAAGACGTTGAGGGTATTGATATTTCAACGCCACCAGCCAAGTGTCCGACTTGCAACGGCAGTAAGTACGTTAAGTCTCTCTTTTCTAAGTGGGAGTGTGCTGAATGTTATGGCACCGGATTCGATATGAGCAATCCGATTGCGGTTATCAAGTGGCAGTCAGCGTGTATGGATTGGGCGAGAGATCGCATTTCAAGACAGGGTGCTGAAATTAAGCGCTTAAAGGATCCGCGCACAGATGAAGAGAGGCACGCTGAAGCCGTTGAGGAGTTTTACAGTGACGCAAAAATCAAAGATTGAGCTACGGCGAGAGCTTGGTTTGCGAATCAAAAAGGCCAGAGTGAAGTCAGAGTTAACACTCTCTGAGCTGGCGTTAATGGTTGGCATTAACCGGATCACGCTAGGCCGCATCGAGGATGGTGCGAGCCAAGTCGGTGCTTTCACTTTGCTGTCCATAGCCAACGTTACTAAACGTCCATTTTTATGGCTCATGTTTGGTAACGACATTCCAGAAGAACACAAAATCATAGAGGGGTTCGATAGTGTCGAGGGGGATTAACAAGGTCATTTTGGTGGGAAATCTGGCATCCGATCCAGAAATTCGAAACCTACCAAGTGGCGGTGCTGTAGCCAACATTACCGTGGCCACATCGGAGTCTTGGCGCGACAAAGCGACCGGGGAAAACCGAGAAAAAACGGAATGGAACCGTGTTGTGCTGTTTGGGAAGTTGGCAGAAGTGGCGGGCGAATACTTACGTAAGGGTTCGCAAGTTTACATCGAAGGTCAGCTACAGACGCGCAAATGGAAAGACCAGCAAGGCCAAGACCGTTACAGCACAGAGGTAGTGGTTCAAGGCTTTAAGGGCGTCATGCAGATGCTTGGTGGTCGTGGAAACGGTACCCAACAGCAGCAAGGCGGGTGGGGTCAGCCTCAACAGCCGCAGCAGCCGCCACAACAGCAGCAACAGCACGCGCCGCCACAGCAGCAATACAGCGAGCCGCCAATGGACTTTGACGACGATATACCGTTCGCTCCGATCGGGTTGCAGTTCCCGGCAATTCTTCACTGCATGTAATACGAAGCCTCCCCGCTTAAGAAAAGAGTTTGAAAATTATGTCAGCACAACCAGAGCAGCAAGTCGCACCAGAGACGAATCAAGGCGATGTTTTTACCGTCGAACTTCCTTGGGGTCTACCGAGTGATTCACCTTTTGTCATTAATGAATTGGAGTTTCCATTACTGAAGCTGCAACAACTCATCATTGATGATCTTCAGGCCAAGCTAGAAGCCAACGCCGCACCACGAAACAAGAAGCTGAAAGAGCTTTACGACGCAATGAAAGCCGATCGAGAAGACTTGGTGAGCTCGCGTGACCGCGCAATGGCTGGCACTGAGGTTATGCGTAAAAAGCGTAACGAGGCCGAGCAGATTGCAACCGAGCTACGCGAAGAAAACGAACGTCTAGGCAAAGACAACCAACGCCTAGAAGCAGAGATCAAACGCCTTACCACTGAATTGCGTCACGCTCAACAAGAGCTGGCGGGCGTACCTAAGCGCATTGAAAACAGTGTGAGTGCTGCATTGGCTGAAAAATCCGGGTTGAGCAAGGAAGAGGCCCAGGAATACGAGCGCAAACTAAGCGAGCGTTCTATGACGAATTCAAAGCTTAATGAAGAGCTGGCCAAAGAGAAGGCAAAGAATCGAGATCTGGAAGTGCTGACCATGCAGCAAGCGGAAATCTGCAAGGGTATCGAAGCTGCCTACGACAACGCAGAGGCTAAGTGGACCGGGGTCATGAAGCATATCAGTGATGTAAATGGCTATGCCGCATTGCTGACGCATGAAAACGAAACCCTGAAAAACGACAACTTGTTACACGGCCTCATGCTTGAGTATGAGCAGCTGAAGACCGTTTACGAGAATGACGAATGGAAAGCGATTGTGATGTGTTCGCCTAGCGCTCTGACTTCAGGGAACGGCGATGAAAAGCCAAGTCGTGATTATGCCGTTTGTTTCTGCGTTAGTCAGGATAAAGGCTGCGGCCACTTTGTTTACCTCAACGAAGATAAGAAGCTGACTTTCCCGAAAGACACGCCGATAGAAATGCGCATCCCTGAAGAGTGTCACGCAGACCTCGAGACGGGATTGCTGAAGGCAAACCTAAAGCAGTTTAACGAGCTGGTGGATCGCACTTCAGAACGAGCGAAAAACATCATCCATTACGCCCGCTTACTTGATGTTGAATGGAGCAAGGCACCTACATTGATTGAGGTGTGTACCCAATTGCACAAGTACCTTCCTGAATCGGATGTTAAGAAGATTTCAGAGGCCATTAATCAAGGTCGAATGCTCATCCCGCGAACCAACAAGAAGATTGCTGAAATTAACGAGCGATACGGCACCGAGTTCCCAATGATAGACCGACGTCGAACGCAACAGCTCGCCAATCCAGTAGTGGCGAAGGCCAACAACAAAAAGAAACGCAATAAGCGCAAGTAATCAATTTATCTACGGAGTGAGTGGTAAAGGCTCGCTCCATTAATACCTAGTCATGGCTAACGAGGCCATAAAGAAATAAGGAAAAACCAGTGTCAGAACAAAACCAAAACCAACCTACCCAAAACGTTTCAGCGGGCGCTTACATTGCTTCAGATGGCTTGCTGCGCTTTGCTCCGCAGTTTTACGTGACATTGGCGAGACATTGCGTAGACCAAGCTCGCGAACAGTTTTTTCAAGAACTGGACCAGCCTAAAGCCAAGATTGAGTTGAAGTTTGCTGATATGCACAAGGGTAACAAAACGCTGCTACCAGCTGGTTATCTGTCTTTCCATCTTAACTCGTTCTTTGACTACCTAGCGGGTGACGCATTTGCTCAACAATTGGTTGATAAGTGTGAGAAAGATATTGCGCTTAAGGTGGTAATGAAGCCAATGCCGACGCTTATTGGTGAAAACTTGGATCGAGTGGTTCGCGCATTCCGTGTCACGCTCCTAGAGGTTGTTGAGGAACTTATTAATAACCAAGATGAGCGCATTAATGCAGAAGAGCATGGCAAAACACTTATTGAGCGAGACGTAGTTGTTAAAAACCGTGCTTGGCTGGTGGGTGCGCTAGAAAATGCGGTCTTAGAGGTTAAGCAAGCAGAGATGGAAGCAGAGACGGAAGCAGAAGAATAACCGAGTTAAGCAAGAGTTTGGGCCGCAAATGAGCGGCCCTTTTTGATCGAGGTGTGGTAATGGCTAAGGGTGCACGATTTGGTACGGATTTTTTGGTCCACCAGATAGACAAGCGCAAGAAGTGGAAGAAGAAAGGGGTGAAGGCCGGGCATGGTGGCGACTTTGATATTGATGGCGTAGTGAAAGACTTGAACCGTTCTATGAACACCGTAAGTGATGGCATTAAAAATATCGTTCCGAAAGCGCCAACCGTTGCTTTGATGGATACGTCAGATATTCCCGGCTGGATGGTTCGTGCGATGGAAACGGATCCCGAGGTTGCCTTTGCTGCTACCAATAAGAAAGTAACAGAAGATCAGGTGCCGTCACCTCACAAACGCCGTATAGGGCAAGGTATTCGAAACGAAAAAGAGCGTAACAATCCGCAATATAAAGAGCATTGGATTCAGGTTCGGTTGTTCTACATGATAGAGCGATACTTGCCAGATGCTTATCTGTTGGCGTTCACGGTTCCAAATGGCGGCACGCGAACAGGCAAGGCCGCTGGATTGATGATGTACGAAGGGCAGATGAAAGGGGTTCCTGACATTCTCTTTTTGCAGCCTCGAGGTCGTTATCATGGCTTTATGCTTGAGGTTAAGACGGAATCAGGCCGGGCCAGCAAGGAACAGAAGGAAGTGCAAGCACGGTTTCAAGAGCAGGGGTACTTAGTCGAAACACAAAAAGGGTTTGATGCGTGTTGGGAATTACTAAATAATTATCTTGATTTGCCATTGTTTGATGGTAAATCTATGATTCGAAAAAGTGCATAACCAAAAGGCTTAACTCAATGCTGTCAGAAAAGTACGCTAAAAAACCACTGATGCCGCTTAATTTTAAGAAGCTGGCTTGCTCTAAGGGAGTGCGAAACTTCCTTTGTGATTGGCTATTTCATGACGGCTTGGTCCTGAGCTATGCGCCATCAAACGAGTTCGCCAAACGTGGCGGGTTCCAACTCTATCTTGGTGGTTGGGTAGTGGAGTTTAAGCCTGATATTGAGCGTTATTGCCCGGTAAAGCCGCTATACAAAGTTAACTTCCGTGTCATTCGTCAGCTGTATGAGGCTGGCGTTCTCGAGGTAAGGCTTGATTTAAAACGCCCGCATCCAAGGTTTATTATGTTCAGTTGGTCCAAGGAAGCACTGGCCGAGCGTCGTGAAATACTGCGTCGCTATATCATTGGTTCAGATGGCTTGGTGACGACCGCTAAACTCGATGCAGTGGCCAGCGTGTATGGTTTGAAGGCGAGCTACATCCCAAGTCGTAGCGCATTCGAGATCTGCAAGTCAGACGGTAGCCACATCCCGAAAGGAAAGACGCCTCGAACATGGATATTTTCTAACGAAGCGGGCGAGCCAGTATCTAAGCTCAACGATATGAAGTTAGCCGAGTGGGAAGACGTTCTTTACCATGTGGCCAAGCGCATTGGCATTCTAGGCCGTGTAGGGCCAAAGCCAGAAGGTGAGGTGGGGCACTTCTCCCGGTTTAAGCACAAATAGCGAATAAAGCATTGAGAGGGTCGGCCAGTTGGTCGGCCCTTTTTTTTGCGTGTAACGTCCGATTAAAAATAAATCCTTGTTTCTTCCATGATCATAGTTCCTAAGAAAGACTATTTTAGATAGAATTTAGTAAAGCTATTAGGAATTTATAGGAATGAAGGCAAAATCAAAGTCCAACGCCATGACGCCAGCCGCTAGGCAAGCTCGATTCAAGCAAAAGCTGGATAAGTTCGGCGTCAAAAAGTGTGGTGTCAAACTGAGTGAGTCTGAGCGGGCCGCAGCGTATGAAGGCCAGCAACTAACCAAGTGCGATAGTCGAGAGGCGTTTTTGCATGAGGCTTTTCATTTCTACCTAAAACATCTAGGCATTTCAGTGCCAGAAATTAACGAGAGACTAAAGAACGGGGAGTTACAAGGCCATGATCGGTAAGAGTGAAGTGTCAACGGCGATGGCCGAGCAGACAGGCTTAACTAAAGCGCTATGCCGAAAGGTAATAGAAAGCTATTTAGACGAAGTGCTCACAGAGACAATGAGTAATGGTAATGCCGTTATCTTTACTGGCGTTGGTCGCTTTGAAGGTGTTGATAAAAAGCCTCGCATGGGGCGTAACGTTAAGACCAAAGAACCTATCCCAATCAAACCTCGTCGCGTTCTTAGTTTTAAAACCGTTAAACCGTTCCGCGCTCGATTAATGGAGTTGTCCAAATGAAATCAAACACCACAATCGCACACAGCGAAATGATCACTCGAGTTTCTGAAAAGTGCGATTTATCAGAGCAAGAAGTCAAAAAGCTGTTAGACATTATGATGAACGAGATTGCGGCGGGTTCGGTCGCAGGTGGCACCATGTTTCGTGGGTTTGGCAGTTTTGAAACGATGGTTATCACTAAGAGCGTTTTCAATCCGAAGACGCTTGAAAATGTGGGTGAGCGTACCTTTGCCAGCCTGAAGTTCTCGCCATTAGGTGAGGGGGTGGTTGTCCATGAATAATTCAACCATGAAAGCCTTGGCTTACTCACTGCGTCTATTGCTGACAAGTTTATTCGTTTCTCTGTCAGTGTTTGTTGTGATGGTGCCTTATGCGGTGAACGGGTTGTACCTACAGCCAGCAATACAAACCAAGATGGATCATTTGGTTATTGAGAAAACGCGGGCGTTAAATGAGGTCGGTCATGGCGATACTGGTCAAGAGTAAAACCGATCCATCCATCAAGAATAAGTGGGGAACGGATCCGAGGGCCGTCGTTGATGGCAAGATCCTGTTTCGTGATGCGACAGGTAAAGAGCTTGTCTTTGATGCAGCCGCAGAGCCGCAAACGGCGAAGTTTTCCCGGTACCTGTTGCCAAATGACTGGATAGCGGGCCGTCGTGATTGGGTATCACAGCTGAAGGATAACAATGTTCCCGGCGGTGGTCCGGCAACTTGTGTGGGGTTCGATGCGCTTCAGTGTGATTGGGAAGATGGCTGGTGGTGCAATCCTCCGTTTGACCGTAAGCCTGAGTTTATCCAGAAGGCGACAGAGGAAATGTTCAAAGGGCGCGATGGAATGATGCTATTGCCTTATGAGCCTTTGTCCGGTTGGTGGATAGATTACGTTGATGGCTATGCCTCCATGGTTTACGAACCAAACGGTCGCTATCCGTTCTATGAGGCCGATGGCTATACCCGAAAGAGCGGGGTTAACTTTGGTAGCGTGTTATTGCTGTTCACTCGTCGTAAGTTAAGTACGCCTCGCCAGAAGTACACCAAGTTCATGACTGAGGCTTAAAACCTTTCCAATCTCCCAAGGGGCCAACTGGCCTCTTTTTTTGCGCCTGAAGAAATCACAATAAATATCAAAATAAAAAAGCTGTTAGTAATTGCAGTGACCCAACACTATGTGTATTATCCCTCATGTAACGTTTTGTTAGGAATAAATCCTTGAGTTAACAAGGTAAGTTTTGAGGTAGTGCAGTGAAGGATAAGACGATAAAGGCATTATTTGTCGAAGTTCATCAAGAGATAAAGCGCCGTCTTGTTTCGTATGGCCATGAGGCAAAGATTAGTTATTTACGCTCCGGTCGTCACTGTCACGGCACGGTTCTGAGCTACAGCATGGGTAGCCATCCTCGCGTGATGGTTCGCTCAAGCTCTGGCAAGGAATACCCAATCATGTGGTTCCACATTATCGACATTCAGCCGTCCGTTCCTTCAGTTTGCGGTACCCAAGAAAAGCAAATCGACATATTCAATAAAGGGGTGGCGCATGGCTAACATGAATGACTCTCAAATTGTTTCGGCGCTGGTGGCTTTACCTGAGCAAAAGCGCTTCATTGCCTTTCGTCGCTTCTCTGACGAGATTAAAGACGATTCGACTTACTGGAACGTGCTCGGCTCTCTCTGGAAGGACGTTGGCGAAGTCCAACAGCAATCATTGTGGCTACCGCTTTTCCGCAGTTCTCGCCGCTCACGACACAAGATCATGACGTCTTCAGAGCGTAAAGAGTTTGCCCGGTTGCCTGAGTCGGTGACAGCTTACCGAGCGATTAACGGCGAGTCTGAGATATCAACAGCGATATCGTGGACCTTATCACCGGAGGTTGCACAGCGTGTCTTCTCTCATAACGGCAAAAGACAGGTGGTAAAACGTCAATTTAGCAAAAAACAGATCCTTGCTTACTTCAGTCGTCGTAACGAGCAAGAGATCATCGTAATCCCAAACCTTAAGTAATAACCTCGAGAGAAACAGATATGAGCGAAGCAAATCACGGTGAGATGAAAGAGCGCTTTAAAGAGTTGCTAGATAAGTCTTATGAAAACAACAGTATGCCTATCTTTGTTATCACACATAACACCGCAGACTATGGCGATAAGTACGTGGTTCGATTGCATGAAACTCGAGGTGGCCAGATTAAGGTTAGTGAGGAATGCGCGGTCGCTCTTAGTCTGGATGGTGCTCGAAAGAACATCCCGGATCGCTTGATTCGTGCGGCGAGAATGCCGTCGGACGATGAAGTGATCGTTGAGAGCTGGTTTTAAAACACAATAACGTAAATAAGTGGTTGATGAATGATGTATGAGTATGACGCAGATATCGGCGGGCTCGATATGGAAACGGGTGGTCTTGATGGCTACCAAGAAATTGAGGGTGTGGGCCGTGTTCATGGCGCGATGTACTACCCAATTATAGAAATTGCCGTGGTTCTGCCGCTGGTGGAGGAAAACGGCACGCTGAACATCGAGAAAGGTAACAAGCTCGTTGTTGGTATTGAAATGACTGAAGAGCGAGAGGCACGTTGCCATCCTTGGGCTTTAAAGCAGCACACAGAGAGTGGACTGCTGGATCGTCTTAAAACCGGGGAAGGGTTCGACTTTGTGGCCAAGACAACGGAAGAGGCTGAACAACACATACTTCAGTGGTTACAGGATAACGGCTCACGCAAGTTCAATCACAAAGAGTCTACCGGGGCGATGGTTTTCGGTAATAACGTTGGCTTTGATATGAACTTCCTGAACGCTCAAATGCCAGCGCTTTACGAACACTTTAGCTACCGCAAGATGGATGTAAGCACGATTAACGTTCTTTCTCGTACTCCTATTTGGCGTGCGCTTTACCTGCCACAGCCTAAAAAGGTACTGGCACACACGGCACTTTCAGACATTACCGAGACAACCGACGAGCTAAATGCTTACACCAATGCGATGCCGACGATTCGCCGCATTACTGTTGGCGAGCCAATGCCATTGAGTGACGATGTGATTGTGGTTAATGGTAAGGGTGATAACGATGGCCACTAAAGGGTTGCTGGACCAGCTTGGTGATTACATGGTGACTCGCCAGCGAATGAAAGACGCACTTCCTAGCGAGCTAAATTCGATAGCGGCGCTTGGGTTTGATGTTGCCGATCGGATCATATACGACGCTATCAGTCAGGCCCAATGTGCGATTCATGCCGTAGTTAGTACGGCTGAAAAAAGCGCTGAAATACACAAGCAAAACAAGATACCGGTCTTAAGCATGAGGGAGGTGAAACAAGAGAAATAACTGCGGCGATTCAAAGAAAAAGTTTGTTTGCGTGGGCGTGTCATGCGCCCACATTCAAGCAAAAACCAAGCAAAAGCAACAAAGAACTACACACTATGACTGAGCACGAAAAAGAACTACAGCGAATGGCGACGGCGCTTGAATCTACAGGATGGAAGCTAATGCCCTACACAGGCCGCACGGATGATATCGACATTGAGAGCGAGCCGCTTTACTGCCCTAGTTGTCGCTATGAAGCACCGTTAAAACTCAACAAGGCGAAAACGGTACTTTCCTGCATGAACCCTGCCTTTCTTTCTTGCTCGGGTGATTACTGCGAATACAAGTACGAACTAACCGCAGAGCGTCAGCGAATTGGAACGTTTTGGAGTTCTGGATTTGATTACCCGCTTGCCAAGAGAGACTTATTAGAGGATCAGCTGAACAGGGTTCAAGTGCGACTAAAGTGCATCCCCACGTTAAGAGAGCAAGCCATCGAGACGTTTAATGAAGAAGAACAAGCGCTAAGTTCGACAGTGGACAGATTGAAGCGCGAACTGAGTGAATTGAAACAGGAAACATCACGCCATGAATAACGAACAAACCACAAGCCCAATTGACCAAGTTATCTTTGACCTTTTCACCTCTCGTTGGGTGGGTGCCTCAATCACGAAAGATCTTCAGGCAATGCGCAAAGAGTTATACAAGAATCTCTCTGACCAAGTTAACGGGTATTGGTCCGGTCGCACCGCATACAGCATCATGGTTGATGGTGGTTTTCTTGTTGACGGCCCGAGTGAGAACAAGGTGCCAAAGCGTCTCACTGAGTTCGGCAAGCTCTTCATGAAGCAATACGAACAAGAGCTTGAGGAAGTTGCTCAATGATTTGCCGAGACATTTTGCGTCGCTGCCGCCGTTTGGCGGGGCTGACGCAGACCGAGATGGCCAAGCGTGTTGGCATCACGACAGGCGCTTACTCGCATCGAGAGTGCGATACCCAAATGTCATTGAGGGTTTCTACATTGGCCACCAGCCTGAACGCCATGAATATTAAGGCCCGGCTGGTGGTTGAGCTGGAAGATGGCACTAAAGAGTCATTCAGAATTACAGAGAAATAAGGCTACACACCATGAAATTAGAGCAAAGCAACGTAATACGTTTACGACTAACAGAATTAGAAAGACTTGATCCGATAACCGTGTTCCTTGAGCATTTTGGAGCGCACCGGGGCCGAATCACGATTGAATGCTTTGGCCGTTCGTGGTCGTCGTTCTGGCCAGCAATGGGATGCCAGCTGGAAGAGTTTTTTATTGATTGCAACGACGACTATTTAGCAAAGAATCTAGCCTCGCAACTGGACTCGGATATCTACGACTTTGACCAGCTGGAAACGCACCTTAAGCGACGGATACTAGCCAACTTCTTTCATCGACATATTGACCGAAAGAAGGCCGAGAAGTTGATGGAGCAAGTGTCTGATTTGGATTGCAGTGTCATGCCGTGTGAAGAGCAAGTTTGGCTATCTGATAACGCCCAGCTGTTGAGTGAAGTTTATGGCGAAGATTGGTACTACGATTTACCCAAATGTGAGAACCCCGAGTACCGATACTTATGCCGCATCATTCAGGCAGTTAGAGAAGGTTTGAAGCTATACCTTCAGTCAAAAGAAACCGAAACAGCACAAGCATAGAGAGGCAATAATGAACACAGTAACCAAAGAACAGATTCAAGAGCTATTTCTAGTGCAGCTAATGGTCCTTGCTGAAGAAGAGCATCGAGGTATTACAATCTCGCCGTCTTACGAAGATGAAGAGCAAGCATTAAACACAAACATTGAAAACTTACACACTAAAATCAATAACTTTGCCGAGTTAAACCAGGATATGATTGATACTCAAAACATCAATCACGATGGCTACTTGAAAGGTGCACAACCGGGCGACCTTGTATGGCGTGGTCCCGAGGCGTATGTCGCTACTTCAATTATTGAAGAGTGGATAAAGCGAGCCAGTGCAAAACTGAATGATGAGTCTGTCACTGATATTGATGATGTGGCCGAGCTGGTGGGGGATCTACTGATACTCCGAGTGTTAAACGAAGCTAACCTGAGCAATCCAGCATGAAGCCAGTACGTGAAGAGGGTTGGTATTGGGTAAAGAGAAATCTAGGCATAGGCACTGACGAAACCTATTGGAGCATCATGCTATACAGTGTCGACGTATGGCTAGTATCAGGGTGTGAAATGCCAATCTACCAAGACAGCGACTTCATCGAGATATCAGAACGCATCAAGTCACCAGAAGAGCAAGCAAGAGACAAGAGCAAATGAACAGACTGCCAAAACCAATCATCAGATTCCGCTCGGGTTCTCGCCCTATAGAGATGCTTATTTGTGGCGGGAAGGAGAAAGCTGACTATCCATGGACTACACGTTTTGTGGGTGACTGGCCTCTCCCTGAGTGGCAACGAGGCTTAGTGTGGTCAACAGAGCAAAAGATCTCTTTCATCGAGTCTGTATTCATTGGGTATGACTTGGGTTCGGTGATGATTAATGAGTTGCACTGGCCAGAAGGACAAAAGGCATCAACACCAATGAGCGAGATTATCATTGATGGCCAACAAAGGATTTCAGCTCTAGTAGGGTTTGTATCAAATGAGTTCCCGGTAAATGACTTGTACTGGCGAGACTTAACCCGTCTTGAACAACGAATATTTAGAGAGCGAGAGATAGGGCTGAAGAGTGTTGCTTGTTATGACGAAGAGAAACTTAAAGTCGTCTACAACCACCTTAACTTCTCTGGTGTTAGACATGACTACTCTGAAGCAGCATAAGGGGATACAAACAATGAGCCATTCCATCATTCAAACAAACGATATCACCGTAGAGGTAAAGGGTAAGCGCGTATACATCAATGACCGCTTAGTGTGTGAAAGTACAATAGAGCAAGCCAAGTTAACCAATATAGCCAGTATGCTTTGCCTGATAGTTGGTTTTGTTGCTGGTGGCTTTAGTGCCTATGTGCTGCTACCTGAATTAATGCAGTTGGGAGTTAACTAGAATGCGCAAAGTATTAGAAGAGCGTCCGACAGAAGTGGTAGGCATAGTTTCAGAGCATGGCAACAGTACAATGGACGTACTCTGTCCTTTCTGCGAAAAGATAACGACCGCTTTCATTTGGTCTATCAGTGCTAATGGCAAGGTTTGTGAGACTGAAGATTGTGATGTGATCCTATATCGAGACACGGCCCACAAGCTATTCCCCAAGATTACCGAAAAGCAACGAGAAGTGTTGAAGGACTTATGTCAATTCAAGTGTGCAAGCATTGGTGATGGCTGGCGTCCAAGTCGTAGAGTGCTCAAGTCGTTGTTGGATAAAGGGCTGGTGGCTTATGGCAAATGGCCACCTAACGAAGCAGTTAGAGAAATAGGCTACTACCCAACGGAACTTGGTAAGCGATACTTTGAATGATAAAGAACGATTTGATTAGACCGGGGAATCTAAATGGCTAAATCCTTCAATCCCTACTCGTTATCTATAACGGCCACTGAGAAAGCTATTAAGGACCGTAAAGGCAAGATAGCAAACCAAGAAGAGCTAGAAAGGCTGGCAATGGATCTTGATGTTCGCTGCGAAATGGCAATGGAAGCTGGCAAGTTAGAGGCCGACGTTATGATGCAGAGAGGCGCAAAGAAAAAAGCGGCTGAGAAAAAGCTAAAAGCTCTTAAGGACAAGATGGACAAGATACGCTCCGCATTCGATGGCCGAGGAACCAAGCAGATTTATAAGTGGCAGGATGAGATTCTGAATCTTGAAACTGCGCTACGTAACCTGAAGCGATTGCAAGAGCAGTGGACGCAGCGTGAGTGCCTTGATTGGATGTTAGATTGATTTAGAGCGCCGAAAGTAAGAGGGCTACCATTTTTGAGATGGTGGCCCTTTTTTGTATGTGTAGAAAGCTGGTGGCTTTTGATAATTACACTGTCACAACGTCTGTCAGTGCCAACGAAACCAAGAAAATGAAAAGGCATGTGAATGACTGATTGGTGCCGCTGTTAAACAGGCGTAGCGCTATCTTGTCGAATGGGGTCACGATAGGTACCGGACGCATGTTTAGAACGTCTCCGAGCCAATGAGAGACGCCGCCACAACCAAAACCCGCCAGTAGCGCGGCTAGTTCCGGGCGTGCGGGCGTGAATGGGGTCATTTCTATATAGGGCAAGCCGATAAGGGAGAGGAGTCCATACAGAGCGATACAGAGCCAAATAGAAAGGATGTGCGTAAACGTTCGGTGCGGGATAACGCCAAACTCAAGCCAATCTGGTGCGTTAGAGCCTATGATGAGGCCCATAGCGCACAAAGGAGTGAGTAGTGGGTTTGTGTCCCACACCGGGAGAATAGCGACCGGGGAGAACGCTATTGCCCCGGCAACGTGGCCAAGCCTATTCATTGAGCTTTTTCTTGCAGTATTGGTAAAGAATGGCGCTCATTGCCGTGACCGTCGAACGGTAGTGCGTGGCCACCTTGTCAAAGTGGGTGACGGTTGTTTCTTGAACCCAAGGGCAAATCGAGCGCACGCCCAAATCATCTTCTTCAAATGACGGTTCGTGCATGACGGGCGGGGTAGTGGTGCTGGCGTCCAGAATTGCAGCCTCGTAGATATCGCTAATCTTCCCACCTTGTTTCTCTTTGAGCTTTTTCGCCATCCGGTGTGAGTATCGAGTGATGCGCACTTGGAGCGGAAACAGCTGATTGTTTCGCTGCTTCTCTCGGAATCTTTCTTGTCGCTTACTTCCTTTCATTAGGGACTGTTTTCGCTTCTTTTCGTGCATTAACACAGGGGGTTATCCTCGGTGAAATGCGTTTTATGTAACGGGGGCAATTCCTAACAATATTACATCATGAGCGCGTTAAGCGTTACATGAAATTAAGTTCAACATGGTCATTTTTGTGCTTAAAGGTGCGCACTTTGCGCATTTTATAACGTTGTAGTGCGCACTTTTGAGTGTTTATAATTCCTAATCATTTTTTATTTAAGCGCAAACTTACCCCCCATGAGCAAAATAGACTATGTGGCGCATCAGGCCGCTTATATCAAGGCGTTAGAGGAAAATCCCAAGCTCACAGTTAAGCAATATTGTGAGGATAAAGGGCTCAAATACGCCACTGCCCGACGTCACTTGAGAAAGCCCGACAAGGAAGTGATCAAAAAGCTAAAAAACGACACAAAAAAGAAGAAAGCAAAGAGTGAAGTTGCTCGCGTCAATCGCACGCCCGCACAGGCCAAATGGGCTGAGCATGTGCGTAACTTCTTGAGTCGAGGGATAAAAAATCCAAGCCTGAAAGTGCCAGAGTTTGCTCAGAGCCAAGGTTTGGCGAGCTCATCATTGCGCAGAGAGATCGCCAAATTGCGCAAAGCGCCCGATTTTGAGCAACTTTTTGATCTTTATGACGAGAAAGTTGAGCTGTTTCGCGCAATGCAAAATGGTGGCGGTAAAAAAAGTGCTGATAAGTCAAAGGGTGGAGCTCGCCGGGGGAAGTCGCCAAAAACGTCCGAGCGTGAACAAAGTGATGGATCTCGGGGAGGCGTGGATCCTGAAAATGCGCAAAATGGTTCGCCGTCGCTTGATGATGTGGGTTTGGGGAAGGGGGCCGAGCTCATTACCCGCTTTACCAACTTCAGTGCGTCCCGGTTTGAGTCGGCACAGCACAAGAAACACCAGCTCAATGAATTAATGGATGGTCGCCGGGGTGCGCGTCACGGTGGGTACTGCTCTGATATCAACTTGATATCGGAAATGCTCGACGTTCTGGAAAAGGCTGATCCGCTTTCCGTGTCCGAGGAATTGCTGGTCGCTCGAGCTCGATACCGAAAGATGCACCTTTGGTTATCTAAAGAGCTCGATACGGTACAGCTCCATATAGATGAAGACATTCCGATGCTCGATGCTGAAGGGGAGAAAGTCGATCCTAAACGGGTCCAGAAGGAATTGCTCTTTGCTTATGAGCCTCGCCTTTCCGAGTTGGAACGTGGGATAGCCAACCTTGTTGCTCTTGAGAATAAACGCCACTTTGACCATAGAAAGCAGCTGATAGAAGAAATGAAGATGCCACACTATCTACCAGCTGAAGAGACGGCCCTTGTTGTTCAAGTCCTCGAGCTGCGTGAGCGCAATGGATGGGACGCTCTAACAACCGCTAAGAACTTAGAGCGTTTAGGTGCGAAAGTGCCACCAGCGTTATTGCTCGAGCTGAAAGACGAACTAGAAACCGCCGAGCCAGAAATACTAGAAGGTGAGATATCACCAGAAGAGTTTGAGCGTCGACAGGTTGATTATTTCAAAGGGTTGGAAGAAAGAGAGCAAGAGAAGTGGGACACCAAGAAAGTAGAGCTTGATGCTCTGTTTGATGAGTTCTCGCCAGATACCGCCGGGGATTATGACGCCTTGCCTATAGCGGATAGCGAGGATGATGAGTAATGGCCAAGCGTAAAGGCGGTGGTAGCCGTAAACGTCGCTCGATACTAAGTGATCCACGATATCAGGCATATGTCAGACGGTACCGCCATGATTGGACGCGCTATTTCGTTGAGGCGTTAAACTTTCAACCTACATGGCAGCAACGCAAGGTTATTAATGAAACCAATAAGGAAGGGTCGCGGGTATCTGTAACCTCTGGCCACGGTACGGGTAAGTCAGATTCAACGGCAGGGATGATCATTGCCTTTATCACGACGTACTACGATGCGCGTGTGGTATTGACGGCCAACAACGCGAACCAAGCAAAAATTGGTGTATGGAAGTACCTGAGAAAGCATTGGAACGCGGCGTGTCGCTCTTACCCATGGCTAGAGCAATACTTCACTATGACCGATACGATGTTTTATGCGAACGAGAGTAAGCAATCGTGGTCTGTAGGTATGAAGTCTTGCCGATTGGGGCAAGAGGAAGCACTGGCGGGTGAGCACGCCGATCACCTTTTGGTTGTGGTCGATGAGGCGTCCGGGGTAAGCGATAAGGCATTTGGTGTAATGACGGGTGCCTTTACCTCTGACGATAACCGCATGCTGCTACTGAGCCAGCCAACGCGCCCAAGTGGTTACTTCTACGATACGCATCATAAGCTGGCCGAGAAGGGCGAATGGACGTCAATCAGGCTCAATTCTGAAGAGAGTCCGATTGTTACCACTAAGTTCATTAGAACCAAGCTCATTGAATATGGCGGGCGTGAATCCCCGGAATACCTCATCAAAGTACGTGGTGAGTTCCCGTCAACTATCTCGGGGATGTTGCTTGGCCGTGCGGATATGGACCGGGCAGCAAGGCGCAAACTTACCCTACCGGATGGTTGGGGTTGGATGGCTACGTGTGACGTCGGTAACGGTCGGGATAAGTCGATCATTAATATCTGTAAGGTGTGGGGTGAGGTACCTAATAGGCTGGTGGTTAATCATAAGATGCTCATCATGGATTCCAATATTACGCCCGTTCGCTTTGCTGACGTCATTAATGCAGAGTGTAGTGAAGAGCTTTACCCTAACATTACTATCGCGGTGGATAGTGACGGTGTGGGCCACGATACGGCCACGCTATTGATTGAGAAACATCATCGCCGGGTTGAGCGCATTAACTGGGGTTTACCTCTCTTCTCTGACGAACTGAAGAAGCGATTCATAAACAAGCGTGCGTATGCGAACGTGATGAGCCGTGATGCTATTTGGCAGGGTCGCATGGTAACGGATCCATCTTCAGAAACCGCCGAGCAAGGCAGTAAGATCCCTTGTGGTCTGAATGAGCGTGGTGCGTTTGTTATCATGCCTAAGAAGACAATGCGCGAGAAACTAAACATCAAGTCACCTGACCAATGGGACACATACTGTTTTACTCAATTGGTTGGTTATGTCCCGGCGAACGAGGTGATTACCGAGGATATGATTCAAGAGCGCTCGCAGATAGAAGATTGGATCCGGGAGGCTGACGCCGAGTATGACTATGACGACTATCAGGACGACTTAGGTCGCGGTGATTGGATGGCCGATGCTGGTGATACGTTTGATGAGGTTTTCTAATCGTTAGTGCCAACGAACGCGAGAAAAAGACAAGGGCGGGATAATCCCGCCCTGTTGCTGGTGTCTTAGAATGAAATGCCTGTTGCGTGTTCTTTTAGCTCACTTTCGAAGGTTTTAATGTAGTTATCGGTGGTTTTCGAGTCACCATGTCCTAGTAAGTCCCTTAGCGTATTCAGGCCCGCTCCGTTATCCATTAGCAGCTTGGCGAAGGTTTTACGCAATGAGTGGGTCGATAATTGATAAGGTAATTTCATCTCTATAGCGACTTTCTTCAGTGTTTGGTTGATGTACTGAATGCTAATCGATGAGCCTTTCTTGGCGTGATGGTGAGTAGATTGGAACATTAATTCGTTGTGGCCATTCACCAAGTAAAGCCGCTTAATAAGGTCGGACAGTTGTTCGTTAACGTGGATCACAACACGGCTTTTGCTTATGGCTGTGGCGCGGTCCATTTTAGATTTGCTGCTTAGTCTTGCGTTAAGTGCTTTCGATTGAACAACCGAAAAAGATTCTCGGGGAACGCCATTAATCATAACGTCTTTAAATTTCAATCGGCTAATGTCGCTGTATCGCAATCCTGTTCTCACTTCCATTTCGACAAACATAACCACCAGCGGGTTATAAGCATTGAGGCGGTCGATAATTTCTAGCAGTTCATCTTTACTTCTTGTTGGGTATGCAGTTGCCATTGTTTATTTGCTCTTCAATTGGTGTGTATACGCCTGTGTTCATTGCATCTAGGCTCGTTAGTTCATTGCAATAAGTTGCTGTGTTAGGAGGTCATTTTTAATGACTTGGTGTTGCTTCACCTTATAGCCATTGTTGTTATACCTCATAATTATGTGACCAATATCACATAATGACAATGTTACAAAAAAGCGTTTTGGAACGCAGATCAACTCTTTTGTTTATATTACAAATGGATGACAAAGAGTTGTGATCTCATTAAAAAGCGGTCAAAAAATCCGCTACGGTCATAGTGCATATTTATGCGCGTCAAAAATCCCTCATTTTCCCTCGTTCACTGCGTTGGCGTTTTGACAATCGTTAAGTGGCTGTTTTTAAAGGAAAAGGTTGTTTGTGTGGGCGATATCTGCACAAAAACAAGGGTTAGGGTTACTTTCATTTCTGTGAAGAGATGAAAGTAAACCTATGGATTGAGAGTTTAACCACTATAACACCTAGTAACAAGTACATTTTTTAAATCGTTACGATGTAACAAAGGGCGGCGGTTCGAATAAACCACTGCATGTATGTACAAGTGAGTATTATTGCATATTTGTAAATAACTTTGTCAGTAACAGCTAAAAACCTAGCTGCTATGCAACTGCGAGAGAGGTTATTTACAAGATCGGTCAAAAGTATGAACATTCTCGTCGGCTTAGAAATCCCTTAACTAGCAGAAAGATTCAGAATGAACGAGAACATTAATACAAGTGAGCTGCTTGAGGTCTTCCCTGAAGATTTTTTAGATGCACTAGAAGAAAAACACGATCCATTCGCTCATGGTCAAGGTGCTATTCCAGCAATGGTCCTTGATTGCACAAAACGTCTAGTTAGTTGTCGTCCAGAACTGGCCGAATCTGGCACTGTTGATGCCGAAGTTATTACCCAATTTTTGACTAATCATTTTTGCATTTAATATCATAATTAAAAAATGTTAGTTTTTTTATTATAAAGCTCGCCACTTGGCGGGCTTTTTTTATTTCTTTTCGGACATTTTTGGGTTTTAAGCGTCTAATTGCAGTTTAACTTTATTATTTAGGAATTTTCTTTGCTATACTCGCCATAACTCCCTGTATCATCAGCGGAATAATAAAAAAAATAAAGAATGGCTAGTGACTCGGTTTATCTGAGAATCAATTAGGTAATGGGTAATAAAATGAATAAAGAAAACAATAAGAGTATCGATGCTGAACGCATAAACGATCTACTTGCAGACAAGGAGAGAGCTGACCGTGACGTCCACGCCGAAATGAAGCAGTACGCTTTATATGAAGGAAAGGTAAGTGGTGTTATGGATTCTGAATATGCGGATTCTAGGATTGTTGCCGTTGTTTACGAAGGTGATACAACAGATAAATTGTTAGGAAAGATTGAGCAGCAAGCAAAGATAAATGAACAGCTTGTTGAAGAGGCTCCGATGTATTTCAAGGACGTTTCACAATCGTTTCGAACGCCTACAATTATTAGGAATGTAACCAAGCTAAAAGTCACGGTTAACTCTGCGGTATCGAGCCAAAAGCGTACTGGTGAGCAATTGGTTGCTCGATACGCTCGCGCCATCAAGCGCTTGGAGCGTGAGTTAAAGACGCTCAAAAGAAAAGAAAAAATAGAGAAAAACCAAGAGTTAATCGAGACGCTTAAGGCAGAAATGGCGACGTTCGCCAAGAAACCTGAGAAACTTTACCGTCTGAGAACGAAAGCGCACGATGATGTTATTGCGCTGTACTCGGTTGCGGGTGGTCCGGTGGCCATGGAGAAGGTGCGCGTTAATGTTGGTGGTTTGGTTGCGGTGAAAGATAAGAACGCATCACTACAGCATTTCTCGGTTAAACCCGTTAAAAGAGACAACTCATCTGTTTATGCAGAGCTTGAGCCAATTCCTAACTCATTAGGATTGAAAGGCTTGCTTTTCGACGAGGACGAAGCAGAGAAGTTAAGAGAACTTAGACAACAAGAAAAAAGCCAGAATGAAGAGAAGATTCGCCCCAAAGGGGACGATTTAGTGAATTAGTCGGCAACCTGATAGACAAGGGGCGCACCGTTCGAGTGCGCTTTTTTATTGAACAACTAAACCCTCCCTCCCCATACATTCCTAACAAAAACTTGCAATCATCATAAAACACCATATTATTAGTCATATATTGACGTTTTAAAGCAAGTAACGAAAGGGAATCACCATGCAAGTTGGCTTAGTCACTCTAGGCGAATTCAAACGCACTGCCGCTGCCGCCACTCAAAGTGGCCATTTCGCTATCGGCGCTCAAGAAACTGAGCATGGCTTTATTGTCATTGCTCGTAACCTCTCTACCGGATCTCGTTTCACGGTTCGTCATGCAGCAAAAAAGCTGCCTAGAACGTGGCGATTAGATCGCTTGTGCTCCTGGTTAAAAGAGTGCGGAGTTCAACACATAGAAGTGCGCCATATGAGCGCTGAGCCCAGTAATATCTAGCCATTCGAGGCGTTAGAAGCATTCAATGACAACACAAGTACGATTTCAAAGGCGCATCAAAATCTTTCCCGGCGTACACCTTAACTTTGGTAAGCGCGGCTTTATGAGCGTCACGCTCGGCACGCGATGGGTGTCCGTCAATATCGGTCGTGGCGGGTGGTACTTAAACGGTTCACTCTTAGGAACTGGCCTTAGAGTTCGTAAGCGACTAGACAAGCAGAACAAACCAACCAAACCGGAGAGCAAGCAATGAGCACAAGCATGCGAACCAACGAATACAAGCTACGCCAGAAGGGGCAGCGTTCTGACACCCTCGCAATTTAGCAGTAGGTTGTCAGCTCCAACAAGAAGTGGAAAAACGCTATTACTACCATAAGCGCCCGCTATCAGAGACAGCAATGTACCGAGTGAAACAGTTGTTAGGTGGGAAATTAAGCCTGAGGGACTACAACGATCAAGTTGGTGAGACTTACGCTATGATCAAAGCGCTGAACAAGCTTACAGGGTTAGGTATGCCTGAAACTCAGTATTTTGTTTAAGAACTGAACAAAATGGGGCTACCATGTATTCTCATCTAATTAAGCAACAAAGCCACCATGAGTTAAAAAATCATAAATCAGGTGTCTATATTAACATCTATCAACCGATTTGAGTTATGACCAACGAAAAGATGGTTAGGTTTATATTGCGTAAATTATCGGTAAGAGGAGGTCATATAGCAGGCAATATGTCAGGTGTGTAGAATTATTCTATTTTAAGGATTTTGCTCTAAGTCTAAATGAATCTTTGCATTTCAATTTCAATAAAGCTTGGTTATTGATCATGTTTCTGAGTATGCGAATTATTATCAATTATGCATATGACTGCTTATTGTCTAATTTGATTTGTGTAACGTCACTGCAGCACGTATTGAGCGTACTACGCTGATTGTCTGTGTTTTCGTGTTGACAGTTTGGTACTAGGTAAAATCAACAAGACTATGATTTCAAGGAACATTTTATGTTAAAGAAACTACTAAGTTGTTGTATCACCTCCACGCTCTGTTTTCATTCTTCTCTCGCTTTTTCGCAACCCAATGAGATTGCGGACAGTGCGGAGTTACAACAAGCTCCCGACACATTGCCTGCCACTTTGATGCTTGCACCGGACGACATCGCCATTGCAGATCGCTACATAGTGGTATTTCAACAGCCGCAAATGATGGCGAGCAACTCACCGGAATTCGAGCAATTCACGCAACAGTCTGTAGGCCGCATGTCCGGTTTGTATTCGATAAAAGTGGAGTCGGTCTTTGACCACTCGATCAGTGGATTTGTCGCTAACTTGAGTCCCGAGCAACTAAAAGATCTGCGTTCTGATCCTCGAGTGGACTACATTGAGCAAGACAGAATCCTATCAATTGACCCAATAGTCTCGGCAGACGCAAATCAAACCAATGCTATTTGGGGACTAGACCGAATCGATCAACGTAACTTGCCACTCGATAAGAACTACAGTGCCAACTTTGATGGGAGTGGAGTAACGGCTTATGTTATCGATACTGGTGTGAATAATGCACATGTTGAGTTCGGTGGTCGCTCAGTTTCAGGGTATGACTTTGTCGATAACGATGCAGATGCAAGTGACTGTAATGGACACGGCACACACGTAGCGGGCACCATTGGCGGCAGCTTGTATGGTGTTGCGAAAAACGTCAACCTTGTCGGCGTGAGAGTATTGAGCTGTACCGGATCGGGTTCTACTTCTGGTGTTATTGCCGGTGTGGACTGGGTGGCTGCGAACGCTTCCGGACCTTCAGTCGCCAACATGAGTTTAGGTGGCGGTCAATCTATCGCTCTCGATAGTGCGGTGCAAAGTGCGGTTCAATCAGGTGTCAGCTTTATGCTTGCCGCTGGTAACTCGAATGCTGATGCTTGTAACTATTCTCCAGCACGCGTTGCTTCCGGAGTAACTGTCGGATCGACCACTAGCACGGATGCACGTTCGAGCTTTTCAAACTGGGGCAGTTGTGTGGACGTGTTTGCGCCAGGTTCACAAATCAAATCTGCATGGTATGACGGTGGGTACAAAACCATTAGTGGCACTTCGATGGCGACGCCACATGTGGCGGGTGTAGCAGCATTGTATCTTCAAGAAAACAGTTCACTGTCTCCAAGCCAAGTAGAGGCCTTGATCGTTAGCCGCGCAACTAGCGGAAAGGTGACGGACACAAGAGGCAGCGTGAACAAGCTACTTTATAGCTTAACGGATGCAGATTGTGGCCAAGACTGCGGTGGCCCAGATCCAACACCGGACCCAGAAGGCAAATTAACCTCGGGCGTACCAGTAAGTGGTTTAAGTGGTTCAACTGGTCAAGTAGCGTATTATTATGTTGATGTAGAAGCTGGGCAGCGCTTAACCGTACAAATGTATAGTGGCAGTGGTGATGCGGATTTGTATCTCCGTTTTGGAGCAAAACCAGCACTGAATGCATGGGACTGCCGACCTTTCAAATACGGTAACAATGAAACATGTACGGTCAGTGCGACACAAAGTGGACGTTATCACGTCATGATTCAAGGTTACTCAAACTATAGCGGTGTCAGCATTCAAGCGAGCTACTAGTTATTCTTCTCGTTATTAGAAGAAAAAAGCCCACTTTTCGGTGGGCTTTTCTTTTGGGAATTGTGCCGTCCTAAATAAGGTTGACACTTTCCACTCCCAAAATTGGAAAGTGTTATGAAATCAACAACTAAAAGAACTCAGCGCGATTACTCCCTCGCTTTTAAACTCACTGTAGTTGATGAGGTTGAAAAAGGAAGCCTCACTTACAAACAAGCCCAAGAGAAGTATGGCATCCAAGGTTGCTCTACGGTTTTGGTTTGGCTTCGTAAGCATGGTCGACTAGATTGGTCTAAAGGGACACCTAACTTTATGTCCAAAGGAGACTCTATGGCCGAGTTCAATTCACCTCCTACACCAGAGCAACGTATTAAAGAGCTTGAGAAGCAGCTCGAAGATGCTCAACTCAAAGCCGACTTCTTTGAAGCTGTCGTGAACGTTATGGAACGTGACTATGGTGTTAGAGTGACAAAAAAGCACAAAGAAGCGTTGTCCAAGAGAAAACCATAGTAGGTTTGAGCGTTACGAAGTTTTGTCAGTTAGTACAAATCTCTCGCCAAGCTTATTATAAGCAATGCCAAACTCAATCTCGTTGTGAACATCATGAGCATGCTGTCATTGGCTTTGTCCGTGAAGTCAGGCTGAAGCAGCCACGCATTGGCACGCGTAAACTGAAGTTCTTAGCAGCAACAAAGGGCATTCAAATAGGTCGCGATAAGCTCTTTGAACTTCTCAGAAAGCATCGGCTGTTAGTGAGAGCAAGACGAGCCTATCACCGAACGACTGACAGCCGTCATCAATTTTTCTGTCACCCAAACAAAGTGAAAGATGGGCTGACACCAACGAAGCCAGAACAACTGTGGGTTGCTGATATTACTTACTTGCCAACTCAAAATGGAGAGAGTTATCTCAGCTCTCAGGCAACGGCAGAGTGAAGAAAAGCTAATACACCACTCAGATAGAGGCTCACAATACTGTTCGAAGGAATATCAAGATATCCATAAGAAACATAGAGTGACTTGCTCAATGACTGACGGGTATGACTGTTATCAGAATGCTTTAGCTGAGCGTGTAAATGGGATACTCAAAATGGAGCTCTTGCTGAAGAAACCGAAAGATCTGAAAGAAGCAAGGACGATGGTAGCAGAGTCTGTAGATATCTATAATCAAATGAGGCCTCATACGGCTTTAAAATACAAAACGCCCGATGAAGTACATCGAGCGTTTTAGTTAAAAAGTGTCAACCCATATCAGGACGGGTCAAAATACTATGCTTAGAGATTACTGAGTTTAATACGAGACATTCGACGCTATTCAAACGCATTGGCCTTTTGCTTCAAGAACCCAACTCGAAGCGGCATCGAAGCTTTCGGCTTTGTTGCTTAAATCGATGGAACTAAATCAAGAAGCTACGATCTGATCGGCTACACCCATCAATCGTCGTAGTCTCATGCCTAAACCTCGTTACAAAACAACTAACTGGAAGCAGTACAATAAAGCCTGAGGGACTACAACGCTCAAGTTGGTGAGACTTACGCTATGACCAAAGCGCTGAACAAGCTTACAGGGCTAGGTATGCCTGAAACTCAGTATTTTGTTTAAGAACTGAACAAAATGGGGCTACCATGTATTCTCATC
>NZ_VHSQ01000016.1:0-82971 GCF_013048515.1 Vibrio sp. 1-2 (7-a)
AGTAATGTTTGAATTGACTGTGCTGAATCCGAAGATTCAATGGTCACTTCGTTTCATTGAAACCTAATTTGAAGCCGAAGCTTCTAATTGGATTATCATCAACGAGTGCCCACACAGATTGATAGGTTTATATTTTTAAAGAGCTTTTCTAACTTACCCAGCAACTTAGTTGCTCGTCGTTAGGGGTGCGTATCTTACTCCGCACCGTGAGAGAGTCAAGCATTTTTTCAAATTTCTTTTTCTCTCACTTCCGATTCGCTGTGTGACTTTCGTCTCACTCCGTGTCGGTGGATGCGCAGTATAGGGAGTTGAGAAATTAGTACAAGCGTTTTTTGCAAAAAAACTTTCAACAGGTCATTAGTTAGCCAAAAGCGTGATATTTGCATATTTCTTCGTCACATTTGAGACATATCACAGCAATTGGTTGGAAAAACACCAACCATATACGTAAGATTCATGTGTCTATTCTGTTAATGGACAATCGATCTCTTTATCACTATGTGTAGTAATTAAAATGACGTCTAAAAAAAATCTGATTTTATGTGCTGGGCTGGCCGTCGTTGGGGGAATCGTCTTCTCTCAAGTCACCATCCCACCAGCCTTGAGTTTTCTCATTGGTGTTATCGCTACTGCTTTTTTATTTTCATTTTCTAGCCAGACACCTTCTATTCAATCAACAGACTCGGATCCATCAACTAAAACTCTGTATGTCGGCAACCTTCCTTATAAGGCCAATGAGAGTCACGTTCGCGATTTGTTTGCTGAATATGGACAGGTCTATGCAGTACGCTTAATGAAAGATAAGCGCACTGGAAAAAGAAGAGGGTTTGGTTTTGTCGTGATGGCTGCGGCAGATGCCAAGCCAGCTATCGCTAAACTGAATGAAAAGGAATATATGGAGAGAACGCTAAAAGTGAGAATTGCGAACGATCCTAAACACCCGGATGGTGGTAAACCAGAACGGGATTAAAACCTAGCTTCTTTAAACAAATGTTCAGTGCATCTTCCTGCCAAGGAGTTGCACTGGCATAAATCGACTTACTTCCCTCTTCCGTATCCTCAATTTCATCACTTAATAGTAATGCTTTTACTCGACGTGCAATGGCTGCACCCGAATCAATTAAAGTAACGTCCCCACCCAAAGCTTGATGAATTTCCTCTTTGATTAAAGGGAAGTGAGTACAACCGAGCACCGCAACGTCTACTTTATCGCGAAGCGGAAGCAGGATTTTTGTCAGTTCGTCTAGAGAAACGCTGTTGCCTCGCAACTTCTCTTCGGCCATATCCACCAAGCGAGTTGATCCCAACAGCTCAACTGGTTTGCCTTGCGCAAAGTCTCGTATTAACTCGTGAGTATATTGGCGTGTTACTGTCGCCGGAGTGGCGATCAGCCCTACCCCTTTTGATGCCAAAAGCGATGCGGGTTTAATCGCAGGGACAACACCAACAACGGGAATCGATAGATTTTCACGTAAGGAAGGAAGCACTATGGTGCTTGCCGTATTACAAGCAATGACAACAATGTCGACTTGGTGTTCTTCGACTAATGAAGAGACCAGTTGGTTAACTCGTGAAATGAGTACCGCCTGATCGAGTTCACCATAAGGGTAAGCCTGATTATCGAATAAGTATAAGTAGTCAAGATGCGGCAATAGGCGATGTATCTCTTGGAATACAGAAAGACCACCAACACCGGAGTCAAAAACTAGGACTTTTTTCTTACTTGCTACTCGCACGAGCCTTACCTAAAGAACAGAAACGTTGCGATCATACTGCTTAGATTTGTTTTGGCAATGCTTTAGCATGGTATCTTTGATGGCTGAATCTATCTCCAGATTCTACATCTCGCTTCGTTAGCTCGATATGCCCTTGAAAAGACGGCGAAGACGTGACCAGTGTGTGAAATTCACCATTTTCCCCACAGGGATCAATTTGACTTGGTAATGACTCTATTAGGACTTTGTCATACCAGCGACCACACCACTCTGGAGGGAGAACACTTCCGTCGATGGTGATCAACATCGTTTGAATACCACGCTCTATGATTTCCATCGCTAGTTTGTCGCTGCTCTCCCCTAATAGCGGAAAGACGCACTCCCAGCCAGCAGGTTCAATATAGCTGCGTCGGTACTCGGCAATGCCATTGCAAAACATATCGCCAAATGCGACAGCTTCTATATTCAGACCACTACTTTGTAATGCATTAACGATGGTCGATTGATAAATGTCGTTACTCGGAAAGACTTCAGGCAGTTCGATAGTAATGAGCGGAAGCGCAAGTAAGTCTGCTTGCATTTGTACAACCTCAAGCGGAGTTGCTTGGAAAGGGACTTCTTTCCCTACGTAAGTCGTGTACAAACCGACAACTTGATAATTTGGATTCTCGTTAAGGCGCTCAAGCGTTAATGTCGAATCTTTGCCATTATGTACAAGCTTTAATTTTCATCAGACAAAACATTAGTTTCCGAACTAATACTGGAAGGCTTTCATGACAACATCGCCCTTACAATAATTATAAGAAATGTTAATACAATGCAGTATTAACCATAAACCTCACAGTAACTAACTACTGCCTTAACAATTTCTGACACGTTTCTGGACATTTCCGAGTTAGGCTTTTAGCTCGGATTAGTGAATTTCGAATTAGAACTTCTATGGATTCACATTCCACATAACCGGCTGGCAATGAAGCGCAGCGAAATTGACAGTCCGCGTTGATACGATTGTTAGGTATTGAGGTTACTCATCTTCCCGGTCTTTGTGATCGTTAACAATTCGTTCAGCTTCGCGGTCATAGTCGTCCGCCAAACCTCTCAAGGTAACTGCAAATCGCTGAAACCCGGCGTTCTCTATTTCCTCGGCTTTATTCCGGAACTGTTCAGCCAGTTCTCTCTCCGGTTTGCCGGTTGGGTCAACCCAATGAGCACCGCGTGAGTTGTATGTCCCTGTTCTAAAGCCATTACGCATGTCATCAGCTTCACGGTCATTCAGTGCGGCAGCGGCAGCGCGGTGTATCCATAAGCCGTCTGGATCGGGTGGGGTGTGAATCAATACTTCGCCAATACTAATGAATGCAACTTCCAGGTGGCCAGATTCCGTACAGACTTCCTTCACCCTTCGGAGCCATTCAGTGAAACGCTCATCGCTAAACGTTCCATCTTCTTGTGACCCCGGCGGTGTCTTCCACTCATGGAGCAACCGCCAGGCATTTGTTGCGATTGCCTTTGAGTCCTCGGTGGGTTCCTTCGGAGACTGTTCTTCTTTCTTGGATCGGTAGATCAGTCGGATTACCTCGGAAAAAAAATTGGGGTCATTGGCCAGTCTGCTTTCAAGTAGTTGGGGCGCGGCTCCTCTATGACGGTCGAGCAAGGGAACATATGCCCACTCGACTCTAAAGAGATCGTCCTGGTCAACCGAAGGCTCTGTCTGAAGAAACTTGATTAGTTCGACGATGTGGTACCCGTCCATGGCGTAGCTAGGCTCACTAGAGGAAAGCGCTGCGAGCAACGCTCGAACACATTGCTTACTATCGATTAGCTGCTTGTCATGGCGCATTCTATCCAGGCCGTTGATTGCCGCATGTGGTCTGTTATGCTCAATCAATTTCTCAATGGCAATGGCAAGATCGCCATCGGCCTGATAGGCATTCGCGCCTGTGCGCGTCCAATATTCACTCTCCTGGGCCTGCAGCCATTCAGAAGCGCGATCCCATGCTTTTTTGGTAAACGGCAAACAAGCCAGGAATTGTCCTACTTGCTCCGGCGACCAATCAGATTTATTGATGTCGTCGCACCACTTCCAACCTTTGAGGTAGTAACGCCGCCAGATAAAGCCGCTCACCAATGCCTTGCGCCTCTTGTCTGCTGAATCTAGGAAATGAGGCAAAAGGGTTCGCTCAATGACTGGGTTGGCAATAGCGCCAAGCGCGTGCCCTACCTGGTCGGGGGAAGAAACGGATTCAGCAAATCGGATGACACCCTCGGCACCATCTTGCTGAAAGATTTCTGAAATGGCCGTTTCTCGTCGCGTTTCGAGTTTGTTGCGCTGCTCCTCCCAATTGCCATTCCCTTCGTAGAGATCAAAGTCACGATCGGTAAAAAGGTGCTGATATAAATTGAACGGATTGGTGGGCGCGAGTTGCTCGGCAACTTGTTCAATGCGGGTAATCAGTTCGTCGGGCAATGCCCATTTCGCATCAGAGAACCGCCGGTGTTTGTTTGTGAATTTCGTTAGATGGTCCCAAATCGAAAGTCGCTGCTCTTCAGGGAGTTCTGAAATAGGCTGGGAGGCAAGAGCCTGAAGAAGTTGATCAAAAGCGGGGTCAGGCAGGTTATCGAAATGATCAATCAATGTGGAAAGCCGGGAGGTATCTTGGCCTGCGGCAGCCACCGCAAGTTCCGCGTAAAAAGATGCCTGCTGCCAGTATTCCTTATTCGTAACCCCTTTTTCCCAATCATCGGGGATAGTCTTGCGCCAGCTTGGTTTGTGCGATCCAGATGAGGTCTGGTGCTGACCAGGCAGAAGCTGAATGATCAGATTCCAGGCGATTTCCGGCCATTCACTCAGGAGCGTCCGCACAGCCACCTTGCGTTTGTCAACAGATGCCAGCGTTTGCGGCAGCCAAGGCAGCAAAATAGTTGCAAGAGAATTGGATGGACGATTAGCCCACTGGCCGCCAGAGTCATGGCTGGCAAGTTCACCAAGCGCAACACAGACTCGAA
The DNA here is from genome assembly GCF_013048515.1 of Vibrio sp. 1-2 (7-a). Lineage (NCBI taxonomy): Bacteria > Pseudomonadati > Pseudomonadota > Gammaproteobacteria > Vibrionales > Vibrionaceae > Vibrio > Vibrio sp. 1-2 (7-a). The sequence continues at coordinate 4,722 of NZ_VHSQ01000016.1, forward strand.
CCAAAGATTGTTCGTCCCAGGCTAGCCCTTCCAACGCCCAGAGCAGGCCAGTTAGATAGTTGCCGCCGGTGATGCCGTTGCCTTCCTGGGAAAAAAGCTCATCAAAAGGACAGGGCCTCATACGCATCGCCTTCTCGACCGCATCAAGAAACTCACCCGGGGCGGCTTCGGCCATAGTGGGCAGCAAACCGTTCAGGCTGCCCCACAAAACCCAGTCAGCATCGGTCAGAAGTTCACGTATCACCAATACGCAGGTTGCTTCAGCTTTACCTTGCGAGCAGTTAGCGCACGACTCCGGGTGGCTGCCCAGAATGGCCAAACCCTCGGCAATGCCTTTTCGCAACACGTGTGAACATTTCAACACCTTGCCATGAAGACTTGCCGCGTATCGCTCTTCGGCGGGTAGTTCAAAAGTAGGGTCTGGCTCCTTCAGTACGGAAACAGCAAGCGACCTAAACGTATCGAGGTTCTGATCAAGGATGCGTGATCCCAGCAAGCTCCAAAGCTCGACTCGATCAACAACTTTCCAGACGCCGTTTTTGAGAGACAACGGGCTGTCAGGGCAGTTTAATATTTCCCGTGCCTTCTTTAACCACTCGTCATAACGGATGCCAAGCAGTTTGGTTATCGCCTCAAGGTCGCATTGACTTTCGTCTTGCCAAGCGCCAATCAGAACTGCCAAGGCCAGATAGGTGGCGTCCGCGTGCTGAGCCCAATCGGTTTTAGGCTTCTCCTGCACCGCCTTGAATTCCTCGGGCATTTCCGCCACGGCCTTTTGTTTAAATGCTTCTAGAAGGTCATCCGGCAGCTTGCCGGGCGTGATCGTACCAGCATCTTGATTCCATGTTTGTACAACATCGACAACCCGTGACCAGACCCACTGTGGATACTGTTGTTGGAATTGGGAAATGTGGGAATGTAGCAGAGACAGGACAACACCGAACTCGTTACCAAGATCGTAACCGAGCAGATGGAAGTGGTTCAGGAAGTCATAGAATTCGTCTCTTGAAACATCGTTGCCACCGTTTGATGCCTTCAGGTGGTGCTGAATGACTTCCAGTTTCTCGACACTCTTGGGTGGGCTGAAATTCGCTTGCTGGACGTTTCTGAAGAATTCATCAACGTTTTTGGTGTGCCTCGCCTGCTTCAGCAACCATTGTACGTTGTGTGCATCGGTTGCGCTGAGCGGTCCTGTGATCAGCGCTATAATATCCTTATCTCGCGTGAACACCTTGGGGTTTTTGAAATCATTCCAAGCGGCCTGCACCACCTCTCCAAACAGGGTGCTGCCCTGCGTGATGACAATTGAATGCTTGACCTGCCCGAGAAGTTTCCGCCGCTCCTTGCTGTTCACGTCTTCCACGACAACAATGAGGTCATCTGTATCAAAGCCGTCAATCTTGCCCTGAAGTTTGATTTCTGCAATGGGCCAGCAGGGAAGACAGGGAGCGTGCCCGCCAGTAAGCATCAGCGCGACAAATGACGCTTGGACATGCGCTTCAAAATGAACACCACCACCGCCTGTGGAAAACGGATTGCTTAGTTTCTTATTTTTTACCATCTATACCCACGACCTGATTGTTTATGCCTAACGCAGTACTTAATGGTGAGCAACGCCCCACCAAGCTTGAAACATAGTGCCATAAACATCGGACTAAAACTTTGAACTGGAGCCACAGAGCGTTGCTAATCCGTCTTTAAACGTTTGTATGGAAACTCATTCGATCGTTTGCGATTGCCCAAACAAGTTCTAGCAAACTTTGGAGCAAATTTCGAGATGCGAACGAAATTGATAATGGTCTCTATATGCGGTTCTTATGACCTTATCTAACGTCCACTGTATCAAGTTTTGGCGCCATGTCTTTAATTACCGAGCAAACTAAATATAGAGACTTCAATTTAGGGGGCTAATATGGGATATTTTACTAGGGTTATAAGCCTTTTTTTCTACGATCTTCGGAGTGAAGTTCATCGAAATCTGAAATGGTAAAGTTTCTGTAATCGTCAACATCAGCAGTACATTTAGCGAGATCATCACTATTTATGTCTATATAGTTAAACAGTTCTAAAAACCAATTGTCTGTATCAGTTCTATTTTCCTTCATATAAAGATGCGTAGATCTGTTTACTATAAATGCAACAAAGTCAGCTAATTGTAGTAAAGGTTCACTAGAAGATGACTGGAACTTTCCAAAGTATTCATTTGGGTAGTCATGAAAAACTTCGTTACCGACATCAGCATCCGGTTTACCTAGTCCCTCGTCAACAAAAACAGTCAACTTTTCATTTTTGTTAAAATAGAATTTTTTGATTTTTATTAGTAACCAAAATAATGATAAATCAGAAGGTTTTTCTAAGTCGAATTGATTCACTTTTCCCTTTACAGTAACTATCCCGTGATCTCTTAATGTTCGGTCATCAATAGTCTGTATAAATACTTTCCACTTATATTTGGTATAGATTTCAGCGAAAGCTTCCAATATCCTAAGATTTGCGTGACCTGGCAACTTATCCCACGGACTTTTTCTATTATAGATCTCGACAAAATGAAACTCTTCAGACTCGACAGAAAACTCTTCTTTAATTAATTTAAGGCAGTTTTTAATTTGAGCACGGATATAATCAACTTCATCATCTGGAAAGACAATCCCAACATTCGTTCTTCTATTTCCAGTAACAAACTTAGAATTTGTCGACACATTTGGTCCATATGTGTCATCTATAGCAATATGCACTTGCCCTCCTTACTCTTTTATACACCAAATTTACATACCAAACTAAGTACATACTGAGTCATTAGTAAAAATAGGTCAATTTATGATGACATAAATATGACTTCAGTCTTTGCCTAACAAACTTTGGGGCATTTTCGGTTTTGATGCCCCGAAGCAAACCTTTGGACAAAACTGATTTAGATATATGGAACGTCTGAGGTAGATTGGATTAGAAAAAGTATCTCAACAATTGTTATATGCATTTTCCAGTTAGCTCACAAAACGCCCACTCCGAAAACACCCTTTCAAGTTTGTACCGATCCATTTCATTTCCTTGATAAATACTATTCGCGACAATGTCATCTTGGTTTTCAACAAACTTTTTATATGTAAGCAGATAGGAATTACGAAGTTCGTCAATTTGTTCGTTCTTATCCAGAATAAAAAACGGAAGTTTTATTATTGGTGGCTTTGCTTGAGTAACAATAGGCGTATTCAAGTCTGGTTTGTCATTATAGATTTTACGCAAATGCTTGAATAATACATACGATAATGTGCCTTTCGTATAGAAAAAGAGATCACAATAAAATTTTGCATTAAGCCCATCTCCCTTTTCAGGGTGAGTAACATACTCGACATTAGGGAATGGGACACATAAGCCTTCATTCTGGAAATGAACGACGGGTAATTCATGTATTACTGCATTTTTGTACTTGAGCAAATAATCATACTTTACAGGCTCTTCAATTAGAGTATTTTGCCACCAAAAATTACCGCCTCGATAATCTTCTTCAGAAATGGATATAGTAAAGTCTGGGTCTAATGCATAAAACGCACCGTTTATTCCATTATAAATCCAGTTATCGGTATCCTCTAAAAGTAACTGAAAGCGAGTTATTGCGGGCAAGTCTAGCCCAAAACGCTCCAACCACATCGCTTTTGTATCTTGAGGGTTTGCACAAGAATCTTTTGGCGTATTTGTATCCCGTGTTCGTGCATATACAGCGCCAGCTCTTAGAATTTTATTACGATGCTTAAGTTCTTTCGTAAAGTAAAAAGGCTTCAGTCTTTCATTTTTTATGCTCAAAACAGCGACGGTCTTTTCAGCATACTTCACGAATTTAATATCAATAGTCGGGATGTTATTTTCAGCGTATGGCTGCTGTCTTAGATAACTAATAATATCAGCTTGCGAGAAACGGCACTCCTCTATATCTAAGCCAACAACCTCAAAGGCATCATTTATGCCAAATATCAAAAATCGGTCGCCATCATGAATTACGTTTGCCAAACATGTAATATCATGGAGTAAGTCAAAGAGGTTATCATGAAATTTCTGCTTGAAATCCCACCACAAACCCTCACTTTTTAACGAAAGTAGATTATCTAAGAGTTTTTCCATGTTTCCTCATGATGCATGTAATACCGCGTAAAATGGTGAACAACGCTAACATCCAACTTCATCTTTAACCTAAAAGTACCGAAAGTGACAGTCCGTCTTAAGCAGTTTGTTAGCTGTTTATTAATCCGAGCCTATCTGCGCTTTGTATTAGGGCTGTTACATTGGCATCGGTTAACTCTTCACGTTGCTCGTAAACCACACCCATTTCACTAAGCTTCTTTGGTTGACCGACTAAATAGGATAGATCGCCAAATATTCTCAAAAACATATCAGATATAGCTTTAGGAGTTTGACCAGAATATATGGTTCTAAATATTGAAAAGTCGAAAATGATGCCTGAAATAGAAACCCAAGCATGGCCATTCCAGTTGGATAGAACATCATTATCAGTTACAAAAGTTCCTGCAATATTTGAATGGCTAAATATAGTTGTGTCTTCTACTACCAAACTTCCAGTCACTAATTTTGCGTTTAGTTCCGTATGATCATTTATCATAGCTACCAACAAAGCGCTGATGTACAAACACCCACCATGTATAGGGGGCATTCTATCTAAAATCACGCGCCCATTTTCTACTATTTCAGAAATCTCTTGAGAACTAATCATACGAACTCCAATATGTAAAAACAGCTAGCCCTGTTAAGTATTGAGGCATCGATAACACTGTCCAAAAGGTTGCTTAAGGTATATCCGCTTTTCAGAGGCAACTCTGTCATCCTACCTCCATATACTCTGTTACCAAAGTGCTTGTAGTCTTGAATAACTGAACGCACACATAGAGACTTTATATACAACTCCATTGCTAGAGCTGCATTCGTTATCATCGGAAGTAAAACACCAGACAAAGGTGGTAGCTGTCTTAAAACTTCAGCCCCATCATAAAACTGATCAGCCGAATCCAATACACTACTGTTGGGAATTTCTACACTCTCGTACTCAAATACTCGATTGCTCACTGCTTTCTACCATGTAATGTTTCATTCAATGGCACATATGCCAAATTCTCCTATATCCATTGCAATATTTTAGGTACTCTTACCGTGGTCTATTGAGTCGGAATTCCTGCTGTGGGACATCAATACGCCATGCAACTTTAGGTAGGACTATGAAGTCATAATCATAGTGGTCACCTACACAGTATATTTCGTCTTTTGACACTGTTGTTGCGTAAACTGCTAGATTACTTAAATTGCACCTTTCAGAATGAGAAGAAGCATACCAAATCGCTTTATCTAACGAATCACACCAAGACATCCCAAGGTTATGGATTGGCCCCGCACAACCTCTAAACAAACTAAATCGTTTGCCACCAGAAAACTTGTGTCCTTCAGGGATAGGATATGCTTCTTGTAGTTTGCTTTTTAAACAGGCTTCAAATACTTCTTTGAGTTGAGCCATAGTAACTTTTGAAAAATCAGTCGAATGTATATATGCCTGCATCCAACTTTCTTCTAGAACACCAGCTTTAGCCAAAAACTTATAATTGTTTAAAATGAATTCGAAACCATACTCTGGAATATAACCAAAAAATGGTTGTTTATTGGATATAGCTTCTTGAACATTTTTCTTATCACTTTCATTCAATAAAGAATAGTCAATCATCAAGAATCTCCGAAAATAGTATGTTATTTAACAGTATTTATTAACTAAACTTTGTCTGTAGAATCCTGTCAGACAGCACATGTCTAACATACCAAACTAAGCACATAATCAGCCATTAGCAAAAGTAGATCAAGGACCGCCAAAAGAAACTTATCTAACTTGTGTGGCTAACTGATTTTTGGGGCAAAGGCGTGTTTGCTATAGGCAGTTCATATCACCTCTGTCAAGTTAAACCGACAGAGAAAAAAGTGACAAACTTTCTTGTAAATGAACGAACTATCAACAAAAGGGTTCCTGTTCTTGGTTGTCATTATCGACTGGTATAACTGTAAGGTGTTGTCCTCGCGGTTATCGAACACCAAGGGTACAAGTTTTATGTATCGTGGCTCTCGAAGAGGTGCTCCAATACTACGGACCACCGATATCTTTATCCGATCAGGGCTGCGAGTTTACTAGCACTGAGTTCACACAGAGGTTGCTCAATCAGGGGGATATGGATCAACATGGACGGAAAAGGTCGCTGGATTGACAATCTTTTTATTGAGCGACTATTGAGAAGTTTGTAATACGAGGAGATTTGCTTAAAAGATTACAGCACACCCCGTGAAGCAGAGCTTGAAATCGGGCACTACATGGTGTTTTATAATGAGGAGCGTAAACACCAGGTACTCAATGACCTCACCCTGATTAAGTCTACTTTGACAGACAGAGCTACGCTGTATGAGCTGGTTCAATCACTTAAGATATTGGCTTATGTGTCCAGCCATTGGGCTTCACTTCTCTAATCCGTTCATAACAATAAGTTTCGTAGATGCGTAAAGATAACTTATACACCTTTGATAGCTGGCCTGTAGGTACACCAGAACGCTTAATACACGGCTATTGGGAGTTGGGCGTAATGAGGTTTCACACATTTGATAGTGAATGCGGTAAAGAACTTCAAGATACGTACAATCGCATTAACCATGGACTGGGAGCTAATGTTGTGTACATCGACCTAACTTCAATGGGAGATGGTTATCGATACAAGTCAGAAATCTTAGATGTTATTCGAAGTGATCAGCAAACATGGGTGTGGTTCGTAGGCTGTAGAGCGCTTTTGGAGAGTTCGTTGGCGGGTTGGTTACGCTCTATTTTGACGACATACAACCTAGACCACGTTCGAGTTGCTTTTGTGCTTGATAGCCGTGAGCAATTCAACCATATCTTTCAGGATTACTCAGCTCCGTTCTATCAATCTACCATAGCTCTGGATCTCTCAAAGAAGAGTTAGGCATATTCTTAGTTACTATTAAATATTTACTCTGCTCTTTAGCTCGTTCGTATAGATCCAGCCCTAAATGATCCAATTTAAGTGACTAAAGCGTAGCTTTTACGCTCATATCATCGCTAAATCTAACTTTTGTTATTTTTCGGTCGGGTGGCAATTCAAACAAATGAGAAGTTGATACACTTGGGGCATTTTTGATTCTGGTGATTAAATCCGAAACACAAACATACTGGTTCACAACTCATCAATATCAACGTCAATTTCTGGGGAGTTTTCTCTTTGCTTAACTAGTTCTCGGTCTTTTTCATCTTCCTCAAATTCAATTCGGGAAGAGTCAAAAACATCACGTCGTTCAACTAGAAAGTCAATATCCGCCTTATCCGCACCTTCCGAGTAAGCCCCCTAATCTTTTTTACTTGTAGTCACGAATTCATCGGTGTGCGCAGTATGACTTGTTAATCCTTCTAAAGGGTCTTTTTCTGGCAACAGTTTTTTACTCATGACTTACTTCTCGATTCAAAAATGACATTAGATAATTTATAGCATAGTGAGCAGCTAGAAATTAGCTCTGAAACAAGGAAAGGGGCAGATCTGAGCTAGCCACATCAGCTAGCTCGAAGATGGACAAAACCTTCTTAGCCCAAATGACTAAGTGGCACAGTTCAGGTGAGAAAAAGTATCTTGAAACCTTAAACATTTATATTGGATTTTTCACCGTATACGGAAACGCCCAAAGTTATTAGCTTTGGGCGTTTCTTCTAACAAACTTGGTTACGACAAACCGAGCTTTAAAGTGTCATATGCAGAATTGGAAAAGGTTTTCCCATATCATCAAGTGGTGAACGAGAAACTACTTTAAAACCCATATGCTCGTAGAAGCCTACTGCTTGCGGGTTTTGTTCGTTTACATCGACTTTGGTTGCACCTAACTGCTCTATTGCGTATTGCAGTAGCACCTTACCAATACCTTGCCCTCTTGCCTCGTTTAAAATGAACAGCATTTCAACCTTAGAATCATGGATACCCACGAAGCCTAGAATTGAGCCATCATTACTTTTAATACATCTTAACGTGACAGCAGGAAAAGCCTGCTCAATGATAATTGGTTTAAAAAACTCAATATCTTCTTCTGTTATGAAGTCATGAGTTGCTCGGACTGAGTTTTCCCAAACATTCAGCATTTCTGCGTAATCTTCAGGAAGCACATTTTCTACAATCATCGTATTCTCTATAAAGTTGACTGAAATTCATGTGCAGCCGCGAGTGCGTATTTTATCCGAAAATAATTAAGTAGTCTAATGATGTAAGCAAAGGGTTCTGGCTTGGAATGGGGCATTTTTGATTTTGGCTGATTTGTGCAACAGGCTGTTGCACAATTGGGAAACGGCTTTTTTCACTAACAAGCGAGTCTGATTTTAGCCACCAACAGGTTGTTGACCAAATTTTTCATCGGGAAGGTCTTGCTCATCATCGAACATCACAATGCTTCTACGATGCTCCTTTAGAGCAGATAATGCAACTTGAAAACAACTTTCACACATATCGAGGTGGTGGGTAATACCGTCCATTTTTGACCCAAATCCCCAGTTAGCAGTCAGTTCACCAACCTCTTCTAACTTAACGCCATTTGAATCGACGACCATCACACTAGTACCACAGATATCACAACATCGATCAACAACGACCTCTATCGTTTTTTGTCCATAAACTTTCATTGTGAACTCCTGTCGCTGATAAGATTAATCATTACTTAGTACCAAATAACAACTAAGTAGTAGCTGAAATTATAGCTGTCCTATAGGCAACTGAACAATTAACAAAGTCGCTGAATTTTCATTGTTACTCAGCGAAGTATCCTTCTTATGTAGACACGTTAAACGTATTAGTAAAAACTAAGTCATGAGGCAGAGCAAAAGGGAACAGGCTCAATTGACGCTGGCACAGAATGGGGCATTTTTGATTCAGGCTAATTTGTGCAACAGGCTGTTGCACAATTGGGGGCGATGACAGTAGTTGCTGATTTTGCAACAACTGAAGTTTTTCACCTCTCAGGCAACTATTGCACATTTTGCAACAGTTCCCGAATCCACTGGAAAGAAGGAATACTGGGTAGTTGATTGATAAGCAATGCCCATATTAGTCCTACTGCCAAAGCGATGTGTCGAGTAAAAGATTTACGAAATAACTTGTTTCGCAATTTTGCAAGAGCCTCTTGCATAATTGGGTACGAGAAATTGTCCAACAACCTGTTGGACAATTTATTCTTATGATGACTTGCTGCTAGAAGTTCATTTCAGGACTCTTTTAGGGAAAATACCGTCAACTATCTTCATTTTGACATCTGGTAAACTTGCGATTTTCAACGCTCAATTTTAGACTATGCTCGAGAGCCTCGGGTATTCCTGCTTTTTCTTTGAGTTACTATTTACTATCTGGCCAGAAGTAATGGTATCGATTTGAACTTGGCATAATTGCAAAGCAGCCCACCGAGGACATCCGATAAGCTTAGGTGTTTTCCCTCCCTATTGTGGTGATAAAACGCCCAGCGCTGCACACAGAATGCGTTCCCTCTTCAAATTGAATGAAAAACATTCTGTCGCTGTTATACAAAGCCACAGGTTCTGCCTGTGGCTTTGTCGTATCTGAGAGAGCGAAAAAAGAGCTGTGTCGTTTGCTCAATAAAGCATTCCAATTCGAAATCAAAGAGTGGTTTAGTCCTGCGGTCAGTAGAGGTACTCAAACGCTGTCATTGTGCGCCATCGTTACGTTTTGTTTATTTATTCGACTCATGTGGGTGCGTAGCGTACCTCGATTCAAGCCTAGTATTCTTGAGGCTTTCGCTTGATTGCCTCGACAGTGTATGACGACTTCCTCAAGCACAACGTCTCGAACAAATGGCAAAAGAGCGGACACATCCGGCGTAGCGGTTCGGCTGTCACGAGTGTGTGAAAGAAGCTCAGTGAGGTGCTCTAGAAAGAGTTTATTATCAATAGGTTTACAAGGCATGATGGTAGTGCTGTGTTATGACGATGAATGCCCTCATTATACGACACAACTCTCAAAATACTTGATCAAGCTTGAGACGCAATATGGCAAAATGACGTTATCTGAATGCTGAACGTTGGGAAGAGATGGGAAAACTCAATGATGCACAATTGCAGCATCGCATCGAACATATTTTAGAGCGCCATCCTAATGCCTCGTCCTTAGTCGTGCGCCAGCGTCTAATGTCAAATCTAAAGCCATCGCACATATATCCGCACTTAGTACCCTTCTACGAGCAGTACCGCATTGATGATAGTGCCGATATTCAGCGCGAGCTAAAAAAAATGATGTCGATGCACTTAGGGCTGAGCATCATCGCTCAAACCTTGTCGACCGGTTGCTTTAACTACCGGCAAGTAGAAAAAGCCTTGTTAGAGTTGACGGCTGATTTTGACCATCTAGAACAAGCTCAGCGTTGTAAAGAGTTACGCTTTGGTCATGGCGCTCCAACGGATGAGCATCACCAGTCTCAAATTGTGATGACGTTACAAAGGCTAGGTCACCGCTTACCCGACATTTGGCAAGTATTGCGGCAAGCGACCGAAAGTAACAAAATAGCCAAACCAAGGTAGCAAACGTTATCCCTCGAATTATCAGTAGCCTATCCCTGTTTTGGGAGGCTCGCTATAACTTTAAAAGTATGACGACAATCCCCACTTGTTGGTGCTCTAGAAGCCTCTTAAACTAGCGATGCGGCTTTTCGAGCTGTGGGTTAAAGTGAGAGCATTGAGTACAGCTATAGGGACGTACAAGGATGTGAAAAGCCGCCCACAGGTTGCATTTACCCCATTTTTATTTTTTTTAGCAAAACACGCTAATTAGGCTTTGAGTAATCAATCGTGTATCGACACGTTGGAAACGAAGTGCAACCATAGAATGCTTTCCCTTTATTTGCTCCTCGTTTCGCCACTCGTTTTACAAGGACAGACTGACAGTTTGGGCATACTTTCGGTACCGGTTTCGCGTCGCTCGTTGGTTTTGGTGGTTTATTTTCAAAGCTCCGTCCATCCTCAATCATATGAACCAACTCTGAGCCGTTGACCAACCACAGGCGTTTATCTTGTGCGTAAGCAATGGCTTCTGATGTAAAGTCTCCTGACGTGACGATAATCATTTTGCTTGCGTGGTGCTCTATCATGACACCATACATTTCTCGAAGTACCTGAATGCCAACTTTCTTGGCCTTCCAGTGCTTACATTGCACTAGGCTTAGCTCTCCATCTTTCGTCAACCAAATATCAATGCCGCCGTCAGGCTTTTGTGAAAAAGACTGCTTCACCGTATAGCCTTGATGCTTAAAGTACTCGCCGACATAGGATTCAAACTCTAGCCAGCTTAATTGGTGAAATGGCGTGGTTACTCGTCTCGAGCGAATATGTGAAGTGGTCGTCCGATACCTCTGCCTTCTCTGAAATTGTTTAAAAAAAGCAATCGGCGCGGGAATGAAAAACAGCAACGCAAAATACGGTGCGAACATGGAAAGATTTGGGGCGACAGCATTAAAAACAAAGTTGTTACTGCTGGCAGCAAGCTCTGGTAATACGTATGAAAGGGCGACGTACACACCTATCGATAAAATCACACTTAACCACCACGGTGCATCCATCAAATGCCAGATGATGCCATCACTTTTCCTTGCCATTAACCTTTCCTTAAATATGCACCAAAGTGCATTTAATCATAGTTTAGCTGGCAGGCAAATCATGATGAGCATTAATCCATAAAACAATTCGTTACGGGCTCCAATTTTTATCTTCTTCTAGGGCAACTTCCTTAAAGTATCGTGTCACTCTCAAATATTTTTGCTCACCAACATCACAAAACTGAACTGTTAGAGGCGCTCTAAATCCGCCTATATCACTATGCAAAGTGTGAACTTTCAGATTGGAACGTTTAATCTCGCTACCTACTCAACCAAATGCACTATTGAATGCTCAAATTTCCCGTCAAATCACCACGGTGATGAGTGTCATAGAGCTTGATACAGTTCGACTATTTAACGTGTGGCGGTGAACCTTTTCCGCTTACTTCCTCGTTGTCATAAGAGCCGAATGGTATGGTTAATGATGTAAATTTCACCTTTGATGTTTCCGGGTTCTCTGGTGCATTTAAAGTCGAAAGCTTCCGGATCACGGAAACAGTCTCTTCTCCCTTTGAAATGAATCTAACGGTATTGTCTGACGATGATGCCATTACATTTGATATGTTAAGCCGAAAAATGGGTGTCCTAAGCTTGTTTGGCCAAGGTGTGGGAGCGGCTCGTCAGTTTAACGGCAGTATCTCTGAGCTTCGCTATTTAGGCTCTGGTCGCCGCTTCTCGCGCTATCATATTACCTTGGTTCCACACCTTTGGTTTCTCACTCAGCGTCAAGATTGTCGTATCTTCCAGATGCAAGCGGCTCCCGACATCATTCGTCAGGTCTTTGATGATGCAGGCATGAGCGATTACCGCTTTGAACTGTCAGCGCAATATGAAGCGAAAGAGTACGTTCTTCAATACCGTGAGAATGACCAACATTTTGTTCAGCGATTAATGGCAGAGCATGGCCTTTGGTATTATTTCGAGCATAACGAAGCTGGACATACCATGGTCATTGTCGATAGCAACGATGCGATACCTGAGCTCATCAGTTCACCCACTAATGCTTCTTACCTAGGACCTGTGATTTATCATGCCCAAGGTGGAGGCGCGCCAGACCGAGAGCATATTTTCGACCTTGAGCAAATCCATCGAACTCGTACTGGGTTAGTGAGCTATAGCGATTACAACTATCTCACGCCGAAAATTCCGCAAGGTACAAGCGCCGATGAAGGCCCAAACTTTGATTTGCAGCGCTACGACTATCTTGGTCGTTACACAACGCCAGAATTAGGTCAGCAGCGTGTAACAGAGTGGATGTCCGAATACACAGTGGACAGCCATCAGATTGAAGCTGCGAGCGATATCATGCGTCTTACTTCAGGCTACAGCTTCGATATCAGCCAGCACCCTCGTTCCAACATCAACCGTGATTACCTCATGTTGACGGTGATGCACACGGGCTTTAACCCTCGTGTACACGAAGAAGAGTCGAGCGATGAGCCTACGACTTATCACAATCAGTTTATCTGCCTACCACGAGATGTGACATTCCGTGCACCTAAAATGGCGTCACCTGTCGTTGATGGTCCTCAAACTGCCGTTGTGGTTGGTCCTGCGGGTGAAGAAATCTACACCGATGAATATGGACGCATCAAAGTTCAGTTCCATTGGGACCGCTATGCGCAAAGTGATGAACATAGTTCATGTTGGTTACGTGTTAGTCAATCAATGGCAGCCCCGAACTGGGGCGCAGTCTATCTACCTCGTATTGGGCATGAAGTGATTGTGACCTTCCTAGAGGGTGACCCAGACCGCCCGTTAGTGACGGGCGCAGTGTACAACGGTCTACACACGCCGCCATACCCATTACCAGAAAACAAAACGCGCACCGTGTTTAGAACCCAAAGCCATAAGGCCGAAGGTTACAACGAAATGTACTTTGAGGATGAGAGTGACCAAGAAGAGTTGCATTTCCGTGCTCAGAAAGACATGAAGACCAAAGTGCTCAATAACCGTTACCGAGATATCGGTAATGATGAAGAGTTAAAAGTCGGCAATAACCAAGAAAACAACATCTTAGGCGACCGTAAAGAAGTCATTGATGGGCATAAAACCTCCATCACTAAGCAAACCTTTATGGAGCAAGTTGAGGAAGATGTTCACGTCACTTACAACGCGAATGAATCCGAGAAAATAGCCAACAACCGAGATTTGTACATCGACGAAAATCGTCAAACTTTGATTGGTAAAGACGATTCTCTGGATGTAGGGCAAGACCAAAACACGGTAATCATGGCATCGCGCTCAATTGATGTAGGGGCTGACGACACATATAGCATCGGCAATAACCTCAGTGTCGAAGTGAACGGTAACACCTCTATCCGCTCTGATGGCGAAACAGCGGTGGTCTCAGCGGATGAAATCAAGCTCTTCGTTGGCGCATCCAGCTTAGTGCTAAAGAGCAGCGGCAACATCCATTTAAACGGCACCTCCATTACGATTGATGGTGCGAGTAGTGTCACCGCAACGGGTGGAAAAGTAGACATCAATCCGGGCGGCGCGGCAAACGGCAACAGCAGCGTTTCTACAAGGCGTCCTAAAGGATTGTCTATCGCGAAGAAAACACCACCTGTTATGTCTCCGGCCGCTTATAAAGGGTTTGTTGAAGACGGTGGCTTAATGCAAGAACTGTGTGATTGTGGGAGCGGTAAAACATGTCAAATACACAGCTAAATCCAAACTGGCGAATTCAAGGTAATGCCCAACCGAACCTAATTACGAACCAACAAGCGTACGCGATTATCGAACCTCTTCTTTGGCCTGAATGGAAAAAGAAATTGGAGGCGCATCTTGAGTCATTCGAGGTTATCCCGTTGATGGCTGGTACTCGTCTATCACACCTTAACGAGGGGCCTGTCTTAGTTTCTATCGGGTCATCAGAAGAGGCACTTCAGGCATGCGTAGCTAAGATGAGCCAGACCCCTTGTGGTTGTTTGGTTTGGAGTTCGCCCACTCACTCTTCTTCGGAGGTAGCAGCCTCATTGCGTCAGCGTCTCTTTGTGTCGCGCAATCAAGGAGAAGCATTGTTTCGATTTTATGAGCCCAGAACTCTAGTACCTTTAATGGCAGCATTAAGTGATGAGGAGCGACGACACATGTTTCCTTTACTCTCATCTCTGCATTGGCATAGCAAACAATGGCTAAGTATTAACTTATCCCACGCTAGTGAGGCTACTACGTCAATTCAACCTTGGACACTCTCGCAAGAACAACTGAGCACAATGCAAAACATTGCGCAGCAATGGTAATGGACGCGTTTCATGAGTAACAAAACCTACGTAATTAAACCCGGTGACACCCTTATTGGCATCGGTATCGAACAAAGTGTTAACTTCAACATCTTGTTAGAGCTAAACCCCAAGTACCAACCAAATCCTGATTTAATCCAAGTTGGCGATACCTTAATCCTTCCTAGTCAGGAAGAGGAAGAGCCTATCCCTGTCGAGTTTCCGGTAGAGCCAATCGCCAAAATGTGTCCAAAAGAGAAAGGGACAATTGTCGCGGCGCCTTTGTGTGAACCAAAGGAAATTGAAGATATCATTTTTGCCACGGGTGAATCAGCGAACCGATTCTATTGCCTAACGAAAGAATCGGTGGAAAAGCTTGATAAGGAAATCGAAGAAACGACGAAGTTATTTCAATGCTACAGTGACCTAGTCCATCAAGCTCCAACGGGCAAAGAAACATGGGCTGAGTTGGAAAAGCATACGCAAAAGCGAGAAGCCCTATGCGCCGACCTGATATACGCAGGCATATTGCCAGATCCCAGCCGTAAGAATCCAGCAAGTGTCAAAGCAGAACAGTCTCGAAAAGAAAAGGTTGAGAGAGAAAAAGCTTTAGAAAACCAGCGAATGGCTAACGCTAAAGTAACCGAGTTGAAAAAGCGTATCCGCTACATTGAGGAATACTCAAATTGGTTTGGCTCTGAAGACTCAGCCATTGAGCTAAAAGAGCGTTTGACTGCAACAGTCGTACCAAACCTTAAGAAAGAGCTTGCGACGTGGGAAAAGATGGCCAAAGTTCCACCAACCAAAGAGAGCTCTTCTGGCAAGCCTGTTGATGCTAAAAAAATGGCGGTAAAAGAGAGAGCATTGGATGGCATTGTAACAAATACTGGGGTTAGAGAGTTGTACTCGATTAATCGCGGCGTTTACACCTATGTTCGAGAAGCATTCTTTCAAGAGGAAACTACCGTTCGTAACAGTTGGCGAAATACCTCTAATACCAACAACACGAACCGAGCATTACGTACGGGAAATATCAAAGAATTTGGTAAAGCTATCGCTGACGATATTAAAAGCGACCTTGAGCAGAAAAAGCTTGGCCCTGATATTAAAGCCAATCTTGCGAAGTGGCAGGCGCCCGGCGGAAAAATTGCTGAATGGAAATCGACGGATACACTCTTGCGCGATGATGAAGGCAATACAATGTTTGCGGTGAGTTCTGAGGCGCAACTTGGTCGCTGGGGAATGCAAGCGGCTGTCGATGCTGAGTTAAACCCATTTGAGAAAGATGAGCACGGTAATGCGAAAGGAAACGTAGATTTAGGTGTAGGTGCTTCTGCGGGCTTTTCTGCCTTTGAAGCGGCCATTACGGCAGAAGTCTTCTTACCTAGCGATGCGGGTTATACGCCATGCCTAAATTACACCGATGCGAATGGTCAGCCAGCCTTACACTCCTTTGGCAGTTTTCGCTTTAATGCCAAAATGAAAGTGGGTTGCTTTGTGGGCGTAGTTGCTCAAGCAAAAGCAGGTATCAGTAACAGAAGACCGGAAACGGGTGATGATGTTGGGATATTGTTTGACCCTCATGTGAGCATGGGCAACGCAGGAGGCGGTCAAATAGGCATCAAGGCCAGTGTTTTTGGTGGTGGCCAGTTAAGTGGTGAGTTTGCAGGTGGCGTTCAATGGAAAGCGCCAGAAATAGATCAAACTACAAACTTTAACTCTTTGGCTGAAATTCAGACCGAAGGGAATGTTTCCGTTGGTGGTGGTTATAACGCAGATTTCGAGCTTTACCTTCGTGGGGGGCAATTTTTTTTAAAACTATCTGCGAAGTTGGTTTGGGGGGCAGGCGGTGGCGGCGGTTTTGCGGTTGCTATCAATGCACAAGAAATTTGGAATTTAGCGAAAGTAATCTGGCAAGGGCTTCAGTATGTAGATTACCGGATGCTGAAGAACATCAATAACCAAGCGTATGAATACTTGGTTGATGCTGCTTATTTTGCATTTGCTGCCGCTGATATTATCAAATCGCCAGATGATGCCCTTAAAATGACAGTTACTGCCGGGAAAGCTAGTATTGATTTTATAAAGGCTGAGAGAAAAAAATACCTAGCTCTAGAAAAAGAGGCGGCCGTTCTTTCCGATAGAATTTTAAACACATCGACACGTAGCGGTGTACCGTTTGATCAGCTTCCGCCGGAAGCAATAGGCCGAATGCTAGATACTCTTACTCGAACATTTCTTCTAAATTGGGAAGAAAAGCAAGAAGACGCTATTTGCACTTTGTTGTCACAAAGTACTTACAGTTGGCACAAGTTTGAAGAGATCTTAGCGAGAATGAATGAAAAGGGAGAAAAAGAACGTGGGGAGGATACTCTTTTTGATAACATCCAACGTCTAAATGCCATTCTTGATGGGTCTCAACAACGAGAGTTTAATAGGTGGGTGGCATCACTAGCTGAGAAGAACTTGAGTAAAGAGGTAGCAAATGCTCCATTTGCTCCTTACAAAGGTAAAGCCTTTGCACGCAAGCTAGCTCATGTAAATCAGCAATATGCATCAATCTACGGTGGCTCTACGCCTAACCAATACGTTTAAATATTGGCCCTTTCGGGCCAATATTATTTGGAAATCGGTTTTGAATCGTGAATCGTACAACGGAAGCTGTGGGTTGGGGAGTAAGTGTCAAGAACAGGATCTTTACCAAAACGGTCAAAGGTTTTTACTCCTCCACCATCTCGAACAACCTTTTGAATACCATTTTCCGGTCCTTGCGGGTTGTGTTCAGGTGAGTTTAGGTAATACTCTTTTGCATACCAATCATTAACCCACTCCTGAATACCATTACTCATCCCATATATCCCCAGAGGATTTGCTGGCCATTGACCAATATATTCTTCACTACTCGTACTACTATTTACTTCTGAAGGGAGTATATCTATATATTTACCCATATCTGGATCAAAATATTGTCCTTCAGTTAGAGAACGATAACCATCATTGGTTGCATAGTAATAATGCTGTCCGCGACTCCTTGCCGCAAACTCCCATTGCGCTTCTGTCGGAATATCAAATTCTAAAGTGGAAACTTTGCCCAACCACTGACAGTAATCCTTTGCCTCTTGCCAAGATTTTGTATATGCAGCCTCATTGTTTTTCAAATTGTATTCAATAGCTTTCTTATATTTTTCATCTGTCCGCTCCATAGGCTTTGTCTTCAAAGGAATTACACTAATGAAGTTAGTGAGGGCTACCGGTAATCCATTTATTTGACGCATCCATTCCATATCTAAAAAGCTAGTTTCATATTTAGAAATCGAATAAGAATCGAGAGTAACTTTATGTAAATGTTGGGCTCCAGATAGATTAGTAGCAAAGTTAAAACACTGCGCGTCTTGAGACCAATCTAAGCGGTTTTCAGTTTTTGTTGGGAAATCACAATCCATCTTGAAATCACCCATATCGAAGCTTCCGCCTTCGACGAACACCATGTTCTCGATCGCTCGGACCACCACTTCTGCCGCTTTCTGTTTCTGATCTGGAGTTGCTTCTGGGTAAAGCTCATTGATATTCGACACAATCGTATCGATTTGCTTTTGTGAGACCGTCTCGCTAGACACCTTAATTGCTGAACTTTCGCTATTGCACGCAACCAATAAAGGAAGCACACAAGCCATACCTAACCATCTGTTTTTCATTTGGTATTCCTTTTACTTTATGTTCATATTTTACGCAAAAATAAAAGGTGAGAACAGTTTCAAAGGCACTGTATGACTAGTTATAACGACTGTGTTCTATTTTAGAAAAGAGGCTGATTGTCACCAGCGATAAGATACTTAGAAAATACCGTCCTAATTGGACGTTTGATATGTGTGCCATTTACTGGTACTGGAAATTTGCGATGGAACTGCCAGACCTCTTTAAAGAGCCCTCTAACACAGATATTCATAAGATCATTCAGGATGTAACTCTCTTTGCGGTAACAGGGGTTCATACCCTTACAGATAAAAGGGCAAGAATTAGCCCAATCTATTGAACCTGTTTAGGTGAGTGTAGACGCGATACAAGGTCAAAGCTATATTAATGTCTAATCGTTACCGAATGAAATCCGCGGCTAGGCATTAAAGATATACGACATGACACAACAAACTAAAAGAATTCGCCTTTCCGACCAACAGCGTCGTGAAGCAGTTACTCGCTTGATGAGTAGAGTTATTGTGAGTGAGGGTCGTGCCCGCAATATCCAGAAAGTCCACCGTAATGTTATACAACAGATGTGCGTTGCATTTACCAAGGCAGTTCATGCAGAGTAGTAACCACTAGTAATTCTTTCACAACTTTCAATGATGTTTTGTTATCTAGCCAAAAGCTAGCGCTGTTGTTGCGTTAGCTTTCTCTCTAGAAATTGAATGAAAATGTCATCTTCTATGTAAAACAGATCATAACCAACATGCTGAATACCCTCTTGCGAGATTTCCGTGATTTGCCCTTTACCATCGTTCTCGAGTGAAAACTCTCGTTGAAGGTTATACATCAACTGATTGAACCGAAGGTCAGCATTGTTGCCCCAAAGCTCCTTCAAAAGTAAAAGCGTTGTTTCTATTCGTTTAGGGTCACGCATTGAGGCACTCCTTGTGGTCTAACGTCCAAATACATATTTGAATCAATTTTAATGGTGTTAATTATCAGCGCCAGGAGGCAACACGTCTAGCGTACATACATCTTAATTGAGGTGTTCCCAAAGGTACTACTGTTTAAAACCAATACCAAAATTTAACTCTAGTTTTGGTATTTCACACTTTTCTGGTCGTGTATTTGAGCGCAAATACCAAAAGTAACGTTGAATTTAGTACATATACCAAAAATATGCATAAGTTTTGGTATCGCATGTAGAAAATGCAGGATGCAATATCCCTTCAACCAATTTGTATCAATTTTGTGCATGCAGGAACCTGTTAGCACCTAAAGTGTTGGAGGCGCTTTAGTCTAGAGGAAGCACCTAATAGAGAAAAAGACAATATAAACCTGATTGATTGGAACGATATCTTTACTTAGTTATTACTTGGTCTTTTCCACAAATAAAAGCAAACGTATCACGCAAGTTGCGTCACGCAACCTGCGTGATACGTTTTTTGGCTCGGAGAAGGAATCAAGAAAGGTTTGCCATTAATGCACAGCACACTCTTGGACAAAAATTAGTTTTGGGGGAATAAAATATTGGTAATCCGTGGATAACTAAGAATATGGAAAGCTTGTGCTTTGTAGCGTTATACCAAAGTCAATCACCTGCGTATTTTCATCCCAGCAGATCAACCAATAACCAGATCTCCTTTATGTAAATACGCAATCACCTAGCTACGGCTTATGGATAACATTGAGACAAGCTTAGAAGGCAATCACAAAACGTCAACATGCGACCAAGATCGCATCATTCATACTTGTACACTATCCATGCCTCATTACTTCTACTAGATTGACGATGAGGGAAAATGTTTTTTCCTTAGTCAACCATCGCTCGGATCTAACCGCAGAACCAAAAACTAATAAAAATACTCAAGCAGTCGTAGTACTTAGGTGTACCCAGTGAAGTCGACTTAGTTCTGTTTGTAAGCGACGCGCCCCTAAATTACGTTTCTCACACATATCAGGAATCAGCGCTCTTATTTCAGGAGTGAACTTTGTGTTTGGAGAAGAACGAGGGCGTGTGCTTTGACTTTCCAGGCCTAAGAGTCCGTCCTGCCCATATCGGTTTACTCACTGCAGCCTTTGTTGAATTTCTCTGTCCATAGACATCTAGTATAGTTGAAAGGGTATCTATCAATCACACAGTTGAGAATAGTCTTGGGGATTCATATTTCTAGGTGAAAATACCAAAACAACTCTCGCTTTAGAGCAGCTAAGTGGCTTATTCCCTAGGTTCCAAGAGTTGTCGTAAACCCTGCCGGCCAACGTTAGGCATTTCAGATGCATTTAAGAAAATTCGCTCAAGCGTTTCCAATTGCAAATCACGCTCCTCTGTCAACTGTCTCACTTGGACTTCCAAGCGTTCAATTTTATGAATCAGAGCGGCCCGATCTTTATCGACCAAATTTGAACGCGTCGTGACGACGCCTCTTAGCTCCTTCTTTTTTAAATCATATTCTTTTTTTATGCTGATATAACTTGAAAGAGATTGTCTTGATATATAAAAGCCGCACTCGCGTTTGATGACTTCCACCAACCTCTGCCATGTCAATTTACTCTCCCACAAGGCAATGACGCGACAAATATCGTTTATTTGCTTGTTAGTTAAAGCTTCGTTTATATTTTTCTTCATAAATCAAACTCGTGGAATAAACGCTGTAGCCCTGTCTCGTGTGTTGTCTGCTCAACGACAGCTGAACTTATCGCTTCTTGTAATTTATGAGATGGATCACTTAGAGCAATTTCCTTCAACACACGGTTTTTATTCTTCAAATCAATGACAGCAAAACCTGGGGTTGAATCTAGTGGGCGGATTAATGAACCATCTGGAATTTCGTCATCTTGCATCAAGTCAATTAGAGCCTTGTAACGCTCTACCTTTGCAAAATGAATCTTAAACCATCGTTGAGATATCTGATTTATTGATAGATGTTCATTCAATAATGGATCTGACAGCCTAGCCTCTTGTATTTCCAAATCCTGCTGCATCCTTAGTAATGATTTCCTGTCCCCTTTGCAGTAAGCGCTTTTAGAACAACCTATGCAATTCTCCTCAAAATCATTAAAAAATGCACATGGGCTTTCTGTTAAATCTTGAAGACATAGACCAACGCCCGTATCGGTAGCTGCTCGGCCAACCAAAGTAGTGTATTCGGCAGCAGTAATAACTTTTACATCAAATGATAGCCCATTATACAAGTCAACTACTTGTGCATGACGCTCATCCTCTGTTTGGTGGTTATAAACTACATTTGACGTAACGTCTTTACGCCCAGAAAACTCCGCAATAATTTCATCTGATAGGCCTACTTCATGGCACATTGTATTCATAAAATGGCGAGGCTGGTGAGGAGTCATATTAAAACTCTCATCATAGCCTGACTTAGTGAAATACTCTTTAAGATGAGTTGCATACATGGATTTCATCTCATATGGTTCCACCATAAACGCACTATTGGTAAGAGTTTTCCCTGACGATGAGAAAACTTGGGCCCCTGTAAAAACACAGAGAGCTTGCGATAAACGTACAGAGTTTCCATTTTGATGAGAACGATATGGAAAGTTTGGCACGCTCCTCTTAACATATTGAATGAAAGAGTCCTGTAACTGCATAACCGTTTTCAAACCTTGAAGCTCAGGTGGAAGCATTTTATCTATTGCGGTATTGGAGCTCGGGTACTTACCTAGCTTTCTTTGCAAAAAAGACAATTTTTCTTCTAAGCTCAATATCCGGTCTGGATCTATATGATGAGGAAAACCATCTATAGCCTGAATCTTTTGCCTATTTTCTTGCGTAAACAGATCATAAAGCCCAAGTATATCACCCAGCTCCCACAACGTCGTTGCTCGCTCTAAGTTCACTGGTTTTCCCTTGATTCTATATTTTCCTATGATCCGTTTTAATGGTTCTTCTGGGTTTTCCATGAATCGACACAAAATTCTGGCTGGTTCACATGCCTTATCAAAAAAGTGCAATGTTCTTACTAAAGTTGGAGCCATTTGATTAAACATATGCTTTTGCCAATTAGAAAACCCTTTTGAGCCTTGCCAATCTAAGCTATATATTTTTTTTCTATCTCCATTTTGTCCTATAACCTCCTTAGATTTTAACTTTTGATTAGCTAAATATAGCTGTTCGGCAGCGGCTCGGTTTGGTGACGAAAAACTGATGGAAAGCATACCAGCAACGAACTTCCTTCTTATATCATCATAACAATCAATAGATTCTTCTTCAGCAGGCATTATCTCGTTAAAAATTCGACCAGCTGCCACTACGGATTTCTTGCTTGGTAATCGACTACGACTATGGTTCAATGACGCTTTTGTGTCTTGTTTGAAGTTTATGTAAGGAAGCCTTGTACTATGAGAACAGTGCTGCTGTGATATTACCCAATCAAAACACCCTTTGAGTATGATCTTAGTTTTATCTGATAGCTTTTCTATCTCTTTGTGTTCAAAGAAGTCTATGACTATTTTCGTATTTATGTCAGATATAAATAGGTTGTTAAGCTCTAAGAATGAAAGAACGGTTCGGAAACCAACCATCCAATTAGAGTTTGTTTTAGCCTGAAACTCTCTCATTCCAAACTGTAATGCTACAGCCTTTAAATAATCTGAGTAGTATTTAGATAAATAATCACTATTATTGCACTTCATACGCCTATAAATACGACGGTCACCAATTTTAAATGTATTGACAAATACAATCGCCAGATTTTCGAACACAAAATACCCATCATCCCATGAAAACGTTTTGTGATGTTCTTTCATGAAACTAAGAGGAATTGCTTTCTTTTCAGATATAAAATTACTAACTTTTTTTTCAAATCTATTGATCATGATGTCGCTCCAATTGAGAGTTTTGCGCATTCACAAGCTTGAATTGTTGCCTTGATCGCCAAAATTCTATGGGATATAGCTGTCAAAGCTCTAGGAGAAATACCGTTTGCAATCTGATAGTCATACCTTGCCTGGACAGACAAAAGTTGAGACTGATGGTCTGCATCAACAAGGGGACGAAAAGAAGGACAACCATAACAACCAGCAGGTGGTGACTTTTCACAGACTAAACAGAGATTTGCTTCCGAGCTTTTACCCAACCGACCATTTTCACTTTCAATTGAAACCTCATTTTGGCCTATCCATGAAGTGACCTTTCCACTAAATGCGTCAGCAAGAAAAGTATAATCAGATAAATGTGAGTCAATCTTTTCACGAATTTCATCCGCCATATCAATATAAACTGAAGCTGCTTTAGGGGTGTTACCTAACGTGACTGCAATCTCATTTCGAGATAACCCATCAACTACCATTTTTACGGCACGAGTATGCCTTAGGCGATTGTTTCCCAAAGAAAAAGAACCTTGTGGAGCACGATCACTACTTACATTAAGTAGTTTTAGAAACCGCCTAACTCTACCTTCTAAAGCTTCTGGTACGTACACAAAGCCCTTACCATCTATTGAAAAAGAGTGTATAAGAGTACAATCTTCCTTAATATACTCTTTAAAATCAAAGTTATATAATTCTGTTGTCGGAATTAAAGGCAAACATGAAAACACTTGACTGAATTCCTCTTTGGACAAGGAATAACCTTGTCGCTGAAAGAGCTTTCTTATTAGTTTTTGGTACTTTGATAGGTAATTGGATAACTCAAATAGAAATCGGCCACTTATCCTAATCGAACTGATTTCAAAACTGCGCCTAAAAAGGTCTTCATGCTGTTTTACTGACGGTACTCTAACTGCAATTTCTGGTTCACTGTCATTATGATTCACTTTCAAAGGCATGGTGATTCTTAGCTCATCACCATCAATAAAGTCGTTAGCTCTAAGTTCAAAATCACCAACCTTTAACAAAGCTACTTGAGATAAGCGTTTTTGATAGAGCTGTTGAAAACGAGCGGCAATGAATACTGAAAGTTCAGAGACGTGTGAGTTCGAATCAAAAATAGAACTAGAGTGTTCATTCATTTTGATAGCGAAATCTGTAAACTCGTAATCAGTAAGAGCTCCTTTGTCTGGGTCAAAAACCTTACGCGAATCATTACCAAAGGACTTCTCTTTTAAGATAGTTAGTAGTGGATCATACTTATTATCGAAAGCAGCTAGCCTTTCTATTATCTTCTTAACTCGCTTCTTATAACTTAGCGATAGGTTGAAGAAAGCCGACTCAACATCACTTACTCTTAGGCTGCTTGCATTCAATTTCTTGATAGCTACCATTTTCCCTCTCACCGTAGATATTTTTCCATAGGTGGCTTCTTGAGCTAAGCAATACCTGATAGCTAAGTTATCATCTACGTTCAAAAATAACTGATCTACCCAGCTCAGAGAGATATGACGACCGATCACTAGCTCCCAAGAGTTATCAAACATATTGAATGGAACGTTTTCGTAGGATGTAAACTCTGCTCCTCTTGCATATTCATTTTTTAAATCTTCTAGATTGATTGCAAGAGAATGATTAAGAGTCATGACTAGTTACCGACAATAGCTTTTCTTGCAATTGATGCTGATATTCTTGTGCTTTTTTAATGATTTGATATCTATTATATAGCGCCGGCATCTGACTGTTTTCTGACCACCCCATTTGATACTTACGCACTTTTTCAAGGTAATCAGGTGAAATACTCTCGTCCCCATCTTTGATACCATCTAATAATTCATTCCATTTGTGTCTAAGTTTATGAGGCGTAATTTGAAAACCAATGACCTCTGATAATCTTCTCAAAATATTATTCACAGACGAAATTGACAACGGCTTCCCACTTTCTCCTTGTGTCGCCATCTCTGAGATAAAAACGAACTCATGACGTTCTGCACCAATATATGCTTTCCGTTTGTTTGCAATGTAACTCTTCAATTCCAACATCGTTTCCTTAGCTACGTATGCTGTGTGCGCTCGAGTCTTCTGACTAGGTTTATCTTTCCTTGGATCAGCCAAATCATTAGGTGTTCTTCGTACATAAATTCTTGTACATGTACCTGTAAAATCACAATCTGATATTTTCAGTTTTAAAATTGCTCCCTTTCTCTCACCTACTTGAGCTAGGAGAAGAACTATCAGCGCATTACGCCACTGAGAGTGCTTAAAAGGATTACTAGGATGATTTGGTTGAATGATTTCTAATAGCCTGTAGAAAGCTTCATCTGGAATGAGGGATACTTCAGGATCACCATTCAATGTACGAAGCTCCGTATCACGCCGAATACCAAGTAACATGACCGACTTCATATCAGAAAAGCGTTTATCGATATAAGCAGGTACATTTCCAGTATTGTGGTGATCTAGGTATAAATATTCGAGAAAAGCAAGAGACCTTCTAATTCGATTATTTGTCGTTGGAGGCACTACAAGCGACGAAATCGTCTTAGTGGAATGAATTAAGTTATTAATCGCCTTGTTTGATAATCGGAAAGAAGCAACTTCTTTATGAACAGTTATGCTTTTAAAAGTAAACTTCGAGCTTTGAGTAAAGCGTCTAACTTCTTCTGACTGCAGCATCTCACCTGTTGAGAATCGTTGCTCAATATCAATACCCTCATGATCTAACCATTCAAAGAAAAATCTTAAATCATGTGCGACTGATATTTGAGTGTTGATAGCGTCATTTCCGTAACTTTGATACAGATGATTACAAAGGGAGTAATCTGGAAGGTAACTACTATTAACAAGGGATACTCGGGTTTTTCCCCCTATTTGGTATATGTGGAGTTTTACTCGCATAATCTGCCTTTACAAAAAAGTTTATACACATTAACTACTAGTACAGTTAGCCAGTAATAACCAGTTAGTGATATGAGTTATCATTAACCTACTAAGACCCTGATGTTTAATAGTTTAATATAAATAATGTATTTACAGATTAAAGATTACACTTAATTACCGCTGGACCAACTGATCACCACTTGCTTAGGTTTCGTCATTCGATTTTCCACCACAAAATATTAAAAACCGCCCGAAGGCGGTTTGTGTTCATTCACGATTAGAATTCGTAGCCAACGTTGAGATAGTACGCTCGCTCTGCGGCAGGGTAACCTTTTGCCATCTCATACTCTTCATCAAATAGATTATCGATACGAGCGCTAATAGAGGTCGACTCATTCGGATAGTAAGTCACAGCCGTATCAACCAACGAGTAAGAAGAAAGCGTGATATCTTGTGAAGGCCAAGTGCTGTAATCCACATCTGGACGCTTACCGACGTACTGATAGCTAACCGACCAGTCCACTTTATCGAAGCTCACTAAAGCGTTCCACTTATACATTTCTTTAGCGCGGCGCTGCAACTGATGCCCTTTATCGTCTTCAGCATCTTTGTAATCCGCACTCAACTGGTGCTGCACAACCCCTGTATCAAACTCAGCAACAAGCTCCACACCTTGGATATGTGTTTCACCATCGACATTCAAATATTTATATGTGGTTGGATGGTAATCGATAAGATTCGTGATTTTATAGTCATAACCCGTTACGGACCAAAAAACGCCTTGGACATCACCGCTGAATGCTAGCTCCCAAGCATCTGACTCTTCCGGCTTAAGATCTTTCTCACCGTACGTTGGGTCATACTGTTGATATAGGTTTGGAGCCTTAAACGCAGTACCAAAAGAAGCTTTAACCCCAAACTCTGGCACAAATTGGTAACCAGCCGCTAAACTGTAAGTGAACTCACTACCGTATTCTTCGTTATCATCAAGGCGAGCACTGCCCTCAAGCATTGCTTTATCAATACTAGTGGTTGCCATACCAAACAGAGCGCCATTGGTACGATCAAACGTTTTATTCGCACTCTTGTCTTTATAAGACTCATTACGCCAATCAATACCACCAGCCAACGTCGTATTGTTGTTTAGCAAGTAACTGTTGGTCCACTGGACATTTTGCTGCTCAAGTTCATCTTCAGTACCTGAGTGTTTGCCTTTTGCTTGCTCATAGTTCCAAGACTTCTGTTTCTGTGCCGTTACTTGTAGTTCTGACATCACGTTACCAGACTGATACTTACCGCCCAGAGTGGCAGAAAGGTCGTCTTTTTCTGCTTCGTAATAACCGCGACTGCCGTAGCTGCTGTCATATTGATAAACATTTTCGTAAGCACGTAGGTTACCAAATACAGACCACTGGTCATTGAAGTTATGCACGTAACCTAGCAGACCATTCTTTGTATCAAAGCCATGGCGATCGCCGTCATTAACTCCCGGTACAGGACGAACGTTATAGCCATCATCACTTTCACTACCAAGCGCGATATTCAGTTGGCCGCTCTCTGTGACTTTAATGCCAGATGCCACACTCAATTCTTGGTAATCTAAGCTACCTAAACCAGCGCTTAACTTCGTTCCTTCTTCGTCAGCACGCGCAATGGTGATGATATTGATCACGCCACCAATCGCTTCTGAACCATAAAGTGACGCACGCGCACCACGCACGTACTCAATCCGTTGAACGTAAGTAAGTGGGATTTGGTTAAAGTCCACAGCGCCCTTCGCTGCACGCGCAAAACGTACGCCATCAACCAGTACTAGAACTTGGTCGGAACTGGTACCACGAACAAATAAAGACGCTAACTGACCACGACCACCATTTTGTGAAACTTGAATCCCCGTAAGACGGCGCAACACATCTGGTAGGGTTTTCGCTTGAATGCGATCAATGTCTTGTCGAGTAACCACTTCGACATCTGCCAACGTACGGCTTTCGGCTTGCTCAAAACGGTTTGCAGTAACAACGATGGTTTCGTCAGTGGAGGTTTCTTGGGCCTGTAGATAAGAGACAGGTGAAAGCAGCGATGCCAAAGTGATCGCCAGTGCGGATTTTCTCATTGTATTGTCCTAAATCGCGTAATTCCTTCCGAGCCCTGTCATCATGACAGTCCAGTGCTGTGGCTCAGTTGTTGGCAGGTATTCGGACTCAAGAGCACGGGTGTACCGCCTACTTGCTCGACTTCCCACATAAACTAATGCAGTGTCTGATGAGCGTTCGTTCTCTTTTACCGCTGCGCGTCAGTTCTGGATTCACACCAGATTCCCATTTCAGCCATCTAGATTGCTAGATAACACCAACTTGAGGCAAATATTATTCAGCTATTGATTATTTGTCCAGCCAATATTGCCCTTATAAGTTGTAACGTTTTGATTGATTTTGCTTTCTACTCTGTCTGTACGCACTATCTTTAAATCAATTCCAGTACAAAACTGGACATCCTATTGAGATTGAATAAAATCTGCGCTCTTAAATTGAATGCACCATAAAAGGTAAGATCATGGCTACTCTTGATGTAAATCCACAACGCTACCAAGAACAACTGGCTGAAAAAGTCGAACGTCTCACGGATATGTTCGCGCCATACAACATGCCAGAACTGGAAGTGTTTGAATCACCAGAGCAGCACTACCGCATGCGTGCTGAGTTCCGTGTTTGGCATGAAGGCGAAGATCTTTACTACATCATGTTCAACCAAGAAACTCGTGAGAAATACCGAGTTGACCAATTCCCTGCAGCAAGCCGTCTGATCAACGACTTGATGCCGCTATTGGTTGAAGCGATGAAAGACAACGACTCGCTACGTCGTAAACTGTTCCAGGTGGATTTCCTATCGACGCTAAGTGGTGAGATTCTGGTTTCACTCCTTTACCATCGCCAACTTGATGAAGAGTGGATTGAAAACGCGAAAGCCCTTAAACAGCGCTTAAATGATGAAGGCTTCAACCTAAACATCATTGGTCGTGCTCGTAAGATGAAGATTGTCCTAGACCGCGACTACGTGATCGAGAAGCTCGATGTAAATGGTCAGAGCTACATCTACCAACAAGTTGAGAACAGCTTCACTCAGCCGAACGGCAAAGTCGCAGAGAAGATGCTGGAATGGGCGGTCGACTGCACCCAAGAAAGCACTGGCGACCTACTAGAACTTTACTGTGGTAACGGTAACTTCTCGCTGGCCTTGGCACAGAATTTCGACCGCGTCCTAGCAACTGAGCTAGCGAAGCCATCTGTGGTATCTGCACAGTACAACATCGCCGCCAATAAGATTGATAACGTACAAATCTTACGTCTATCAGCAGAGGAATTTACTCAAGCGATCGAAGGTAAGCGTGAATTCCGTCGTCTACAAGATGCAGGTGTGGATCTGAAGAGCTACAACTGCAACACGATTTTTGTCGACCCACCACGTGCTGGGATGGATGTCGATACTTGTAAAATGGTGCAAGGTTACGAGCGCATCATGTACATCTCTTGTAACCCTGAGACTCTAAAAGAGAACTTGGACATTCTATGCGAAACACACAACGTGACGCGTTTTGCTCTGTTTGACCAATTCCCTTATACCCACCATATGGAAGCGGGCGTGCTATTGGAGCGCAAAGCGTAACCCACCGCGTCAAATACAAAAAAAAGCGAGCTCAATGGCTCGCTTTTTTTAATTTGATTCGTTTTGCTTATTCCGCAGAAGTCTTCTTGCTGACAAAACCTAACTTCTTA
Organism: Vibrio sp. 1-2 (7-a); assembly: GCF_013048515.1. Classification (NCBI taxonomy): domain Bacteria; kingdom Pseudomonadati; phylum Pseudomonadota; class Gammaproteobacteria; order Vibrionales; family Vibrionaceae; genus Vibrio; species Vibrio sp. 1-2 (7-a). The sequence goes on from NZ_VHSQ01000016.1 coordinate 34,789, forward strand.
CCAATCCATGCGAGTAAGATCATTGAAACCATGATCGCAAAGAAGTTTGAGCCTGCTTCTGGGTATTGCGCTTTAATAAACGCAGAGTGGCCAAACGCACCTACGAAGAAACACGCCAAGCCAACTAATGGGATATCTTCTGATACCGGATTATTTAGGTACTCTTGGTAAAGAGCTTGTACAGCCAGTACGAGTGCAATCAATGGGAAGATTGAAAACGATACTTCACTCATGGTCAACCATGACAACAAAGCATCACCACACATACCTGCAACCAGTGCCAAAATCAGCGTTTTCTTTTCAGATTTATTTCCATTCGACATTATTCTATCCCGCCTTTTAATCGGTTACGTTCACGTTCTTTGCGATACCAATAGGCCCCTTTGGCTATCATTCGCAATTGCATGATCAATCGCTCGGCGAGTTCATCGCGCTCACGTCGATCTAAATCTAAAGCTTCAGCCCCCGAACTGAAAACCAAAGTCACAGACGCTTCTGCTTGAGTATACGCCTCTTCTCTGGTCACGCCGGTGCTCATTAAATACTCGGTTAATTCTGCCGCAAAATGCTGGATTTCTCGAGCAACAGCGGTACGAAATTCAGCAGAAGTGCCGGAGCGCTCACGCAACAACAAACGAAAGACGTTCGGACTACTTTCAATGAATTCCATAAAGGTTTCGACCGAGGTACGAATTACGCTACCTTCTTTCACAATACGTTGACGCGCCTGACGCATCAGTTGACGTAGTAGCAAACCGCCTTCATCGACCATAGTTAAGCCTAGCTCATCCATATCTTTGAAGTGGCGGTAAAAAGAAGTCGGTGCAATCCCTGCCTCTCGGGCGACTTCTCGCAAGCTAAGGCTGGAAAAGCTGCGATCCGCACTTAATTGACTAAATGCCGCATCGATCAATGATCGACGTGTCTTCTCTTTTTGCTGTGCGCGGATTCCCATCGATTTCATTCTTAACTTGCTCTTTTTCTGTAGGGTACAAGAGCCTCAATATAACGCAATTTGCTCCTACGGAGAAAGATATGTTACTTCACTCGCTCTGAGCGCCGAGAACGTTACTATTGGCATGCATCTAATTGCAATGTTCTCGATGCAATTTATAGACATACAACATACCAAATCATCCTTTTGGTCGATTCTGCGTGATCACTTCCACTCTCTAACAGGCATTACGTGTACCAATAGAGTAAATGAGTTAAAATCGCGCTAAAGCAATGTTAAGCAAATATAACAAGGAAGGCATCATGGCGCATGTTAATCACTATGACGTGATCGTAATCGGTAGTGGCCCTGGCGGAGAAGGGGCTGCAATGGGATTAACCAAAGCGGGACTGAATGTTGCCATTGTCGAGAAAGAAAGCAGTGTCGGCGGCGGTTGTACTCACTGGGGTACCATTCCATCAAAAGCTCTGCGTCATGCCGTTAGCCGCATCATCGAATTTAATAGCAACCCGCTATTTTGTCGAAACAACACCAGCGTTCATGCAACATTTTCTGACATTTTAGGTCATGCTAAATCGGTCATTGATAAGCAAACTCGACTTCGTCAGGGCTTTTATGACCGTAACTCATGCACACTTTTGTTCGGGACCGCACGATTTATCGATAACTACTCTATTGCAGTGATGCAAAGCGATGGTACAGAAGAAATCTATTCTGCGGATAAGTTTGTCATCGCGACGGGTTCTCGTCCGTATCAGCCTAACGACGTAGATTTCTTGCATGAGCGCATCTACGACAGTGATTCCATTTTGAGCCTGAAGCACGATCCTCGCCATATCATCATTTACGGTGCGGGCGTTATCGGTTGTGAATACGCTTCTATCTTCCGCGGACTTGGAGTGAAGACAGACCTTATCAATACCCGCGACCGCTTGTTGGAGTTTTTGGATAACGAAGTGTCAGATGCACTGTCTTACCACTTCTGGAACAGCGGTGTGGTAATTCGTAATGATGAAACCTATGAAAAAATCGAAGGCACAGAAGATGGCGTGATTATTCACCTACAATCTGGCAAGAAGATGAAGGCGGACTGCTTGTTGTATGCAAATGGTCGAACAGGTAACACCGATAAGTTGAATTTAGGTGCAGTGGGTCTGGAAGCGGACTCTCGCGGACAACTAAAAGTAAACCGTAACTACCAAACCGATATTGAACACATTTATGCTGTAGGCGATGTCATCGGTTACCCTAGCCTTGCAAGCGCCGCTTATGACCAAGGGCGATTTGTCGCACAAGCCATTACGAAAGGTCAGGCAGAAAACTATCTGATTGATGATATTCCAACGGGTATCTACACCATCCCTGAGATTAGCTCTGTGGGTAAAACCGAGCAAGAGCTAACAGCTGCGAAAGTACCGTATGAAGTAGGACGCTCTTCGTTCAAGCATCTAGCTCGTGCACAGATCGCAGGGAAAGACATCGGCAGCTTGAAGATATTGTTCCATCGTGAAACCAAAGAAATTTTAGGGATTCACTGCTTTGGCGAACGTGCCGCGGAAATTATCCACATCGGTCAAGCTATTATGGAGCAAAAAGGCTCAGCGAATACCATCGAGTATTTCGTCAATACCACCTTCAACTATCCAACAATGGCCGAAGCGTATCGTGTCGCTGCATTGAATGGTTTGAACCGCTTGTTCTAATCTATGCTTCTTGATAGCAGACAGAAAAACAGCAGGCTTGGACCTGCTGTTTTTATATCAACATTGTGCGAGGAAGGTATCCTTGTGCCATTGGTAGAGAAAGATAACCCCTAAACCAATACCCCGCATCAACATAAAGCTCGTCATTGCAAACCACAGCGCGTGATTTTCCCACTCGGCGAATAAGTAAAAGACAACGAAGAAACTGCTGGTCGCGACAAACATACTATTGCGCATGTCTTTGCCTTTGGTTGCACCGACAAAAATGCCATCCAATAGAAAGCACCACATCGACGCAAGTGGCATCACCACCAGCCAAGGTAGATACACAGCTGCTTGCTGTTGTACCGCCTCAATTGAAGTGATCATGGCGATCAACTGCGATCCCGCCAAACCAAAGAGCGCGGTCAGTCCTAAGCAAATAACCAAACTCCAAAAGAAAGTGCCGACAAGCGATGCACTCAATTGTTGCCTATCTTTGGCACCAATCGCCTTCCCGACCATGGCCTCCATTGCATAAGCAAAGCCGTCCATGCCATACGAGATAATCATCAGGAAGCTCATCAGAACCGCATTTGCAGCGACAACCTCATCACCAAAGCTCGCGCCTTGGAACGTCATAAAGCTAAAAGCCGCTTGCAGACACAAAGAGCGTAAGAAAATATCGCGATTCAATTTCACGAATCGCCCTAAACCGTGTTGAGTGCTGGCTAGCAACTTTTGAGGTGATGGTAATTGCCTCTCTCGCCAGGTTTTCCAGACACACATGAGACCAAAACCCATGCCTGAGTAGTCAGCAATCACCGATGCCAGCGCAGCGCCTTCTACTTTCCACTCCAAACCAATCACAAACAACAAATCGAGGGCAATATTAGTCACGTTAGTGATGATCACCATCCACATTGGTGCTTTGGAATTTTGCGTTCCGAGCAGCCACCCCAACAACACAAAGTTCATTAGCGCAGCGGGGGCACTCCACACTCGGATAGAGAAATATTGCATGCCGTAGTGCTTCACTTCAGCACTGGCGTCACTCCAACCAAAGATCAAATCAGCAATCGGGTTATGGGCAATAAGAAAGACTAACGCAAACAGTAGCGCCATGAGTGAGCCTTGCATAAACACCAAGGCAAGTTGCTTTCGGTCTTCACCGCCATAGGACTGCGCCGCCAACCCAGTAGTCGACATACGCAAAAAACCAAGCAGCCAAAACGTCACGCTAATCATGGTGCTGCCCAACGCAACACCGCCCAAATACCAAGCGTGGTCTAGATGACCAATCACCGCAGCATCGACCAAACCGAGCAATGGAACAGTAATATTCGACAGCACCATAGGTATCGCTAAAGCTAAGACTTGGCGATGAACTTTTGGGTTAGATAAAGGAGAGAAGATTGAATTTGTCACAGGCACCTCATCAGTAAGATCGACGAGTGTACCTGAGCGCTTAACGACTAGCCAATTACCACTTGATGTGAACGAGGACTGGCGTGAGGCGATGCTTCAACATTGGAATCTTATTAAGCCAACGCTGCCAAGCTTTCCAACGAGAACAGAATCGATCGAATGGCGAAAAAGCTTTCACCCACTGTGCCCATGGTAACCATTGCAATATCTGTTCTGCGGGCGCTTCAAAGCCATGTGCATAGCGATCAGAGCCAAGCTTTTGTCCCCACTTGGTTTCCGTTAAATCTCCTGCCAGCACCATACACAGTTCAGCAGAGACAAAATGTCGACCCAAGGTTTGAATAAATTTCGCGACTTGACGCTCTGTGCAATCGAGCAGTGCCATTTCACATAAAATGAGTACTGGTGCTTGCTCTGGAATGGCTAACGTCTCTAGCCACGACATTTCATCCACACTGCCACAGCGATGTTCATAACGTTCATTTTTGTGGAACAAGCGCTGACGCCATACCAAATTTTCCGTCACATCCAGCTCTATCCAATGGCAGCGTCCATTATCCAAACGATAAAAGCGGGTATCCAGCCCAGCTCCGACATTGATAATCCAAGCATCGGGATACTGCTGTAAGAAGTGACTAACCTGCTGGTCACAAAGCTGGGTCAGCGTCACGTGCAGCAATTGCTTCTGCGCAATATCACCACTCAAACAATCCGGCGCCATCTTACAGCTCAAACACGCTTTAGCAGCAATCGGATCGTACACCAAGCCATTGTCGACCATGCTTTCACGGCTACGCAATAACAGTGGCTTTAATAAATGGTTAGGAACTTGATGTTTAGACTGAGACATGGGCATTTCCTGCGCCAGAGAGAAAACATAGACATTGAAATAGATGATAATGAATATCAATTACATTATCAAGCTTATAAATTGCTCAAAACAAACAAGGTCAAGATGATAAGCAAGCTTTTGGAGGAAGTAGAAAAAGAGAAAAGAAGAGAAAAGACAAAACAGCCCAGATGAACTGGGCTGCTTAAATACACTTACATCCAATCGGTATTACGAATAATACCAACGGCTAAGCCTTCAATCGTAAGATGCTGAGACGTTAAGTCCACTTGGATTGGGGCAAACTCTTCATTCTCAGCATGCAGTAATATGGTTGAGCCTTTGCGCTCTAAACGCTTTACTGTCACATCATCATCAACGCGCGCAACGACAACTTGACCGTCTCTCACGTCTTGGGTTTTATGCACAGCGAGCAAATCGCCATCCATAATCCCGATGTCTTTCATACTTTCGCCATTTACACGAAGTAAGAAATCCGCTTGCGGCTTGAACATCGCAGGGTCGACTTGGTAGTGCGCTTCTACGTGTTCCTGAGCCAATATGGGCTCACCCGCAGCAACTTGACCAATCAAAGGCAAGCCCTGTTCGTCATTAGCGGCAGAGTCATCAAGTAGGATACGAATCCCACGCGATGCACCTGGAATAATTTCAATTGCTTGCTTACGAGCAAGCGCTTTTAGGTGTTCCTCTGCGGCATTCGCAGAGCGGAAGCCAAGCTCACGCGCAATCTCTGCACGAGTTGGTGGCATTCCGGTGTCATCGATTTTACTTTTGATCAAATCGAAGACTTGTTGTTGGCGTGGCGTTAACGGCTTCATGTCTCACCTGTCTTTTTATACAGTTAACTGTGAGTATATCCAGTAAATGCTCAAATGAAAACCCAATTGGTTGTTTTTTAATTTATTTGTGGAGTGCACTTCGTTTGCTGACTAAGTTCATTATTCATGCGTTTAAAACACCGCCTTTTCAGTTAATCAAAGTAAAGCAACAACTTAGGAGTTCGACTAATTTACAGCCAATAAAATTAAAAGGTTTGACCAGTTTCTGGTATCCTTGCTGCGCTTAAATTTTATCGCCTAGGCTTATTTCTTTTGCCGTACTCATTTCTTTTTCTATAGAAGACATGCAAAGCGGACACTGAAATAAGGTTAGGCCTGTTTGAATACCTATTGAGGCTGTGAACTTTATGTCTTCTGGACAATCATTTTCACGTTCATTACTAAAACTACCTTTATCGGTACTGGTAAAGGGCACCACAATCCCGTCGAACCCGATTGAAGATCTGAATATCGACCTCGCTAAGCCGATTGTATATGCCCTACCGTTCCGCTCGAACGTGGATTTGCTGACACTGCAAAAACAAGCCATGAGCCTTGGTCTACCCGACCCGCTCAGTCCGCTGGAAATCAATGGCAAAACGCTGAACCGTTTCGTCTTTATCGCTGCGCGTCCAACTGTGATGAACAACGATAATGATGTCCCAACCGACTCTGTCTCTCTGTTCACAGACTTGCTGGAACTGCATAAACTGGACAGTGAATTGGATGTTCAAATGATCCCTGCAACCGTGCTTTGGGGTCGTAAACCAGGTAAAGAAGAAAACCAAAAGCCTTACCTTCAGCCAATGAATGGCCCGCAAAAGGCGAAAGCGGTAATGGCAGCAGGACGCGACTGCTTGGTTCGCTTTAGTCCCGTGGTATCTCTGCGTTATATGGCAGACTCTCACGGTACCGACAGCGCAATTGCGCACAAATTGGCTCGCGTGGCGCGTATCCACTTCTCTCGCCAAAAACTTGCGGCTTCAGGCCCAAACCTGCCACAACGCCAAGTGTTGTTTGCTCGTTTATTAAAATCTCCAGCTATTGAACTGGCGATCGCTGACGAAGCCAAGAGCAAAAATATCTCGATTGATAAGGCACGTAAAGAAGCCCACGACATCATGGATGAAATCGCCGCCGACTTCTCCTACGGTCTAGTGAAAAACGGCGACCGCATCCTGAGTTGGCTATGGACAAAGCTATACCAAGGGTTGCACATCAATAACGCCTCGACTGTGCGTCGTTTAGCGCAAGACGGCCACGAAATTGTGTACGTTCCGTGTCACCGTAGTCACATGGACTACCTACTATTGTCTTATGTTTTATACCATGAAGGCATGGTTCCTCCGCACATTGCGGCAGGCATTAACCTGAACTTCTTCCCGGCCGGTCCTCTTTTCCGTCGCGGTGGGGCATTCTTTATTCGTCGTAGTTTTAAAGGCAACAAGCTGTACTCAACCATTTTCCGTGAGTATCTAGCCGAGCTGTTTGCCAAAGGCTATTCAGTCGAGTATTTCAGTGAGGGTGGCCGTTCACGTACAGGTCGATTACTGCAAGCGAAAACGGGTATGCTGGCTATGACCATCCAAGCAATGCTACGTGGTCTAAACCGCCCAGTAACACTAGTGCCGGTCTACATCGGTTACGAGCACGTAATGGAAGTGGGCACTTACGCGAAAGAGCTACGTGGCAAACGCAAAGAGAAAGAAAACGCAGGGCTTGTACTACGTACTCTGCGTAAACTGCGTAACTTTGGTTTGGGCTATGTGAACTTCGGTGAACCAATTCAGCTCAACCAATACTTGAACGAGCATGCTCCTGAGTGGACGAAAGACATCGACAGCATGGGTGGTAACAAACCACAGTGGATGAATCCTGTGGTGAACGACCTTGCTAATAAGATGATGACGCACATCAATGATGCGGCGGCGGCAAACGCGTTGACCTTGTGTGCAACCGCACTGCTTGCTTCTCGTCAACGTGCACTTTCTCGTGACTCGCTGATCAACCAGATTGAGTGTTACTTAAAGCTACTCAAAAACAACCCGTACTCAAGCACCTCCACTATCCCTACCGAAAGTGCCGAGGAGTTGGTCGATCATGCGATTTCACTTGATAAGTTCGTGATTGAAACCGATAGCATGGGTGACATCATTTCGCTGGATCGTAGCCAATCGATCCTGATGACCTACTACCGCAACAACATCATCCACTTGTTTGCTCTGCCATCATTAATTGCTCAGATGATCATTCGTCAGCGCAACCTTTCGGTAGAAAAGATTCAAGCGAATGTGGCGCAAATCTACCCATTCTTGAAGAAAGAGTTGTTCTTAAGCTATCAAGAAGACGAGTTGGATGAATTGGTCGTTAAAACACTGCATGAGTTTGCCGATCAGAAAATGATTAGCCTCGATGGTGATAAGCTGGAGATCAATCAGTCGAACAACCAGCCTTTGGTTCTGTTAGGTCGTACAATCACGGAAACACTGCAGCGCTACTCTATCGCGATGAACTTGCTTGTTGCTTACCCTGAGCTCGGTAAATCGGACCTAGAACAGAAGAGCCAAGATATTGCTCAACGTTTAGGACGCTTACACGGTATTAATGCGCCAGAATTCTTCGATAAAGGTGTGTTTACTGCTATGTTCAATACGCTCAAACAGCAAAAATACCTCGATAACGATGGTAACTGTGACACAAAGAAAACGCAGCAATTTGCACGACTACTGTTCACTCTGCTTTATCCAGAAGTGAAACTGACGATCGAAGAGAGTATTCATCAACTTCAGTCGTAACCGTTTTACCTTCTTCCAAAATAAGAAAAAAGGCATCCAATCGGATGCCTTTTTTCTATTTCTTCGCTTACCAAAATGCGACCAATAACCCTATCGCTATCACCATGCCAACATAGTTGTTGTTGAGGAAAGCCTTAAAGCACAACTCCCGCTCACGGTGACGAATTAAGTGCTGCTGATAAACAAACAACGACGCTGCAATCAAAAGGGTCCAGTAGTAACTTTGTCCCAATTGGTAGAACTGCCCTAACCAAACCAACATCGCGAGCGTAATCAGTTGCAATACCCCAATGATGAGTTTGTCATGACGACCAAACAAAATTGCCGTCGATTTAATGCCAATCTTTAAATCATCATCGCGATCGACCATCGCATACTGAGTATCATAAGCAATGGTCCATAAAGCGTTAATCAGAAACACAAACCAAACTATCAGTGGTAGCTCCCCGGTTTGTGCAGCCCACGCCATTGGAATTGCCCAGCTAAAAGCTAAGCCTAAAAAGAGTTGTGGAATATGAGTATAACGCTTCATAAATGGATAGATGAACGCCAACACGATGCCAGCGAAGGATAGCTGAATCGTCAACGGGTTCATGGTCAGCACTAACAAGAATGAGCTGATACCCAAAACCAAAAATAATCCAATCGCTTCTTTTGCTGTCACTTTCCCTGATGGCAGTGGGCGTTGTTTGGTACGTTTTACATGGCCGTCGACTTTGCGGTCAGCAAAATCATTAATCACGCACCCCGCGCTACGCATTAGGAATACACCCAATACAAACACGATAAATACATCCCAACTCGGCATCCCTTGGGCTGAGATAATCAGCGCCCAAATCGTTGGCCACATCAGTAACAGTGAACCAATCGGGCGATCCATGCGCATCAGTTGCCAATATGCTTTGGCTTTTTCTGCGGACATTTACACTGTCTCCTTAGCGTAAACTGGTGAATTAGATAAGAATAACTCGGCGACCAGCATCGGTTTGTGGTTCATCCACAACCTTGAGCGTCGCGCTAACAAACGTCCTTCTGGTACGGCTACCCATCCCATTTGCAAAGAATCTCGCTCAACGTTGTCTGCGCTGAACACTGTTAGTCCTAATGGGATATCCCCTTGTTGAGCCAAATCATACTGCTGATCAACTAAGGTTGAGCGAGGAATCAATGTCCGTCCGATAACCCAGTTATCATTGTCACCACACAAAATTACCTCTCGCAGTAAGCAATCTTGTTCGGACAATAACTGGCTTTCGTCCTGTTTTAACGTCGCCGCAGTGACGATCTGATTTTGTAGCAATTCTACCGTTAATGCTTGGCAGTGTTGCTTTAAACGACGTGACAAAGACCCTTGCTCTTCAAGCCAGTGCTTGGCAAATTCATTTGGAAATTCGAATTCGTCGGGGTTTTGCCACTCTACTTCCAATAAAGAAGCAAGATAGAGTGATGTTGGCTGATTCATACTAGTATTCAATTGGAGGCTTTATGCGTACAATAAAGCAACAACTTACCGTCCATAGTAATGTATGTAACCGTAAGTTCCGTTATTTGTTATAGACGGCCCATTGTATCAAGACTGAAGCGATTCGAATATCGCGATCCAGAGAAAGAAAAGTTAGAAATATGTACAAACGTTATATAGCCCAAATTATTTTTGCGTTAACCATACTGTTCGCCGCACCAAGTTGGGCTGAAACGGAAGAAGCTGGACCTAAGTTGGCATACTTTACCCTTGAGCCTGATCTCACTACTAACTTTTACACCAAAGGCAAAAAGTTAGGTTATGTGCAAGTGCGCATCGATATCATGGTAATGAGCCAACAAGATTTATCGATTGTTGAGCATCACCAACCTTTGATTCGCGATGCAGTAATTGAATTACTGGGTAAGCAAACAGAAGATACTATTAAGTCCCTTTCTGGCCGAGAAGATCTGCGCAAAACCTTAGTGACGACCCTCAACGAAACACTTTTGCCCGAAACAGGTAAAACCATCATTGCCGATTTGTTGTTTACAAAATACCTTTACCAATAAACCCAAATCGTTTTGAACATAAAAAAGACCGCTCTTGAGCGGTCTTTTCATTTCAGATTTAGGCTTGCTGTTGGTACTTCATCTTGCCTGAATCAAACAGCGCAATCGCCATCCCCGATAGTAAACCCACTAAGTGAGCGGTGTTTGCAATCGCCATGAACGGCTGCACAAAACCAAGAACTAACCATACCAACATAAAAACGATGATTGGCTTGGGTAGCGTAAGGCCTAAATGTGGCAAGCGGTAACCCAATATCCACAAATAGCCAAGCAGTGCATAGACCACGCCAGACAAGCCACCGAAGTTTGCCCCTTCAACATAGAATTGGCCAGCCCCAGAAAGCGCTGCTGATACTACAAAGAGTTGCAATAGCTTACCGGAACCGAGACGACGTTCGATGTCGCCCCCCAACTGCCACCACCATAGTAAGTTGAACACGATGTGAGTCACTGAAAAGTGCAGTAACGCATGACTTAGCCATCGCCACACTTGCCATTGTTGCCCCTCAAAAGCCGGGAAGTGCAACAACTTAAACACGCCATTGCCAAAGCCAAACATTTGTAACAAGTAGATGATGGTACACACCGTCATGATCAGCAAAGTCATTGGGCCTGCTTTTGCTTTGACCATGCTCATGATACTCGGGCTAGAATAATGAAAGGTGCTCTTGCGAGTATCGGCAACGTCCCACGAGGCGGCGCTGTATTTTGAATCAGATGGGTTAGCGAGGAACTGCTTAAGTTCCGCTTCCGCTTCTATTTCATGCTGGCTATCAGTCAGCCACAGCGCAAATTGCCCGTCTCCTTCTGGCATCATTTCGATGTCAATTTGGCGAGAGGCCATATAATCAATAAAGGCTTGCGCCATACGTGGATTATTTAACGTTACCAATCTCTTCATTAACTTCTCACTATCGGTAGTTCTGCTCGGTGCCAGGCTTCAAAGCCACCATCCACACTGTACACCTGTTCAAAGCCTTGGTTAACTAAATATTGTGCGGCACCTTGGCTACTAATGCCGTGGTAACACATCACCAGAATGGGTTGTTCGAACTCCACTTCATCCATAAACGCAACGATCGTATCGTTGGTTAAGTGATACGCGGACTCCGCATGCGCAACGGCAAACGATTGAGGGTCACGGATATCTACAAGCTTCGCATCACCCTGCTCGAGCAGCGCTTGCGCACCTTGTACATCGATATGCTTAAACTGATCCATTTACTTTCTCATTGTCTTATTAATATACCCAAGCAACCTCGAACCTAACGTACTAATCAGCACCCGAGGTACAGCATAAAATCTATATTTGAAGCCGCTTGGGTATACTGCCGCTATTGTAACCTATCCAACGGCAAACTTAGACACATGGATAATCAGGGTTTTAAAAAGTGTACACATTCCAACCATTTGTGGATAAAGCTGTGAATTGCGTTGATAAAGTATATTTGGATCTTTTGATCCACAATATGTAGTGATGATCCTGATCTAACTGTGTGTATATCTATAACTATCCCCAGATGGAAAAGTGCTTGAATCCCTTATTTTGTCCGGGTTTCGAACAGTTGATAAATAATTACTTCACAGAGTTATACACAGGTAGCACATAAAATCCGGATCGCAAACGCTATCGATTTTCGATCGACAATAAAAAAGCCGAGATCACATGATCTCGGCTTTCTATGAAAATCTTACTTTCAATTAGCAGTGGAAATTAAAATTCACCCACGGCCAATTTTAGTTTCTTCATTGCGTTTTTTTCTAGCTGGCGAATACGCTCGGCAGAAACACCGAACTCATCAGCTAAGTCTTGCAATGTTGCTTTCTCATCATCTAACCAACGAGAACGCACGATGCGCTGACTACGCTCATCCAAACTCGCTAATGCATGACCCAAGCGGTTGTTGGTGTGCATTTCCCAGTTTGCAGCTTCGATGTTGTCAGCCACATCAGACGATTTGTCTTCTAGGTACAGCATCGGCGCTGTGTAAGCGTTTGAGCTGTCGTCTTCATCAGTTGGCATATCAAAGGTTGAATCCACCGCCGCTAAGCGTGATTCCATCTCGCGAACTTCAGAAGGCTCAACACCTAACTCACGCGCAACGGTTTCGACTTCACCGTTGTTAAACCAACCCAAGCGCTTTTTCGACTTACGCAAATTGAAGAACAACTTACGTTGCGCTTTAGTGGTCGCAATTTTCACGATACGCCAGTTACGTAGCACGTATTCGTGGATCTCTGCTTTGATCCAGTGGACAGCAAAAGACACCAAGCGAACCCCTACTTCTGGGTTAAAACGCTTAACGGCTTTCATTAGACCGATGTTACCCTCTTGCACAAGGTCCGCCATTGGCAAACCGTAGCCAGAGTAACCACGAGCAACGTGAACAACGAATCGTAGGTGCGAAAGAATTAGACCTTTTGCAGCCTCAATCTCACCTTTGTAGTGTAATCGTTCTGCCAGCTCACGCTCTTCGTCTGCAGTCAGCATTGGGTAGCTGTTTACTGAGCGAATATAGCTATCAAGGCTATCTTGCGTGACTAGAGCCATCGGATACGCTTCTTTTGTCATTCAATTCCTCATCAATCTCTGATCTGGAGCATTACATTGCAAATTTAGCTTCGATATCTTGAACTCAAAATGAACAAGTTTCAAGAAGGGGAAGCAATTATCCATAAACATTCGGTCTAAACAAGGGATCCAGATTAGCTAGTGCTAATAAAATCCAAGTAGTAAGACCTTCATCACTTAAACTGGTTCAATTTCTTTCAAATGTCGTTGCGCAGAAAAGCGCGCCGCAATGCATCCCAAAAGACTACCAATGATGATTAATAGCAAAGATTCATCCCAGCTTAAACCAATCAGGCGAAACTGGCTGTCGTACAACGCAGCAAGATCTTCCACCGCACTATTCATAACAATGGTCACTAAAGCCGTTACCAACCACGCGATGGTGGCACCTAATACGCCAAACCACATCCCCGTGTACAAATAAGGACGCAGAATAAAACTGTCCGTCGCACCGATCAGTTTCATGGTTTGAATCTCTTCTTTATTCGCCAGCACATTAAATCGCAACGTGTTGCCAACGATTAAAAATACCGCACCGAGCATCAACACTGTCAGAGTAATGACAATAATACTCGCGAGAGTTTTGATCGCATCAAGACGCGCCAGCCAGTCTTCGTCAAGTCTCACGTCGGTCACATCTTGTTGCTCTCGAACGTCTTTGGCTAATGACTGAATATCACTCTTTAGCTCCGAGGCTGGCGTAATCACCAACACACCGGGTAGCGCATAGCCACTTAAAAGGCTGATAGCCTGATCGAATCCTGCATATTGGCTTAAATCAGATAGACCTTGTTGCGGTGAAATATATTCCACCTCTTTTACCAAAGGCCAAGTTTCAATTTGATCTTTGAGAACCATCACACGTGCATCCGGCATGCCTTCTACTAAGTAAGCACTAACTTGCGAGGGAGATGCCACATCTTCCGCGGCACCCGCGACGTTTTTGCCCAGTAGATACAAACAAGCCGGCATAGCAAGTGCCATTGAAATCACGGCTAGGGTCAGGATATTACCTAAAGGTCGTTGCCATAAGGCGCTAAAAGAGGATTTTGCTTGTTTTGCGTGGACAGAGAAAAAACCATCGGTATTTGCACGCTTGGCACTGCGGCCTTTCCCCTTCTTTTGGGAGTGCTTGTTACCTGCCATAGTCTTCTACCTCACTTAGGAAGCCTTGGTTTAATTCAAAATGACGATACTGTGGGCGAGTGTTTACTAACCCCACATCGTGCGTGGCGAGTAAGATGGTCACGCCCGCACGATTAAACTCTTCGAACAACCGCAATACACGATTGGATAGTTCGGGATCGAGGTTACCTGTCGGCTCATCAGCCACCAGCAACGTTGGTCGATTGACTACGGCACGGGCAATACCGACGCGTTGTTGCTCACCACCAGAGAGTTGGCTCGGCAGGCAACGAGCCTTATCAAGCAAGCCTGTTTTATCTAACGCCGCAGAAACGCGGCGTTTGATTTCGTTTTCAGAAATCGATTCGATGCGCATCGGCAGAGCGACATTGTCGTATACGCTGCGATCCATCAGTAGACGATGATCTTGAAAAACAATCCCAATATTGCGGCGCAAAAAAGGGATGTCTTTGCTTGGAATGCGCGTGATATCGTGACCATTAAAATGGATTTTTCCATCGGTTGGACGCTCTATCGCGCAGATCAATTTCAGCAAGGTACTTTTACCAGCCCCGGAATGCCCGCCTAAAAACGCCATTTCACCGCGCCTCAGGTGAAAATCGACTTTTTGCAGTGCTTGTCGACCACCTCGGTAAGCTTTGCTCACTTGCTGAAATTTGATCACCGTTGATTTCCTCTAACTCTTTTTATTCTTCACGACTAAACAGTGCGTCAATAAACTCTTGAGTTTCAAATGGACGCAAGTCTTCGATACCTTCACCCACACCAATGTAACGAATTGGAATACCAAACTGATCGGCAATAGCGAAAATTACGCCGCCTTTCGCTGTACCATCCAGCTTAGTCAAGGTAATCCCGGTTAGAGGGGCAACATCACTGAAAAGTTTCGCTTGGCTGATGGCATTTTGCCCTGTACCTGCGTCTAGCGTCAGCATGATCTCGTGTGGTGCTGAGTCATCAATTTTCTTCATCACACGTACAATCTTACGCAGCTCTTCCATTAGGTTCGCTTTGTTCTGTAGACGACCCGCTGTATCAGCAATCACAACATCCACACCACGTGCTTTTGCCGCTTCAATCGCATCATAGATAACAGAAGCACTGTCTGCGCCAGTATGTTGAGCAATCACAGGAACATTATTACGTTCACCCCACACTTGTAGCTGCTCAACCGCTGCGGCACGGAAAGTATCGCCCGCTGCAAGCATCACTTTTTTACCTTGAGTTTGGAACTGCTTGGCAAGCTTACCGATGGTCGTGGTTTTACCCACGCCATTTACACCCACCATTAAGATAACGTAAGGCGTTTTGTTGCTATCGATTTCTAGTGGCTGCTCGACTTTAGAAAGAATCTCAGCCATTTCTTCTTTCAACAAACCATAAAGGGCTTCGCCGTCTTTTAGATCGCCACGTGTGGCTTTTTCTGTCAGGTTGTTGATGATTTTTGTTGTGGTATTCATGCCCACATCAGCAATAAGCAGTTGCTCTTCTAGCTCTTCAAATAAGTCCTCATCGATTTTCTTACCGCTGAATAGACCGAAGAAGCCAGCACCAATATTTGCTTTTGTTCGGCTTAGGCTACGTTTAAGACGAGCAAAAAAGCTTTCTGTTGGCTTTTCTTGTTCTTGAACACGAGGCGCGGCCGATACGACTTCTGGCTCTTCTGCTTCTGCTTCTGCTTCTGCTTCTGCTTCTGCTTCTGCTTCTGCTGGGGCAGCCTCCGCTTTTTTCGATTCTTCTTCAAGTTCTGGCGTTGCTTCCGCTTGCTCAGCAGCCGCGTCGGTTTGCTGCTCTTCAGAAGGCGCTTCCACTGCTTCTTCTTTTACTGTTTCTTCAGTTTTTGGTTTTGGGCTTTGTTCTTCGTCACCAAAACCTAGCCACGAAAGTAATCCGCGCTTCTTTTTTTCCGTCATCTGGGGCTATCCTAGATTGTTCTTTTATCTATTAATGACTCTTTTTTGACAAGATTATTATCTGTCTAAAAAAGGCTAATGACAAAGTTGTGAAAACTTTCCGATTAGGTAATTCTAATCTTATTAGTGTTACACTCTGTCATCTTGAATATTCTGGGCTGTATCCAAGCTCCAAGCTCACGGCTTGGGCGATTAGATATAGTATCACTTTATTAGCGGTCAAAAAATCTATGGTAAGACGTCGCCAGCAAAACTCATCACAAAAAAAGCCAACAACGGGCTTTGTTCGCATTATTAGTGGCTTATGGAGAGGCAGAAAACTTCCTGTACACGATGCTGAAGGCTTACGCCCAACGACCGATCGCGTCAAAGAAACGCTATTTAACTGGCTGGCTCAAGATGTGCCGCAAGCAAAATGTCTCGACTTGTTTGCCGGCTCCGGCGGCTTAGGCTTTGAGTCGGCTTCGCGCCAAGCAGAGCAAGTGACCATGGTTGAGCTGAACCCACAAGCTTTCCAGCAATTACAGAAGAACGTGGCATCTCTTAACGCGAACAACATCCAAGTAGTGAATACCGACGCACTGAGCTTTTTAAAACAGCCGGGTACTGCGCACCATGTGGTGTTTATTGACCCACCGTTTCGCAAAGGTCTATTGGATGAGACCGTGGCTCTGCTAGAACAAAATGGCTGGCTCGCGGAAGATGCGATGATTTATATTGAAACAGAAAAAGAACTCAATATTGCCGACTTACCAGAAAACTGGCAATTACATCGAGAAAAAACAGCAGGCCAAGTGAGCTATCGTCTGTATGAACGTACCTCCGCATAACGCCTCGATTTAAAAGGATACTTAAATGAAAGCACTAATTATGCTGGCCAAAGCGGCTATCGCCTTTGTTTGGTTAGTATTGATCCTCAATATCTTTATGCCGTTTCCCGGTAATGCCGCGATTGCGCTGTACATCATGACCGCTTTTTTGTTCATCATGCACGGTTTACAAATGGCCATCTTCATTGGCGCATTTGGCGACAAAATTAAAATGAGCAGTTGGGAAAAATATTCCATCCTGATCTTTGGTATTTTTGCCCTGCTCGATATTCGTCGTAAACACATGATGTAATCGCCCAAATACTAAAAAGCCGCTCTTAAGAGCGGCTTTTTTATTGCGTTTATTCCGTCACCCAAGATAACTCTTAACACCATCCAAAAACATTTGAGTGGAGATCATCACCAGCAACAAGCCCATTAAACGCTCTACCGCTTTTAGACCACGCTCGCCCAACAAACGATTAAAGAAGCCATAAAACATTAGAATAAAAAATGTTGCGCCCCAGGCAATCACAACTGACGCGGACATTTCCAACATTTTTTCTGGATGCTGTGAAGATAGCAAAAGCAATGCTGCAATCACTGAAGGGCCCGCGATCATAGGAATGGCCATCGGAACAATAAAGGGCTCCTCGCCTGCCGCCAGTCCAGTAATGCTACCAGCACTCGGAAAAATCATCTTAATCGCGATAATGAAGAGAATAATGCCACCTGAAATGCTGAGCGTTTCTGGCTGGACATGCAAAAAACTTAAGATGCTTTGTCCTGCAAACAGAAACAACATCAAGATTAGTAAGGCAAACAGTAGTTCACGAATCAATACCTTACGGCGACGCTTAGGATCGATGTGCTTGAGAATAGACAACACAATCGGCAAATTACCGAGAGGGTCCATGATTAGAAACAGCATGGTCGCTGCAGAAAGAATGTCCATATTCTGGCCTCACCTAAAAAATGGCGGCCAGTGTATAGCAAACTGACAACGTGAGTATATGGCTGAGGGCGAAAACAGCATATTCACCCTCGTATCATAGCCGCCGCTTAGTGATTGCAGACACGCGCCATATTGACCACAAACTTACCTTCAAGCTCACGGATTTTGTCGCGCTTGAGCAAAAATGCTAGCAATGTATCTAAGTCTAGATCATTCAGTTTACAGGTGTGAAAGCGAACGGTGTTGCCAAAGTGCTGTGCCAGCGCTTCGCGATCCATTGGCGTTTCTCGAAGTAGGTTTAGCAGCTCGTGGGCATGGATTTCACTCATTATTTACTCCAGTCATCAAGAACAATACGTCCAGTTTACTGAAATCTTCGGGAGCTGCTTTGACTTAAATTAGTAAATGATAGAGGCAACAATGAGGGCGTGGGCAAAGAAGTAGCTACCACTTACCCACAAATAGGCGTGTTTCATCGGTTTTCGGTAACCGTGTATCGCATACGCCAACGCCGAATAGATCAAAACTAGGGTTCCGCTGAAACCGATAGCATTGGCATAGCTCGGGGCCTGCAACCAAACTTCACCCGCCGCCCAAGCAAGCTGAACCAACATCATCCCCATGATCACAACAGGAAACACCAGAGAGTCGAGTTGAGGTAGCAACAAAAAGAACGCCACGATACTCGCTGCGAGCAGTAGGGCCAACAGCCACCAGACAATCTCACCATTAAGCTGCACCCAAAATGACTTGCTATAGCACACCTGAGCAAGTAAGTACGCAGCAAAGTAAATTAGCTTGCGAGTTTTAAACGAGTGCAGCGTATCTGCCACCATAGACACAATAAGCCCACCCGCAATCCAGTAGGTATATGTTGCGGATGCACCTTGAGTTAACACCAACACAAGAAGAAGTAGCAGAGTAAAGATTTTAAACACGAGGGATTGTGTCGGGTTAGCTTGTTTTACTCCCAACACGGAATACACACCTGATAGCCCTATCGCCAGCCAACTCCACATGCCGTATACACCTTTTACTTAAACTCGCCGCTAGTCTAGGTAGACCAGTTTTGATGTAAAGACACAATCTGCGAAAGTTGGATCTCGCTAGCGATTCGAAACATTTTGTAACCCTCAGTCTGCACAACAATTAAGTCGATGAGCCTTAATGACAGCCATAAATATGGGGCAGAGCCCTATCCCATGAGCCAAGTTCATCAAATCACACGGCACAATAACCCGCGCTTAGTCAGGCCATTTAACTAAAAAGCAGCCCAATGGCCTTGGTAACCCATCACGTCAAAAACTGATGACTAAACCATCAGACTGTATACATCACAGGCAACAAGAATAAATAACAGACACAAAACAGAAAATCGTCTTGGTAGCGAGCTAAGATAGTAGAAACCACCGATGAACAGATTAGAACAACATGAAAAATCAAACTTAACTCAATAACAAAAACATCAAATAACGAACGTAAGCTAATGATAAATAAAGCCACATTCTCAATAACCATCGAAAATACCGACTTCATAAACCATCAAATCACTAAACACTTTTTAAGCCCATATTTTCTCATTAGATAAGAAAATTCCCCTTCCACACCTCAACTCAATGATGCACCTCCATAGCACATCTTTTTATTTTCTCAATTTTTGAGAAACACAGACAAAATCGGCAATCAACATACCAACCGAAACAAAAAACAATTTCCAAGCCAACAACAAACCAAGATTGACACTTTAAAATCATACACTTAAACAAAATACGAACAACAATCACACAATACGAGCATTTTAAATACAACACAAAAAACACAGTTTCATTAGTCAAAAACACGTAAAAAAAGACAAGTTAAGTGTATTTTTTGAAAAGATTATCGAGCATATGTTGATCAAACCCCAAAAACAGTGCTATATTAAATTCATCGAGTTCATCAAAGATTAAGGGGTAGTGTTATGATTTCATCTTCTCAAAAACAAGGGCTGGTAATGATTGCAGTGGTTGTGGGTTTAATGACACTGCCAATGATGTACTAACCTACTGATTAAAAATAAAAAAGGACGCAAATGCGTCCTTTTTTATTTATCTGTGTTTTTCTACTGTATGTGTTTGGACAAGATATCCCAATGCATATAGTAGAAACCAAGAGCGGCGAGCGTAATCAACGTCATTAGCAAAATTGCTGCACGCCAAATAAAACGAGAGCTTCTTGGCGTTAGCTCTTTTTCACAAGCGTCACATGCCGCCATAAAGCCTTTCCGATCATCCAGCTTATAATCGTCTTCGTGAACCACTTTATTACGCACAGTAGCGATAAAACGAAGCTTCGCTATCACGTCATGTGGTAAACGTTCTTCACAACTATTAATAAGTTGGTGTAACCCTTTCCCTTCTGCATGGTACTGAGTACGCAAAAGTTTTTCGATCGTTCGGGTACGCATGACTACTTTTTCAATATCTGACATCGTAACCCTCCTTACCAGACCCTTCCCGTGTTCGTTATTTTTATTCTTCTATAAATTTAGAGCTTTTTCGAGCCGTTAAGTGCAATTTTACTTTCAATTTGTGCCCTTGAGCGCATATAGCCAGACAAGTGAAAGCTGCTTAGTTCAGCTTTAGTGACGTAGCTTGCAGATGAAGCAACGATTTCATCGCACCCCCATTGAGGTAAACCGTGAAGTGCGCCGAATAAAATTCATGTCCCTTTCATTAGATTATGAATAAGTTATCTCAACTCATCGTTTCATCAATGAGTTCTGTAGAATAGAGCTCAATGAAACATCGGAGGTTAACATGCCAATCTCACTTATTGTCGCCCTGTTCGCCCTTATTGCTTTGGGCGCATGGGTATTTTTTCGTTTCTATAGCAAGCACTATGTGGGCGAAGACGCTCCAGAACAAAGTGCACAGGTAACTATTTTAGATAAGCAAGCTATCGACGTCCCAGATGCACCACCAGGCCAAGACGACCAAGAATATTGGATTTATGTCCAACGCGGTTCTATTGGCCCTAAACGAGAGTTCCAAATTGGAGTGCACTACTACCATGCACTCAACCCTGGAGATAAAGGAACGCTAACCTATCGTGGTAACAAATTCCTTCACTTCGCCATCAAACGTTAAGGCAGTAACCAACGAGTCTTGGCAGAGCGAGAAAAGAGATAGCTCATCGCCAAGGCTCCAGCTCCACTGATAATGATCCAGACTGGAATCACCCATGCGGGATGTCCGGTGTACCAACCAAACGCTTTCATCGGCCATAAGAAAATTGGGTGAAGTAAGTAAATCCCCAAGCTGTGCTGACTGATCACACTCACCACTTTTTGTACTTTTGGTGACAAGCCTTCCCCAAAGTAACGACCGATCATGAAAATCATCGAAGCCGCTAGAATGACATTCAGTGTTTTGTAAGAAAGCCAGCGTCCAACCGTGTACTTCTCCGCCTCTAAACTGTTCGTCACGACCATAGTAAATGTCACAGCCAACGCGACGAGGCCAAAACCTGTAAATAAGGTCACCATAGAGCGGTTCAAAGGCACTTTTTGAAATAGAACATAACCCAGAGGAAGGTAACCCATGTAGAGCCACATTTGGTTACTCCACGGACCATCAATCTTGAACAAAAACAGCGTGCTGGTGAAAAGCCAAAATGCGAGATAGGTATACAACACATTGTCATCAACGTTGCGTACCATCCATTGGAACAACGGAATCACAAAATACAGCGGTATAAAGTAATAGAAGAACCCTAGGTGGTAATACGTCGCGTGGAATGGGCTATTGCTCAATACCTCTTTTACGGTTTCAAAGTCAAACCCTTGAGCCGTCCAGCCAGAGAGGTATGCATAAAACATCGACCAAATAAGAAATGGGACTAAGACTTTGCCTAAACGCCTTTTGATATAATACTTACCGTCAAATGGTCGAGTGTCACTGAGCATCAACGCTCCGGTGATCAGAATGAAAACTGGCACCGCCCAGCGGGTAACGCTATTAACGCCTACCGCCGTCAACCATTGGTCAAACGGGATCACTCCTAACTCATTTCGATAAGGGGCCAAGACGTGAATGGCGATCACTGCCACCGCAGCAAAGCAGCGCAATAAATCAAAAAACAGAACCCTTTCTCTCATACCTTTCCCTACTTTGAGTCGCTTATCGTTTATAGCATAGGGTAAATCTCAGCCAGTGAAATGGTTAACAATCTGTTTTTGCTTATTTTTAACGCAACAATGACCTACAACGGGGATTTCATCACCACTCTAATCAATTAACGAGAACCAAACATCAGCATTCACTCTCGATGCCAAACCCACACAGTTTGATTACATCAACGGCGCATAAGAAACAAAAATGGCTCCGATTTGGAGCCATTTATACCATCTACAGATAGCAATACTGGGAATAGTTACGCAGTAGCAACGTTAGCTTTTGGCAACTTAATCGAAATCAACGTCGTCAGCGCCAAGAAAGCAAAGGAGACCCATAAGCACGCCGCAAGACCAGCCTCTTGGTAGATCCAACCCGATAATACCGTGCCAATCAAACGTCCCATCGCATTAGCCATGTAATAGAAGCCAACATCGAGAGACACACCATCGCCTTTGGCATAGCTCACAATCAGATACGAATGAAGTGAAGAGTTAATGGCAAACACAGCGCCAAAAATCATTAACCCCACAACAATCACCAACTCAGGCTGCCAACCGATTTGCACACCATAAGCAATACCGCCCGTAATTAACGCAAGAATTCCTGCCCATACTAATGCTGCACTACCATCAGGCACGCGACCTTGCGCTTTACCAGTAATACGCGGCGCAAAGCCTTGCACAAACCCATAAGCAATGACCCATGCGGCTAAAAAGCCACCGACCCACAAGTGATCCCAACCAAACACGCTGCCGAGATAAATAGGCAGAGCGACCACAAACCACACATCACGTGCCCCAAACAAGAACATACGTGCCGCAGATAAAATATTTATAGATTCGGATTTGGAGAAAATTTGGCGAAACTTAGGTTTGCTCTTTGCTTTACCCATGTCAGCTTCTAGCCAGATCATGCTGCAAACAAACACCAATGCAAGCACACTCGCCATAATAAACATCGAGTTTTGGAAACCCACCCAAGACAACAACAAGCCACCGACAAAGAAACCCGCTCCTTTGAGCGCGTTCTTCGAGCCCGTCAAAATGGCCACCCATTTGTAAAGCGCGCCTTGCTGCTCGTCTGGCACTAGCGTTTTAATCGCACTCTTAGCACTCATCTTGTTGAGGTCTTTGGCAATCCCCGACAAAGCTTGCGCCGCCATCACCCAAGGAATCGTCAGCCATGCGTTGGGTACTGCCAGCATCAACAACGCAAACACTTGCATCGCTAAACCAATATTCATGGTTTTGTTCAGGCCTAACCTTGCGCCCAACCAACCACCAATCAAATTGGTCACCACACCAAAAAATTCATAGAAAAGGAACAGTGAGGCAATAGCTAACGTGGAATAACCCAAGTCGTGAAAATAGAGCACCACCAGCATACGCAGCGCTCCGTCGGTCACGGTAAAGTTCCAATAGTTAAACGTCACTAACATGTACTGACGAATACTTTTGCTCAATTGAGAAATCATATTGACCTCTTATGTACAGCGATAGAAGCATTTAGATCATCATGTGCCAAATGCTTATTAACCTGTACACCAACCATAAGGCGATACAACCTTAATTCGAATTCACAAACACACCAAAATTTATAAACGGACAAATATAACCAATAAAAACAAAAAGTTATATCGATATATTTAGTTTTACTGCTGACCTATTTTCCATTATATAAACTGGAAAATAGCTTTTGGATCATGATGTTCCAAAAGCTATTTAAGCTGACCAAGCGTCTTTCGCCACGCGTTCGATGTACTCAAGCTGCACCGGTTTTGTAAACGCACCAGGGCGAAGAGCCTGCACTTCTCGCACGATATCTTCTAACTGCCATTTCTTCTCTAGCAGCAAGTGAGCCGCAAACAAACCTGTACGACCCGAGCCACCCATGCAGTGCATCGCGACTTTGCCACCTTGAGCAAGAATCGCATGCAGTTCCGGACTAGCTTGTTGCCACTTCGCCGCAAATTCTTCACTTGGTGCGCAGTCATCTTCAATCTCGATCTGGAACCATTTCATGCCCAGTTGTTGGGTAACTTCACCCAAATCCGCAACGTCTTTCGCTGCTAACTCGCTATCGTCCAATGCAGTAACGACCGCTTGAACCCCCTGCTCCTTCAACTGTTCCAACGATGCTTTCAAATCGACGCCTTTGGTGCCCGGGCACGGTGTTAGGACTAATGCACCAGAGTCCAAATCTAATTGCCATGTAGGATGAGACATTATGAACTCCTGTTATGCCAGACCAACGTTACGAACCAATTCTGCGGTGCGCGTTGCGTATCCCATTTCATTGTCGTACCAGGCGTAAATCTTCACCATTCGTGAGCCAACCACCATGGTGGATTGTGCATCAACGATGGTTGAGCGTTGGTCGCCTTTGTAATCGATCGACACTAACGGACGTTCCTCAAAGCCAAGAATGCCTTTTAGCTCCCCTTCCGACGCCTCTTTCAGCAAAGCATTCACTTCTTCTGCTGTGGTATCGCGTTTTACATCGAAGATGATGTCGGTCAATGACGCATTCGCCAACGGTACACGTACCGCGTGGCCGTTAATCTTGCCTTTTAAATCTGGGAAAATTTCCACAATCGCAGTCGCACTACCGGTAGTGGTCGGGATAAGACTCATGCCGCACGCACGAGCACGGCGCAGATCTTTATGTGGCGCATCCAAAATGGTTTGCGTATTGGTCAAATCGTGAATTGTCGTGAAAGAGGATTGCTCAATGCCCAACTTCTCATGAATGACTTTCACCACAGGCGCTATACAGTTTGTTGTGCACGAAGCGGCGGTCACGATACGATGTTTTTCAGGGTCGAAAATATGATCGTTCACGCCAACAACAATGTTCGCAATGCCTTCTTCTTTCACTGGCGCACTCACCACCACGCGCTTCACACCTTGATCGAGGTATTGGTCTAGGTACGAGGTTTTGCGGTGTACACCTGTCGCTTCAATCACAACATCGCAGCCAGACCAGTTCACAGCGTCGATATCACGTTGCTGAGTCGTGGCGATGCGCTTGCCATTGATGACGAGCTCATTGCCCTCAACCTGCACTTCATGGTGCCAACGACCTTGCACTGAATCGAACTCTAATAAGTGGCCAAGCGTCGCTGCATCACCTGCGACATCGTTGATTTGCACAAACTCTAACTCTGGCCAGTCGAATGCCGCTCGCAGTGCTAAACGACCAATTCGGCCAAAGCCATTAATGCCTACTTTAATTGTCATAGTTTTACCCTTTAATCTTCTACCTTGAATCTCTGTTTGCTATTAACAGCAAGCCTCACGACTTTTATCGTGCAAGCGTGTGATGTCGTCTTGGTACTCTTGCTTCAAACAG
Source organism: Vibrio sp. 1-2 (7-a) (assembly GCF_013048515.1). NCBI lineage: Bacteria > Pseudomonadati > Pseudomonadota > Gammaproteobacteria > Vibrionales > Vibrionaceae > Vibrio > Vibrio sp. 1-2 (7-a). Next base: position 60,254 of record NZ_VHSQ01000016.1, read on the forward strand.
TTTGATGCCACTAAGTCTTCAATCAGCTTACGCATCCAACCTGGTAATTGCTGCGATAACTCGTAGTACACCCATTGCCCTCGGCGTTTATCCACCAAGATGCCACTGGAGCGTAACTGAGCAAGATGACGAGAAACTTTCGGCTGACTCTCTTGCAACGCAAACGCCAAATCACCCACGCAAGTTTCGCCTTCACGGGCCACCAGCATTAAACAACGTACGCGCGTTTCATCGGATAACAGCTTGAAAAACTGATGTGGAAGCATAATAAACATACCTATATATGGATATGCGTATATACTTATTTAACTCTAGGATGTCGTCAAGAGTGATCCCAGAATCGTCATAAAAGTTTCACATCGAAACAGCTAATAAAGATTGAGAGAAGAACGGTTAGAGAGAATAAAGATACGGCAGAAATTTACGCAGTTGCGACGTTTTGACTCCAGCGAACCGCTTCACCTAACGAGAGCTTGACCTCTTCCAAAGACAACCCCAACTGCGTCGTGATTTTTTCGACGCCTGACCAGTCGGCACGCTCGTAACACTCTTCCAGAGAAATCAGCGCACCATAAACCCCCTTGCGATGTAATAAGGCTTGTTGTACAGATTCGCTAAGTGGCAATTGCTTGACTAAAGATTCCACCGACAAATCAAGCATCGCATCTAAAATCGATAATAAGCCGACCATAAACCCTTGTTCGTTGAGGTGGGAAAATGGCTGATAACGCGACATTAATTGGCAGAACTGCGCTCGTTGTAATGAAAGGTGATACAGCTCTCGAGGCTTGTTACTAGAGATATACGACGCCACGACCAAGGAGACAAACTGCTTAAGATTATCCTGACCAAGGTAGATCAAGGCCTGACGAAACGAGCTGATTTCGACAGCGAGGTTTGGCGCTTGCGTATTTACAAAGCGCAATAATTTGTACGACAACGCGACATCTTGCGTAATGATGGTTTCAATACGAGTAAAGTCTGGCTCTGGTGAGCAGACTTCACGAAAAAGCTGTAGCGCTAACACTTGCTCAGGGCTCACGTATTTTGTTTGCGAAACTAATGGCTTACTAAAAAAGTAGCCTTGGAAAAACTTAAAGCCAGCCGCTTTGGCTTGCTCAAACTCTTCTGCGGTTTCAACACGTTCCGCCAAAAAGTGGTACTTGACGCGTTTAGCAAGGTGAGCTTTGACCAACGCACACGCTTTTTCCAGCCCCATTGCCATGATATCGAGTTTAACGATGTGCACGTAAGGTAAGAAGCGACGCCACTCCGGCGTTAAGGTGAAATCATCCAGCGCGATCAAATAACCTTCTCGATACAACTCGCGAATCGCATCGAGAAGATCATCGGTCGGCTGGCAAGTTTCCAGGACTTCGACGACGATTTTGTTTTTTGGCAAGCTGCGCGGTAAGCGGCGCACCAAGCTTTGATGAGGAAAATTGATAAAGCATCGCGAAGAAGCAATCACTGGGTTAGTGCCCAGTGATAGAAAATTCTCGACAATTAATCGGTATGTTGCTCGGTTTGACTCAATATGCGAAGGGTATGCGTTACTCTCCCCATCTCGAAACAACAATTCATAACCCAGCGTCTGTCTTTTGCGGTTAAAGATCGGCTGGCGAGCAACATACGTTGTATTCATGCTAAAGAAGGACCTATAAATGGCTTATGACTTTGCAGCTGCTAATAATGCACCACAACCCATAAACATTGAACCGAAGACTTTGTTTATTTTCCCCATGATTTTATCAGAGCGAATAAAACGTCCCATTTGCGCCGCCAAGGTGGTGTAACCCAACATCACACACGCGTCGATCACAACAGTCGTAACACCAAGCACCAACAGTTGCGTCAGTTGGTCTTGTGCCGGGTCAATAAACTGTGGAAACAACGCCACCAGAAAAACAATCGATTTAGGGTTCGTCAGGTTAATCAAAATAGCTTTGTACAAGAGTGCCATGCCAGACATGTCTTTGTGGCTCTCAGCCGCCACCAAGCTGGAGGTGTCTCGCCATTTCTGGATACCCAACCAAACTAAATAAGCCGCACCAACCCATTTAATGACAGAAAATGCCGTTGCCGACTGTGCGACCAGCGCACCAATTCCCGCCCCAACTAACGCAATGTGAATGGCCAAACCAATTTGGAGACCGATCACAGCCCCCAAAGATTTGCGAGTACCGTAACTCAAACCATTGCTGATTGAGTTCACCGTGCCAGACCCCGGAGCCAAACTAAAAACGATTGCAGTTACTACATAAGCTAACCAGACGTGGGTATCCATTGCATTTCCTCACTAATTCTTCGATGATACATCGCGTAAACAACGTATCTTCAGGTAATCGACTAATGGCTACTAACCATTCACCTTTGACTTATACTCAAGAGTCATTATTTGAGCAAGCAATTGGTGGTCCGATCGCGGCACTTTGGCAAACTCGCCAAGAAGGCTTTGTTAAAGGAACTGAGAAAAAGAACATTTACTGGTGCAAACTGACCAACCCAGAACATAAAAAAGCCGTGCTCATCGTTAATGGGCGCATTGAGTCTTCCTGGAAATACCAAGAACTGTTTTACGATCTCTATCGCCAAGGCTTCGACGTCTATTCCTTTGACCACCGCGGACAAGGTTTATCAGATCGTCTATTGTCTGACTCAGATATGGGTCACGTCTATGACTTTACTGATTATATTGACGATATGGACGTGGTCGTAAACAAACACGACCTTAGCGACTATCAGCAATGTTTCATCATTGCCCACTCCATGGGCGGCGCAATCGCTACACGTTATCTGCAAACTCACCCAGAACATCCCTTTACTGGTTTGATTCTCAGTGCGCCTATGTTTGGTATTAATCTGCCATGGTACTTATCGCCAATAGCGATTCCAGTGACACAGATTATGTCAGCGGTATCGACTTTGCCACGTTATGCGCCAGGACATCAGGCCTACTTTCCTAAGCCCTTTGAAGATAACCCGCTCAGCCAAAGCTATGGTCGCTACCAATGGTTCCGAAATCTCTATACGGAAAAACCGGAACTGCAAGTCGGTGGACCGAGCACACGATGGGTATGGCAAGGGCTAATGGCAGCAAAACAATGCTTTTTATTGACTCGCCAAGTAAAAGTACCGGTGCTCCTGATTCAAGCTGGGAACGATCGTATTGTCAGCAATCTGGCACAAAAACGTTTTATCGATAAATTGCGTAAAACCAACCCACATGCGGAGCTACTTTCTATCGAAGACGCTCAGCATGAGATCTTATTCGAGACCGACCAGTATCGTAATCAAGCACTCGATGCAATCTTCCGCTTTATGAATGACCCGAAATCATCGCCAAACGAAAAAACATAATAAGAACTCTAGGCGACCATTTCACGGCCATGATTAAAGAGGAAATGTCTGCACATTGATTTACCCTCTTTTTCATCCTCATTTTGACGTACACTGCTTGGGTCTGGCTGCGTTGAACCATGCAGATGCAACCGACCAAAGTTCCCCCGCATTCGGAGCAGCATGATCTAGTCAGTCTGCTGTACTCCGTTTGCAATCACCTGTTCCACACTATCCAAACCGTTTACGAGGACTTCATGAGCACATCGCTACCTTGCAAAGAGATCACTAAAATCGTTGCCTCTGATCTGGATGGCACGTTACTCGCACCAAACCATCAGCTCAGTGCTTACTCAAAAGAGACGCTAAAAGCGCTGCATGAAAAGGGTTACACCTTTGTCTTTGCAACAGGCCGTCACCACGTAGACGTTGCGAGCATCCGTCGTCAGGTCGGAATTCCGGCTTACATGATCACCTCGAACGGTGCCCGTGTGCATGACCAGGAAGATCAGCTGATGTACAGCGAGAATGTCCCTGCAGAACTGGTTCAAAGCGTGATCGACACGATCAAGCATGATCAAGAAATACTTATCCACATGTATCAAAATGACAGTTGGTTGATGAATAAAGACGACGAAACATTGCGTGATTTCCATGACGAATTCACATACGTCTTATTCGATGAAGACCAAGCGCCAACTGACGGTATTGCGAAAATCTTCTTCACTCACCCAGCACAAGACCACGAACGCTTGGTGGTGTTTGAAAACAAACTACGTGAACAATTTGGCGATAAGCTGAATATTGCGTTTTCAACACCATGGTGCTTGGAAGTAATGAGTGCAGGTGTGTCTAAAGGCCATGCTCTTGAAGCGGTAGCGAAAAAACTCGGCCTCACGTTAGAAAATTGCGTGGCATTTGGTGATGGCATGAATGACGTAGAAATGCTGTCGATGGCAGGTAAAGGATTGGTCATGGGTACATCACACGAGAAAGTGATGAAAGCATTGCCAAATAACGAAGTGATTGGCAGCAATGCAGAAGATGCGGTTGCACACTACCTACAAGATCACTTGCTGTAAGCAGCAATACTCCAAACAATAACAAAGGGCTGCACATTCGCAGCTCTTTTCTTTTATCGCTGACTTGGCAACTTCTCTTTGCCAAGGATCGCTTCCCACTCTTCTTCTGTCACAGGCATGATCGACAAGCGATTTCCACGTTTCACCAATGGCATGTTCTCAAGTTCTGGCATCGCTTTCATCACCGCTAACGGAATCACTCGCGCCGTTTTACGCACGAATTCGACATCCACCATAATCCAAAGCGGGTTGTCTGGGTCTGACTTTGGATCGAAATAATCACTTTCAGGATCGAACTGGAAATGATCGGGATAGGCTTCTCTCACGACTTTAGCAATACCGGCAACGCCAACATTCTTGCAAGAAGAGTGATAAATCAGGACTAAATCGCCCACCTTCACTTGGTCACGCATCATATTGCGCGCCTGATAATTACGAACTCCCTCCCAACATGAAACCTTTTGGGTTCGAAGCGTGTCAATAGAAAAGGTATCTGGTTCAGTTTTAAATAACCAATATGCCATAATGCCATCCGATGCCGATTGAGTAACAATAATGAGGAATATATAACATGAAGGCTTTGAAAAACCCAGTGGCGCTTGCCACTCTGCTGGTTCTGCAAGCATGTAGTTCGCAGCCGCCACAATCTGGCGCTGCCGACCCAGCTTCTCCACCAGCCACCTTAGATAAGCCAGACACCATTCAACCTCAAACCTTTATGCTACGTGGAAAAGTGATCGTCGGTCACGAGAGCCAATACATCATGCCTTGTGGCAGCGACAAGCAATATTGGTTACAACTGTCACCACAGCAAATGCAACGAGCAATTCAGTTAAATAACGAGCCTTACCAGACCATGTATGGCGAGGTTATCGGCCATCTCAACCCACCGGGCATCGATGGGTTTTCTGCCGATTTCGATGCTAACTTTGTCGTGGAACAAGTGAACTTCCTCACAACGGAAAATCCAAACCGTTGTCAGCAACCAAACAAACCAACTCGCGTGTTTGGTAATGAGCCTTCTTGGTCGGCAAGCTTTGAGGCTAATGGACTGACATTCCAGCCAATCGGAAAACAAACCTCAAAATTAGCGATTAAGAGCAGTCAACTTCAACCTCGCCAGCGCACATATCAACTACAAGATGGTGAACTTCGCCTAACAGAAAACCTCTGCTCAGATACGATGAGTGATTCTTTGTATGGCTGGAAAGCGACGCTAAAACATGATGGCGACACTTATCAAGGTTGTGGTACAGCTGCAAACGTGGACGCTACGCTTAGCTGGGCCAATACCTATGTCGCGACTTCAACCCAATCACAAGGTTTTGAGGTGCAAATGACCTTAAACCCAGACCACAGCGCCACAACAAAATACAGTTACGCTAATGGGCAAGCACCGTTAATCGAGCGTGGGTACTGGCAACAATTAAGTCCGTCTCAGGTTCAAGTCGTCATGACGCATCATCAACAACAAAGACTGATGTCAGAGCGACTGTTTACGCGAGAAGGCAATCAGCTCAAAGCGACCAAAGAAAAAGTCGGTAACTTGGTATACCCAATCGCCGATGGTGGTTTAGTGCTTTACCCTGCCACCACTCGTGATGAGGGCATGATGCAACCAGCCGAGAAACGCGCTAACAAGCCCATCAGCAGTGCAGACGTACCTTCTAGTGCGGAGTTTGACTCCAAAGTAGATGCCGCCGTGCGCAACTACTTCTTCATTCACCAAACCAACCCCAACAACAACCAGTACCGTTGGCTAACTTATGACCTCAACGGCGATGGTAACGAAGAGCTATTAGTACAGCTGGATTGGTGTGGTTCCGGTGGCTGTACATTGCTGATATTTGAACATCACGAAAAAGAGTGGCGCTTCAATAGCCGCATCACACTGGTACAAAGCCCGATTATGCTCGGCCAACAAACCTCTCATGGCTGGCGAGATCTTATTTTTAATGTCAGCGGTGGCGGAGCTAAGGCAGCGCAACACGTGATGCAATACAGTGGGGTTAGCTACCCACTCAACCCAAGCATGGCACCAACGGCAACGCCAAACCAAATCAGTGGCGTGCGTCTGTTCTCGGATGGGGTTAGCCCTGTGCGCGAAGGAGTTCGTCTGTAATGTCGCAACCGTGTCCAAATTGTGGTTTTAAATTCAACTGTATGTGCTCATTGGTGCCGAAACTTACCAGCGAGCACAACATCTTGCTGTTGATGCATCCGAATGAACTGACGCGTGATACTAATACCGGCCAGCTACTAGAGCAGTGCCAACTCAATATTGAGCGAGTAATCTGGGACCGAAAACAACCACCAGCAGAATTGCTCGCTCGATTAGCTGATCCGTCGCTGTATCCAGTGCTTCTATTCCCAAGTGAAGAAAGCGTCACACTCGAACATGTGGCGCTCCAAAGCCAACAACAAACCAAAAATCCGCTGTTTATTATTTTGGATGCCACCTGGCAAGAGGCGCGCAAGATGATCAACAAGAGCCGTTGGTTAGAAAGTATCCCTACTATGGAGCTGTCTGCATCGGCAGACTCGCAATATCAGCTGCGACGCAACCAACAACAAGGCAACTTGTGCACGTTTGAAGTCGCCGCACATTTACTCGGACAACTAGGCGAGCAAAATAACCAGCAAAGAATGCTCACATTCTTTGCTCACTACCTTGCACTATTTCAAGCCGAAAAAAGTGGACACGCTCTCAAGCAATCACCGAGCTCACGCAACTAAAACCGAATTGCTCTAAATAAAAACGCAGCCTTGGCTGCGTTTTTATTTAGAATGGTTTCACGTGAAACACAACTAAAACAAACGCGTAGGTTCACCCAGGTAGTAGCCCTGCAGATAGTCGACGCCCATATCCTGCGCGATTTTGCACACCTCTCGATTGTGCACAAACTCCGCCACCGTCTCCGCGTTAAACACCTGACATAAACGTACCAACTGAGAAGCTATTTTGCGCTGCTTTAAGTCTTTATCGATATCACGGATCAAGCTGCCATCGAGCTTTATGACTTCCGGCTCCAGCTTTAGGATTTCATCAATATTGGAATAGCCTGAGCCAAAATCATCAACAATGATACGCGCTCCTAAGCTTCTGAAATGACTGCATACTTCGATCATTCGACCGTAGTCTTTGATTTGCTCAGATTCCAACACTTCCAAACCAATTCGCCTAGGGTCATTGAGCTGACAAATTTCATGCTCTAAAAGCATTAAAGTTTTATCACTAAGCAAATCTTGCGGCGATAAGTTAATAGAAAAGTCACCTTGCTTATCTCGCATGTAATATAACGTAGAATGGATCATGTGCCGACTCAATCGAGTATAAAGATGCGTATCGGAAATAATAGGCAGGAAGCGCCCTGGCGCAATCACCGTTCCATCCTCCTCCAAAATGCGAACCAAACATTCTTGGCTTGCCAATTTATGGCTATCCGCATGCACTATCGGCTGGCTATAGGTGATGATGTTCTGTTTGAGAATGGCTTTACTGACGCAACTCAACCATCCAAGTTGCTCTTTACGCACATCCTCACTGACTTCGATGTCTTTCGCATTGCAGATATGGGTATTACTGCGCACACCGGAACGCCTCGCTTCAATGCCTTTAAGCAATAGCTCATCCGCAGAAGCTGATGGAAAATCTCGACGACTCACTAAGCCGCCGCACAGCGAGATAGAAAGATAATCTATTTCGCGCAGACCAATTGGCTCAAAATTAGTTTGCTCTACCGCGTCGGCAAAACGAGTAAAGTGCTGTTTGATGGTTTCGCTGCTTTGGTCAGCTTTAAATATGAACGCCCACTCACCAACCCCAATACTATAAAGCTGCAAAGCCGTTGGCATGCCAAAACGCTTTCGCAGTCGATTCGTAAAATGCATTGAGAGGTCTTTAAGTAGCTGATCCCCTACTCTATAACCGTATTTTTCATTGATATGGCTGAAGTTAAGTAGCTTTAGAGTCAGCAAGTGCTCATCCAAATCGATGCTACTCAGCCGTTCTTGCAGCGCGACTCGGTTTTGTAATCCAGTGCGACTATCTCGCCGATAGCTTTCTTGTAACTTGCGCGTTTGGCGATCGAGTTGATACCCCATATGCGCGTTCATATGGTTGAGGTCGCCAATCGCATTTCGAATCAAGCTAAACAATGGTGAAATAGAGGAGCTAACGGGCGACTTAGGCAAGTTCAATGCTTGTACTTCATCTCCCTCTCGCATCGCTAAATACGTCAGACTGTGATGAAGAATTTCTGGCTGTCCAATACCGCCATGCAGTTCCCCCATACAATAACTACCAAACGTCGTCGCGATATCTTTGAAGGCTTGGACTTCGTCGCTGCTGTCAATAAAGTCTAACCGTGACGCGCAGTTAAAAATCATCACGACTTCAGGTTGGTGCATGGCTAACTCAACCACACCATGTCGCACCTGTTCGAGCGTTAATGAGGGGTGGTTATAGCAAAATTGTACTTCGTCACCAAGACACCAAGGCCTGTCGAAACTCATACTGCCATCAGCGTGCAGCTCCGTTACCGTGCAAACTTCCTTACGCCCCAAACTTTCTCGATACAAAGGAAAGCTGAGCAGTTGACTCAGCGTCACATCATGGCCATCCGCCAAATAACGCTTGTATACGTCCAACGCTTTCTGTTCACCTAAGCAATACAAGCGCGTTCCTTTTGCATGGGTGACTTTATGTGGCATGCCAATCGGGTTCCATTCCGAATACGCATCCGTCCATAGCTTCAAGGTATAGCTGTGCAAAGCTACGGCGACCACGGCATTATCGTAAACTCGGTTTTGATATAGCACCCAACAGCCATCATCAATACTCTGCGCCAACCCTCCAGAGATCACGACTTCTTCACTAGCGAAGGTTTGAAACAAGGGATAGTCACGTCGTTCAATTTGCACAGCAAAGCTGAGGATCACTTGCGAATTATGCTGCAACAGAAGCGAGCGTTTGAGCTCTCCACCATCAATATCGGGGGAGTAAGAGTAGGTTTGGACGGCAGAAGTAAGCGTGGTTTGTTCGAACTCAGTCACACTGATCAGGCAGCCAGAGGTAAATATCTCCCCCTCCAGAATGACATTACGCGTACTATGCCCCACGACATGAGCATTCGGCAGCAACAATAAAACAGCGTCCGCAAGTGTGGTCGTAAAGTCGCGTGATTGAGTCGACAATATTTGCACCAAATATTGTTTACTTGAAGAGAACTGAGAAGTGACTAAAAAGTCATTTAACTGACTGACATCATGAACCAGTTTTGAAAAAGCTCGCATGCACCTACCACTGCCGTAACACTATCTTCACCACGACGTGTGGCGTTACTCTTTTTACTTAATAGTGAATAATTTACGTGGCTTTACGCTGCTTTTCTAGACACAAAATGAGATTAGAATGGATTAATGCGAAAGCAATTAAAAAAGTGTGAGTAACGGCTGCAAACTATTGATTTCAATATCAGGTAAAGTACGTGTTTTTGAATGGTTAATGACATTTTTATTCATATCATTGAACCAACAAGCCGCAAAACCAGCCGACTTGGCACCATGCACATCTGTGGTTAGGTGATCACCGACATGCAGAATATTCTCTGCTGGAATATCCAAGAACCGTTTCGCCTTAGTAAACATATCGGTGGCGGGTTTCGCTAACCCATCAGGCCCCGCTTTGAGCACACATTGAAAATACGGCGTTAAGCCAATTTTATCTAAATCGACGTTGCCGTTTGTGATCGCCACGAGCGGAACTCGCTCTCCCAATTGTGTCAAAACATCTAAGCTTGATTGGGGCACTTCAAACTGACTGCGCCAATCCAAAGCGAGCTGCACACCCTCTTCAGCTGCGGCTTGAGCTTGCGCTTCATCATAGCCAACTGAAAGAAAACCATGCTTTAGCTGTACTAAACGCCAAAGCGTCACATCGCTTCTGAGATCCGGTCTCTGCTGGAGCACATGTTTTTTTACCTGCATCCAATCAGCCTTATCCATGTGCGCCACGGCAGGATGTGTTTGCTGCAACCAAGCTAGCAACTCACGCTCCATACGGATAATCACCGGGTAATTGTCATACAGCGTGTCATCAAGATCGAAGGTCATGGCCTTAATAGGCTCGATACGGCGATAAAATTTCATACTTCGGCTCACTCCCCGTTCTTTTTACGTGCGCGTGGGTGGGCTTGGTCGTAGGCTTGCGCTAAATGTTGGAAATCCAAGTGCGTGTAGATTTGGGTCGTCGAAATGTTCTCGTGCCCTAAAAGCTCTTGCACCGCACGTAAGTTATTGCTGGATTCGAGCATATGTGTCGCAAACGAGTGACGCAATTTATGCGGACTAATATGGCTCGCCACAGACTGTTTCTGTCCCCATTCTGCCATACGTTTTTGCACGCTACGGTGCGAAATACGCGTTCCGAGTTTAGACACAAACAAGGCGGGTTCACCTGGTGCAGCAAGATCGCCCCTGACTTTCAACCACTTGGCAACCCATTCAGTTGCCATGCCAGAGAATGGAACTTTACGTTCTTTGTCGCCTTTACCGATAACACGAAGCTCGCCACTGCGCAGTTGTACATCACGTACATCCACACTCACCAACTCAGCCAAACGCAAGCCTGCACCGTACATCAGCTCCATCATGGCGCGATCACGCACAGCCAACGGGTCGTCTTCGTTGACCTCAAGCAGTTGGCTCACTTCATCAACATCGAGGTTTTTCGGCAACGGGCGCTTTTTACGTGGCGCTGAAACCCCTTTGGCAGGGTTAGCTGACATCTCGCCACGCAGAATAAGGAAATCGAAAAAGCTACGCAGCGATGAGAGGCGCGTCGCTAAACTGCTGGCTTTCATGCCTTCCCGCATGCCCTTACCTGCTAATTGGCGCACCCAGCCTGCATCAACTTGAGACCAATCTTTAAGTCCCATTTCAGCCAAGTGCTGCGCCATGGTTTCTAGCTGCTGTTTGTAATTGCGTTGAGTATGTAGGCTGAGCCCCTTTTCGCTTCGTAAGAATTCATAGAAGCGCTCAAGAGGCTTTTGCAGACTATTTGGCAGAGGAGTGTTGGGAGTTGTCGTCATCGTAACTTTGCCATACCAATGTTTGAGCGAGATGTGCCACTACTAATGATAGGTGACGCAAAAACAAGGTATCCATATCTGGCTGAAAATGGCCGCCATCTTCACTAGAAAAAGCAAGCACGCCCAGTGTTTGCTGTTTCACGAGCGGCAGTACCACATAGGACCCCATTTCCGGCACTTCCATGTTGCCAAACAAAGCTTCACGATCTACTTTGCGAAGACGTCCTAAGTACGCATCTTTGCCATTTAAGTGGGTGGTCGCAAAGCGTTGATAACTTTCCTTACTCAATTGAATCGATGCGTCGCATTGACTAAACAATCGAACAAACGCACGTAAGCCCAGTGCTTTGGCTTTCTCTTCGATAGAATGAATGACTTGTTTAAAGTCACCACATTTTAGAATCTGCCCCTGCAAATCCATAAATTCGTAAAAGGTCCGATCGTTGTTCGCCGCAAGCGACATTAGCGTAGTAATCTCTTCCTCTAACTCTTCAATGCGCTGACGTTGGCGATTCATTTGTATGTGCACCAAAGACACCGCACCCAAATCTGAGTGTGGGAAAGATAGACGATCCACAAGCTCCGGACGCTGCACAAAAAAATCGGGATGATCTTTGAGGTACTCGGCCACCACTTCAGCAGTTAAGGCATCTGCTTCTACTTGAGACAAACCGTTTCCTTTTTCTTCTACTAGCAAGACAATTGACCATCAAATACATGCGTTGTAGGTCCGGTCATAAACAACGGCTTACCCGGACCTTGCCACGCAATTCGCAGTTCACCACCTGGTAGAGAAACCTTAACGTTTTCATCCAGCAGACCCTGAAGAATCCCTACCGCTACCGCCGCGCATGCGCCGCTACCACAAGCTTGTGTTTCACCTGCGCCTCGCTCGTAAACTCGAAGACGAATATGGTCACGACTCACCACCTGCATAAAGCCAGCGTTGACGCGCTCTGGAAAACGCTCGTGTGACTCAAGCAGCGGCCCTAATGTATCGACATCAGCAGTATCCACGTCATCGACCACCGTCACCACATGCGGGTTACCCATGCTTACCGCGCCACAGAACAGCGTTTTTTCACCAGCGCGCATGATGTAGGTTTTCTCTTTTTGCTTGGCTTTAAAAGGAATTTTGTTCGGCTCAAACTCTGGAACGCCCATGTTGACCGTCACTTCTCCATCATCTTCGATGTTGAGAATCATCTTTCCTTTTTTGGTGCTTACGCTGATGCTGTATTTATTGGTCAACCCTTTCAAGCGAACAAAGCGCGCGAAGCAGCGCGCGCCATTCCCGCACTGCTCGACTTCACTACCATCGGCATTGAAAATCCGATAATGGAAATCAGTTTCAGGGTCGTAAGGGGCTTCTACCACGAGCAATTGGTCAAAACCAACGCCGGTATGACGATCCGCCAAACGGCGGATCAGGTCTTGCGAGAAAAACACGTTCTGGGTAATACAGTCGACGACCATGAAGTCGTTGCCCAAACCGTGCATTTTGGAAAAGTGGAAATGCATTTGTTGTGTGTTACTCCGGTAGAATCTGTTCCAGCTGCCACAAACTGGTCAGCTCCTCACGCTGGCGAACTAAGTGGCTTTGTTTACCATCCACCATTACTTCTGCCGCTCGGGTACGAGTATTGTAGTTCGAAGACATTACAAAACCATAGGCACCTGCTGAACGAACCGCGAGTAGATCACCTTCTTGCAAAACGAGTGCGCGATCTTTACCCAAGAAGTCGCCGGTTTCACAAATAGGGCCAACCAAATCGTAAGTCTGTGCTTCACCCGTGCGCGGCGAAACTGGCACGATATCTTGCCATGCTTGGTATAGTGCAGGACGCATCAAGTCGTTCATTGCCGCATCGATGATGGCAAAGTTCTTGTGCTCAGTATGTTTTAAAAACTCAACACGCGTTAGCAAGATACCTGCATTCGCAGCAATTGCTCGGCCCGGCTCAAAAATCAGCTCCAAGTCTTGGTGATTTTCAAGACGGCCTAGTAACGCTTTCGCGTAATCTGAAGGCTGAGGTGGTAATTCATCACGATAGACCACACCCAAACCGCCGCCGACATCAAGGTGACGAATGTTAATGCCTTGCGCTTTTAAATCATCAATCAGGGCTAATAAACGGTCTGTCGCGTCGATAAATGGGTCGATATTGGTGAGCTGAGAACCAATGTGGCAGTCGATGCCTTGCACATTCAAGTTCGGCAGGCTTTGCGCGAATTTATAAACATCTGGCGCACGATCAAATGCAATGCCGAATTTATTGTCGCGAAGACCAGTCGAAATGTAAGGGTGTGTTTTCGCGTCGACATCTGGATTGATACGCAGAGAAATTGGCGCAATCACACCAAGCTCACCCGCAACCTTATTCAAACGTTCTAGCTCGGGCTCAGATTCAACGTTGAAACATTTGATACCTAGCTCAAGAGCACGCTTCATTTCTGCAGGTGTTTTCCCAACACCCGAGAAGACGACTTTCTTCGGATCACCGCCTGCGGCAATCACACGCTCAAGTTCACCACCTGATACGATATCAAAGCCCGAACCCAAACGCGCCAGTGCGTTCAATACGCCTAGGTTTGAGTTCGCTTTCACCGCGTAGCAAACTAGATGAGGATGTTGACCCACAGCACTATCAAACGCCTTCCAGTGGCGCTCTAGCGTGGCTCGAGAATATACGTAAAGAGGAGTGCCATATTGCTCTGCAAGAGCTTGAAGTGGGACGTCTTCGGCCCAAAGCTGGCCATCATCCTGATAGTTGAAGTAATCCAAAATTCGCTTCCCTTATTTTATTCGACTGCTGAACCCTAATTTCACACTAAGGCGCGGTTATTTATTGTGATTGCTCATTCTGTTGAGTGTCATCTGGAATGTATAGTGAGCCAGACTGGCCACATCCCGCTAACGTCGCGGCAACCATCACAAACAACACAGTAACTAATTTTTTCATTTCGCATATCGTGATTATTGAATCAATGCCCCCTATAATCGCACCACACTCAGGAAAAGCAATAGGATAGACGGATGAACGATACTGAATTTCATCAACTGGTGGATGCGCAGATGCAAATCATCGAAGAATCCATCGATGATTCAGGCGCAGACATTGATTACGAAGTCACTGGCAACGTAATGACATTGGAATTTGAAGACCGCAGCCAAATCATCATTAACCGCCAAGAGCCGATGCATGAGATCTGGCTAGCGTCCAAATCTGGTGGTTTCCACTTCAAGCTTATTGAAGATAAATGGACCTGCTCAAAAACGGGCATGGAGCTATTTGAAATGGTGAAGCAAGAGTGTGAAAAGCACGCGGGCGAAGCCATTGATTGGGCATAATGCTGGTCAATCGTCACCAAAACAAAAAGAGCACCGAAGTGCTCTTTTTGTTTATTGATACGGGTTTAATTACGCGTTTACCGCTTTAGTGGGACGATGCGGTGAGCACCCATCATTGCGATAAGGGATGATATAAGCATTGCCCTCTTCAGGATGGATAATCTGGTAGTACTGCGGCAGGTTAAAGTTGATAAATTTCGACGCAACACGACTGTCATCTTTTACGGATGTGTAAAAGCTGTTCACAGACGAAATCATCTCGTCTTTGGAGCCACTAAACTGGTGATACACTTCAACTTGGTTTGACTCATCCAACACATAAATATTGAAGCCATCCTCATTATCTTCAAAGAAGAATTGCACCAGACCTTCACTGGCAAAACCATCCACCGCTTCTGGCATTTGATACTCTTGCTCACGATCGAGCATTAATAGCGGCGAGCCTTTAAGTTTGTTAGTAGAAATGCTGCGATAGAAATCAATGGAGTTTTCTAACTTCTGCACCGACACACCACGACGTTCAAAGAACAGCCCGTAAGTTTGGTTACCAAGGCGCATCGCTTTAAAGCGGCGGCGTTTTTCTTGCTCTACTGGCTTCAAGCGTAAGTCGATACATTCCGCTAAAAGCTGGTAGACCATATTACGCATCACACCACGCATGTTCTTCGCATAACAGAACACATCCACCGATTCTGGTGGCAACGCGTCTTGGTGCATTTTGCCCAGAATGGTTTTCAGTGCGTCCAGCATCGCCGTTTCCCCTTTGAAATGCAGCGTACGCACTTCATGCCAGGAGTTACGGTAAACCAAGTCGACACTGCCGACTAAGTTTTTATGTTCCGGACCAAAACTGAAGATATCGGTATTTTTCACATCCACTTTCAGTGAACGGCCCGAAAGCTCTGACGTAGGATCATTTTCAAAGTTGATGAACATCGCTAGCTGGCTGATCTCACATGGGCTCGCTAATGCCTGCATCGTCGGACGGCGCTTACGCAGCGCAAAGGTATTTCGTAAGTCGCTCACCATTTGGTAGAACTTATCGATATCCAGTTGCGCTTCACGCACCACCGCGTGCAAACGAGTCGACTCGGTGATTAAACCATTAAAGAATGCCCAAGAGACTAACTTGCTCAAGTATTCATGATGTTCTAAGTATGGCTGCCCCAAAATGCGGTGCGCGATCAGAGGTTGTTTATAGAGATACCAACCAGACTTGTTCACACCACCATCTTTCACTTCGATGAAGCTTAAATCCGGTTCATGCAAATCAGGGGAAATCTGTGGGTTGAGCAACGTCACTTTGCCCGGCAATACTTCAAAAGCGGCGTAAAGCTTACGCGCCAAAATACTGATGTCTTGCGGGCTGATAGCGGAGGTAATGTCGTTGCGACGCGCAAATTGAATCAAATTACGGTAGCTCTGCATCAACGCATCCAGCAACGCATGATGCACCACTTTTACCTGTTCAACTTTCCAGTTGCGGCGATCATCGAGCTCAGCAACAACGCTGGCATCCCAATCCCATTTTGCAATCATGTCGCTCAGCGCTTCACGGCGCCAAGCCACTGAACCGACATCCGGTTCACGCGACAACTTTTCATGGGTTTTGAGATAGAAGCAACGGCGCACCAAATCCAAACGAGTGTCGTCTTGGATTCGCTCTAAATAGCGAGTCACTTTTTCCAGCATTAAGTAGTATGCATCCATGCCATAGAGGTCTGGCTCATGGGCAAAGAAACGACGCTTGGTGTCGATGCTTAACAGTTGCGTATGTGGGTATTCCCACGAATAAGCTTCAAGCAGAATGGCTTTTAATACCGATTTGTAGGGAGAATCGATACTTTTGTATAGCTGCCACAAGTTCGAGCCGAAGTACTCTTCAGCAGGAATGCGGTTCAATTTGCCAAAGTCGATCCATTCACTACAGTCGATGTAACCATCACTGCATAATTGAGAAACGTACTCGTCGTAACACTCTTCCATTTCTGGCGGCACTATTTGCCATAATAAACGCTGTCCAGCAATACGCACCGCGCTGCGATAGAATTCATCAAGCAAAAGTAAGTGCTGAGATGAGCCACAGTTATCACCTGTCATCTCTTCAGAATGGTTGCTTCTAAAGCGTTCTTCATCCATTAAGAAGAAGTTCGCCTCCACCCCTTGGCTTTGTGCCCAGTCGGTGATCAGCAAGCATTTATTGGTCAGCAATTCTCGCTCGTCACAATCCATATCTGGCGAAATACACACCCAAATATCTAAATCACTAGAAGTACTTTGACCAATTGATGAGGTACTACCCATGGTGTATAAGCCCAAGATAGCCGGCTTCTCAGCCGTTTTAAGTGGCTGACCAATCGCAAGTTGAATGTCATCAATGAATTGCTGCTGAATGCTATTTAGCGCCAGCCCATGCACACCAAACGGGACATCGGCATCGTAATAGCCAGGAATCACAGGATGGTTGTAGTTCAACAAGGCAGGAATCAAGTGGAAGACTTGCTGGCTTTGCGAATCCATAAGCGCCAGCGCGCGATCAACTCGCTGCTGATTCAAATTATCTAGTCGCTGAATGATTTTTTGGGTGTAAGCCTGCAAGGGGAATTCCTTGGTTGAACAATCACGAAAATCTGCTGACGTTTTAAACCAAAATGGCCTAAAAACGTGATCAATTTAACACTTTTATTGGTGCGGGTAAAGTTTCACGCCCACGCACCACTCAGGATGCAAAACCATACTTTAGTCACAAAATTAATCGCGCGGTAGTGTCGCTCTTATTACCTATTACTAATAATAGTCCTTAGTCTAATTGAGAATCCAGTCACACTATTTTCATAACGTCATGTAATTCCATTCATAGCTCTCAGAGATAACGAACTAACAGTAAGCATTTCTTGATGAGAATGGTAGGATAAACCCAAATCCAAACAGCATTGAGAAGATCATGACACAATCCACACCTATTCGCATTGCAACTCGAAAAAGCCCTCTTGCTTTATGGCAAGCTTACTTTGTCAAAGACGCCCTTCAAGCCGCTCACCCTGGTTTGGAAGTCGAGTTAGTAACTATGGTGACCAAAGGTGACGTGATTTTAGATACACCGCTAGCAAAAGTTGGCGGCAAAGGCTTATTCGTAAAAGAGCTTGAAGTCGCAATGCTAGAAGGCCGTGCAGACCTTGCCGTTCACTCAATGAAGGACGTGCCCGTCGATTTCCCGGAAGGTCTTGGCCTCGTGACCATTTGTGAACGTGAAGACCCTCGTGATGCTTTCGTTTCCAATACCTATAGCAACATTGATGAACTCCCTCAAGGTGCAGTGGTTGGTACTTGCAGTTTGCGCCGTCAATGCCAACTGAAAGAATATCGTCCAGATATCATCATTAAAGAGCTTCGCGGTAATGTGGGCACTCGCCTTGGTAAACTAGATGCGGGTGAATACGATGCGATCATTCTTGCTGCGGCAGGCCTTAAACGATTGAAGCTTGAAGAGCGCATTCGTAGCTTTATCGAGCCAGAGCAATCATTACCTGCGGTTGGCCAAGGTGCTGTCGGTATTGAGTGCCGCCTTGACGATGAAAGGCTGCTTAAGCTACTTGAGCCACTTAACCACCAAGACACTGTAGACCGCGTTTTGTGTGAGCGCGCAATGAACCTGACGCTAGAAGGCGGCTGTCAGGTACCTATCGGCAGCTATGCCCTGCTAGATGGCGATAACATTTGGCTACGCGCATTAGTTGGCGAACCAGATGGCAGCGAAATTGTTCGTGGTGAAATCCGTGGCCATCGTAAAGACGGCGAAACGTTAGGAGTGCAGTTAGCCAATGAACTACTGGATAACGGCGCTCGTGAAATCCTAACTAAGCTGTACGCAGATCACGAATAATCATGGCAGTGTTGGTCACTCGGCCGGGAGAGCAAGGCAGCGCGCTTTGCTCTCTGCTCGAAAGGCACGGCATTTCCGCATATCACCATCCTCTGATCGACATTGTCGCCGATCTCACGGACACACACCTCTCTAAACACCTACATCAAGCTCAAATTGTTATCGCTGTTAGTCGACATGCCGTGCAATGTGCACAGCAAATCTTAGCCAGCAACGAGACATCATGGCCGAAACAAGCCATTTACCTTGCCGTTGGTCAAAAAACAGCACACTATTTAAGCAAATGTACCCAACAGAAAGTACACTATCCCCAAGTCAGTGATAGTGAACATTTATTGCGACTGCCAGAGCTCAATAATGTGGCCCAACAACAGGTTCTTATCCTTCGTGGGAACGGTGGAAGAGAGCTGATCAAAGATGCATTGGTGAGACGTGGCGCAAAAGTTCACTATAGTGAGACTTACAAGAGAGAATTCATCCCATTCGATCCAGTAAGCTGTGTCTCACTATGGAAAACCCAACAAATTGACCAGATCATCGTCACCAGTGGTGAACAACTGGATTATTTGTGCAGCCAATTGACGTCAGAGCAATTGACTTGGCTTAATCAACAAGAGTTGTATATCCCCAGTCAGCGTATCGCTGACATCGCACTTCAAAGGGGGTTCACTCGGGTGAGATGCACGGGAAGCGCATCCAACCAAGAATTACTGGCGGCTCTCCAGCCCTAGCTACACAGGATATAGGCATGACAAGTAAAAATAACGACCAAAAAAATAACGATAAAAACCTTTCCGAAGAAACCTCATCGGCACCGCTAGCCGAAAAAAGCACATCGCAGCAGGATGCGGCCCCTAAAAAAGAACAGCCAAAAGTGGCCGAGCCCCCAAAAACAGCCGAGCCAACCAAAGTCGAATTTGAAGAAAAACAAGGCAAGCGCGGAGTTAAACTAGGCACAGTCGCTATCATCTTATCGATTATTTTTGGCGGTGGCCTAGCATACAAGCTGCATCAGCAGCAAGCCGATTACCAAGCACAGATCACCCAACTAAAAAGTCAGCTAGAAAGCACTCAAGCTTCCATGAGGCAAGAGCTCAGCCGGGTACAAGAAGAAACCATCGAGAAAGCAACGACCGTGACACACAAAGCGGAAGTGGTACTGGGACAGCAACAGAAGAGCATTGAAAGCTTACAGCTTGCCGTTGCCGATGTAAAAGGTCGCCGACCAAACGACTGGCTACTTGCTGAAGCCGATTACCTCGTCAAATTAGCAGGTCGTAAACTGTTCTTAGAGCATGACGTAGAAAGCGCAACTCAACTAATGGAAAGTGCTGATCAACGCATTGCCGCACTGAATGATCCTAGCCTCGTCAAACTACGTAAAGCAATGGCGAACGATATCACCAAACTTCGTACTATCCCGCTGATTGACCGTGATGGATTGGTACTACGCTTAACTGCTCTGCAACAGCAAGTAGACAAGCTACCTCTCGCCAATGCACTACTCCCAGAAGCAGAAGCCGTAGAGAACACTGAAGTGTCGGAAGATATTGCAAACTGGCAAGATAACTTAATGACCTCTCTGAAGGACTTTTCCGAAAACTTCATTACCTTCCGCACGCGCGATGGTAACGTCATTCCACTGCTTTCTCCTGAGCAACACTTTTACCTAAAAGAAAACATCAAAGCCAAATTGGAGACCGCAATAAAAGCGGTGTACCAAGAGCAAGGAGAAATTTACACCACGTCTCTAAAAACGGCCGACAAATGGGCATTAGCTTTCTTCAACCAAGACGATAATTCCGTTAAAGAGTTCAACAAAACTGTTAACCAGTTAAGCCAGCAAAACATTCAAGTGGAATACCCAACGAAGCTGCAAAGTCAGTCTCAACTATCAGATGTCATCCGTGAGCGCCTACGTCGCGAAGTCACAACGATGACAGGTATGGAGGATAAGTAATGTTTCGTCTTATTTTCCTATTTGTTGTACTAGGTGCAGGACTATTTGTTGGCACTCAATTTTCTGGTCAGCAAGGCTATGTACTCATCTCCATCGCTGAGAAAACGATCGAGATGAGCGTAACGACATTGGTCGTATTCGTTATCGCAGCACTCGCAGGTCTTTTTCTACTTGAGTACCTAATTAAAAAGCTAGTTTACGCAAGTTCTATAACATGGAACTACTTCAGCGTGCGCAAAATGCGCCATTCCCGTCGATACACCAATGAAGGCATTATTAAACTCCTTGAAGGAGACTGGAAAGGTGCCGAGAAAAAAGTGACTCGTTGGGCAAATCATCACGATATGCCGCTACTTTGTTACTTAGTCGCGTCTGAAGCTGCACAAGGTCAAGGTGATAAAGCAAAACGTGATCACTACCTAGAGCTAGCAAGCCAGCAAGAGAATGCTCATCTTGCAGTAGAGCTAACTCGAGCTAAACAGTTTATTCGCGATAACGAGTTCGAGGCTGCTTTCGATACTTTGCAATCGTTAAAAGGTCAGTATGCGAGTAATTCGATTGTATTGAACTTGCTGAAAACAACGTACATGCAGCTAAAATTGTGGCAACCTCTTATTGACCTCTTGCCACAACTCACCAAAGCAAAACTCATCACGGAAGAAGAACACGCAGAGCTGATTCAAAAGGCGCAATGCGGCTTACTCCATGAAGTGGCACAGCAGCAAGGTAGCGAAGGGCTTATCTCTCATTGGAATGGCCTTGCACGCAAAGTCAAACAAGACACACACCTAGTCGCCTGTTTTGCTCGTGAGTTGATAGCCCGGAAAGCAGATGCTGAAGCCTTTACTGTGCTAAAAGAAGCATTGAAAAAACAACCGGCTCCTGAGCTTTATCAACTACTGCCAGATCTAAACCTGCCAGATATCCACCCTGTCGTGGTTTTCTTAGAGGGAGTAGTGAAGAAAGAGCCAGATAACGCCGCAGCGCATAGCGCATTAGCGCACTTCTATTTCCGTCAAGAGAAGTGGCAAGAAGCCCAAGACCACTTTGAGATCGCCTTAAAGCTTCGCTCTGACGTCTCTGATTATGCATTCCTAGCAGATACACTAGAGAAGCAGAATCTAACTAAAGCCGCTCACGAAGTCTCTCGTAAAGCTCTCACGCTCGTACAGAATGACTAACTTAAGATGACCTAACCAAGCCGACAGCTTACCTGTCGGCTTTTTTATTGCCTGTCACTCATCAACACTACACAAACCTGCAATATCCACTAGAGCTAATGCCCTGTAATCGCCTAAACTTCTTTGGGAAGCCCCAGCAAAGCTTCTTTAGTTCGTTCCCAGAAGCACTCCATTAAGCTCACTAAAATCTTCTAAAAAATAGCTTACTCACTTTCTTCAAAATCTAAGCTTCTAGGAAGGAGCTCTACTAACAAAATGCAGATAACTTGGAATAGTGCAGGAAGCAAAAATAGGTACATAAGCTCCGATACTCTCCATTCTCTTCAATGAAGGACTGTCCTATACAATGCTTAGAGCGTATTTATTGTACCAACTAGGGCAAGATAGCGAATAGCCATTAGGTAACACTAAGATCGCTAACGCACGTAACATAGAGTAAAGACAAGTCTCTTGTTAACAGAAACACTTCACCCTTAGAGGTAGGAATGCCAATACTCAGACTTGATGGTTCTCGTTAGAAGATAAAGTTATGAACTTCTGTCGCAGCACAACCCGTGGATAGCGAGAACGCGCTTAAAGCAAGGCTTCTCAAGTGACATAGTGCAGGGATACGTTCGACTAAGGGATTAAGTCCAGTCCCTAACAAATTTCCAAGCGTCAGAAACGAAGAAAGCCTCGCTAGAAATAGCGAGGCTTCTGAATAGTGGCGGAGAGATAGGGATTTGAACCCTAGATACGCTATTAACGTATGCCGGTTTTCAAGACCGGTGCTTTCAACCACTCAGCCATCTCTCCACAAATTGTCACTAAAACTTAGTCTTATACTATCG
>NZ_VHSQ01000017.1:0-81208 GCF_013048515.1 Vibrio sp. 1-2 (7-a)
CTTGGAAAATGCCAAAGACGGAATAGTCCGCCCCTACAGAATACCGCTCAGAATGACAGATACCGCCTTAGTTGGCGGTATCTGCGTAGATATTAGAAAGTCAATGAGTCGGTTCGTAGACGCTTACTTTACAACCCATCGAAGTAAATAAGTGCAGTAATCGTAATTCAGATTGCGACTTACCAAGAGAAAAGAATATAAAAAAAGCGACAGTCAGACTGTCGCTTTCTAAGTGCCATCAATTGGCGAAACTGTGTTGCACACATTTGGTGCACCAATGATCCCTTTGTTTTTCGAGCTTTCCCTGCCAAAAAGAGTTGTTTTTCATCTTCCTGATGAGTTTTGGCTATCCGTTTACTTCCTGTCTACTGAGCAACTTCCTGTGCCTGATCCGTTTCACTGTCTTAACCGTCAGACGAGATGACCATCCTTATCAGATAGGCTCCCTACCTATCTAAACCCCTTTCTAAATCACCAAGCATCCGAGCTACATCCTTGGAGACCTAAACCGTGGTCTAAAATCCTTACATTCACCCCCTGTGAACGACTTCTACTTTACGCCATCCCGCGATGCTCACAAGTAATGGGTTGAAAAAATAATCCGCCTATTTTCTAAAAATATCAAAATTGTCATTTAATCAAAAACTTAAAAACACTAACAAGAAAAAGCCAACATCAAGTATGGCAAATGTCTCACAAACTGCCGAGCCAACTATCGCTTTCGCATCCAAACTCGACTGTGATATCTGTCACGAACAAAAATGCCCTAGTGGATTCACTAGGGCATTTTTGTACAAGTTGCTCGAACGATGTAGGGACATCTACCCAACCAGCTCAAGATGCAGGATCTTGAGCGATTTAGGTATATTAGTGCAGACCGCCAACGTATTTAGACAGCACTTCGATATCTTCGTCTGTCATTTTCTTCGCGATGTCGCGCATCATGGCATTCATATCATTACCACGGTCGCCATCACGGAATTTTTCTAGCTGAGCTTTGATGTAGTCAGCATGCTGACCAGAAATTTTCGGGAAACCTGAAAGCTCAGTACCATTGCCACGAGGACCATGACATGCAATACATGCGGTTAGGCCACGCTCGGCATCACCAGCGGTATAAAGCGTTTTGCCTTTTGCTACTACATCTTCAGGTGTTGAGTTTTCTGAAACTGGTAGCGAAGCGTAGTAAGCAGATAGGTCTGCGATATCTTCATCGCTCAGTGGCATTGCCATACCACTCATTACAGGATCGTAACGACCTTGTTTACCACCACTTGTCATGCCTAGCTTAAGTTCTTTTAACTGCTTCTCAAGATACTTAGCGTGTTGGCCTGCGAGTTTCGGGTACGTTGTTATTGCACTGTTGCCATCTGCTCCGTGACAGGCGACACAGGTTTGTGATTTTGCTTTACCAGCCTCAATATTACCTTGGGCCCATACTGAGCAACTGGCTAAAAGACTCAAAATTAGCGCTAATTTCTTCATGACATTCCATTATAATTATCAAGCTTCCAGTACCACGGAATGTGAACATACCGCGTACACTCATGGTACAATAGGCGACCTTATGCCGAGCACGGTTATTTTACACATTTTCACAAAAAAGTAATCAATCGACTACACAAAGTCGAGATGGAGTTAACAGTGAGCGTAAAAATTCATTACCAAAATACGCATTTCATCACCAGCGCACCCGATATTCGTCACCTGCCGGAAGACGAAGGTGTCGAAATTGCGTTTGCAGGACGCTCAAACGCTGGTAAATCGAGTGCACTTAACCGTCTAACTAATCAAAAAAGCTTAGCCAAGACATCAAAGACACCTGGTCGTACGCAATTAATCAACCTTTTCAAAGTAGAAGAAGGTTGTCACATTGTCGATCTACCTGGATACGGTTTTGCTCAAGTACCGGTAGAGATGAAAAACAAATGGCAGAAATCTTTAGGTGAATACCTACAGAAACGCGAGTGCCTAAAAGGCTTAGTGGTTCTGATGGACATTCGTCATCCAATGAAAGATCTCGACCAGCAAATGATTTTCTGGGCCATCGATAGCCACATTCCTGTGCAAGTTTTGCTAACCAAAGCAGATAAACTAAAAAGTGGCGCACGCAAACAAACCCTGCTGAAAGTTCGCAAACAAGTGGAAACTTTCGGTGGCGACGTTTCCGTTGATGTGTTCTCTTCCCTTAAAGGATTAGGCGTTGATCAGCTGCGCGCAAAACTAGATACCTGGTTTGCACCGGCGCTCGCGCACCTGATAGAAGAAGACGAACTGGATACCCCAACAAGCGACGAAGAATAATTAACAATATTTGTTAAATTTTTTCGACACGGCCCTACCATTTGGTGGGGCTTTTGTTTATCTGAGCTAAATAACAGGTAATAAAAATCCCCACCTTCCTGGCAGGGATAACGGGAGAGAAAAATTGGTAATTATTGTTATGTGACGAAGCATTGCTGAACTATCGGATGATTTCAATAGCTTAAAAAGCCGCCTAACTTTAGCTTTCGCTTAATCAACTCACTACCATAACCAATAAAGAAAATACAATTCAACAAGTTAGACAGAAACCTCCCCACTTCCACGTCAACTTAGTTTCCTTCAAGAAAAAATCATAGTGTGATTGGCATAAATTTACAGACTGAATAGTTTGCGAGTTTTTGAATAAAATTGGAGTGTAGACAATAGGTTAAAGATGGGAGAGATATAAAGACAAGTCGTTACCAACCCAACACATTGAACAAAAAGAAAAATTTTCTTTCGCCCAATAAAAAACGCCCCAGTCAAAAGCTGACTGGGGCGGCTGAATCAGCCTAATCCAATAACGTGAAACAAAAGGTCTGAAAGATAGAACATCTTACCTCTGTACCCTACGAGTATTAATGTACAACAATTGGTCAGAATTGCAAAGAATTTTTGTAGTTTTTTTTCATGAAATTTTTATTAAGCAACATCAAAGTTAACTTTGCGCTAGCTTTTTTAATCGCAAAAAAAAGCCAGCGTTTGTGCGCTGGCTCATAATTAATTGGTTATTTTGGTCTAAAAGTGACTAATGAGCTTGATCCCAGTTGTCACCGTGCCCTGCTTCTGCAACCAACGGTACTTTTAGCTCTGCTGCAGATTCCATCAATTTCTGTACTTTACTTTCAATTTCGGACAATGATGACTCTTCAACTTCAAAGACCAATTCATCGTGTACTTGCATTAACAACTTCACACGGCCATTGCCTTCTTCCTGAATCCACTGATCAACCAACAGCATCGCTTTCTTAATGATGTCCGCAGCTGTACCTTGCATCGGTGCGTTGATTGCCGCACGTTCAGCAGCTTTACGACGCATACCGTTGCGCGATTTGATTTCTGGTAAATGCAAACGTCGACCAAAAATCGTTTCAACATAGCCCTTATCTGCAGCCGTGCTGCGCGTGTCTTCCATGTACTGCATAACGCCAGGGTAACGCTCAAAGTATTTATCCATGTAGGCTTGTGCTTCGCCGCGAGGGATACCAAGCTGCTTCGCCAAACCAAATGCACTCATGCCATAGATAAGCCCGAAGTTAACGGCTTTAGCACGGCGACGCTGCTCACTGGATACTTGTTCAATATCCAGACCCATAATTTCTGCCGCAGTTGCCGCGTGAATGTCTTTACCATCACGGAAGGCATCTAATAACGCTTGGTCGCCAGAAAGGTGCGCCATGATGCGCAGTTCGATTTGCGAGTAGTCGACCGCTAAGATCTTATGCCCAGATGGTGCGACAAACGCTTGGCGAATACGACGGCCAGCTTCGTTACGAATTGGAATGTTCTGTAAGTTCGGATCGGTAGAAGATAGACGACCTGTTGCGGTTACCGCTTGATGGTAAGAAGTATGCACACGCCCTGTTGTTGGGTTGATCATCTTCGGCAGTTTGTCCGTGTACGTTGACTTTAGCTTCGCCAAACCACGGTATTCCAAAATCAATTTTGGCAGTGGGTAATCTAAGGCAAGCTCTTGCAGCACTTCTTCATTCGTCGATGGTGTACCTGATGGCGTTTTCTTCACCACCGGTAAACCCATTTTTTCAAATAGGATGGCTTGTAATTGCTTTGGCGAGTTCATGTTGAACTCTTGCTCTGCAATTTCATACGCTTTCTTTTCAAGCTCATCAAGGCGAGCGGTAATCTCTACCGACTGCGCACTCAGCTTCATTTCATCGATAAAGACCCCGGTGCGTTCAATGCGCGAAAGAACTGGCACCAACGGCATTTCAATCTCTTCGTACACTGTCTTCAGGCTTTCATCCTGCTCGATATTCGCAAACAAGCGATTGTGCAGACGAAGGGTCACATCCGCATCTTCTGCCGCGTATGGCGATGCTTGTTCCAACTCGATTTGGTTAAACGTAAGCTGATTTTTGCCTTTACCTGCAATTTGCTCAAAAGAAATGCAACTATGCTGTAGGAAGCGCAGCGCCAAGCTGTCCATATCGTGTTTACCGCCGACACTGTTGTAAATGTACGATTCCAACATCGTGTCGTGCTTGATACCTTTTAGCTCAATGTCATAACGAGCCAATACAGACGCATCATACTTTAAGTTTTGACCAACTTTTGCTTTCGCTGCATCTTCAAGAATTGGCTTAAGCTGTCCTAGAACCCAATCACGATCAAGCTGTTCAGGTGCATCTAGGTAGTCATGTGCAACAGGCACATAAGCAGCAATACCTTCATCGACAGCGAATGACAAACCAACCAGATTCGCTAGCATGTAATCTAGGTTGTCGGTTTCCGTATCAAACGCAAACAACTCGGCCGTTTGAAGTTTGTCTAGCCACGCATTGAAGGTTTCTTCATCCAGAATCGTTTCATATTGGCTGCGGTCGATTGTCACTGCGGAAGTTTCCATCTCGGCATGAGAAGCAGAGGCTTGAGCAGAGCCAGCAAGCTCAACAGCTTCTACCGACCCAGAACCACCTTCAAGTAGCTCGTTCAACCAAGATTTAAACGTCAGTTGACCATACAACTTCACTAGTTCGTCTTTATTTGGTTCCGCTTTCAGCAGTGATTCTGGCGTTTCTTCAAGTTCAACATCCAATTTAATGGTCGCGAGCTCGTACGACAGCATAGCATTTTCTTTGTTATCGATGAGCTTCTTCGCCATGGTTTTAGAACCACGGAAGCCAAGCGCAGCAATGTCATCGAGATTTTCATACAGCTTAGTCAGACCGCCAATACCTTGCAGTAGTGCGGTCGCTGTTTTGTCACCCACGCCTGGTACACCAGGGATGTTATCTACTTTATCGCCCATCAGCGCTAGGTAGTCGATGATTAACTCAGGTGGAATGCCAAACTTTTCAACCACACCTTCACGATCCATCACGACGTTCGTCATGGTGTTGATCAAGGTAATATTATCATCCACCAACTGCGCCATGTCTTTATCACCAGTACTGATCAATACAGGCATGCCCTTTTGTGATGCTTGATGCGCCAACGTACCAATAACGTCATCCGCTTCGACACCAGGAACGCAGATTAGTGGTAAACCCATCGCGCGAATAACATTGTGCAATGGTTCAATTTGGCAACGCAGATCATCCGGCATTGGCGGACGATTAGCTTTGTATTCTGCATACATATCATCACGGAAGGTTTTTCCCTTCGCATCGAAAACCACCGCGATGCGCTCAGACGCAAACTGACGCATCATGCTGCGTAACATGTTCACGACACCGTAAACGGCATTCGTTGGAATTTCACCATTACTCATGGTGCCCGGGTAGGCGTGAAAAGCGCGATATAGGTAAGAAGAGCCGTCGATAAGGATCAACGGATTTTCAGGAATACTTGCCATAATTGTCTGTATCCAATTCAGTACTTGAGAGATCTGCCTAGGATGCCATGACTGCTGATCCGAATCTATCTTGTTCGCTCGATCTAGGTCGCGTAAATTTTTCGATTTTATTCACGAAGACAACCTCACCCTGTGGATAACTCTGTTTATAGAAATTATCCACTGGTTATCCAATGATAGAAAACACAAAAAACACACACGGTAAGTTATTGTTTTTAAATATTTATTTTATAAAACGGCGAGAAGATCAACGATCCTTAAATGATCATCGTGTGTGGAAAAAATACGAATAGTGACGTCAAATAGAAATCGTAGAAAAGAAAAAAGCGACCCGAATGGGGTCGCCTAGCAGAAGTGGTAAAGCAAATTCTGTAAATAGAGCAGCTTAACCAAGAAGCTATAAATTACACTGGAAGCAATGTGAGCAATGTCGTGTCAAAAAGAATTCGTGCAAGTTCTCGGAAAAATGTTTCATCACTTCTCAACTTTCAGTTAATCAACTTCTGTTAATAAGTCATTCAACGTCCTTGTGAACTCTTCCTCATTCCCTAAGACAGGTTTAATAATAATGATTCTCATTTCGTAGTCAACAGTTAAATGAGAAAAAATCTCATTTATTTTCACATCGCTTTAATGAAATGAACTCGAGATTCACGAAGATTGATTTTTTCTTCAAATTTTTCAATGATATAGCCATTTCTCAATAACAATCGAAGCATAGCAGGAAACTGATTTCGAGATTTCACTTTTAACGTGTTATAGCCTTGCTCAGCCGCCCAATCTTCTTGT
The DNA here is from genome assembly GCF_013048515.1 of Vibrio sp. 1-2 (7-a). NCBI lineage: Bacteria > Pseudomonadati > Pseudomonadota > Gammaproteobacteria > Vibrionales > Vibrionaceae > Vibrio > Vibrio sp. 1-2 (7-a). The sequence goes on from NZ_VHSQ01000017.1 coordinate 6,629, forward strand.
GCTTCCAAAAGTAATTGTGCCACGCCTTCATTTCGAGCCTCAGGAACTACACCACCTAACCAGCTATAGAAAACACCATCCTCTAATTCGTAACCTATTTTGAAGCCGACAATCGTGCCATTTTTTTCTGCAACGAGGATTAAACTGTTTTTCTCTTCTAAACGTTGAGTCATGGAGTCTACCGTTTCTCCTTTCGAAAATTCGGTAACACGTGCCACAACTTGAAGTGCTTCTTCCAATGTGCCTTCACGAATCAGCATTGTCATTGTTCTCTTCTCCAAAATAAAAATACCCAAGCACCTTGGATTGTTACTGTTGTAATCCGCCTGAGGTTACTTGGGTATATACAGACGAACAACTCTTGTTGGTCTGGTGTTTCTCACTGAGCGATAATTACTCTTCAGTCGCTTCCGGAGTACGATTTAGGTGTTGAGCAGTTTGTGCATTCTCTTCTGCCAACCACTCAGCCACATCTTTCGCAAAGTACGTTAAGATGCCGTCAGCACCTGCACGTTTGAAGCACAGTAGTGATTCCATCACAATTTCGCGCTCTTTGAGCCAGCCATTCATGATCGCCGCTTTATGCATCGCGTACTCGCCAGATACTTGATAAGCAAATGTCGGTACTTGAAGTTCAGTTTTTACTCGGCGAACTACATCTAAGTATGGCATACCAGGTTTAACCATCACCATGTCCGCACCTTCATTGATGTCTAGCGCCACTTCGTGAATCGCTTCGTCAATGTTTGCTGGGTCCATTTGGTAGTTTTTCTTGTTGCCGCCTTTTAGATTTGAAGAGGAGCCAACCGCATCACGGAATGGTCCGTAGTAGTTCGATGCGTATTTAGCCGAGTAAGCCATGATTTGAGTATGGATGTAGCCCGCGTTTTCTAATGCTTCGCGGATCTTACCAATTCGGCCATCCATCATGTCTGAAGGCGCGACGACGTCAGCACCCGCTTCAGCGTGAGACAAAGCCTGCTTAACCAATACTTCTGTGGTTTCATCATTCATTACGTAGCCATCTTCATCGATGATGCCGTCTTGGCCGTGCGTCGTGAATGGGTCAAGTGCCACGTCTGTGATCACACCGATTTGAGGAATATGTTCTTTAAGCGCACGTACTGCTCGCTGAACCAAACCTTCTGGGTTGTAGGCTTCAGTAGCACATAAGCTTTTAGCGTCTTGGTTTACGACAGGGAAAAGCGCGATTGCTGGAACGCCTAGATTTGCAAGGTATTGCGCTTCTTCTAGCATTAAATCAATCGACAAACGCTCTACACCCGGCATGGACTCCACGCTCTCACGACGATCTTTACCCATTAGGATGAACATTGGGTAAATCAGATCATTAACAGAAAGTTGGTTCTCAGCCATCAAACGACGACTAAAATCGTGCTTACGTAAACGACGCATACGGCGTGCAGGGAATGGACCTTGAATTGATACAGACACCATTTTCTCCTTGTCTGGACGGTTATGATGATCAAATCATCTGGTGAACAAAATCATATCACTCTTGATGCATGTTGCGAGTGACAATCTGGAAAAAGGTAATGAAAAAAACTGAAAATGACCCAGCACTCACACTCAAGTATACTTCGAATACGAAACCAACCATGAAGCACAGAGAGTAACGATGATCGATACCCACGCGCACATCTATGCCAGCGAATTTGATAACGACCGCGATGAAGTAGTACAACGCGCCTTAGCGCAAGGCATTAATAAGATCCTGTTGCCAAACATCGATCTGGACTCTATTGAGCCCATGCTACAAACCGAAGCGGCATATCCTGACGTGTGCCACTCAATGATGGGACTCCACCCTTGCTATGTGGATAACAACGTTGAGCAAACGTTGGAAATCATCCGCGGCTGGTTTGAGAAACACAAGTTTATTGCGGTGGGCGAAATTGGTATCGACCTGTATTGGGACAAAACCTATCGCGCCGAGCAAGAGATGGCGTTCGTAGCTCAACTTAACTGGGCAAAAGAGATGGATTTACCAGTCGTTATCCACACTCGTGATTCGATTGAAGAAACACTCACTTTGCTAAGACAAGAGCAAGATGGTCGTCTGCGTGGTGTATTCCACTGTTTTGGAGGCAGCTTAGAAGAAGCGCAAGCAATCAATGAGCTAGGCTTCCACTTAGGCTTGGGTGGCGTATCGACCTTTAAGAATGGCGGGATGGATAAAGTCATTCCACATTTGGATATGCAGTGGGTCATTTTAGAAACCGATTGTCCATACTTAGCGCCTGTACCGCACCGTGGTAAGCGTAATGAACCAGCCTACACTTCTCTCGTTGCACAACGTGTTGCCGACTTGCGTGATGTCGATGTCGCAACTATCGATGCAATAACGACTGAAAATGCCAAAAAGCTGTTTAATATTTAATTCACGAAAATTGAAAAAAGCGACGAAATCAACGTCGCTTTTTTATTACCTAAACTATTGAATGAATGATTCAACCTATTGAAATAATAGAACAACCCACACAAAGTTATTGATAAACATAATAATTAACTAGCAACTCTACTTACCTCTCATATCGCCACTTTACTTCGTCTGTTTTGCAAAACTGTCGACAATTAGACATATTCTTTTTCTATACTGCTTTATGCCCATTAATTAGCACAAATGTAAAACAGCATGAATATGGAAGTTGAAGTGTGTACACATGGTGCTTACTTACAACGCGTACCGCGCAGTTTTTTTCAAAAGCTGCTGGGCATCAAGGAAGTATACGTATGCACAAAGTGTGGTTACGTCATGAAAGTTAAGTAGTTAGCCCAAGAAACAAACCAACCGCAAAAAAAAAGCGGCTCAATTGAGCCGCTTTTCACATCTAGATTAGCCTTATTCTTCGGTTTCCGCTTCTACCTCTTCGCTTCGACGCGTATAAAAACGCGCAAAGAATAAACCGACTTCAAACAGTAAACACATCGGAATAGCGAGTAAGGTTTGCGAGATCATGTCTGGTGGCGTTAACACCATACCTACGACAAACGCCGCCACAATGATATAAGGCCGTTTCTGTCTTAGATCTTCTGGAGTGGTGGCACCAGTCCAACACAACAAAATGATCGCAACAGGCACCTCAAACGCGATGCCAAACGCCATAAATAGCGCCAGGACAAAATCGAGATAGCTAGAAATGTCGGTCGCAAACTCTACACCACCCAATGAGATAGCAGTAAAGAAGCCAAACACTAGTGGAAACACCACAAAATACGCAAATGCCACACCGCAATAAAACAGCAGTGAGCTGGAAAACAGCAACGGCATAATCAAACGACGCTCATGTTTGTATAAGCCAGGAGCAACAAAGGCCCAAACTTGATACAAAATAAACGGCACCGCAATAAATACCGAAGCGATTAACGTCAACTTCAGTGGCGTGAAAAAGGGTGAAGCCACATCCGTAGCAATCATGGTTGCGCCTTCAGGTAGACGCTCTACTAAAGGTGCGGAAACAAACTCGTAAATGTGGTTAGAGAAATAAATTAGTCCGACAAACACCACCAACACTGCCAAAATTGAGCGCAGTAGTCGGTTGCGAAGCTCCAACAAATGACTAATTAAAGGTTGTGTCTGCTCGACGGTAGACATGGCAAACCTCTTATTAAAAACCAGATCAAAAAGGAGCTACCAATCACTAGTAGCTCCTCCTAATGAGACTATTCGGCTTTCTTATCTGCCGCTGTAACCTTGCTCTCTTCCGCTTTCTCTACCTTTTCTGCTGCTGGCTCTGTTTTTACAGGCTCAGCCTCTGAATCGGTGTTCTTTGCGTAAGGACGATTTACAGATTGCGCTGCCTTCTTCAATTCTTCGACTGAAGATTTCAACTCAGGGGACAAATCATCCATCCCCATTTGCTCTGCTTTGCGCAAATTTTCTTGCAGCTCTTGGACTTTCAGCTCGTGTGACAATTCGTCTTTGACGCTATTTGCCATACTCTTAGCGGCACCGATAAAGCGAGACACGCTGCGAATAGCATGAGGCAAACGCTCCGGCCCAAGAACGACCAGACCAACAACAGATATTAATACCAGTTCCCAAAAACCGATATCAAACACGTTTTACGCCTGCTCTTTGTCTTTTTTCGTTTCAGGAGCAGCTTCTTTTTTCTGCTGCTCTTCTAGACTTTTTGGTTCGAAGTCTGCGTCTTTGTCATTTTTCGCAGGTTCATCTTCGCTCATCGCTTTTTTGAAGCCCTTAACGGCACCACCCAGATCGCCACCGATACCGCGTAGTTTCTTAGTTCCGAATAGCAATACAACAATTACAGCAATGATTAGAAGTTGCCAAACACTGATACCACCCATTCTCTTTACCTCGGGTCTTTAAATAAACAAAAATATTTCAAGAGTTTAACGTCTATTGACGATAAGCTCGCCAACTAAGCAGCCAAAATGTGACACCTGCGATACCGCTGGCCAACGAAAGCTGCTCAAAAGCATTGTTCACCAATATTGCCGAGCATACGACTAAAGTGGCGCCAACGCCAAATAAAAACTTTCCTGTCGCCTGCTGGCGCTTGCTCTGACGATACCCTTGGTAAAGCTGATCCATGCGTTGGTTCATCGCTTTACCTTGTTTCAGGCTATCGTAAAGCAGCTCTGGCAGTTCCGGTAACTTCTCCGCCCAAAATGGTGCGCGATCTTTAATTGCATTCACCAAAGCTTGCGGCCCAACTTGATTCATCATCCATTCTTCAAGGAATGGTTTTGCGGTCTCCCACAAATCAAGCTGAGGGTACAGCTGCCTACCAAGACCTTCCACGTACAGCAGCGTTTTTTGCAGCAATACAAGCTGTGGCTGAACCTCCATATTGAATCGACGTGCCGTGTTGAACAAATTCAACAACACATGACCAAAGGAGATTTCGCACAGTGGCTTAGCAAAAATAGGCTCACACACAATGCGAATCGCGAACTCAAACTCATCGACATTGGTATCGGCAGGCACCCATCCTGAGTCCACATGTAACTCCGCCACTCGGCGATAGTCTCGATTGAAAAACGCCAGGAAGTTTTCCGCCAGATAACGCTTGTCTTCACTATTAAGTGTACCAACGATTCCGCAATCTAGCCCGATCCACATTGGGTTCTCTGGATGTTCGGGTTTGACGAACACGTTCCCCGGATGCATATCGGCATGGAAGAAGCTGTCTCGGAACACCTGAGTGAAGAACACACTCACGCCGCGCTCCGCGAGCAATTTCATATTGGTGCCATTTGCTTTCAAGCCATCAATATCAGAGACTTGAATGCCATATATTCGCTCAGAAACCATGACAGTTTCATTACTGAAGTCAGGAAAAACTTCAGGAACATACAATTCTTCGCTGCCTTCAAAGTTGCGGCGCAACTGAATGGCATTCGCCGCTTCACGTCGTAAGTCGAGTTCATCAAGCAATGTTTTCTCGTACTCACGTACAACTTCAACCGGTTTCAAACGACGTGCTTCAGGCATCGCTCCGGCGACTATACGCGCCATTCGGTGCATCAGTTTTAGATCTGAATCAATGACCGGGCGAATATCTGGGCGGATAACCTTTAATACCACTTCTTGGTTAGAGTCTTTTAAACGCGCAGTATGCACCTGAGCAATCGACGCAGACGCCAGTGGTTTGATATCAAACTCGGTAAACCAGTTTTCTAACGGGCCACCTAATGCCTGCTCCATCTGCTTTTTTGCTAGCTCACCATCAAATGGCGCCACTTGGTCTTGAAGCAAAGCTAGGGGATCAGCAATATGCGGAGGAAATAAGTCACGGCGCGTTGACATCATCTGACCGAACTTAATCCAAACTGGCCCCAGCTCTTGCAACGCTAAACGCAGGCGCTCACCGAGTGGTTTTTCTGGATGCTTGTTCTTAATCCAGAACAGGCTTTTGCGCAGTAATAACGGAGCTTTGGTCAGTTGGTGATCGGGAAGCAGCTCATCTAAGCCGTATTCCAGTTGTACTTTGGCGATGTGGTATAAGCGCTTTAGTTCTGCTGGCGTCATGGTTTCTCCAATGCCGGCTTATTTGCATCCAGCTTATTCAGCAAAGCAGTCAAGCGTGCTTCAACGCGAGAAGCCTGGCTGCGAACCTCATCAACCTGGTCGCAAAAATACGCCACTTCTAGAGGAGCAGGTGCCAACTTCCACTCTTCAGTCACTACTTGCGCAAGATGACGCTGGTGTTTCTCTGCTTGAGATGCGAGGAAGTTGCCTATGTTTTTTGAACCTTGCACAAAGGTATGTGCGGCGACATCGCCAGTTACGCGAGACAACCACTCTTCAACATCTGGCTTGCAATCCACCATCAACTGAGAGAATTTCTGCGCCAATTGAATATCGCCTTCAAGCTCAAGTTTATCTTGTTTAATAAGGCGAGTGATGTTGGCCTGGTCACGCAGCTCTGGCAACACGCTCAAGTTGAGCGATAAGTAGCAGTTTGGCTGTCCTTCGTAATGACCGAGCACATCAATTTGCTGACTAAAAACGAACGTCAGTGTTTTATTGATCTCTTTCAGATGAACTTGAATAACTTGACCTTTTAGACGCGCTAAACGACGGCCCAATGCAGGGTCGTCTTTGATCAGAGTATTCAGTGACGTTTCAATCACAGCGGTGATAAGTGGTTCAAATGGCATGCCGTTAACCCTTAGAATTTATAACCGCGATGCAAAGCCACAATACCACCAGTTAAGTTGTAGTATTTGGTGTTTTCAAAACCTGCGTCTTGCATCATGCCTTCCAGCGTTTCTTGGTCTGGATGCATACGGATTGACTCCGCTAGGTAGCGGTAACTCTCTGAGTCATTCGCAACTAGCTCACCGATTCTCGGCAACAAGTGGAATGAATATGCGTCGTATACTTTCGATAACGGCTCTAGCACTGGTTTCGAAAATTCTAGCACCAATAGACGGCCGCCTGGCTTCAGTACGCGGAACATTGAACGAAGCGCTTTGTCTTTGTCAGTCACATTACGCAAACAAAAACTGATGGTGATGACATCAAAATAATCATCAGGGAACGGCAGTTCTTCTGCGTTAGCTTGAACGTAATGCACGTTACCCACAATACCGTTGTCACGCAGTTTATCGCGACCAACGTTAAGCATTGAATTATTGATATCAGCAAGGATGACATGGCCTTCATCGCCAACAATGCGCGAGAATTTCGCCGTTAAATCACCCGTACCACCACCTAGGTCAAGAATACGTTGGCCAGGGCGAGCGCCACTACAATCGATAGTGAAGCGCTTCCAAAGGCGGTGAATACCACCAGACATCAGGTCATTCATGATGTCGTATTTTGTTGCCACGGAGTGGAATACTTCGGCAACCTTAGTCACTTTTTCGTCTTTTGCCACTGTAGAGAAACCAAAGTGGGTGGTTTCATTCTCTAACGCTGTATTGGATTGCAAACTTGTGTCCGTCATTCTAATTCCTCTTAGGCAGCGCTTTCTCTCTGCGGGGCGTTTGCTGACAAATAAAATCGCCCACTGCACTGCGGGCGATTAGTTTACTTTATCCTCAGCCGGATGTCTTTCTACTAACGGGTCATTTTCTGAAAATGAATCACTCTGCGCTAACTGTGCGAGGTCAGAAGAAATTGGTCGTTTGATTTCAACCCCAAGGTGCTTAAAGCTTTCGGCTTGACGAATCACATTCCCGCGCCCTGTGGCAAGCTTGTTCATTGCGCCTTGATAGCTTTGATTCGCCTTATCCAGCGCACCGCCGAGCCCTTCCATGTCGTCCACAAACAATCGTAATTTGTCGTAGAGTTTTGTCGCGCGCTGCGCAATCATTTTGGCGTTTTCATTCTGGCGTTCATTGCGCCATAGATTATCAATGGTGCGCAGTGCCACCAGCAACGTTGTTGGGCTCACCAAAATGATGTTTTGCTCCATCGCGTCTTTGATCAAACTTGGATCGGCTTGAATCGCGACTTGGAAAGCAGGCTCAACCGGAATAAACATCAGCACATAGTCCAAACTCTGAATACCTTTGAGTTTGTGGTAGTCCTTCATGCTTAAACCCTTAATGTGAGCACGCAGTGCGGCTAAGTGCGCACTCAAAGCCTGGTCTCGCTCGGCATCAGTTTCGGCGTTGAAGTAGCGCTCATAGGCAACCAGCGCCATTTTGGAATCCACAACCACTTGTTTGTTTTGTGGGAGATGAACAATCACATCAGGTTGGTAGCGCTTGCCTGCTTCATTTTGCAAATTCACCTGAGTCTGATATTCGTGCCCTTCACGCAGTCCCGACTCGGCAAGCACCCTCGCGAGCACCACTTCACCCCAATTACCTTGCTGCTTGTTGTCCCCTTTCAACGCTTGGGTCAAATTAACCGCTTCGCGCGTCATTTGCTCATTCAAACGTTGCAGGTTTTTGAGCTCATGCACTAAGGTATGGCGCTCTTTAGCTTCTTGGCTAAAGCTGTCATTAACGTGCTTTTTGAATCCTTCTAGCTGCTCTCGGAGCGGTGACAACAAACCTTCCAAACTCTGACGGTTTTGCAAGTCGACCTTCGCGGTTTTTTCTTCAAACAATTGGTTGGCCAAGTGCTCAAATTGCTGTTTCAGACGCGCTTCCGCTTGCTCTAGAATTTGCAGTTTTTCGGCATTGGCTTGGTTGATTTGCTCATGACGTGCTTGCTGCTCACGCAGTTGCGTTTCTAGACGTGATTTGTGCTCACGCATCTGACCAAGCTCATCAAAGTATTGCTGGCGCTCTTGCTTTACAGCCTCGAAGTAACGCAGTTTTTCCATTGCGGCCATCAGCTTTCCGTGTGTTTGGCGTACTTCAAACGCGGCTTTATCGCGCTCATCATCTAATTCATCCAACTCTTGCTGGGCATCGGCAAGGCTTTGTTTAACCTGTTCAAGCTGCTGTTGGTGAAGCTGCTTTTCTGAAACAAGTTGTTGTTCGAGAAGCTGAGTTTGGGTGATAAAACGCTGTTTCACCCACCAACCGACGGCGACACCACTAAGCGTGGCAGCACAAAGAGAAGAGAGAATGAGAGATTGGTACTCAAGAATCCATTGCATAATAGCGAGTTAGCCTGTGTTTTGTATCTATAACAATGGTATTTAGACACTGGATAAATGTCCAGTTTGTTGGATGAAAAATCCTCGCATACACTAGGCCTTCCTATAATATTCTTTCTTCCGCTCAAATGAACCAAACCGAGCGGCACATCATCACGCAGAGGCATCATGAACGAGCGTCGCGCCCTAGGATTTGGGCTCTCAGCAGTATTACTTTGGTCTACCGTTGCAACCGCATTTAAACTCACGTTGGCAGAATTTACGCCAATCCAAATGCTGTGCATTGCCAGTATCGTCTCTGCGATTGCGCTGACGATAATCTGTGGTGTGCAAGGCAAGTTGGGCCAGTTAAGTGCCACCTTCCTCTCAAACCCTTGGTATTACCTACTGCTTGGGTTGATTAACCCCTTGGCGTATTACGTCATTCTCTTTAAAGCGTATGACTTGCTGCCTGCATCTCAAGCCCAAGCAATTAACTACAGCTGGGCCATTACCTTGACGCTAATGGCTGCTATTTTCTTAGGGCAGAAGATCCGTGCTAAAGATTGGCTCGCTTGCGGTTTTAGCTATGTAGGCGTGATTGTAATTGCCACGCAGGGCAATGTTCTCGGCATGCAATTCGAGAGCCCGTTGGGCGTGGGGTTGGCGCTGCTATCGACACTGTTGTGGGCTGGTTACTGGATTTTAAACACCAAAAATAAGGCCGACCCTGTGGTTGGTGTATTACTTGGTTTTTTGGTCGCTATTCCATTTGCCATTGGTTTAAGTATTTATGAAGGTGCGAGCTGGCAGGCAATCTCAATTAAAGGCTGGGCAGCGGTGACGTATGTCGGGCTATTTGAAATGGGGATTACTTTCGTCCTATGGCTAAGCGCCCTCAAATCGACGCAAAACACAGCCCGCATCAGTAATCTGATCTTTGCTTCGCCATTCATCTCACTGATGCTATTGGCAACCATCATTGGTGAAGAAATTCATCCATCAACCTTGATTGGTTTAATACTGATCATCAGTGGATTAGTGGTCCAACAAGTATCGTGGGGTAAAAAAACCAAAGCCATGAGCACTTCTCAATGATGAACAAAAAACCTCAATAAACGATGCAATGAGTTGGATAAAAAAGAGATATAGCTAACAGTTTAATGATAGAAAGCGCCTTACGCTGCTGGGAATTACCTAAGCGTTGGATACGATACCAACACGGCCCAATAGCTTAAGCTAGATTCTAATACCACTATCTTTGGGCGCTTCAGGACACGTTATTAATTATGTTTCGCTTCGCTATTCCTTCGCCTTTGATGGCAGACTGGCAACAGGCTCTGCAACAATGCTGTGATGCTACTCAAGCTCAGGGACAACTTTATACTCTGAGCGATACCCAGCAGTGGCTATCAACTGAGGTGTCCACCTCGGTTCAAAATCATTGCGCTATCGTCGAAGTGGTAGTGCAAGTTGCCGCTCAATTTACACCGACAGACTTGACGATAAGCCACACATCCTTTGGACAGCAAACCTTGAGCATAGGTCCAATTTGGCTACCAAATGGCGATCTGTTTGCCGTATTAGCGCTGACTCACCCTGACGATCAAATCACGGTAGTATCTGCTTGGCTGAGTGCATTAGTGGGAAGAATGAGCTTTGATATCAGCTCACACTACCAGCAAGAACGAACACGCCATCAAACTACAGCGACCACACCATTACCGACGCTGCAAGAGTTTATCGACTGCCTTGAAGACCATATTTGGATAAAAGGCATGGATGGTCTTTATTCGATGACCAACCGAAGCGTAGAAAATGCGTGGCAAAAGACCAACAGTGAGATCATCGGCAAAGACGATTTCGCACTGTTTAGCCACGAGCGAGCAGAGAAGTTCATTGAGGCCGATAACTTGGTCGTGGCGACAGGCACGCTGAACATCGTCGAAGAATGCCGCCAAATTGATGAAAACAATAACCCAACTTGGCTAGAAACCATTAAGTCTCCTGTCCGTGATAATGACGGTAACTTAATTGGCATTCTGGGCATGACGCGCAACATCACACGCCGGAAAATGGTCGAAACGCAACTCTCATTGGCGTCCAAAATTTTTAATAACTCACAAGAAGGCATGGTCATTACTGATCGCAATGCCAACATCATTGATGTAAACACAGCCTTTACTCAAATCACCGGCTATCGCTCTGAAGAGGTGATTGGAAAGAACCCCAGAATTCTGCGCTCTGGTCATCATGACCAAGGCTTCTATAAACAGTTGTGGCATCAGCTCGAAACCAAAGGTCAATGGAAAGGCGAGTTCATCAACCGAAAGAAAGATGGCAGCATTTACCCGCAGTTAGCGACCATTAGTGCCGTAATGGACGATAAAAATCATCTCATTAACTACATCTGTGTATTTGAAGATATTTCCGTGCGTAAAGCGCACGAAGAAAAACTGCAGCGCATGGCCTTTTATGATCCGTTAACGAATCTACCTAATCGCACCCATTTACTTAGCTTGCTTGAGCAACACATTGAAACCGGGCACAAGAACCAACAGACGTTTGCCACCCTATTTCTGGATATCGACCATTTCAAGCACATCAACGATAGCATGGGTCACTTTTGTGGTGATCAGTTGCTGTCTAAGTTGGCTATCCGTCTGCAAGATATTCTTCACTTAAATGCGCATGTGGCTCGTATTGGCGGCGATGAGTTCGTGATCATTTTGCCGGACGTCCACAGTGATGTGGCTTTGCTGGAAACCGTCGGCGATATTCTCAGCGTTTTCCAACAACCGTTCGACTTGGCAAATCACGACTCACTGCGCGTCTCGACCAGTATTGGCATAGCCTTATACCCAAGAGACGGCCAAGACAGCGAAACCTTACTCAAAAACGCAGATACGGCGATGTACTTAGCGAAGAAAAATGGGCGCAACGGCTACGCATTTTACTCACCAGATTTAACCGATAAATCGGTATCCCATGTGCGCATTCAATCTGCTTTACATCAAGCGATAGAAAAGCAGCAACTTCGATTAGAGTTCCAGCCACAATATAACTTGGAGCAACATGCGATTGTTGGCGTTGAAACCTTATTACGCTGGCAGCACCCCGAATTTGGCCTTGTACCACCAGCCGACTTTATTCCAATTGCAGAAAAAACGGGGCTTATCCAAAGCATTGGCGAGTGGGTCTTGCTACACGCTTGTCAGCAAGGAAATGCTTGGCTGAAGCAAGGCATTGAGTTTGGCAGAATTGCGGTTAATGTGTCTGCATTACAGCTTCAGCAATCGAATTTCATTCAGAGATTGAGCGATATCCTCAATCAAACCGGTTTTCCTGCTCAACGGCTGGATTTGGAGATCACCGAGAGCTTTTTACTGATCGACCCTCAACAAGCCATTGCGTCGTTAAATCAACTAAGAGGGTTAGGCATCGAGATTTCTCTGGATGATTTCGGCACAGGCTATTCGTCTTTGTCTTATTTGAAAGGTTTACCCATCAATAAGCTGAAAATTGATCGTTCGTTTGTCAGTGATGTACCCAGCAATAGAGATAGCAATGCGATTGTGAATGCGATTATCGCCATGGGCAAAACACTGTCATTGAAAGTCGTAGCGGAAGGAATAGAAACTCAGGAGCAAGCCGATTACTTGTTCGAAAAAGGCTGTGTTTACGGTCAAGGGTATCTTTTTAGCCGACCAGTAAGTGCGGAAAAACTTTTTCGTTGAGCCAGCTTGTCGCCCAAGTCATTCTCGTGGAGCCACATCCTCGGGGATGGTTTGGCTTGGTTGACTTTGAGTTGATTGACACAGCTCTAGACGCTCAACCAAAATATTAATGCAGACCAATAGCGGTACACCGATTAAGAGCCCCATACCGCCCCAAAGCCAACCCCAGAACACGAGCCAAACGAAGATCACTAACGGATTTAAGTTGAATCTTTTCCCTAATAACGTTGGCGTGACAAACTGACTTTCAATCAAGTTGATCAACAAATAGATAGACACCACAGTGAGCATAAAACTGACCGACTCCAACTGCAGATAAGCCACAAAACCGAAACTCACCATAGAGATGACTGGGCCGAGATACGGCGCAAAATTCATCACGCCAGCAAACGCACCCCACAAGAACGGGTCCTCAAGGCCTAAAACAAAAAACACCGCCCCAACACTCAACCCAAGTCCCGCATTCACCAACGTGATAGTGCCAATGTATCGAGATAGGTCTTTCTGTAGTGCTTTGACCAGTTCAATCGCTTGGCGCTGCTTGGCAAACCCATGCAAGTACGACACTGACTTTCGAAATAAGCTGCGTCCATGATTGAGCATAAAATAAACCATAAACAGCACGATCATCGCTTGTGTCAAAATGGTCGGCGTCGTGGTCGCGAGTGTCTTCACCAAAGAAAATACGGTATTGTTCCCGACTTCATCCATACCCATATCGCTGGCAATATTCAGCGGCGTATTAAGGTGATCCGCCGAGGCTTGAGTCACTTCACTCACTTCTTGCGACACATTTTTCACGATACTGGGCAGTTCAGACCACCACTGCTTGGCAGGCTCAGACATGGCAGCAAGGCCAATAATTGAAGCACCAACCAAGAATGACAGAGTCACCACGACGGTAATCGCGCGCGGTAAACCTTTGTCTTCAAGATAGTTAATGAAAGGACTGCATAACAGGGAAATAAAGGTACTAAGCACAATAGGTAACAAGATTGGCTTAGCAAAATACAGCCCAGGAACGAGCAATAAGACAAGAAGGGTTGCACCAATCGCGGTGTTGGCAGGAATGTTCAATTTCGCTGTCATAAAAAGGCTCAAGGTCGGTAGGAATCATTATCGGCGAAAGCCGTTGTTGGGGTTGCTCGACTTCTGTTTCTGTCGCGGTCTCTTCTGTCGAAGCAGTATTACTTGCTTGTGGTTCAGCATTTTGACCTTGTTCTACGCCCGACTGGTTAGAAGACGCTGCCATAACTGGCTTGGCAAGCGAATCCGTCAGTTCGGAGACACTACTCGCCAATAGCCCCATGGAAGATATAGAAGAAGTCAATCGAGACAATCGACCCGCTTTGGCAGCGGTAACGGCAACGACAGCACTAATACCTAGCGTCGTCCAAGGATTTTCTTTCACAAACTTCTTAGTGGTAAACGTGAACATTTCCATCGACAAGCAGCATTGCTCTAAAGATGCCTTACCTTCCATCCGCTTGATTCGCATGGCTCGATTGAGCTTTTGTAGCGAGCGCATCCCACCCCTCCTGCAACTGTTCTGTCGTATTTTTGAATCCAAGGAAACCAACTAAACGCTTCTGCCACCAAGCTAAAGACAATAATGCTAAACTTAAGGACGCAATAAATACGCCCACTGCAACATACACGTTAGCGGTCAGCTGATAAGCCACCACACCAGAAGCAAGGCACAAACTGAACACGAACAATACCGACAATAAGGTAAAAACAATGGTGCACAGCAAAATCTGTCGCGCTGCGGACGCATTAACTTTCACCTCCAAGAGGAACAAATCCAACGTTGAACCCGACCACGCTTTCAGCGATTGAGTCAATTGGTCCAGTTGTGAAAGAATACTGCTCAAACCATTGATGGTTTGTTGGATATCCTGCTCTTGTGCCCCACTTGGGGCTCGACCGCTGTCTGCTGCGGCCGAGCCTGGTTGCTGGTTGGTGACTTGTCCGGAGTTATTCATTGGAACCCTCGCCTTCTGTTATGTGGCTTAATCCGTTGGACCGTGATTATTTGATCAGCTTCGAAACCGCCCAACCCGCAAGGAAGGCACAACCAATGCTCAGCAATGGACGCTCCTTGATAACGTTCTCTGCCGACTTGGTCGCCTGCTGAACGTGTTCCGCGCCCACATCAAATTTCTCTTTAGCTTGGTCTTTCATTGCGCCGACGGCTTCCGTCGTGGCTTGCTCCGCCAAGTGATATGCTTCTTCTAACTGCTCTTGAGGTTTTACTGTGCTTTCTTTTGTTGTAGCCATAACTAGCCTCCGTTGATGAGTTGAGTAGTAAATCAAGTGAAACAACTTTTGAACTCACTTACTCACTACAAAGCCATATCCGTGCCAAAATTATAAGCATTTGTTTTTATTTTATTTTTGTTTTGTTTCACGACAAATCCTTATCTGTACGTGTAATTCTTTCCAGACTTCCCCCAACATTCTTGTAATTTTTTCTTAGCGCCTCGTCTGCAACCCTCCAATTTTTGCGCAATAAACTCATAACCAATTGATTAATAGAAAAATAACATTCATTGGCATACAACCTGCAACTAAAGATGAAACATCTGTGTTTGTTCCCCATACGTACAAACACTCCCATCACCAACCAAATCAGGAGTGAGATATGAAAAATGAAAATATCGCCTCAATCATTGAGCTTATCGAGAGCGGAAATGACATTTACAACAAGGCCATTGAGAACATTGACAACACTTCTTTGAATAATGTGTTGGTAGAACTGCTTAGAGTACGTGAGCGAGCGGTGCTTGAGCTTACTCCCTACACATTGGCAAATAACCAGGAAGACTCTGCCGACGACACTCCGGTTTCCTACACCATTAAAGCGCGTGAGGTGTACAGCGATGTGATGAAGGAGGTGTCTTCTGACAAAGAGTCCATGTATTTGGAACAGCTCGAAGGTGTTGAAAGCAAGGTGCTCAAAGAGATCGAAAACCTAATTACTAGCCACCCAGAGCAAGCGGATAATTCGGTTCTACTGAAAGTTCGCAGTGATATCAAAAGCTGTAAAGAAAAGCTCAGCAGCATCAGCCTTATCAGCTGATCCTTAGTGGTCGCCTTTGCAATCAAGCGCTGGCAGAGAAAATGGCCAACTCGTTTTGGCCATTTCTGATAAGACCACTGGCACCTCAATACAACCAAAACTAGAAAACACTAAACCGAGTAATCAACACGGTAGTCATAAATAAAGAGGTCAGTATGACATTGGATAATAATCGAGTAAGGGAGCTACTCGTAAAAATGACACACCATCGCCAAACGTGTTTGCCTCTCGTTAATCCGCAATCGCATATGACACTCGCAAGAGCGGCGTATCGATTCGTTAAAATAGAAAAAGTGATGATCAAAAAGATGGCGAAGTTGTTCTTCGACCAAGATGGTGAACAATTCATTGCGGAAAATGCCACCGAATACGGCGTTGCCGAACTAGGTAATTACAAAGAAATGCATTTCATGAACAAGTTGTTGTTAGATGATTTAAAAGCGCTACTCAGAGCCATTGACGACACCAACTTAACGGCGCTTGTTTCTTACTGGTTAGCTGCTTTACAAGTCGAAAACGATGAAATTGAAAAGCACTTACCCCAGGGTGAGTAGTCATACTCACCCCCTTCTTCCTTTCACTTCGAGAACGATAAATAGACGCTCTCTCAGATACAAAAAATGCCGATATAAAAAAGCCGCTGCACCTACGCAGCGACCTTATTGGTTCCCTCAAAACTACGACTAAACCGGTAAACAAAGGTACGCTATAAAGCACTAGGCAAATGGCGCATTATCCACTGCTTATCTGTTTTAAAGCTAAGCCGATTTACTTCTCCCGCTTGGGACAAATACATTCAACGATTTTGGACGAAGCTTAATCGCTAATTGCTCATCAGAATAAAGCTCACCATCAATCACATACTCAATCGGTTTGTTCGCAGAAATAGTGACATTCTGAGCCGTCGCGTATTGAAAATGAGTCGATTCCTCCTGCGCACCTACGCTGGTTAATGTCAGATCAGACAATGCGATGAGGCGTCCACCTAAAGATTCGGTGTTATCTAAATACGTGATATGCAGCTTGCCATCGTCAGGCTGCGGAGCACCACCACCTTGCGCGAGCAACGTACTAAAAGGAGCGATGTTCGCAACGACAAAGCTATGAACTTCTAGCGTTTGTGATCCATTTTCGCGGTTTTCATCTTCAAATGGCGCATCCATCGCAACAGTCAACGTCTGCATCTCTTCCGCCACCACCGCGTTAAAAAAGCCCGTTAAGTAGGCCAATTGTCCAAAGGTGTTTTTCTCTTCTCGCTGCGCATGCTCGATCATTTTCTGCTCTAGGCCAATACCTAGGACTAACAATATAAGCCTCTGATTACACTCCGCCGTATCAATACGTTGACAGTGACCTGCTAGCAATGCTTCACACGCTTTTTCGACTGGTGAGAATTTTGCGCCAACTCCATAGAGCACATGACATAACGCATTGGCGGTTCCGAGCGGAACAATACCGAGTTTGATATCAGTACCTACCAGCTGGCTCGCCACTTCCGTCACTGTGCCATCGCCACCCGCTACGATAATTTGCTTAGCCCCACTTTCTTTTGCCTGTTGTGTTAGCTGCTCGGCGCTGAGGTCTGTCGTCGTTTTATGAATACTCAAACGATATTTTTTGGTTAGCTCACGAATCAAGTGCTGTTCGTTTTCCTCCCATTTGCCACCACCTGCAACAGGGTTAACCACCATCCAAGTGGACTGATCCAGACCCAGTACGCCTTTTTCACTTATCGCTCGTAACGTTTTGATCTGCAATTTATTCAATCTCGCGGTACTGCGCACGTCATTGATTTTTTTCATCACAGATTCAACCGTCAGCGACGGATCTTTGCTCAGTAGATACGCCGCAACAACAAACACCGATCGACCACGCCCTAACGCACAATGCACAACCACAGCTCGCGAGCACGAGATTTGCGTATCAATCCAGTTAATCGCATGACGCAAGCGTTCCAACGTTGGGGCTTTGTGGTCGAGCACCGGAATCGAAAGGTAATGAAACTGCTTGTCGGTCATCGCACTTTCAAGCCCAGCAAATTCTGCGGTGACATCGACAATACAAGAGATGTCATTGGATTCGAGAAAATCTAAGTCACTCTGAAATAGCCGACGGGAGAGGTATAAATTATCGCTGACTTTTTGGATCGGAGGCACAGTATCGCGCCGTCTTTCCCAGGCATTATATGCTCTAGCGCCCAGTAAAAAGGGGATGAATGCCCAGCGGATCCACCTGACAATCTTGCCGTCTTGGTTTTTTCTAAAAATGGAGGGAATGTCGAAAACGTAGGCTACGCTGACTAATGCTAAAGAAAGAGATACCCATAAGAACAACAGGCTAACCATGATTTGGGGAATATAAATAGCGGCCAATAAACTGATCAGAGCGCCAAGAATATAATATTTGATGATAAACATTCGCTCTCCTTGCCTTCAGCGAGTGCGCTTTTTTAGTGAAAGTGAGAATAAGCTGGTTTTAGTTTAGGCTAATTAGCTTGGTAAACGCTTTGATTGGGCCCCTTCCCGTGCCGAAATGGCACGAAAAGGACCAATACTCCACCTAACTAGCCATTTCTTCGACGTAGCTATCCGCTAGTTTCATTTTCTGCTGATCGGTCATCACCTTACCGGCCAATTGGAAAAAACGCTGCTCTTCTTCTTCGAGGTGGTGCAATACTTTGTGACGCAAAGTTTTCATGAGGTTGAGCCATGCTGGCGAGCTCATGTCGGTTGCATCAAGCTGTGCAATCACTTTATCAATCTCGTGGTGCTCTGCGATGCCATGACGAGTAAGATCGATGGTTTTATCGCTCTCGATTAAAGGCGCGTAGAAAAAACGCTCTTCTGCGGCGGCGTGCTGTTCGAGTTCATCCTTCAGATTGTGGTAAAACTCTTCGCGTGCAGGGGAATCTCCAGACGTTTCCATCAGAGCATCGAGTAAAAGGCGTTGCTTTTCATGACTCTCTTTTAGTACATCAAATATGTTTTTCATCTTTGACTCCTCATCTGATTGTAAACACTTGGGATAAAAGGAAGGGCGGTGATTGACCGCCCTTCTCTTACATTGCTGTGAACAAAAAGCTGACCTGACTCGACTAACAATCTTGGTCTTCTGCGTTCAAGTTCTCTTTAATATTTTCACACTCATCTTCAATCGCATTTTGAGTTTCTTCGGCGGCTTCATCTATCTTCTTGCCTGCCTGTTCCATTGGCCCTTCTTCACTACAAGCAGCCAGTGCGAACACCAAACCAAATACTGCGGCGATACGGTAAATTAATGACGTAAGTCGCATGAAATCTCCTATCTATTTACGTTTTTTCTTCCTAGCAGAACAATCACTATTGATACAATTAATGACAATAGGAATAGGTAAAATATCACTTGCGCGATAGAGGCCGCCGCCCCTGCAATACCAGTAAAACCTAGTAGTGCAGAAACCAGTGCCAAAGCCAGAAAAATAAACATCCAACGAACCATAGTGTTACCTCCTAATAAAATTGGGTTCGGTCACTCGGCTCGTTATTATTGAACCACTTCTAGCTTATCAATCACCTTATTTACATCATTGGTATTATTTGCAATTGAAAGTGCAAGATCATGCTCCGCATCTGAATTAACCTTACCTGCCAACGTTACCGTTTTACGTTCCGTCGTTACATCAATGTCCGTACCACTTACATTGGTATCCATCAGTAGGCGCGTTTTAACTATAGTCGTGATTTTAGAGTCGGTCAGTGTGGCTAATGCCTCTGAATCGGTTTCTTTCTTACCTTCATTCACCACTGACAATTCGTTATTTACTTCTTTCACACCATCAAGACCTGTTACAAGCTCTTCGGCAAGCGATTTTTCAAGGTCATTGTTTACCGAACCAGAAAGGGTAACTACCTGATTTTCAACATCGGTGTTGATATCAAAAGAGTTAAGGTTACTGTTTAGCAGCAGCGTAGTTTCGGCTTTACCATCTAGCCAAGCGTCCATGGATTCTTTTTCCCATTTATCACTCGCTAAGACTGCTGTAGATGAAGTAGCAAGAACTGACGTAAGTACAATTTTAGCTGCGATGTTATTCATGGTAATTCTCCTTTATTGACGTTGTATTTCCATAGGGGCAAACTATGTGCCAAGTTTTTAACTAATTGTTTTTAAAGGAATAATAAAAACAAGAGGTAAAAATAAGACGAACAAGAAAATATAAGCATGAATTATTTACACAGAAGAAATGTAATTTTTAATCGTTAATAATTTCGCAATCAATTACATAATACGCCAACAAAAGATGAGACATTATTTCTTCGACTTCACTTAATCGCAGAACTATTATTTAAAGCGTGAGACAACCGAATAAAGAAGCAATATTTATCAGAATTATTACTGATATATACCAAGATAGGTTCAACAACATTAAAATAGCCTACAGACCCTTAAATCTCTGCTGACAATATTTTGTCTTGTGCACTTAGAATAATCCACGTACATTGTTTCTGTCATAGTAAAGAGGACATTTCTATGTCGTTGCCAAGCCTGTTTCTACGAATACAAGACCCGACACTTAAAGATGCTATCGCCTCTTGCCAGGAACTGAACAAATTTCGTCTGCATAATACCGATGCCGCAGATAGTTGGATTGAAGATTTCCTACAACTCAAGCCGGAAGTTGCGATTGTTGAAGTCGCCCACTTTACTAGCGTAGATTACCAGCGCCTTTCTAATATCGAAGACATCTACGATATGGACTTGATCATAATTAGCTCTGGTGCTCCAAACGAAAATTTGGATAAGCTAATGAACTTAGGTGCAATTTTTCACTACAGAAAACCCGTCGATATTGCCATTTTGACGGACACCCTAAGCGAAGTCAGCCAGTACTATCAGCAAAAACAAGATCAAGGACGTAAAGTGTCCACTAGCGATCTCGACCAATTTGGCCTTTTGGTGGGGTCCTCATCGCCAATGCATCAGCTCTATCGCATGATCCGACGCGTCGCAAAAACAGAAGCCAACGTCCTCATTGTCGGTGAAAGCGGCTCGGGTAAAGAGTTAGTCGCACAGACCATTCATTTAGCCAGTGATCGCAAGCAACAACCCTTTATCGCGATTAACTGTGGTGCGATTAGCCCAGAATTGGTCGATAGTGAACTGTTTGGCCATGAAAAAGGCGCCTTTACCGGAGCGAATAAAACTCACCAAGGTGTATTTAAACAGGCAGAAGGCGGCACGCTGTTTTTGGATGAAATCACCGAGATGCCTATCGAGCATCAAGTGAAGCTATTGCGTGTGTTGGAAACCGGAGAATATCGCCCAGTGGGCAGTAATACAGTGCATATCGCCAACACTCGCATCATTGCCGCCACCAACCGTGATCCTAAAGTCGCCATTGAAGAGCAGTTCCTGCGTGAAGATCTGTTTTTCCGTTTATCGCACTTCCCATTAACGATACCGCCACTGCGAGATCGAGGCGGTGACATCGTCGGTCTGGCTAAACACTTTATCGCGCACCGCAACGCAAATGAGGCTAAAACCAAAACCATTCTTGATTCTGCCATCCAAAAAATCGCTGCACACGATTGGCCAGGTAATGTCCGTGAGCTCAAACACACGATCGAGCGTGCATTTATTTTGGCTGATGACACCATCCGAGATGAACACCTGATATTCGATACACCACCATTGGAAACAGGCACAAGCATCGAAGACCTTGTTCCAGCGGGCGTTTCGCTAGAAGAGCTAGAAAAAGCCGCCATTCTCAATACGCTTGAAGAGAATCAAGGCAATAAAACGGAATCTGCGCAAGAGTTAGGCATTAGCGTTAAAACGCTCTATAACAAACTCGAAAAGTATCAAGACGAGTAACTCGCTGTGGGAATACAATGAGAATATAAAAAGAGCACGGAATACGATTCAGTGCTCTTTTTTATCTTATCTTTGATGCGGATGTATAGCGTTTGATTACACCCACTGACCCGCGACAAAGCCGCTCGACCAGCACCACTGAAAATTATAGCCCCCTAACCAGCCAGTCACATCCATGACTTCACCAATGAAGTACAGCCCTTTGATGTTTTTGCATTCCATAGTTTTAGAAGATAAGTGATCGGTGTCCACACCACCGAGCGTCACTTCCGCGGTTCGGTAGCCTTCAGTGCCATTCGGGGCGATATCCCAATGTTCTAAACGCGCCACAATCGCCGCAAGCTCCTTTTGATTGAACTGCTTTAACGGTTTATCGACCAGCTCTTTACGTTCAATCAAGACTTCAACCAAGCGCTTTGGTAGCACTTTAGCGAGCGTATTTTTGAGCGACTGATTCGGGTGCTTTTCACGGCTGCATTCTAATAACTCGGCAACATCATCGTTTGGCACCAGATTAATCGACACCTTTTGCCCCGCTCGCCAGAATGATGAAATCTGTAAAACGGCTGGGCCAGATAAACCACGATGTGTGAACAACAGGGCTTCTTTGAACATGGTGCCATCTTCAGCTGTAATTTCCGCAGGTACCGCGATACCAGATAACTCAGCAAAGTCTTCTTTGTCTTCTTTATGCAACGTAAATGGCACCAGCCCTGCCGTAGTTGGGATAACTCGAAGACCAAATTGTTCCGCGACTTTATAACCAAATGGTGTCGCCCCCAGTTTTGGCATCGACAAGCCACCTGTTGCGATAACTAAAGACTCACACTCAACTGGCTCGGTACCCGCGTGCAAACGAAAACCTTCATCGATTTTCTCAATTGAGTGAACATCGCATTGGTAACGCTGCTCGATATTCGGCATGTCACACTCAGCCAACAGCATCTTCACGATGTCTTTAGCCGTAAACGCATCGACACAAAACAGCTGACCGTGATCGCGCTCTTCAAATTCAATACCATGCTTACACACCATCGAGATAAAATCCCAGTTGGTGTATTGAGAAAGCGCCGACTTAACGAAATGCGGGTTTTGGCATAGGTAGTTGCTGGCTGAGACGTCGTAGTTAGTGAAATTACAACGGCCACCGCCTGAGATAAGGATTTTACGTCCTGGCTTTTTAGCATGATCGAGCACCAAAACACGGCGGCCTCGCTTGCCGGCTTCTGCAGCACACATCAAACCCGCTGCGCCTGCGCCAATTACAACAACATCAAATTTCTTACTCATCGGTAGCTCTTAGACTGATTGGTATCGAATCGAAATAAAAAAGGATGTGCACATTGCACATCCTTGCTTTCTAGGCGCGACATTCTACCGACAAATCTCGAAGGGGAAAAGCGCTTAAACGGTAAGCGCTATGCATGCCCGTACAATCCTAGGAGATTAACTCGCTAGATTATTGATTCTTTAAAGAATGAAGGCCGCGAGTAGGGTAACACCGAGCAAAGCGGTCGATAAAACAAATAGCTCACGCACCCTTTCGCACTTACCAGTAAAAATTTCATCGTGGTGATGGTGATATTCTTTACTTTTGATGTAGTGGAACAAACGCACCTGTTTAGTGACATTTCCATGGGTGGTAAAAAAGCCATTGCCATCAACTTGCTGATATAACAACGGATGCGCTTCACGCATGATGTAAATTAGAGAACGAAGAGCGGTGAGATACCGGATCATGTTGACTCCAGTTACCACCATTAGCGCAAATAAGATTGTGTCTCCACTGATCATCTTTTCCTCCCTACATCTTCAACAATGCTCAAGAGAAAAAGACGATCAATGCTTCGTCTTTACCCGCTACTTATAGCGTCAAAAAACGCGTTTACGCAGCTGGAGCATCCATGATTGAAGATGAACCTTCTTTCGCCATTTGTGCTAGATCTTTGTCGATGAAGAACAATGCTTTACCATCTTCACCTACCAATTCGATCTTATCTAAAATCCCTTTAAACAACTTCTCTTCTTCGTGCTGTTCAGACACGTACCACTGTAGGAAGTTAAACGTTGAGTAGTCTTGGCTAGTAAATGCAACATGTGCCAATTTATTGATTTTTTCCGTGATCATTTGCTCATGTTCGAAGGTCTCGCGGAAAACATCACCTAAGCTAGCAAAATCATGCTTTGGTGCATCAATAGCGCCCAAAATTGGCATTGAGCCAGTTTCACTTACGTAGGTGAATAGGCGTTGCATGTGCTCCATTTCTTCTACGGCGTGAGCGCGTAAAAATTCAGCCGCACCTTCAAAACCTTTGTCTTCACACCAAGCACTCATTTGTAAGTATAGATTGGATGAGAAAAATTCTAGGTTAATTTGCTCATTCAATTGTTCGACCATAGTTTGAGACAGCATGTTAACTCCTATTAATGTGCATGCAATATACCCAAGTAACCTCGAAATAAACGACGCCGCGAGATTGACTTGCTCTACATCAGAGGCAAGGTTTTACTTGAACTATAGTCAGTAACGGAGCGCTGAACTCCGCATCTCAAAGTCACTTGGGTATAACGCCACTATAACATGATTACTGAGACAAGACTTTGTACCTACGACACTGATATGAGATCACTTCAGCAAATTTTTTTGGGGGTTAGTGCTAATCTAAAACTATGACCTTACAAGGAGATAGCAATATGAGTTACAAACACATACTTGTGGCAGTCGACCTGTCAGACGACAGTAAAGTGTTGATTAAAAAAGCCGTATCACTGGCTAAACCTCTGGATGCGAAAGTCTCTTTTATTCACATCGACGTGAACTACGCAGAGCTCTACACCGGGCTTATCGACATCAATATGGCAGAAGCGCAACATCAAGCAATGGAAGCGTCGCGCACACAATTGGCGAATTTCGCAGAATATGCGCAATACCCAATAGCCCATACGTTGGTCGGTAGTGGCGATTTGAGTAATGAGCTGTGCGATACCATTCAAGATTACAGTATCGACTTGGTGGTTTGTGGTCATCACCAAGATTTCTGGAGCAAGATTCTGTCTTCGACTCGACAACTGATTAACTGCTCTCCAGTCGATATGCTGGTCGTACCGCTAAAAGACTGATTGGCGCGACGTTAAAACTTGGTTAGACTGCGGGCACATTTGTTGTTGATAAAGATTCTCATCCATGGCTTATCTATCCGCAGTTACCCTACTTTGGGCATTCTCATTTAGCCTGATCGGCGTTTACCTCGCTGGTCAGGTTGATTCTTGGTTCTCGGTGTTCATGCGCGTGGCACTGGCGAGTCTGGTTTTCATTCCCTTTTTAAAATTCCGTGGCGTTAGCAAATCCTTAATCGCGAAACTGATGACGGTCGGTGGCTTTCAGCTCGGTCTGATGTACTGCTTCTACTACCAATCTTTTTTGCTCCTTTCCGTGCCAGAAGTATTGCTGTTCACCGTATTCACACCCATTTACGTCACGCTGATCTATGACTTCTTGAAAGGTCGCTTTTCACCTTGGTATTTGGTTACCGCGGCGATTGCTGTATTTGGCGCAGCCTGGATTAAGTTTGCAGGCATTAATGAAGACTTCCTGCTGGGCTTTTTGGTCGTACAAGGAGCAAACCTCTGTTTTGCCATTGGTCAGGTGGGCTACAAATACATCATGGAAAGTGAACCGGTTGATTTGCCACAACACACCGTGTTTGGTTACTTCTACTTAGGTGCGCTTTGTGTAGCAACCGTGGCTTTCGCTCTGATGGGCAACCTCGACAAACTACCCACCACCGCAACGCAATGGGGCATTCTGACGTACCTTGGTTTAATTGCTTCCGGTTTTGGTTACTTCGCGTGGAACAAAGGCGCAACCATGGTGAACGCAGGTGCACTGGCAGTAATGAACAACGCATTGGTTCCGGCGGGTTTGATTGTGAACATTGTGATTTGGAACCGCGATGTTGATGTCATGCGACTCGCCATTGGCGGTGCGATCATCATGCTATCGCTATGGATTAACGAAACCTGGGTGAAAAAGCGCGTCGAAATGAGCTACGCCAAGAAGTAACGCAACCGCTCCCAACACACATACCGACAATAAAAAACGCTCTCCAACTGGAGAGCGTTTTTTTGGATTAGATTAATGCACTTTCATTTGCGAACTTGCGCTCATCAACACCTTGGGCGACGTTGGCAACAACACTTCTAGCTTCGCATTGCGCGCTTCCAGCTTGCGCTGACGCTTAAGTAACTTTTGTTGTTTTTTCGCTACTTTTAACAACTTCTTCTGCTGCTTATAGTGCTTTTTCAGTGCTTTTTTCGCTTTCTTAAGCGATTTTTTATCCGCTAAATCAAACCATACTGGTGCGTCGGTTCTTACTGGCTCCAAGGATTTTTCGGCTTGCTTTTTCTCTTTCACGCGCTCAACAACACGCTTCACAATTGCTGCTTTTTCGTTGCTTTGTTTTGTTGTCACAGGAATCGGTTGTACTGGCAGCGCTTCAGCCA
This sequence comes from Vibrio sp. 1-2 (7-a), assembly GCF_013048515.1. Taxonomy (NCBI): domain Bacteria; kingdom Pseudomonadati; phylum Pseudomonadota; class Gammaproteobacteria; order Vibrionales; family Vibrionaceae; genus Vibrio; species Vibrio sp. 1-2 (7-a). Next base: position 32,836 of record NZ_VHSQ01000017.1, read on the forward strand.
ATAAGCCACATGATTGTTGCTCGTTCAGTGGCTTGTCTTGGCATTTTTTCGGCGGAATAGCGGCTGGCTTACACAAGGTATCTTTGGCCGCTGAAGAGCGTGCGCAAGAGCGACAAACAAACTTTGGTGCGACAACTAAACGATGGATGTCGCCAAGCTCCGCCGCGATCTGTTTACGACTCATTTTACATAAGCGTTTAGCCATTCTACTACTCCAGCTTCCCAATTATCGACCGCATCACAACAAGTGAAATAATAATAATTCTTAGTTAGATATACAGTCAGGGAGGAGAATTAGCAAGAGAAAACTATCAGTAACGATTCAGAAAGAGAGGCTTGATCACAGCACGATACACCGTACTGTGACAAGAAAAGTTGAGCTGTCAGGAAGTTATGCCATTGAGGCTTTAACGTAGACATCAAAGCGATTTTTTTTGGTTTCAATCGCCATAGTCGGCTTTTGCTCGTTCAGCCAGTTTGCATAGTCTGGGCGCTTCACCACCACGCGTTTTGTGGCTAACGCCATGGCAGGTTCTAGCAAACCATCGGCGTCCAAATCGGCGCCAACCAACGATTGGAAAACGCGCATCTCTTTTTTTACGAGCGCCGATTTCTTCTTGTTTTCTGGGTGCGGATACATAGGGTCGAGATACACCACATCTGGCTGAACAAAGTCTTCATCTTGTGCCAGCTGTTCCAATGCATCATGACTGGAGGCATGGATCAGCGACATACGCTCTGATACCCAAGTTCCAATTTCAGGGTCTTGTTTCGCACGCGCTAAGCCGTCATCCAGCAACGCTGCGACTACCGGGTGTCGCTCCACCATCTGTACCTTACAGCCGAGCGAAGCCAAAACGAATGCGTCACGTCCCAGCCCCGCCGTGCCGTCTAGAACGGTTGGCGTTGCCCCTTTGTTCAAACCTGCAGCTTTTGCGATGGCTTGGCCCTTACCACCACCAAATTTTCGGCGATGTCCCACTGCGCCACCAATTAAATCGACAAAAATAGCGCCCAACTTTGGCTCATCCACTTTACGCAGCTCTAAACGCTCGGTGGTCAGCACCAAAGCAAAATCGCTCTCGTCAGTGTGAGAAAGCTGCCAGCGCGCAGCCAGTTCATCCAGATGAGGTTGTTGAGACGGGTCTTCACAGATCAATTGCAGTTGCAAAAGGAGGCTCCAATAAAAAATCGCGGTAACTGGCGCTGAGTGTATACCTAAGTTACCTCTCAATGCTAGGTTGAGCTTGATATGACAAGACTACTCAGCCGTCAGTCGCTCAACTAACTCAGAAAGCGGTTGAGGATGCCCAATACCGTAGCCTTGGCCATAATCCACACCAAGATCGATCAAATGCTGCATGACTTGTTCGTTTTCGACAAACTCCGCCACCGTCACTTTGCCTAGCTGTTTTGCCAGATCATTGATCGAGCGAACCATCACACGGTCCATTTCATTTACGTTGATATCTCGCACGAAAAGACCATCAATTTTCACGATATCAACGGGAAGTTTCTTTAAGTAACCAAATGAAGACAAGCCCGAACCAAAGTCATCCAATGCAATCATGCAACCCAGCGCTTTGAGCTTGGTGAAGAGCTCAATGGCTTGCTCAAGATTACTCATCGCAGCTGTCTCGGTGATTTCTAGACAGATTTTTTCACACGGCATGGACGAACGTTCCAACCGCTCCAATAAGAAATCGATAAACTCTTGATTCCCCATAGATTGACCTGAAAGGTTTATCGAACAACGACCGAGTTTTTCAACCACCTCCGGGCGTTGCTCAAACCATTCTAGTGTTTGAGTAATGACCTGTTTATCAATCCAATGCGCAATGTTGTAGCGCTCGGAGGCAGGAATAAACAATGCAGGAGAAACATAATCACCATATCCATTGCGAATGCGCACTAAAATCTCAAAATACATCTGAGCATCGTGCTGTTGTAAGCTTTTGATCGGTTGAGCAAATAACTCTAAACGCTGATTCGACAATGCCTCATGCACCAGATTGACGCTCTGCATTTCCATCTGGCGACGTTGTAGCTCTTCGTTATCTAAGCTGAACAGATTGTAGCGGTTACGGCCTTGCTCCTTGGCGGCATGACACGCAGAGTCTGCTTGAGCATGCACCATTTGCGGCGTCTCTGCCGTATGGTCGATGATACGAATACCAATAGAACAACTGATGAACAAGCGTGTATCTTCCCAAATAAAGAGATGCTCACTCAACGTCGAGATGATCAGTTTAGCGATATTAATGGCGCCGTATTCGTCGCAATCTTTGAGTAGTACCGCAAACTCATCGCCTCCCATTCGAGCCAAGATGGAATTGTATGGCAGCACTTCCTCTAACATGCTGGCGCAAAATTGAATCGCCGCGTCACCCGCATCATGCCCAACCGTATCATTGAGGACTTTTAGCTGATCTAAGTCGAGGTACAGCATCGCGTGGACGCGACGATGGCTGTCCACCTCACGCAGTGCGGTCTTGAGCTCTAGTTCAAAGTGGTTTCTGTTATAAGTCCCTGTCAGTAAGTCATAGCGCGCTTGATATTCCAGTTTCTCGGAAAGCTGTTTGGTTTCTGTAATATCTTCACCCACAATCAACAGCTGATCAGATTCACTCAGTGGACGAATGTTCTCACGTACCCAAACACGATGACCATTTGCATGGCGATACTCGACTTCACGTCGCCAGACCCCATGCACCTGTTGATTGGGTTGCAATAGCACTTGGCGAGGAAACAGTACCTTGTCATCAAAATAAAACTCCCTCAGGCGGTGTCCGAGCATGTCCATCGGTTTGTAGCCAAGGAGTAGCTGAGCAAATCGATTCACTTCTTGAATGCGGTTATTGCTGTCGAGTGTCACCATCATGACAGGCTGTTGCTCATAATAGTTACGCAGGGTTGATTCGCGTTGATAGAGCTTATCTTCCATCAACTTACGACTAGTGATATCGCGCGCTTCAAACAAGTATTGCTTTTGATTTCCTACTTGCTGAGAAAAAGGCTTGAGTGAAATTTCCAACACCAATGTACCGTGCTCTTTACTCCAAATTTCAGCCTCAAACGTCGACACTTGATGGTGAGGCACGTGGAAATACGCCTCAAGCAACGCTTGTGCTTTCTCACTCCAATTGGGATGAAACCAAAGTGGTCGGTCTAAACGCAGCCCTTGGTGATACAGCAAAGATTGCAGGTGATCGTTGCCCGATTTAAGTACACCGTTGGCATCCAAAATGCCCATATACTGCATGCTCTGATCAAAAATCGATTCTAAGATGGCTTGGCTTTCTCGCGCGGCACTCTCGCTGCGACGCATCCGCTGTAAATAGTAACCCATCAACAAAATGACCACCGACATCACCACAAACAGGCTACCAAACAAGCGAATTTCTTTGGCAAAACGCTCAGAAAACTTCATCGGTTTATTAAAAAATACCGCAGAGACCTCTTGCTCAGCCCCCAGCCCCCAGCGCACTACAGCTTGATAATCGAGCTTGATTTCAGAATCACTTTTCTTCACAGCTGGCAGAGCTTGGTCAGGGTTATCCAACACAAACTCAAGTATCTCAGCGCTCTCAATGCCATGCCGATAACCACTTTGGATCACGCCACCAACCGCACCATGCCCTAAGCCAATGTCGTGCACCATAAACAGCGGCGCATTTGAGGCTCTGTTAACGCCAATCCAGTCACGTTCACTGCCAACCACACCCTGTTTATCTCGGTAATAGGTCCAAAACAGGACGACTTTATCTTTATTCAGCTTCGCCACTTGTTGCTTTAAGTCAATGATACTGTCGGGAATAACTTGCACGATTTTGTCGCGATATTGCGGATGTTCATGTACAAAATCGTCGATTTGATAGCGTAATACCTCTCCCGTTACGGAATGGTCACTGACAATAAGAATTTGAGTGTAATCAGGGTGTAGGCGCTCTATGAGGGCTAAATTTGCCTCCAAATCGACATCTTCTGTTACTCCTGTTGCGTTCAGAGATTGGTGCAAAGAAGGATGATAATTATTGATTCCATTAAATATAACCGGGGTGTCTTTGATGATCGGCGCCAAACGCTGCATCAGTTCAAGCGCGTTGTTATCACTCACTAAAATAGCATCGAATCGTTCTTTGCTTAATTTCGTACGATATAAGGATTCAAGCTGAGCGAAAAACTGCTCACTCTGGTTACGTTTCGAGTCTAAATAGAGCACGCGCATATCCAGCGATCGATCACCCAATTGCTGCTCGATACCTCGCTGTATGGAATCCGTCCAGAAAAAACCTTGATGATAGGAGTGCACGACCAAAACTTTCGGATCTGAGGCCGCGGCAAACGCGCTCCAACATAGCGCGACAATAACCAGAAAACGCTGCACATTATCTCCATAGCTCGGAGTTAACCCGCAGTTACTCCTGCCAAACCTTGTGAATCCTATCCGCTATGAGTATAAAAGGGAGGTAAAACTCTATCCCTAACGGAAATAATAGTATGAATGCGAGCCTGCCGAAACTCGACGACCTTGACCGCGCAATATTAAAAACACTGATGGCTGACGCCAGAACGCCCTACGCAGAAATGGCCAAGCAGTTCGATGTCAGCCCTGCCACTATCCATGTGCGTATTGAGAAGATGAAATCGGCTGACATCATCGAAGGAACGGAGGTGATCGTAAATACCAAAAAGCTCGGCTACGATGTGTGCTGCTTCATCGGTATTAACCTAAACGCAGCTCGTGATTACCATTCCGCGCTAGAAAAACTCAACGCGCTCGACGAAGTCGTTGAAGCTTACTACACCACGGGCGCGTATAACATATTCGTCAAATTGATGTGCAAATCAATTGAAGAACTGCAATTTGTGCTGATTGATAAGCTGCAAGCCATTGATGAGGTTCAGTCTACGGAAACATTGATATCGCTGCAGAACCCAATTAACCGCAGTGTGAATCCGTGAATTTTTTATAAAAAATGGACAAAAAAAGGCCAACCGAATGGTTGGCCTTAGTATTTTTGGAAAGACAGTATGCGCTTACGCTGCAATACCAGAATGGCGCAAGAGCGCATCAATTTGTGGTTCACGACCACGGAAGCGCTTAAACAGCTCCATTGGTTCTTCGCTACCACCCATTTCTAGGATGTTATTCAGGAAGCTTTGACCCGTTTCTTTGTTGAAGATACCTTCTTCTTCAAAGCGAGAATAAGCGTCTGACGACAGCACTTCCGCCCACAGATAGCTGTAGTAACCCGCGCTGTAACCACCAGCGAAGATGTGACCGAAGCTGTGCGAGAAGCGCGCCCACTCAACCGCAGGAACCACCGCGACTTTCTCTTTCACTTTCGCCAGCGTTTCTAAAACACGTGCACCCACTTCTGGGTCGTATTCGGTGTGCAGAGTAAAGTCGAACAAACCGAATTCTAACTGACGCAAAATGCCCATCGCCGACTGGAAGTTCTTCGCCGCGAGCATCTTATCTAGCATCGCTTTTGGCAACGGCTCGCCTGTCTCATAATGACCAGAAATGAACGCCAGTGCGTCTTCTTCCCAACACCAGTTTTCCAGGAACTGACTTGGCAATTCAACCGCATCCCAAGGTACGCCATTAATGCCTGATACCGCGCCTGTTTCTACTTGCGTCAGCATGTGGTGGATGCCGTGACCAAATTCATGGAAAAGTGTCACAACTTCATCGTGCGTAAACAGTGCTGGCTTGTCGCCCACTGGACGGTTGAAGTTACACGTTAGGTACGCCACCGGCGTTTGCAGTTCGCCAGAGAGCGTAATACGACGACCACGACAGTCATCCATCCACGCGCCACCACGTTTGTGCTCACGTGCGTAGAGATCTAAGTAGAAACTGCCACGCAGTGCGCCTTCAGCGTCAAAGATATCGAAGAAACGCACAGATTCGTGCCAAGTGTCCACGCCTTCGCGCTCAGTAACTGTCATGCCAAACACGCGGTTTAGCACTTCAAACAGACCACTGACAACCTTTGACTCTGGGAAGTACGGGCGCAGTTCTTCATCCGAGATTTGGAACAGATGCTGCTTTTGTTTCTCGCTGTAGTAAGCGATATCCCACACATTCAATTCTTCAACGCCAAACTCACTTTTCGCAAACTGACGCAACTCTTCCACTTCACGTTCACCTTGCGGTTTCGCACGTGTCGCTAGGTCATTCAAGAAGCCCAGCACTTGATCTGGCGTTTCGGCCATTTTCGTTGCTAACGATTTCTCGCTGTAAGTATTGAAACCCAACATGCGTGAAATTTCGTGACGCAGTCTCAGTTGCTCAGTAATGATTTCTGAGTTGTCCCACTTACCAGCATTTGGACCGCGATCAGAGGCGCGCGTCACATACGCTTCGTACACTTCTTTACGCAACTCTTGGTTGTCGCAGTACGTCATGACAGGTAGGTAAGATGGGATATCCAGCGTAATGAGGTAACCATCTAACTCTTTTGCTTCTGCCGCGGCTTTCGCTGCTGCCAGCGCCGATTCTGGCATGCCAGCAAGGTCTTTCTCATCCGTGATGTGCTTGGTCCAACCCATGGTGGCATCCAGTACATTGTTAGAGAATTTAGAGCTGAGCTCAGACATGCGCTTGCTGATTTCGCCGTAACGGTGCTGCTCATCGGATGGTAAACCAATACCCGATAGCTCAAAGTCTCGTAACGCATCGGTGATGGTTTTTTGTTGAGCGCGAGTCAGCGTTGCGAATGCATCACTGGCTTTAATCGCTTTGTACGCTTCGTACAGGCCTTTGTGCTGACCAACCCAAGTTCCGTACTCTGACAAAATTGGCAAACAACTTTCGTACGCCTCACGCAGATCTTCGCTGTTCACCACGGAGTTCATGTGACCCACTGGCGACCAAATGCGGCTTAAGCGGTCATCCGCTTCTTCAATTGGCGCAATCACACTGTCCCAAGTTGGGTGAGCATTATCTTTTAGAACTTCATCGATTTTCGCTCGGCAGTCAGCAATCGCTTGTTCAACAGCAGGCTTGATGTGTTCTGGTTTAATTTGAGAAAACGGAGGTAAGTCCGTAAACGTCAGAAGAGGATTAGACATGAATAATTCCTTTTGTGTTTTGACTCTGTGATTGCCTGTCTATTTTGTGTAGATAGGCCAACTCAATGTACAGACGAGCCAGCAACATGGATTGGGGGAGCTCCGTTCCCTTTCTCTATGCTGCGATGACCATATAGTCAACGAGCGCTACTCTGTCCTTGAGTCTTGTTATACCTAAATGAGATTTCACACTCTTTGAGCACGAGAAACTCACCTAGTTCAATTCGATTACCAATAGTAAGTGTGGGTGACTTAAAGAAATTTCAATAGTGAGCCCCTATTAGAGGAACGGATTTGATTGGAAGTTCTACATCTTTAAGTTACTTGAGTATAATACCGCCATAGAGTGAAAATCACAGACCACACTCAACCAAAGAGTGTTTCGAGAGTTTAATTTGTTAAGTTATCGCCACAGCTTCCACGCCGGCAACCATGCCGACGTGGTCAAACACATCGTTCAAAGCCTCATTCTTGATGCGCTGAAACAAAAAGATAAGCCATTCGTTTATCACGATACCCACTCGGGTGTGGGCCGTTACGATCTGACTCACGAATGGTCTGAAAAAACGGGCGAATACAAGCAAGGCATCGCTCGTATTTGGGATAACCCAAACATTCCTGAAGATATCAAAAGCTACATCGATGCCATCAAAGTACTCAACAACGGCGAGAAGCTGCGTTACTACCCAGGCTCACCACGTGTAGCGCGCGCGCAAGTCCGCCCACAAGATCGCATGGTGCTGACGGAGCTGCACCCAGCCGATCATCCATTGTTGGAGCAAGAATTCCATCGCGATCGCCAAGTGAGCATCTTCAAAGAGGACGGGTTCCAGCGTCTAAAAGCCAGCTTACCGCCACAAGAGCGTCGTGGTTTGGTGCTGATTGACCCACCATACGAACTCGCGAAAGAGTACCGCGATGTAGTGCGCGCGATTCATCAGAGCCATAAGCGTTGGGCAACCGGTATCTACGCGATTTGGTACCCAGTGGTAAACCGTCACGACATCGAAGATATGATCGAAGGCCTGGAAGCACTGGGCATTCGTAAAATTCTGCAAATCGAGTTAGGTGTCGCACCCGATACCAACGAGCGCGGCATGACGGCATCCGGCATGATTGTGATTAACCCGCCGTGGAAACTGGAAAGCCAGATGAAAGAGATTCTGCCATTCCTGCAAGACGCGATCGCACCAGCCACCGGCCACTGGAAAGTGGACTGGATTGTGCCAGAGTAAGCTCATCTGCACCGAAACCACTCAGCGCAACGACATTTTCGTTGCGCTTTTTTATACTCTCAACTTTGCCCTCTCATCGCGCTTATTCTTCTTTTTGTGCCTCTCATCGCTATTTGTCATAAGTAATGTCGCTTTTTCCCATTTAGGAATTCGTTACATTCGATTTATGATAGTGGGATAACGGTGGCATTGAGTTCGGGCAAGGTCATCCCAATCTATCTATGTACCAAATAAAATTTATAAGCTCTTGGAGAAAGTAATGGCGACTCATTTTGACTATATCTGTATCGGTGGCGGCAGTGGCGGCATCGCATCTGCAAACCGTGCGGCGATGTACGGCGCGAAAGTTGCGCTAATCGAAGCTCAAGATCTCGGTGGTACCTGTGTCAACGTAGGTTGTGTACCGAAGAAAGTGATGTGGCACGGCGCACAAATCGCAGAAGCAATGAACCTGTACGCAGAAGATTACGGTTTTGATGTCGACGTGAAAGGTTTCGACTGGAGCAAACTGGTTGAGAGCCGTCAGGCGTACATTGGTCGTATTCACCAATCTTACGATCGCGTTCTTGGCAACAACAAAGTAAACGTAATTAAAGGCTTTGCTAAGTTTGTTGACGAGAAAACCGTAGAAGTAAACGGTGAACATTATACTGCGGATCACATTCTGATCGCGGTTGGTGGTCGTCCTACTATTCCAAACATTCCAGGCGCTGAATACGGCATCGATTCAAACGGCTTCTTCGACCTAGCAGAGCAACCAAAACGCGTTGCGGTTGTCGGCGCTGGCTACATCGCAGTTGAAATTGCTGGCGTACTGCACGCACTAGGTACAGAAACGCACCTGTTCGTACGTAAAGAGTCACCACTGCGTAGCTTCGATCCAATGATCATCGATACGTTGGTTGAAGTGATGGACGCAGAAGGCCCAACACTGCACACCCATTCTGTACCAAAAGAAGTGGTAAAAGAAGCCGATGGCAGCCTAACTCTGCACCTAGAAAACGGTGAGAGTCAAAACGTTGACCAACTGATTTGGGCAATCGGTCGTCACCCAGCAACAGACGCAATCAACCTAGCGTCAACTGGCGTTGCAACGAACAAAAAAGGCTACATTAAGGTAGACGAATACCAAGAAACCAACGTGAAAGGCATCTACTGTGTGGGTGACATCATGGAAGGCGGTATCGAGCTAACGCCAGTAGCAGTGAAAGCGGGTCGTCAACTTTCTGAGCGTTTGTTCAATAACAAACCAAACGCGAAGATGGACTACGATTTGGTACCAACTGTGGTATTTAGCCACCCACCAATCGGCACTATCGGTCTTACAACGCAAGAAGCGGAAGAGAAGTACGGCAAAGACAACGTGAAAGTGTACACGTCTGGCTTTACCGCAATGTACACCGCCGTCACTAAGCACCGTCAGCCATGTAAGATGAAGCTTGTATGTGCGGGCGAAGAAGAAACGGTTGTTGGTCTACACGGCATCGGTTTCACGGTAGATGAAATGATCCAAGGCTTCGGCGTAGCAATGAAGATGGGCGCAACCAAAGCAGACTTCGACTCTGTTGTGGCTATCCACCCAACGGGCTCTGAAGAGTTCGTAACGATGCGTTAATTACGCGCTAATCGCATTGCTGATTTCAGCGAATCATTTGAAAAGGTCATCTTAGGATGACCTTTTTTTGTTATCCCATGCTTAACTCGCATTCTCTAATAATGTGCGAATAAACTCGGCTTTAATAGCACTCTCCTGCTTACCATCATGAATCAGACACAAGTCTGCACGCAGTGACTCTTTCAGCTTGATAAAACGAATCCCATGCCAATGATGCTGAGAAAACGTCGACGGCACCAACGTCACGGTATTGCTGTTTGCTACATATGCCATCAAGGTGCTTGGCTCCACCACTTGTTTGCCAATATGGGGTGAAAAGCCTTCTTGCAGACAGGCATTGATGATGAAGTTTGCCGAGGCAGAATTCGCCAAACTCATAAACGCAAACTCACACGCCTTTAAATCTTGGAGCCGCAGCAAAGATTTGCTGGCTAACTCATGTTGCTCCGACACCGCCACCACAAACACATCTTTGCCCAAAGACACCGACTGATACGGATAAATGTTGAGTGCATCGGCAAAACGTACAATGCCCACGTCGATTTTCTTCTCACTCAGATGCTTCTTTTGCGTCTCTGGGTTAAGGTCAAAAATGTCGGCGTGATAAGTGCTATGCTCAGCATGGAAGCGCTGTAACAAACGATCAAATCCGCCCCAAAATGCACTACTTACCACACCAACTCGCAAGATATTTCTCTGGTTCAAACCCACTTGCTGCACTTGATTGAGTGAGACATCCAAGGTCTGAAAAATCAGTTGGCATTTGGACTCCAACAATCGCCCGGCCTCCGTCAGCATGACGTTTCTTGAATCACGCTCAAACAGTTTGACGTTAAGCACTTCTTCCAACTCTTTGATGCGATTGCTCAACGGCGAATTGGTGATATTGAGGTTCTCGGCGGCCTTAGTGAAATGCTTGGTTTGTGCGACCTCGTAAAAGTAACGCAGCATCTTCAGCGTCACGCGCTCAAATGGTTCTGACTTCATGCATTGAGTCCTAGCGAATTTCATCATCCTCTTTTTAAGGATGATAGTAACGAATAAAGCAAAGATAACCAGCGCAGAAAGTCACACAATGGAATCAACACACAACCAGAAGGTGACTAACATGAATCACGATCCAGTAATCGGCGCGCTACAAACCATTCGCGAACGCAAACCAAACTTCCAACCTAAAGCGGCGTTTATTTTAGGCTCAGGCTTAGGCGTATTGGCAGACGAACTACAAGACAAAGTGGTCATTCCATACGAAGAGCTCGAAGGCTTTCCGGTTAGCACCGTGCAAGGCCACTCAGGTGAGTTGGTGCTTGGTACCATGGGCGGCGTAGACGTAGTGTGCATGAAAGGTCGCGGTCACTACTACGAACACGGCTCAATGAAGGTCATGACCACGCCCGTGCGCACCTTTAAAAAGCTGGGCTGTGAGTTTTTACTCGTCACCAACGCAGCAGGCTCACTTCGCCCTGAACGCATCGATGTCGGTTCTCTGGTGGTATTTCATGACCACATCAATACCATGCCTGAATCGCCAATGATCGGTCCGAATGATGAAGAGTACGGCCCGAGGTTCTTCAGCCTCGCCAATGCGTACGACAAAGACCTACGCGCAGAAGCGTTTGAAGTCGGCAAAGCCAATGGTATTCACCTGAATGAAGGCGTGTTTGTCTCTTACACTGGCCCCAACTTTGAGACCGCAGCCGAAATCCGCATGATGCAAATCATCGGTGGTGATGTAGTGGGCATGTCGGTCGTGCCAGAAGTGATTTCTGCAGCGCATTGCGGCTTACCCGTATTGGCAGTGTGTGCGATCACCAACATGGCAGAAGGCTTGGGAGATGTAGAATTGTCTCACGCCCAAACATTGAAGTGCGCGAAGCTAGCCGAAGCAGATTTCATTCGCTTTATTAAGCGCTTTATGAAGCATCACTTCTAAAGCCGCTTCATTCCAAAAAGCAAAAGGGTCATCAAGTAACTTGATGACCCTTTTGCGTATCACGTTTTCTAACGTTCGGGGGTATTTCGGAGCCGTTTGTGCGTTTTACTTAACTGCGCGAACCAATTCAGCAATACCTTCCCAATCGCCGTTGTCCATCATTGCGGTTGGCACCATCCACGTACCGCCACAAGCTACAACCGATTTCAGCGCTAGGTAATCTTCCACGTTGGATGGGCTTACGCCACCTGTTGGCATGAATTCCACTGGGTAAACCGCCGTGAGTGCTTTCAGCATGCTTACGCCGCCTGATGGCTCAGCAGGGAAGAACTTCAACGTACGCAGACCCATTTCCATCGCTTGCTCAACCAAGCTTGGGTTGTTTACACCTGGTACGATAGTCACGCCACGTTGCTGACAGTATTTCACTGTGGTTGGGTTGAAACCTGGGCTAACGATAAAGTCCACGCCCGCTTCGATCGCGATATCCACTTGTTCTGTGGTCAGAACGGTGCCCGCGCCAATCAACAGCTCTGGGTACGCTTCACGCATGATGCGAATCGACTCCGCCGCCGCTTCTGTGCGGAATGTTACTTCAGCACATGGTAAACCGTTTTCTACCAACACTTTTGCCAGTGGCAGAGCGTGTGCTACGTCGTTGATTGCGATAACTGGGACGATTTTGATTTCTCTTAATCGTTGTTCAAGTGTTGTCATGGGGAACCTCTAAAGAATAAAGCTTAATGTTGCGACGATAATAAACGCGATACCACCAAGTAACGTTTCCATTACCGTCCAAGTTTTTAATGTGGTTTTCTCATCCATCTCAAGCAGACGAGAGACCAACCAGAAACCAGAGTCATTGAAGTGAGACAGTACCGTTGCACCACCCGCAATCGCGATTACGATAAAGCAAAGGTCTAGTTCACTCAAACCTGTTGATGCTGCCACAACTGGCGCGATAAGAGCCGCCGTCGTGGTTAGCGCTACGGTTGCCGAGCCTTGAGCAACACGCAGACAGGTTGAAATCACAAACGCCGCCACAATCACAGGCATACCTGTGTCTGTAAGAACGTCAGCCAGTGCATCACCAATACCGCTTGAGCGCAGTACGCCGCCAAACATGCCACCTGCACCCGTTACTAGGATAACACCACAGATAGGAGCCAATGACTCACCACACAATTTTTCTAGTTTTGCCATGCCGTAGTCTTTGGCAAACACAGCCAAACAGACAATCAAAGTAATCAGCAACGCAACTGGGGTTTTACCTAGCATACGTAGGAACTCAACCAGTGCCGTTTTGCCATCAATCACACCCGCAACCGCCAGTGTGTTCAATACCGTATCCAAACAGATTAGCAGGACTGGCAGCACAAGGATGGTCATAACCGTGCCAAATTTTGGTGCGTTGCGCTCATCCACCATCGCTTCGCCATTAAAGAAGGCTTTAGATAGTGGAATATCGAATTTTTTGCCCGCGTACAAGCCAAATAAGTAAGCGCCAAGGTACCAAGTTGGAATAGCCACCAGAATACCCACCACCAATAACAGACCGATGTTTGCGCCAAGAAATTCTGCCGCTGCAACCGGACCTGGGTGTGGTGGAACAAACGCGTGCATAACCGCAAAAGCACCGGCAGCAGGCAACGCGTATTTAATTGGTGAGCCACCAAAACGAGCCGCCACACTTAGGATGATTGGCATCATCACTACAAGGCCAGCATCGAAGAAGATTGGGAAGCCAAACAGTAATGAAGCGACGCCCAAAGCAAATGGTGCGCGCTCTTTACCAAAGCGACCAATCAAAGTGTCTGCCAGCACTTTCGCACCGCCAGTCACTTCAAGAATTTTACCGATCATCGCACCAAGACCAACCAGCAATGCCACGGAAGCCAGTGTGCCGCCGAAGCCGCCCATCATGGTCGATACGACTTTCTCAGAAGGAACGCCAGTGGCGATTGCTGTGCCTAAACTCACCATAGTAAGGGAAGCAAAAGCATGGACTTTCAGTTTAATGATCAGAACGAGTAACGCTGCAATGGCAAGGCCTGCAATCGTCAGTAGGAACGTAGGATCTGGGGCTTGGGTTAATTGCTCCATAGGTTCACCTTTAAGAATTATTGTTTGTGTTATGGTTCACATTTATTTCAGTTACCGGTAACATGTTACCGATAACATGAATAAGATAAACCCATATTTTAAAGTGAATTCAAAAATTGAGATCACGCGCAAATTTGGTTATGAGGATAAGTTATGGCTGGTAGTAGTGTCATCGTTATGGGCGTTTGTGCTAGTGGTAAAAGCACAATTGGTGAGCATCTAGCGAAAAAGCTAGGGCGTAAATTCATTGATGGTGATGATCTTCATCCACGAGCGAACATTCAGAAAATGGCATCGGGCCAGCCTCTGAACGATGATGATCGCAAGCCATGGCTAGAACGCATTCGTGATGCGGCGTACAGCCTAGAAAGCAAAAACGAACACGGCATTATTGTCTGTTCAGCACTGAAAAAGATTTACCGCGATCAGATCCGCGAAGGCAACGACAACGTGACCTTCCTGTTCCTTGATGGCGATATGGAGTTGATCCTAAATCGCATGCGTATGCGCAAAGGCCACTTCATGAAAGAAAACATGGTGAAGAGCCAATTCGAGACGCTAGAGCGCCCAGACAACGAGCCTCAAACTCTGATCATCAGTATCGACGGAGACATCAGCGACGTGGTGGAACGCTCTGCCGCTGAGCTAATCAAAATGCAAGCGATCGAGGTGGCGTAATGACTCACTCTGTTGTTCTTGAGGTCACACAACGTTTGACCGAGCGCAGCCGTGAAGCGCGCGCTGCGTTTCTTGCTCGCACCGAAGTGCAAGCCGAAGCTGGCAAAGGCCGTGTTGGTTTATCTTGTGGTAACTTAGCTCATGCAGTCGCCGCATCTTGCTCTTCTGAAAAGAAAAATATTCTCGATTTTACTCATGCCAATGTCGCGCTGATCAGCGCCTACAACGACATGTTGAGCGCCCACCAGCCGTACCAAGACTACCCAGCGCAAATCAAACAAGTGCTGGCGGACTACGGCCATACAGCGCAAGTCGCAGGTTGTGTGCCAGCGATGTGCGATGGGGTGACTCAAGGTCAAGCAGGCATGGATATGTCGCTGTTTTCGCGTGACTTAATTGCGCAATCAACGGCGTTGTCTTTGAGTCACAATGTCTTTGATGCCACATTACTGCTTGGTATCTGTGACAAAATCGCCCCGGGGCAACTGATGGGCGCGCTGTCTTACGCGCACCTGCCGACTGCGTTTGTACCAGCGGGTCTGATGGCAACAGGCATCAGCAATGAAGAGAAAGTCGACGTGCGCCAAAAATACGCAGCAGGTGAAGTCGGCAAAGACGCTCTGCTGGATATGGAGTGTCGCGCTTACCACTCTGCGGGGACGTGTACGTTTTACGGCACAGCCAACACCAACCAGTTGGTGTTCGAAGCCATGGGCTTGATGCTGCCAGGATCGGCATTCATCCATCCCCATACCCAACTGCGTAAAGCGTTAACCGATCACGCGGCTCTGAAAATCGCCTCAATGACGGCGGGTTCTGCACACTTCCGTCCGCTGGCCGAGGTGGTCACAGAAAAGAGCTTGGTCAACGGCATCATCGCTCTACTTGCATCTGGCGGCAGCACCAATCACACCATTCATATGATCGCCGTGGCGCGTGCTGCTGGCATCTTGCTCACGTGGCAAGACATCAGCGATCTGTCGGATGTGGTTCCTTTGTTAGCTCGCGTTTACCCGAACGGCCCAGCCGATATGAACGCGTTCCAAGACGCGGGTGGCGTGCCTGCGTTATTGCACCGCTTGAACCAATCCGAGCTTTTGCATCGCGATGTGAAACCCGTGTTTGGTGAATTTGAAGACCAAATGACGCTACCGAGTCTTGTCGATGGCCAACTGACTTGGACACCGTGCCAAGGAAGCCAAGACGGTGACGTGATCGCCAAACCAGACGCCACTTTCCAAAACACTGGCGGCACTCGCGTACTGACTGGCAACTTGGGCAAAGCCGTGGTGAAAGTGTCTGCGGTAAAAGAAGAGCAACGCGTAATTGTGGCACCTGCGATCGTATTCCAATGCCAACACGAAGTGGAAGCCGCGTACAAACGTGGTGAGCTGAACAAAGATTGCATCGTTGTGGTCACACACAACGGCCCAGCGGCAAACGGCATGCCTGAACTGCACAAACTGATGCCAATTTTAGGTAACGTGCAAAAAGCGGGCTTTAAAGTGGCTCTGGTTACTGACGGTCGTTTGTCTGGCGCGTCAGGTAAAATTCCGTCTGCGATTCACGTTTCTCCAGAAGCCATTCGTGGCGGCGCGATTGGTTTGGTGCGCAACGGCGATTTGATTCGTCTGGATTGCCAAACGGGCGAATTGAACAACTTAAGCGATACCACTGGACGCGAGTTGATTCATCTCGATACCGAATCTACCCAACAAACATGGGGACGAGGCTTGTTTAGCGTGATCCGCCAAAACGTATCGAGTGCAGAAGAAGGCGCAAGCTTTATTGTTTAAGGCGAGAAGAAAGACCTCGTCATTCCGACGAGACTAAGCAAGATCAGGAATCTACTATCAACGTGCTGTGAAGTCAGAGAAAACACCTCTGCCACAGCACTTTTTGTTGGTAGATTCTGAATCACACTCGTCCCTCGCTTTTCAGAATGACGAGCTTTAGGATTGGCCTCTATTCTTTCTAAAAAACGAATGAATCCGTCATTCCGACGAGCCTAAGCAAGATCAGGAATTTAATATCAGCGTGCTGTGAAGACAGAGAAAACACCTCTGCCACAGCACTTTTTGTTGGTAGATTCTGAATCTTGCTCGTTCCTCGCTATTCAGAATGGCAAGCTTGAGGATTGGCCTCAGTTCTTTCTAAAAAACGAATGAATCCGTCATTCCGACGAGCCTAAGCGAGATCAGGAATCTAATAGCAAAATGCTGTGAAGCCAGAGAAAACCCCTCTGCCACAGCACTTTTTTGTTGGTAGATTCTGAATCACGCTCGTCCCTCGCTGTTCAGAATGACGAGATGTGGGATTGGTCATTTTTCTTTTTCAATAAACTAATGAATCCGTCATTCCGACGAGCCTAAGCGAGATCAGGAATCTACTATCAACGTGCTGTGAAGCCAGAGAAAACACCTCTGCCACAGCACTTTTTTGTTGGTAGATTCTGAATCACGCTCGTCCCTCGCTGTTCAGAATGACGAGCTTTGGGGTTGGTCACTGTTCTTCTTAAAAATGAATGACTCCGTCATTTCGACGAGCCTAGGCGAGATCAGGAATCAACTATCAACGTGCTGTGAAGCCAGAGAAAATACCTCTACCATAGCACTTTTTTGTTGGTAGATTCTGAATCTTGCTCGTCTCTTGCTGTTCAGAATGACGATATGTAGGATTCAGTAAATTACATCAAGCCGTCTTCATCACCACGACCGCAGCAATCACCACAAAGATACCAAACCAGCCGATTGGCTTGAGTTTCTGCTTAAACAGCAAGGCACCACCCACTGCGGTACCTAAGATACCGATCGCGCCCCAAGAAGCATAAGCAATGGCTAAGTCGATCTCTTTAACCGCTTGTGCCAACAGCGTGAACGCAGCCAGTACCAACACTATCGCGGTAATGCCCCAGCCTTTGTATTTAAAGCCGTGAGAACGTGTGAGCGCCATGTTCGCCACGATATCGACCAAGGCAGCCATCACGACAAATCCAAATGACATCGTAAAAAATTGACTCATGATTCACACCTTACACTTGTAGAAAATGAACGTTCTTTTGCCAGTTTATCGGCGTTTTTCTTGGTGTTAGATTGACCGTGTGACTCACCTAAAGTCACACAAACGATGCCGATGACAGATAACATCAAACCAAGCAGCTCTTGGGTATTTAAGTCAGAATCAAACAACACGATTGAAACGACCGTGATCAATGATATACCCAACCCTTCCCAAACAGCGTATGCCACGCCGATAGAAATCTTTTTCGCAGCAATCGAGAGGAAGTAGTACGACACCGCAATCAATACGTACATCACGATGTAGCCCAACCATCCATGACCTTGTCCGATAAAAGACATGGTGCTGGTGCCTGCTACTTCGGCAACGATGGCGAGCAATAAAAATAGACGTGCAACTAGCATGATGAATCCTCCATCAGAAATTAAAAAACTGCATAACGGAGAATGGTGAATGTCACGCATCTGTATCGACATTCAAAAAGTTAAAAAGATAAAATGAGCCACTTCTCCTGACTATTTGAGATAAGGTTAGCGCTGAGCAGGAAAAAGAGACAGGTAATTGAGATATTCATTTTTGAATATCTTTAGGATCGAGTTGTCTACTTAATCACACATTTTCTTCATGGTTATCTTGTGCAGAGAATCTCGGTGACGCGAGACAATAATCAGTCGTCACTATGCGAAAATTAATGGCGTCTTCAGAGTTTGGCGTACCACTTTATGTAAGTGTCGGTGCAAAGGATGGTTGCGATTGGTTTGTAAGAAACCGCCAGAGACGACAAACTGGCTAAACTCACGGTTGACCAAAGGCATCGCGTAAGAGTCCAGCTCCGGCATCAATACTGCTGAGCTTTGGCTGGCATACATAATCGCGTCGGTTTCTTGCAACATTTGGCACGCCACTCGCAAATTATAGGATTTAAGTAACACCACAGGCTCATAGCCCATACGACGATATTCGGACTCCACGGTACAAAGTGGTTTATACGAGGCGGGCGCAGGCAGAGACACCAGAGGCAGTTTGGAGACCGTGTCCCAATCATTGCTGACTTTCGACAAAGTCGGGTGGTTTTTACGTGCCAAAATCACCCGTTTTTCAACAAACAACGGACGCATATAAATGTCTTTCGACAGCTCGGTCTCTTGGTCTAGAATGCAGTAATCGTGCTCACCCTCTAACATTTCATCGTGCGAGTAACTGTTCCAACTGGAAAAGGCAAAGTGCGCTTTGGGAAAGGCTCGATGGCAGCCAGTTAGCAATCGCTGCCCTTGCTCATCCATCAAATAAGGGTCGGTCACAATCGCGATCTGCCCTTGGTATTGCAGTGGGTCGAACACTTCAAACTCTTGCACCACTTTTTCCAGTGGTGCAATCATGTTGTCGAACTCGGCGGCGAGACGTATCGCCATCGGTGACGGCTCAACCCCATGCGCTTTACGCACAAACAGCGGGTCATCAAACACTTGCTTGAGTTTCATCACGCCGCGACTGGCGCTCGGTTGAGAAATGCCCAACTGCATCGCGGCCAGCTTGATGCTGCGGTTTTCCACCACGGCCTTTAATAAACGCATTAAGTTGAGATCCAATGCATCCAGCTGATGTGCCATACCCTAACCTGCCAATACCATTGATGAGCGAATACAGAGAGCGGTTAACTGCGAGTTAAACACTCTCTCCGGAGGTAATTTGATACCCCATATCAACCACTTTTTCTTCTTGCGCTTCACCTTTCAGACGCGCGATCAAAAGCTCTGCGCTCTTTTCACCGATTTTGAAACGCGGTGTATCGACGCTAGTCAGTTTCGGGCTGATGGTTTGACCAATATCCAGCGCGTTATAGCCCACAACTGCCAGCTGCTGCGGAACTTGAATGCCACGTTGTTGCGCGCTCAGCATGGTCCCTATCGCGATGTCGTCGTTGGTACAGAATACGCCATCAAGCGTTGGGTGAGTTTCTAGCGCGCGTTCAAGCAAATCATGCGCTAAAGAGAAGCTAGAGTGATCACCCGTTAATACGTGCTTAGGTTCTAGCCCTGCTTCCGTCATCGCGCGATCATAACCTTGCATACGCAGCTTGGTTCGCGTATCCAAACGCGCCCCAAAATAAACGATTGTACGCTTACCTGAATCTAGCATCTGCTTAACCGCCGTGTACGAGGCATCTTCATGATCTAGCCCAACCGCCATATCAATCGGCTTTGGTGGCAGCTCCATGGTTTCCACCACAGGGATCCCTGCATTTTTTATCATTTGCAATGTACGCGACGTGTGATGGCTTTCAGTTAAAATAAGTCCATCGACCTGATAAGAGAGTAATGACGCGATCTTGCGCTCTTCTTCAAGCTCATCGTAGCTAAAATGCGCTAAAAGCGTCTCATAGCCATTGGCTTTGGTCACCATCTCGATGCCCTGAACAAAGGAAGCAAAAATTTGGTTGGACAATGAGGGCAGTAAAATACCAATGGCTTTACTGGACGACTTTGACAACATAGCGGGGGCGCGGTTTTCGATGTATCCCATCTCTTCAATCGCAGTCGCAATCTTGGCCCGAGTCTTTTCTGCCACCGATTCAGGGTTACGCATATAACGTGAAACCGTCATCTTCGTGACACCAACTTGGTCTGCGACATCCTGCAATGTCGTGCGAGTTTTCTTATTCTGTTGAGCCATAAATATGTGATTTATCAGTAATGTTACAAGTAACATTATGACGAATAGACTCTCTGCCGACAAGCTCAGTGAAAATAATTCGCAAAATCATGACGTTATTATTCTATTAGCCACCAAATTGCGTTTCATACATTGTGAGTCAAAGCCGAATAAATAAATGACATTTATATCAAAGTTCTTATAAAATGCCGTACCTAAAAGAATAAGACATTAGGCACAGTGCAGTTAGGCTCTAGCGAAACCCAGATTTACTATCACTTGCTTGATCTGGACGACTCCCAAAAGCAGCAATACCTCCAAGCATTGCAACAAAGTCAACCTGAGCTGTATCAACAACTCGTTCCTCTTTTAGCCAATGAGACACCAGAAGAACAATTAACGCAGTTACTTTACTTTGGTGCTCACCAGGCTACGAACCGAGACGTCGATCTAAGCGGAGAAGTCATCAGTAAGTATCGCCTAACTCATGAGTTGGGTCGCGGTGGCATGGGTGTCGTTTACGCCGCCCTACGTGCAGATGAAACGTTCGAACAAGATCTGGCCATCAAGTTTATTCAAAGCAATTTGAGTAATGTGCTGGGACAACGTGCACTCTTCGATGAGGCACAACTGCTCGCGCGCCTAAACCATCCGTACATAGCGAAAGTGTTTGATGGCGGCCTTCATCAAGATTCAGTTTACATCGTGATGGAGCGGGTATTTGGTCAAACCTTAGATGAATACCTGTCAGAAAATAAGCTGGAAAAAACGGAAAAACTGCTGCTGTTTAAGCATATTTGTCAGGCGATGGAGCACGCCCACCAGCATCATGTTTTGCATGCCGATCTAAAACCAGAAAATATACTGATCGATCGTAGCAAACGACCCAAACTGCTCGACTTCAACTTGACTCAAAAAGCGCACTCCACCCGAGAGGGCTCACCCTCGGCACTGATTGCGTTTAGCCAAAATTTTGCCAGCCCTGAGCAGCAGGCAGGACAAGTACTGACAGAGCAAAGCGATGTTTATTCATTGGGCAAAATCCTCGCTTTGATGTTTCCGTCACCAACGGTTTGGTCTGATGTGTATTGGGTGATAAGACGGGCGACGCGTCCAGCCACCCAAGTGCGATACCCAGATGTACGAGCGCTACGCATTGATATCGAGCGAATTATCGAACGTCGCCCTATCGAGCAGAAAAAACACTGGCCGTTGTATAGCGCCTTTCGCTTGGTGCAACGGCGCCCTCTTGCTTCTGCATTGTCAGGCATCATCGTGCTATCAGGTGTGCTATTTGGCAGCGCCATGATGCAAAAGAATATCCAACTGCAACAAGAGAAGAAGATTGCAGAAGATATGATGTACGAAATGACTCGCCTTATCTTCCACGCGAAGGGGCAGAATGTCGAACACCTCTCGGTGAGCTCCATGATGGAGTTAACACGAAGGCGGATACTCTCTAATCCAGATATCCCCAAACATATAAAACAAAAAATGTTGTTGGCGATGATGACACCGGTGCCAAAGAAGCACCTAACTACTCCAATGAGTTGTCAGCCAAATTGTGCGTCTGAGGACAGCACCAACCAATAAGGCTTAAAACAAGATGTATACACGTTCAGTGGTATTTTGGCTGTCTGCATTGACGGCTACCTCCACGTTAGCAGCAGACACTTCTACTGCCACTTCACACCCGCCCACTTCAACCTTGAAGCAAGGCTACTTTATCGATGCGCCAGTGACTGGCTTGTATTACAAAACCAGTTCCAATATCACTGGCGTTACCCAACAAGGGGCATTTCACTACCAACCTGGTGATGTGATTAGCTTCTTCCTTGGCAACGATGATAAGGGTTATCTGCTGACAACCTTATCGAGCCAAGAAGTGCTTACACCGACGATGGCAACAACCAAACCCAGTCGTAGCATCAATATGACGCGCCTGCTGCTCTCTCTCGACAGCACACCTGAGAATCGTAAGGAAATTGTCTTAGCCAACCGCGTGTTGTCTGATGCTCGCTTTCAAAACCAGCTCAAGGGCCTTGACCTCAATTATCTGGATGACGCCAAACGTCACCTCAATCTCGACTGGGTGTCTGTCGATGAGGCAATCGAGCACTTAAACGAAAGCCAGCTGTACATTGAGAAAAACTTTGCCTCAGATGAGATCATCTTCGAACCTCGCGGCATGACGTTCAAAAACATCGTGATCAAAAAGAAAGATTGGCAAGGCCGCGCTTGTGCTTACGATTTACGTTATCAACATCATCCTAAATATCGCCCTCCGTTTGGTGAAACTCGATTCACCATCACCAAAGATTCATTGATTGAGCACCCAAGCGTTGGCGACCATTTTCAAGGCTGTTTCCTCTCGATGAAGCGCCCTATCACGGAAGACATTGTCGAGCCGATAAGCAAATTTGCGGATTGGTTTAATATCGTCGGTTGCTCAATCACTGGATGCACCCGCAACGATTTGAATGGCTTCTCTCTTGAAGACTTTGATGATGAAGGCGACTGGAAATACCGCTCCGTTGCACTCAACTTTGATCCAAGTACTGAGCTACTGATGGAAAAAGTACAAGGCCTTGGGCGTAAAAAAAACATCCACCACCACAATCGTACAGAAATGCTGTGGTTTACCTACCCTAACACGAACGAACACGACATCGACTACCTCGGGGTATGGCAGCAGACCCAATACCACCAGCAGTCCATGACACAATCGTGCCTATTGATGCGCCACCAACAAGTCATGCGACTGCCGCACAATGCAGACACCTGTCCAACCGACGCAAGCCTATACACACAAGATGTCACCCAAGAGTATGCGGACATGTGGTGGGTCAACAATAACGAACCCAAAGCCGAGCTTGCGCAAATGAATGTCATGGTACGTTGGTCAACGACCCCAGCCGAAATCAATTACACCACTTGGGAATATTTGCCCGCTGGCGCAACTTGGGAACAAGGCATTTTATATCGCTATCAACAAGATGTTCTCCGCAACCGAGACGGCTCCGATCGCATTGAAACCCACACCATTTCTGAATTTGTCAAAGTGAGCGAGGATGTATAACCATGGCAACAGCAGTAGCACTGACACAAATCATTCAACAATGGCAATCTGGTGATAAACAAGCCGAGAGTGAGCTTTACCAATTTGCGTATTTGCAGTTACGTAAGATCGCCCAACACGAGCGTGAACGAAACGCGGAAAAGTACGGCACCGACAACAAGGTATTGGCCGATAGCGTCAACAGCACCACGGCATTAATTCATGATGCTTACCTGAAGATGTCCAACTGCGACATGAGTGAAATTGAAACAAAACGTGATTTCTTTTTGATGGCCGCCAAAGTGATGCGTCAAATCTTGATCGATAACGCACGCTCACACCAAGCGCAAAAGCGCCAACACATTACGTTGATGAGAGATGAAGAAGATCGCTTCGAACAATTGATCATCATGGATAAAGCTCTGGATAACTTTAGTAGCCGTTACCCACGCCAATCAAGTGCACTCAAACTCAAGTATTTAATGGGAATGAAAAACCAAGAAATCAGTGAACTACTTGAGTGCAGCGCGAGCTTAATAGAGAAAGACCTAAAATTCTCTCGCAGTTGGTTGCAATCACGAATGGCGCACGCGTAATGATAAGCAAAAAGTTTTGGATAATCGGCGCAATCTGCGTCGGTTTGCTCGGCGTATACTGCATGTCAGACGAATCCAGCTTGGCATCCGCGGCGGACTCATCAGACAGCACGAGCCAATCAACCACGCGAACACATCGTCAATATGAGCGCACATCTTTAGTTGAAGTAAAGCAAGCGTTGACAGGTTCTGCGTTGGAGAACGCCCACAAAAAAGACGGTGATGACGCCTTCAATTCTGCCATTTTAGGACAACCAGGGCCAGTTACGAATCCATTTCATACTACAGAAGACGGCTCTTTTTACGACTCGTCATTGGGTTATGAAGACAGCCGCTCAAAAGAGGACCCATCAGAGAACAATAAACCCATCATCAACCTCACGGTGGAACAACAGCTACAAACCATTATTTATGCTTGGGAGCTCAACCAAAACTCTCCGATTAGCTATTCGCTCAATCTTAACCAACTGTTTGAAGATCCGGATGGTGATCTCCTCACCACTCGGATTTGGCTCGAAAACGCCAATGGATTAAGGGTGCTAAACCAAGGACAAATGATGGTGCTAGGTGCACCAGAGAACATTAAAACCACCACATACCTGGCGGTAGCGGCGCGTGATGATTACCACAGCGACAGCGACCATGCGTGGGTCACAACACGTTTTGAGTTGCCTGTTGTCACTCCAGGTCACAATGACACGGAACACCCGTTAATTGGCGACATTGTCTATCGCTTGGAGACGACGCAAAATCTTGGCGGTACCGCGTACGCGTATGAAGTGGTGTATTGCGAAGCGTTTCAGTTTGAGGATGACGAGGTACTTTATGCCGCCTCAATCAACAAACACCAGTGTCCTGAAGAGGGAGACTTAAAAAAGGTGGGTGAGTACAAAATCAGTGATGACTCGTTGATTGTTTATGTCCACGGCGTACGCCAAATTTGGACCACCAAAAAGGTATACGCATCTCAGGTTCATAAAGAGACTCAGAACTATTTCACCACCGTATTTGATGGCAAACAATTCGAAAGCTACACCATGCAAAAAAACAAGCAATCGATGGAAAAACGCATCAATGTCCACACTGGTGAGTACGAATATCAAGGAACGTTGTTTGACTACCTCTTTCCCATTTCAGGAGGGGGTTACATAAACGGGACTGCTAGCAACTACATATTTGATAGAAGTGTTCAGGGTAACGAACCAGTGCACAAGCTGGACTCTGATCTCAATATGAAATCAAACCAACATGACCTATTTTGTCATGATTATTTATTTTACTGGTACAGCTCTATCGTAGCGGGGCGAGGCGAGTTTGCCGATATTATCTCTAGCTCAATGGATTTTGACGGCATAACTCCAATACATTGTGCTGAATGGCCAGATGATTACTGGCAACGAACATTTATGTTTTACAACCTTGAATACACAGATTACGACATATTCATTCCAGGCGAAGTCTACAGTTATGTGCTTAAACCTCATCCTCAATTTGCTGATCGCGTTGAGGAATTTAAGATCAACATGATTTATCACGCCCCTGTCCTTAGCGATACCCAATAAACCTTTCTTTACAGGTGGTTATTTTGACAAAACAATCATCCCCAAAATAAAACTGGAACCGTGATCAAATTATCAATTTTCCATCATAGACAAAAAATAGAAATAAATTTTACGGGTTTTGTGCGGTTTTTCGTGTCTTGAACCTAGGCTCAATAGTCATTAAAAAGACACCACTCTCTTCAATCTCACTAGTGAGATTGAAAGATAAAAACAATAAAAAAGCGACTTTCTCATTCGGAAACGAAACAAGGACAAATGAATAATGAATAAGGTGAGTTTATTAGCAGCGTCAGTGGCTATCGCTCTTACTGGCTGTGGCGGTTCAGATGGTGGTTCAAGCAGCGCTAACAACGGTGTTGTGATCACAGGCTTTGACGGCTACTTCAAACATGCAGTTGTTTTTGAAGATACGAACAACAACGGCCAATGGGACACTCAAGAAACATTCCTTGGTCTGACCGATGAGAAAGGTCAGCTTAAATTGGATGCAAAACCAGAAAACACTCTAGCACTGCAAACCATTACGCCAAACGGTGCAAAGCAGAAACAGCTTATCGCTTTGGATGCTAAAGAGTACGCTGGCAAATACACGGTTGATATGGATCATCCAGGCCAAGCCATGGCCCACGAAATCGTGTTCCGTGCACCAACATCGTCAAACGTGATTTCACCTATCACAGACCTTGTTGCGATTGAAATGGCAAAAGATCCATCCATTAGTGAAGAGGACGCAAAAGCCAAGGTAAACCAAGCGCTAGGAGGCTCAGAAGAAGCACCAATTGATCTGTACAGTGATTTTGTTGAAGGTGCGACAAAAAACGCCGAACTACATAAAACCGCTCAGATTCTGACTGACTCAAAAGCGCAAAACCCAGCTAACTACGAGAAAAAGGCCACTGAATTTGCTCAAGCGGCAAACCAAGAAGTCGATCGTCTTATCGCATCCGGCGAAAACATCAATGATGCAAGCCTACGCCCAATCATCACTGACGCGACCCCAAATAGCGACAACTTAGCACCTGAAACGGCAATCAATAACAAGCTAACCGTAAACGAAACCGTCGAAGAGGCTGCTAAAGATAAGCTTGGCAAATTACCAAAAATCGTACAAGGCGCAGGCTTTGATGGCGTTGAACTAAACATCGAAGGTCTGTTCACAGACAAAGACCAAAACCTTGTGACAACCAAACTGACGCACAACTTAGCAGGCACAGGCATTGAAGTTGCGCAAACTGGCAATCTGATTGTTCTATATCCGACTGCTATCGTAGAAAAAGCTGGTGATTTTGAGATAGTCCTAACGGCGCAAGACATTGATTCTTCAGGTAAGGTTTTGGGTACGGTAAGCACCGTATTTAAGTTCGAAATCGAATCGGCAAACTTACCACCAACGGTTGTGGAAACAGAACAAGCGCATCTACAGTCCATCGTTGATGGTTGGTACCTACAACAAGGTGAAGTATTTGAACAAACGCTCGATATTTCTAGCTTGTTCCAAGATAAAGACGGTCATATCACCGACTACTCAGCGGACTATGTGGACATTGAAGGTCTAACAGTATCTGAGGATGGTAATGCGATTGTCACCATTAAAGGCACACCGACAAAAGCGAGCGAAGCTGGTGCAGCACTTGCGATTAGCGCAACAGATGGCCATACCGCGGTACAGATTGCGCTCAGCATGCCAACGGTTATCGAAGGCGTCACGCCACCACCAGTAGTGCCGACTTTGGGCTTCACTCAAGAGCACTTCAACGGCCAAGAGTGGAAAATGGGTAGCTTTGCACAAAAAGACGGTGAAATTGGCTATGCCATGTTGATGCAAGACTCTGAAGGCCTACTATTCTGCTGGGGCTCAAACCATGATGAGATGAATCAAGAGTACAAAGCGAGCATCAGCGACTTCCTAGAAAACACATGGGAACACGATGCCTACGCTATTCTTGCCGATCTGGACCAACAAACTGGTTACGCGGAATACCACAATAAAGACTGTGAAGACGTCGAGCTGAAAGACGGCAAGCTATACAACAGCTACGGCGAAGAGTATGAAATGCTGTACCAGCACACAACCGAGCATAACGGCACTCAGATGATCGTTAAAATCTCAGATGATGAGCTGTTCTGGATGGATTCAAGCAATACACCATTTGCAGAATCACTTTCGGTTGCAGAACACATCAAACACGGCACGGTAGAGCATGACTTGATGGTAGAAAGTAAAGGCTCGGGTGACGACAAAGTCCTGAAATACTCGTCAGGTACGTACGAGTACGACGCTGATACTTACAACTACACGTCGTTCATGCCAACAGGATTCCAAACTCCAGGTAATTGGGAAATCCAGAATGATGAAGGCCGTGAGCTGCTGATTCTAAAAGAAACAGGCTCAGAGTCAGATTACAAAACTCGTCATCGTTACATCAACCGTGATTTTGGTGACTTCTACATCGGTATTCGTTGGAGTAAAGAGCAAAACGGTCATGAATCCGCGCCGGAATATGGTCTGTACTCTCACAACAAAGAAGCCATGACGAGCATCGCGAGTTCGCTCCCGATTTTGGAGCCTGGCGATGATGACTAAAGCAACCATCGTTAACCCTTGCTGTGATAGCGTGCATTTGCGTAGAAGACGCAGAACGCTTTGGGAACGCTTGGTCGGCATCAAAGAAGTGTATATCTGCTCTAACTGTCACAAAGAAACGCCACTCAAATAGCGATAATATTTGAGACCGCAAAAAAGCCCCGAACTCGGGGCTTTCTTCTATCTTTTTGACCGCAATATTTGAGTCGTTATTTCACGCACACTACGTTCAATAATGAGGTTCCGGTGAGCTGGTTTGGCTCACGATCTGCGAACAAACCTTTCTTATCTTTGCCCCAATACGGCAGTTGCAGTGGCCATTGATTTTTTTCCATCACACCAGACGCCCTCAACACTTTGAATTCTGCAGGGCTGGCTAAGCTCATACCCAGTTGCTGACATACTTTTTGCGAGTTTTCGTAGTTGAGACGATTCCACGGCTTGCCGTATTCCATGTAAAACTGATTGTGGTGGTCGAGTAAGTACGGCACCACGTACGTTTTGCCTTGTAAGGAGGTTCTCAACCGAACTTCAATGTCATCATTCCCGCTCACAACTGGCTTCGCTTTGGTCTTAGCAACAGGCTTGGAGGAAGAGTTATCACGTGTATTTTTTGCCTTGGTCTTAGGCTTCTCTGCCGGCGCTGTAAAGGCGTCGGTATCAGCTCGCACGGCAGGACCTGGCGCGGGTTTCGGGGTCACCGTCGGTGTTGGCTTAACCGAAGATGCGGCTGATTTCGACGGCACAGCGGGTTTAGATGGTGTCGTAGACTGTTTATTCTCTTTTCCAACCACGCGGATGAACGCCTCTTTGTAATTCGACAAGGTTTTGACTCCTCGCAAATCCCCCCTCGCATCAGACAGATCTTTGTAAGGCCCAATCAAACAGCGATAACCTTGGGACTCCGGCTTCATCCACACGTCGGTCGTAATCTTGCTGTAAAGCGGCTTTGCTTTCGCGAGTGACATTGGCTTTGGTAGTAATCCGCATTGAATCCAGTAGAGGTAGTTGCCTCCTTGCGGCACTTTCTTTCCCCATACTCCGTTACCAATTGGGCACGTTTTCTCAAGCATCGGCAGTTCTTTCTCGCTGGCTTGAGTAGCTTGGCAAAGGAACTCCTCTGCCGATACTGGGCTAGAAAACTGGGCGCATACCAGCAGCAAGCCGAAAGCTAGGCTTGCTCGGAAGATACGAGATGGGTGTTGTGCCTTCTTCATTTCCATACACTTCACTCTAAATTAGTGGGTAAGGTCATTATGGCGGCAAAGCGCCAAAAAAATGTGAACAAAGAATAACTAGCAAAAAAAGAGCCGGAATTTGCATCCGGCTCTCAGTTTAGGAAGGAATTAAGCGAATTTACAACGCTTGGCGGGAAAATTCTTAACCTTTGTACAGTTTCGGGTTGAATACATCTCGTAACCAGTCACCCAATAAGTTGATAACCAGAACCAGTGTAACCAACACGATGCCAGGGAAGGCAGTAATCCACCACGCACCTGAGAAGATGTAGTTAAAGCCGATGCTGATTAGCGCACCCAGAGACGGTTGATCGACTGGCAGACCCAAACCTAGGAATGACAGCGCCGCTTCCGACATGATCGCGTTCGCTACCTGTACCGTCGAGATAACCAAGATTGGCGATAGACAGTTCGGCAGAATGTGACGGAACATGATTCGTGGCGCTTTAAAGCCCATCACACGCGCCGCTTCTACGTATTCTTTCTTCTTCTCAGCCAGTACTGAAGCACGAATGGTACGTGCGTATTGCGGCCATTCAGCCACACCGATGATCACCACCAGCATCACCACCGCGTATTGGCTGTAAAAATCACTGCCAAAGCTGGCTTTGAAGATAGCTGACACGATGATCGCGACCATCATGGTCGAGAATGACAACTGTACGTCTGCAAAACGCATCAAGAAGCTATCGATACGACCACCGAAGTAACCCGCCGACAAACCAATGATGATACCCAGAATCAACTGAAGACCGACGGCTAAAAAGCCGATCGTCAAAGACAGACGAGAACCATAAAGAATGGTCGATAAAATATCACGGCCTTGCTCATCAGTACCAAGAACAAAACGCTCATCGCCCTCTTCCATCCAAGACGGTGGTAGCTCTGAATCCATGATATCAATAGACGTCAGATCATACGGGTCAGTCGGAGCTAGAATTGGCGCAGCTAATGCCAACACTAAGAACATCACAAAGACCGTAAAACTTGCCATCGCCACTTTGTCGCGCTTGAAGTAATACAAAAAGTCCGACTCTTTAAAACGCTGCCATGCAGATGGAGCGGCTTCAGGAGCTGGTGTTACATTTGATTGGCTCATGATTAAGCTCCTTTTCCAGTTAAGTTCACAGTTGGGTTGATGATGCCGTACAGCAAATCAACGATGGTATTGGTTACCACGAAAATCAGACCAACAAAGATAACGTAAGCTGTGATCAACGGTGTGTCGACACGGTTGATTGCTTCTAGGAAAAGAAAGCCTGTACCCGGCCACTGGAATACGGTTTCGGTTAGGATGGTGTAAGCCACCATGGTACCAATCTGCACGCCACCTACCGTCAGTACTGGCAGCATGGTGTTCTTAAGTGCATGTTGGTAGTAAATTTTTTGTAAGTTCAAACCTTTTGCTTTGGCGAACTTAATGTATTCCGAGCTCAGTACTTCCAGCATTTCTGAACGTACCAGACGGATGAACAACGGCAGCATGATAGACGCTAGCGCAATACACGGCAGGATAAGGTGCTTAATACCATCGATGGTAAAGAAGCCAGATTCCCAACCGAGCACGTTCGCGGTTTCACCTCGCCCGTAGGAAGGCAGCCAGCCGAGTTCGATGGAGAAGACGTACATCAGCATGATTGCGGTTAGGAACACCGGAATCGAGATGCCGACACTACTCATCGCCATAACAAATTTGGTAAAGACACTCTTCGGGTGAATCGCGGAATACACCCCGAGTGGTATAGAAAAAACGATAATGATGAGCGTCGCGCCAAACACGAGCTCTAATGTTGCCACCAGCTTATCGAGGATCACCTCAACCGCAGGTCGCTTGAAAAAGTATGATGTACCCAAATCACCTTGCAGTGCATTACCCACAAAGCGCGTGTACTTTGTGATAAAGGGATCGTTCAGGCCCAATTCGTCGCGTAGCGCTTGGCGCTCCGACTCCGAAACCGACTGACCTACAAGCTCACGCAGCGGATCACCCAGGTTGTCCTGAATGGCAAACGCCACCAAACTGATCACAAACATCACTATCAGTGCCTGAAACAGGCGCTTGACCAGAAACGAAAACATTCCTTGCCCCTTAACTATCCATAGATCTCTAAACTTAGAGAGAAAATTCAGTCTGTAAAACTGGCTCAATCCGACTGAAATAAAACCGAGCTAAGTGTCGAAAACAGAGAAGGACTGGCGCCCCTCTCTGTCATGACTAAGTATGATTACTCGACAACTAGGTCGCCAAAGTAAGGCATTACCATTGGGTTCACGATGTCTGCGGCTTTCACGTTAGACTTCGCACCCCACGCTTCACTTTGCCAGTGTAGCGGTACAAATGCAGCATCGTTGTATAGCGTCGCTTCGACACCTTTCAGCATTGCTGCACGTTTCGCAGGGTCCGTCTCTACGTTTGCAGCTTCAACCACTTTGTCCATTTCTGGGTTTGAGTAGTGACCACAGTTGTACTGACCACGACCAGTTTCTTCGTTACGAGTCATAGTTAGGAACTCGTTGAAGTTTGCCGAGTCCTCTGTATCCGAGTGCCAACCGATCATCAGCATGTCTGCCGCACACTTATCAAACTCAGGCCAGTATTGCGCTTTTGGCATAGTTTTCAGATCAACCTTGATGCCAATCTTAGACAACATTGCCGCTGCCGCTTGCGCTACTTTCGCATCGTTTACGTAGCGGTTGTTTGGCGCAATCATAGTTAGCGTCAGGCCGTTCTCATAACCCGCTTCTTTCATCAGTTGTTTTGCTTTCTTCAGATCGTAGCGAGGTACTAGCTTGTCATCGTGACCAACGTAACCAGTTGGACTCTGCTGACCAGCTGCTGTCGCGAAGCCTTTCATGATTTTCTTCACGATGCCTTCGTTGTTGATTGCGTGAACAATCGCTTGGCGAACGCGAACATCTTTCAGTGCTTCGTTGCTGTTTTGGTTTAGTTGGAACGTGATGATACGAGTACCTGGTAGCGTGACTAGATCGATGCCGTCTGCGTCTTTCACTCGTTTGTGATCGTTTGGTGCTACCGGGTGAATCATGTCAACGCCGCCAGAAAGTAGCGCAGCTACACGAGTCGCGTCTTCTTTGATTGGTACAAGCGTTAGCTTATCAACGTTACCTTTCGACTCTT
The DNA here is from genome assembly GCF_013048515.1 of Vibrio sp. 1-2 (7-a). NCBI lineage: Bacteria > Pseudomonadati > Pseudomonadota > Gammaproteobacteria > Vibrionales > Vibrionaceae > Vibrio > Vibrio sp. 1-2 (7-a). The sequence goes on from NZ_VHSQ01000017.1 coordinate 65,330, forward strand.
TGTCCCAGTAATCTTTAAAGCGTTCAAATTCCACTTTTACGCCCTGTTCACGAGAAGTCACAATGAATGGACCCGTGCCAGATACGTTAGTCGATGCAAATGAGTTACCGTGCTTCACTAGCTCAGACTTGTCTTTGCCGTCTGCTGTTTTACCCGTGTAGAACTTGCTGTCCATAGGGAAAATGTACGTTGCAGTTTGCAGCACTAGTGGGTAAGGACCTTTGGTTACAAGATCGAACGTGTTGTCGTCCACTTTGACGATTTTCTCGTACGGGTCGAAAATGTTTTTAAAATCAGGAGAACTTTGTAGACGCTCAAACGTCCATACAACGTCGTCAGCCGTTAGGATATTACCAGAGTGGAATTTCACACCTTCACGCAATTTAAAACGAACGGTAGTGTCGTTAATGCGCTCCCAGCTCTCTGCTAGACGAGGTTCGAAATCCATTTTTTGAGTAAAGCGAACTAACGGATCAAATACCATGTGTGACATTTGCAGTGTGCCACCTGATAGCTGCTCATGTGGGTCAAGCGATACTGGGTCAGCTGCGTAGCCAACTTTGATATCTGCTGCCAGTGCATTAAAGCTTAGGCCCGCCGCCATTAGCGCCACTGCTAATTTGCTTTTCATGGTTTTCATTTGCATAACTCCTTCATGCGGGGATACGGATCCCTTGTTGTTGTGTTTGCGTCTTTGTTATGACTAAAGGTTAGCCAAGCGAGGGGCTTGGTTTATGCCGTCTCGATCTCTTCTCGCAAGCCTGTAAATTCAGGCATCAGAGAAATCAATTTTTTGCTGTATTCGTGTTGGGGTGCCGTAAATAACTGTTCTGTTGGTGCCACTTCTAACAGTGTACCCATTTGCATCACACCTACTCGGTCACACATCTGGCGAATAACAGGTAAATCGTGGCTGATAAACAACATAGTCAAGTTCAGCTCACTTTGCAGATCTTTCAGCAAGTTTAAAATTTGTGCCTGTACCGATACGTCCAGTGCCGATGTCGGTTCATCACAAATCAAAAGTCGAGGACGAGTCGCCAACGCACGCGCAATAGAAATACGCTGACGCTGACCACCGGAGAATTCATGAGGGTACTTAAGCCCAGCCATGCGACCCAAACCAACATGATCGAGAAGGTCATTCACGATTTGGCGAGTTTCCGACTCGTTTTTCGTCAGTTTATGAAAACGGATTGGCTCAGCAATAATATCGAATACCTTCATACGAGGGTTCATTGAGGTATACGGGTTTTGGAACACCATCTGCATCTGACGACGCATTGGGCGGCGTTCTTTCTCAGAGGTTAAAGCTGTCAGGTCAATACCCTCAAACTTCACCTGACCAGAGTTAGGTTGGTATAAACCAGCAATAACTCGCGCAATGGTTGATTTACCAGAGCCAGACTCACCCACCAAACCAAAGGTTTCGCCTTCATGCACTTCAAAGCTCACATTATTGGATGCCTGCACGTATTCGCGACGGCTTTCAAATAAAGAGTCTTTGGTGACAAAGCGCAGATTAACGTTCTTCACGTCCAAAAGCGGGCCTGTGTACTCGCGCTCATCCTGGCTTTGTCCTAGCCAGTGATTCTTGATGTCGAGTGGCTCCATTTCTGCCGCTTCTTCGATGTAGCTGACCAAAGGGAAGCGATCGAGCTTTCTGTCTGAACGTGGAACGGCTGAAATTAGGCTGCGAGTATAGGAGTGATCAGGATCGCCCAACACTTTGGCTGTTGGTCCAAACTCCACCAAGTCACCACGATACATTACCGCGACGCGGTCAGTGACGTTGGAGACCACACCCATATCGTGAGTGACCAGCATACAGCCGACATTATTCTTGATACACAATTCTCGGATCAAGTTGAGGATTTGGTCTTGGATTGATACGTCCAGTGCCGTAGTTGGTTCGTCCGCAATGATCAGATCTGGCTCACCAGCCAAAGCAATCGCAATGACGACACGCTGACGCATACCACCAGAGAATTGGTGTGGGTATTGTTTTAAGCGGTTTTCTGGCTGCGGGATGCCAACTTGCTGCATTAGAGAAAGCGCACGCTGATACGCCTCTTCATCAGAGACTTTCATGTTGGCGTGGATCGTCTCTTTCAGCTGCTGCTCAACCGTAAAAAGTGGGTTAAGTGAGGTCATTGGATCTTGGAAAATAAAACCAATCTTCGATCCGCGAACCTTACGCATCGCTTCTGGTGATAAACCAGAAATTTTTTCTCCATCCAAGAAAACATCGCCGCTAGCAACGCGACCTGGAGGGCTAAGCAAATCAATAACGGCGTTACCAACGGTGGATTTACCCGCACCTGATTCGCCAACAACACCCACGATTTCACCACGTTCAATATGAAAAGAAAGTGACTTCACGGCAGCGTGAACGCCGTGTCGGGATGGGTATTCAATACGAAGGTTTTTCACTTCTAATAGTGACATTTCAGACCTCTACTGCCTTGTCTGTGGTATCGAATCGCGCCAAAGGCACCATTCATCACCTGAATGAATCCGTTCAAATTCAGAATAATACTCTGAAATCTTAATGCGGAAACAATTTGGCAAAAATCACACAAAAAAGCAACAATTAAAGTATATTCCGCCGAGAAAACATTAAATAAACGCACAATGAGCGAATAAAAATGCATTAACAAGTATTTAACCATTTTCATATCACACTATTTTTGGGCGCCATGCACCAATAAAACTAGAAAAATGCTCTAAAAACAAGCACGAGCCAACCAGGACCATTAGCCATACTATTCACGCGTGATTATTAACATTTAACAAACAATATCGTATGCGAAAAGCAATTTTTCAACATAAAAAACTATTAATAAAATAGTCGGCAAATATAAAAAGCCAAACTTAGAAAGAGAAAGGATAGGCTAAAACGTGAACACAACAGCAAAACCACACAAATCCTCTGTCGACGACGATTATGCGCCGCTTAAGCGGTTTGTTGACTAAACAAAAGAAAGTGCGGTTACCATCACTCTCCCATTGTAGGTGAAACACGTCGGTTTTAACCCTTTACGGCACAATTGAGAGTGGGATAATAGATAATCAATGTTAGAGCCAAGCTGTAAATGAAAGGAGCCCCTGTGCTTAAAGCGATTTTTTTTGATATGGACGAGACTTTATGTGCGACGTCACAAGCCGATAAAGTTGCAGGACAAAAGTTTACGACTTGGATTCATAAGACCTACCCGCAAGTTACCGAACCACAAGCTTTCTTACAGCGCTACTTACAGGGTGTGTACAAGAAGCTGAATGCGGAATTCCCTCACCTTGTGGCTCTGCTACCTGATGAAAACGCGTTCCGTTGTGGCCTGATCCAAAACATATTGGCGGAGCACGGAGTCAGCATTAATGCCGAAGAGGCTCAACAAGCTCAAGACTACTTTGACTCTGCACGTATGGGCGCGTTCACTTTCTTCCCTGGTGTAAAAGAAATGCTCAGCGACCTTCGTCAGCATTATAAACTCGTCGTGATCACTAACGGCCCGATTTTTTCTCAACACCCTAAACTCAGCGCGACACAGATGAGCGACTGGGTGGACCATATTATTGTGGGGGGAGAAGAGCCTGAAGAGAAGCCCGCTGCGAGCATTTTCCAAAAAGCGCTCGACTTGGTCGAAGTAAAACCAGAAGAAGCCCTGCACATTGGCGACTCTTTACCAGCAGATATAGCAGGCGCTAACAATATGGGCATTTTGAGTGTGTGGGTAAATGCGACAGGCGCAAGTAACTCAACAGATATAACGCCAAATTTTGAAATCCAAGAAACGGTAGAGCTGAGAGAAATCCTTAAAACACTCGCCCAATAAAAGTAGCGGATTAGAAAAACACAAAACCCCAGACGTCGTTCTGGGGTTTATTTTGTCCGCTCGAAAAGCATTTGGATCATAGGTGCTCAAAAGCCCCTAGAGCTGTACACTTTTGGTGAAATTGAAATCGAATGCAGATGCTTTTAAGAGGGTTGATGCAAAAAAGCCCCAGTCTTTCGACTGGGGCTCTAAATAGCGGTCGGTGAAGAGCCGAATTCTAACTTCAGGCGAACCCCACTTGGGTTCAAATCCTTTGAAATACTGTCGACTAATAGTCGCCCAAGCGATGTAATAAACTCTAAAACGACGAAAGCCTGCTAAAAAGCAGGCTTTCTAATAGTGGTCGGTGAAGAGGGATTCGAACCCCCGACCCTCTGGTCCCAAACCAGATGCGCTACCAAACTGCGCTATTCACCGAGCATGTATTCTTTAAATAAAGAATGGGGTGGCTAACGAGACTTGAACTCGCGACAACCGGAATCACAATCCGGGGCTCTACCAACTGAGCTATAGCCACCATCAAATTGTCATGTTTACCGCTATCTCAGCCATAAACTAAATAGTGGTCGGTGAAGAGGGATTCGAACCCCCGACCCTCTGGTCCCAAACCAGATGCGCTACCAAACTGCGCTATTCACCGACGATGTTTTATCTTGATTTAATCAAGATTGGAAGCAATGCTACCGCATTCAATCTAAAAAAGAAAGAATGGGGTGGCTAACGAGACTTGAACTCGCGACAACCGGAATCACAATCCGGGGCTCTACCAACTGAGCTATAGCCACCACTGATTTTTACCGATGTATCCTCCGAGGCAATGGTACGCCCGAAAGGATTCGAACCTTCGACCTTTGGCTCCGGAGGCCAACGCTCTATCCAACTGAGCTACGGGCGCATGCCCTATCGGCGGAGTGGAATAATACGGATATCACACTATGCCGTCTAGTACTTTTTTTACTTTTTTTATCGTTTGGTCTCTTTTTCGACAGTTATCTTCCTTTAAACTGAATTTTTGATGTGATTCACGCCCTGTCATGGATAACTTGTTGTTTATTGCAACAAGTTATCGGGATATAATCACCCATTATTTACATTGATTTAACAGCTGCAACCAAGTTGTCTAATCATTCTATGCCATTCAGTGGAATTTAGTGATTTCTCTGCTCGGCATTAATACTCTAACTATATAAATAGGTAAGTCACTTACCTCGGGAATGTGAAGTGGGTTTAATGGATATGTCTCGACAAATGATTAGCGTTTTGTTCGCTGCCTTAACGTTTTCTACGGCAGCTTTAGCTTCTGACATCAGCCAAACTGAATACGATGCGATCGCAGAACGCATCCAACCTGTCGGTGATGTTTATCTAGCGGGTTCTGAGCCAGTGAAAGAAGAACCAACCGGTCCACGTGATGGCGCCACAGTTTATGGTACTTTTTGTATTGCTTGTCACGCATCTGGCGTAAACGGCGCACCTAAAACAGGTAATGCCGATGACTGGGCACCGCGTATTGCACAAGGTAAAGAGACGTTAGTGAAGCACGCGTTAGAAGGCTTCAATGCGATGCCTGCCAAAGGAACCTGTATGGACTGTTCTGACGATGAAATCATCGCAGCAATCGACCACATGATTGAAGGTCTATAAGTAAAGACATCAATGAAAAAGGCTTGCCAACTGGCAAGCCTTTTTGTTTTTAGTCAGTGAGCACAAGGTTACTCTACTTCTTAAACATTGCTCGAATATTGGCAATGTGTGCCTGACCTTTCGCCATACGCTCTTCTGCTGATACTGGCTTTTTATTCACTTCCCATTCAACGTCATCAAATGGCAACTCATCCAAAAATCGGCTTTGAGTCGGTTTTATCAACTCGCCGAACTGTCGACGCTCTTTGCACATAGTGAAAGTCAGTTCACGCTGCGCTCGGGTAATGCCAACATACATCAGACGACGCTCTTCTTCGACGTTGTCTTCATCAATACTGGTTTGGTGCGGTAAAATACCTTCTTCAGACCCAATTAGGTATACATATGGGAACTCAAGGCCTTTTGATGCGTGCAGCGTCATCAGTTGTACTGCATCACTGTCTTCATCTTCTTCACCGCGCTCCATCATGTCACGCAAGGTCAAACGCTGAACGACTTCTTTTAACGTTTTCTCTTCTTGATCGTAGTTGTCACCTTCTAGATCCGCCACTATCCAGGAGTAAAGATCAGAAACGTTCTTCATTCGCATTTCAGCGGCTTTCGGGCTTGCTGAAGTTTCGTATAACCAATCTTCGTAATGGATATCGCGAACCAAGGAGCGAACCGCTTCGACGGTATCACCACGCTCAGCTTGGTCAGCAATCGCCACTAACCATTGGGTGAAACGACGTAAGTTTTCCAGACCGCGTCCCGTTAAGTGCTGTTCGAGCCCCATTTCAAAACTCGACTCAAACAGGCTCTTCCCACGCATATTGGCATAACTGCCTAGCTTTTCTAACGTTACTGGGCCAATTTCACGTCGTGGTGTATTCACAATGCGTAAGAATGCATTGTCGTCATCTGGGTTAACCAAAACGCGCAAATACGCCATGATGTCTTTAATTTCTGCTCGTGCAAAAAACGAGGTGCCGCCAGAAATTTTATAAGGCACACGGTTTTGCATCAGAGACTTTTCAATTAAGCGCGATTGGTGGTTACCACGGTACAAAATTGCGTAATCACGATAGTCGGTTCGATTCAAGAATTTGTGTGCAATCAACTCCCCCGTGACACGCTCAGCCTCGTGCTCTTCATTTTTAGCCAACAACACTTTGAGTTTTTCACCGTCAGGAATTTCTGAAAATAAGGACTTCTCATAGACGTGAGGGTTGTTGGCTATCAAAATGTTGGCCGCACGCAGGATTCGACTCGTAGAGCGGTAGTTTTGCTCCAACTTAATCAATCGCAAATTCGGGTAATCTTCACCCAGCAAGACTAGGTTCTGAGGCTTCGCACCACGCCATGAATAAATGGACTGGTCATCATCTCCTACGACCGTCAATCGCCCACGTTCACCGACGATTAATTTCACCAACTCATATTGGCTCGTGTTGGTATCTTGGTACTCATCGACCAACAGATAGCGGATACGGTTCTGCCAACGTTGACGAACGTCTTCATGATTGCGCAAGAGTAAGACGGGCATCAAAATTAGGTCATCAAAATCGAGCGCGTTATAGGCTTTCATTTGCTTTTGGTACATATCAAAGCAGAACGCAAACAATTGTTGCTGCTCACCTTGCGCACGCGCTTTGGCTTGCTCTGGCGTCAACATGTCGTTTTTCCAATTGGAAATACAACTCAGAAGCTGACGTAGCAGGTCTTTATCACCATCAAGCTGCTTTTCGGTAAGTTCCTTGAGTAGCGCCAGTTGGTCTTGGTCATCAAACAGTGAAAAGCCCGCTTTCAATCCTAAATGCTTGTATTCGCGTTTGATGATGTTTAATCCCAAGGTGTGGAACGTTGATACCATCAAACCTTTAGACTCAGCTTTCCCCAACGTTTGGCCGACACGTTCTTTCATTTCACGCGCCGCTTTGTTGGTAAACGTCACCGCTGCAATATTACGCGCTTTGTAGCCACATTGCTGAACCAGATAAGCGATTTTATTGGTAATAACACGAGTTTTGCCCGAGCCAGCACCAGCTAGCACTAGGCATGGGCCAGACACGTATTTCACGGCTTCATCTTGACTAGGGTTCAGCTTCATAGAAATTCTCTGCGGGTGATAAATGTGGCGCCTATGATAAAGGGGTGGCCTCGTGAAAGCTACGCTGATTTCTTGTAATTTTCATACCAACAAGCGCAACATTCTGTTGCATAAAAGGCGGGTATTTGAGCTATAATGAATGAACGTTCATTCACTAGTGGTAGGATTATGAAGGATAACCCTGCTGTAGATAAGCGAGAACAAATCTTAGTCGCTGCAGAGCAACTCATTGCTGAATCGGGCTTTCAAGGGCTTTCCATGCAAAAGCTCGCCAATGAAGCAGGTGTCGCAGCAGGAACGATTTATCGTTATTTCTCAGATAAAGAACATCTTTTGGAGGAGTTACGCCTTAACGTTGCAAAGCGCGTCGCTACGGCTGTGCAACTGGGCGTGAGTGAAGAGATGCCTTTAAAACAGCGATATCGAACCATGTGGCTCAATATTTGGAATCTAGCGAGCTCGAATTTAAATGCGCTCAGCAATCGAGTTCAATATGAGTCTCTACCCTGTTCAAATAGTAGCAAAGCTCGGGAACTTGAAAGACAAATGTTTGCCCAAGTAGATCTTCTTTTTAATCAGGGGAAAGAAGAGGGCGTATTCAAGCCTCTCGATAACGAAGTGCTTTCTGGGTTGAGTTTTGAGGCAAGTGTTGCACTTGCTAGGAAACACGCTTTGGGATTTTATCAACTGGATAAGGCGGCATTAGAAGCTGCTATTGAAGCCAGTTGGGATGCAATTATTAAACACTAACTTGGAGTTCTTAATAGAATGAAAAAGTGGACTTTCTTTATGTTACTTATCGCCGTTCTCTTGTTCGGCAGCGTGATAGGTTTCAATTTATTTAAGCAACAAAAGATTGCTGAATACATGGCAAACCGTCCTGAACCTGAGTTCCCAGTAACGGTGACGGAAGTACAAGCGGTTGATTGGGTACCAGTGATCGAGGCTATCGGTTTTATCGAACCAAACCAAGGTGTGACGGTCGCAAACGAAACCAGTGGTGTTATCGACAAAATCGCATTTGATTCCGGCACTCAAGTCAAAGCAGGTCAACCATTAGTACTGCTTGACTCTGACGTTGAGAAAGCGAATTTAAAGAGCTCGCAAGCCAAGTTGCCAGCAGCAGAAGCGAAATACAAACGCTACCAAGGGCTATTTAAAAAAGGCTCTATTTCTAAAGAAGCGTATGACGAAGCAGAAGCGAACTACTTCTCCTTAAAAGCGGACATTGAAAGCTTGAAAGCGACCATCGACCGACGCGAAATCAAAGCGCCATTTGATGGTGTAGTAGGTATTCGTAACGTGTACCTAGGTCAGTACCTACAAGCGGGTACCGATATTGTTCGCCTGGAAGACACCAGCGTGATGCGCTTACGCTTTACCGTGCCGCAAACCGATATTTCACGTATCAATATCGACCAAGAAGTGGATATCTTCGTGGATGCCTACCCAGATCAGCCTTTCAAAGGTTCAATTTCTGCAATTGAGCCTGCGGTTAACGTACAAAGTGGCTTGATTCAGGTTCAAGCAGATATCCCTAACAGTGATGGCAAACTGCGTAGTGGTATGTTCGCACGTGCAAACATCATTCTGCCTAAATTAGAAAATCAGGTCACTCTGCCTCAAACTGCGATCACGTTTACGCTATACGGCGACAATGTTTACATCGTAACGGAAGAAGATGGCGAGAAACGCGTTAAGCAGCATGTGGTAAAAGTTGGCGAACGCTCTAAAGATATCGCACACATTCTAGAAGGCGTGAAGCCAGGTGATGTAGTGGTGACATCGGGTCAAGTCCGTTTAAGTAACCACGCAAAAGTAAGCATTGTCGAAAGCGATGCAACTACCCCACCTGCTGAAACACCAATGCTTTAAGTTGGAGGCATCATGCGCTTTACAGATGTTTTTATAAAACGTCCAGTTTTAGCGGTATCGATCAGTTTTTTGATTGCATTGCTTGGTTTGCAAGCCGTGTTCAAAATGCAAGTTCGTGAATACCCTGAAATGACGAATACAGTGGTCACCGTGACCACCAGTTACTACGGTGCAAGTGCCAACTTGATCCAGGGCTTTATTACTCAGCCATTGGAGCAAGCGGTGGCGCAAGCCGATAATATTGATTATATGACCTCGCAATCGGTGTTAGGTAAATCAACCATTACTGTCAACATGAAGTTGAATACTGACCCAAACGCGGCATTGGCTGACATCTTAGCGAAAACTAACTCGGTACGTTCCCAGCTTCCAAAAGAAGCCGAAGACCCGACCGTAACGATGTCGACCGGTTCTACTACCGCGGTATTGTATATTGGTTTTACCAGTGACGAGTTGTCTTCCAGCCAGATCACCGACTACCTTGAGCGTGTAATCAACCCACAGCTATTCACTGTAAATGGTGTATCAAAAGTTGACCTTTACGGTGGTATGAAATACGCGCTGCGCGTATGGCTAGATCCAGCCAAAATGGGCGCATTAAAGTTGACTGCAACGGATGTGATGAGCGTTCTTAACGCCAACAACTACCAATCTGCGACGGGTCAAGCGACGGGTGAGTTCGTGCTTTATAACGGTAGCGCGGATACTCAGGTATCAAACGTTGCTGAACTTGAAGCGTTGGTCGTAAAAACGGGTGAAGGGGACGTTATTCGCTTAGGTGATATCGCGAAGGTAACACTTGAGAAGAGCCACGACGTTTACCGTGCAAGTGCAAACGGCCAAGAAGCCGTGGTTGCTGCAATCAACGCCGCGCCAAGTGCCAACCCAATCAACATCGCTGCTGATGTACTTGAATTATTACCTCAACTTGAGCGCAACTTACCAAGTAACATCAAAATGAACGTGATGTACGACTCTACCATTGCGATCAACGAGTCAATTCACGAAGTAGTGAAAACGATTCTTGAAGCGGCAATTATCGTACTTGTAGTGATCACACTGTTCCTAGGTTCGTTCCGTGCGGTCATCATTCCTATCGTCACTATTCCACTCTCTTTGATTGGTGTAGCGATGGTTATGCAGGCAATGGGCTTCTCTTGGAACTTGATGACACTACTGGCGATGGTACTTGCCATCGGTCTGGTGGTGGATGACGCGATCGTGGTACTAGAAAACGTGGATCGTCATATCAAAGAAGGCGAGTCACCATTCCGTGCAGCAATCATTGGTACGCGTGAAATTGCAGTGCCAGTTATTGCGATGACATTAACGCTAGGTGCGGTATACGCACCAATCGCGTTGATGGGCGGTATTACAGGCTCGTTGTTCAAAGAGTTCGCTTTAACGCTAGCAGGTTCGGTATTTGTGTCCGGTATCATCGCTTTAACGCTATCACCTATGATGTGTTCAAAGATGCTGAAGGCGAATGAAAAACCGAGCAAGTTTGAGCAAAAAGTTCATCATATCCTTGATGGCATGACTAATCGCTATGAGAAAATGCTTACAGCAGTCATGGCTCACCGTCCTGTTGTAATTGCATTTGCGATAATTGTATTTGCGAGCTTACCGATTCTATTTAAGTTTATTCCTAGTGAGCTGGCGCCGTCCGAAGATAAAGGTGTAGTTGTTCTGATGGGTACCGCACCATCAAACGCGAACTTGGACTACATCCAAAACACCATGGATGACGTGAATAAGATTCTCTCTGATCAGCCAGAAGTAGAATACGCTCAGGTATTTAACGGTGTGCCGAACTCAAACCAAGCGTTTGGTCTAGCAACATTGAAGCCATGGAGTGAACGAGAAGCAAGTCAATCTGAAATAACAAAACGTGTGGGAGGCCTAGTTTCAAGTGTCCCAGGTATGTCTGTCACTGCGTTCCAAATGCCAGAACTGCCTGGTGCGGGCTCAGGCCTACCTGTCCAGTTTGTAATTACGACACCAAATAGCTTCGAAAGCTTGTTTACTATCGCTAGCGATATCCTGACCGATGTTGCAAGTAGTCCAATGTTTGTCTATTCCGATCTAGACCTGAACTACGATTCAGCAACTATGAAGATTAAGATCGACAAAGACAAAGCCGGTGCCTACGGTGTGACCATGCAAGATATTGGTATCACTCTCAGCACCATGATGGCTGATGGTTACGTTAACCGTATCGACCTTAACGGCCGCTCATATGAAGTGATTCCTCAAGTTGAACGTAAATGGCGTCTAAACCCAGAGTCGATGAAGAACTACTATGTGCGTTCTGTTGATGGTAAAGCCGTCCCACTAAGCAGCTTGATTACGATTGATGTGATTGCAGAGCCTCGCTCTTTGCCACACTTCAACCAGTTAAACTCCGCGACGGTAGGTGCGGTGCCATCGCCTAACGTTGCTATGGGTGATGCAATTAACTGGTTTGAAGACATCGCACAAACCAAACTGCCTGCAGGCTATAACCACGATTACATGGGCGAATCTCGTCAGTTTGTAACGGAAGGTAGTGCCTTGTATGCAACCTTTGGTCTTGCACTTGCGATCATCTTCCTCGTTCTGGCGATTCAATTTGAATCACTCCGCGACCCTATTGTCATCATGGTATCTGTACCGCTAGCAATATGTGGTGCCTTGATCGCGTTGGCGTGGGGTACTGCCTCAATGAACATCTACTCGCAGGTTGGTTTGATCACGCTGGTCGGCCTGATCACCAAGCACGGTATCTTGATCTGTGAAGTAGCCAAAGAAGAGCAGTTACATAATAAACTGTCTCGTATTGATGCGGTGATGGAGGCTGCGAAAGTACGTCTTCGCCCTATCCTAATGACAACCGCAGCAATGATCGCAGGTCTGATCCCGCTGATGTACGCTACCGGTGCAGGTGCCGCGCAACGTTTCAGTATCGGTATCGTCATCGTTGCTGGCCTTGCAATCGGTACATTGTTCACACTATTCGTACTACCTGTGATTTACAGCTACTTAGCTGAAAAACACAAACCACTGCCAGTATTTGTTGAAGACAAAGACTTGGAGAAGTTAGCACGAGTTGATGAAGCGAAAGCAGCCCACCGTGAATTAGCGGATAACAGATAAGCTTTTAAGGCATTCAAAAAGGTCACTTCGGTGACCTTTTTTATTGCCGCTCTCTTTTTTGCCATCTAAATGGCGACTTTCACGTATCATTTACTTAAAATGAGGACAAATCAAAAGGAGTTTTAGCCACTATGTTTGACCCAAAGAAATTAGAGCAAATTGCTAAACAGATTCACGACTCAATGCCTCAACCTGTAAAAGAGTTAGGCTCTGATGTTGATCAGAAGGTTCGCCAAGTAATCCAAGGCCAACTGAATAAGTTAGATGTCGTAAGCCGCGAAGAGTTTGATGTTCAGACTCAAGTTTTGCTGCGCACGCGTCAAAAGCTGACAGAAATGGAACAGAAATTGGCGGAGCTTGAAGAGAAGCTTGCAGAAAAATAAGTGTTAAAACGCTCCTCACAAAGGAGCGTTTTTCTTATCGGCGCGCAGATAAATCGGCTAAAAACAAAAAGGCTTGGTCAACGGCGACCAAGCCTTTTGATTAGATGTTGTGTTTTATTTTGTATTTACCACTCCAGTCTGCCTGGAGTTCATTTAATATTTTCTCCGCTTTGCAGCAAAGAAAATTAGCCACCAACCGCGATGCGCTTCATATCTGTCATATAACCACGTAGTTCTTCACCGATGTATTCTACAGGGTGGTTGCGGATTGTTTCATTCACAGCGATAAGAGTCGCGTTATCCACTTGGTTAGACGTTTCACCTAGACCTTTACCAATGACGTCTGTACTAACAGAAGGCATGAATTTTTCACGCAGTAGCGGCGTTGCTACATTAGCAAATAGGTAGTTACCATATTCAGCCGTATCAGAGATAACCACGTTCATCTCGTATAAACGCTTACGTGCGATAGTGTTTGCGATAAGTGGCAGCTCGTGTAGAGACTCGTAGTAAGCAGACTCATCGATGATGCCAGATGCCGTCATTGCTTCGAATGCTAGCTCAACACCCGCACGAACCATAGCAACCATCAGGATACCGTTATCGAAGTACTCTTGCTCAGAGATTTCTACGTCAGTTTCTGGGTAGTTTTCGAAAGCAGTTTCACCCGTTTCTGCACGCCAGCCTAGTAGGTTCGCATCGTCGTTTGCCCAGTCAGCCATCATAGTGCTAGAGAAGTGACCTGTGATAATGTCATCCATGTGCTTGTTGTATAGCGGACGCATCAGCTCTTTTAGCTCTTCAGAAAGTTCAAATGCTTTCACTTTTGCAGGGTTCGTTAGGCGATCCATCATGTGAGTGATACCACCAAACTTCAGTGCTTCAGTGATGGTTTCCCAACCGTATTGAAGAAGCTTGCCTGCGTAGCCAGGATCGATACCATCAGCAATCATCTTCTCGTAACATACGATAGAGCCAGCCTGCAACATGCCACAAAGGATAGTTTGCTCACCCATTAGGTCAGATTTCACCTCAGCAACAAAAGAAGACTCTAGACAGCCTGCACGGTGACCACCTGTTGCTGCAGCCCAAGCTTTCGCGATATCCCAACCTTCACCTTTTGGGTCGTTCTCTGGGTGAACAGCGATAAGAGTTGGAACACCGAAACCACGCTTGTACTCTTCACGAACTTCCGTGCCCGGGCACTTAGGTGCAACCATTACTACTGTTAGGTCTTTACGGATTTGCATGCCCTCTTCAACAACGTTGAAGCCGTGTGAGTAACCTAGCGCTGCGCCTTCTTTCATTAGCGGCATTACCGTCTCAACAACGTTTGTGTGCTGCTTATCAGGAGTAAGGTTTACTACTAAGTCAGCTTGTGGAATTAGCGTTTCGTAGCTACCTACCTCAAAACCGTTGTCTTTTGCGTTTTTGAATGACTGGCGTTGCTCATCAATCGCTGCTTGGCGAAGCGCATAAGCAACGTCTAGACCAGAGTCACGCATATTCAGACCTTGGTTAAGACCTTGAGCACCACAACCTACGATGACCACTTTCTTGCCTTTTAAGTAATCCGCTTCTGAAGCAAATTCGCTACGGTCCATAAAGCGACAACGACCTAATTGGTCCAACTGCTCGCGCAAGTTTAAGGTATTGAAATAATTAGCCATCTGGGTGCTCCTTTAAGATTCTTCCATTGAGGTCGGTAATTGCCTTACCGAATAACTTCATACTAAAACAGACATTAAATTGCTTAAAGTGATATATTCACAATTAGTTATTGCAATTTGTGCAACATGGAAATGAAGATTTAATGAATATCAAAAGCCTGCAACTTTTTATTCATCTGTGTGAGAGTAAAAGTTTCGCTAAGACCGCAGCAGCGATGCATGTGAGTCCTTCAGCCTTGAGCAGACAAGTACAAAAGCTAGAGGAAGAAACTGGCCAACAATTATTTTTGCGGGACAATCGCAGTGTTGATTTAACGAGCCAAGGCAAAAAACTGGTTCCTGTCGCCTTAAAAATTCTTGGCGAATGGCAGCAGTACCAAAGTCACCTAAAGGGAGCAGAGGACGAGTTGAAAGGAGAAATCCGTCTCTTTTGTTCGGTTACTGCAAGCTACAGCCACCTGCCAGAGTTAATCTCTGATTTTCGTCTGCAGCATCCTTTTATCGAATTTAAGCTATCAACCGGCGATCCAGCTCAAGCGATCGACAAAATTCTAGCAGATGAAGCCGATATTGCCATCTCAGCCAAATCTGAGCAGATGCCAAGCAAAATCGCATTTGAAACGATCAGTGAAATACCGCTTTCTGTCATCGCTCCTGTCGGCGTGAGTTCATTTGCGGAGGAGCTACAAAAAGAAAGACCAAACTGGTCAGTCATTCCATTCATTCTCCCAGAAGCAGGGACAGCAAGAGATAGAGCCAATACTTGGCTCAAACAAATGAAAATAAAGCCGAATATCTACGCGCAAACGTCAGGGCATGAAGCCATCGTAAGTATGGTTGCACTAGGATGCGGTGTAGGTATCGCACCTGATGTCGTGATCAACAATAGCCCGGTGAGAGAGAAGATAAATCGCTTAAAAGTGTTGCCAATTAAGCCTTTTGAACTTGGTGTCTGCTGCAACAAAAATCAGTTAGAGAATCCATTAGTGAAGGCTTTTTGGAAAGTGGCAGAGAGTAAATACATTACACCTTAACGATAGACGTTTTGAGTTCTGAGTGCTTAGGTAATTTTCAAAACCCAGAAACGTAAAAAAGCCCACTCTTTCGAGTGGGCTTTTTCAAATTTAAAGCCTGGCGATGTCCTACTCTCACATGGGGAAGCCCCACACTACCATCGGCGCTATTTCGTTTCACTTCTGAGTTCGGCATGGAAATCAGGTGGGTCCAAAACGCTATGGTCGCCAAGC
>NZ_VHSQ01000018.1:0-55338 GCF_013048515.1 Vibrio sp. 1-2 (7-a)
GGAAAATGCCAAAGACGGAATAGTCCGCCCCTACAGAATACCGCTCAGAATGACAGATACCGCCTTAGTTGGCGGTATCTGCGTAGATATTAGAAAGTCAATGAGTCGGTTCGTAGACGCTTACCAATAAAGTACTCAATGTCAGTGTTTGCTCGCAGTACTGCTAGCACAGAGGATAGGTCTTGCTGAGAAGATGCACGCTGCATTTGCATCGCAACTTGCTCTTCTAACTCACTATCTAGCTCAGCATTTACAGCATCAAGCTCGATGATAACAATGTTACCTTCAAGATCTTTAGACTGACCATATACTGGCTTGCCATCGACTGGTTTTGCCATCGCGAATACCGTTGTTGCCAACGGAGAACGGCGATCTACTGTCTCTTGTTCACCAAATGCAAGGTTGTTTTCAGTAAGCACATCTGTCTTACCTTCTTTCAATGCAGCAACAACCTGTGTACCAAGTTCCATCGCATCTTGCTCACCCTTAACGCGAGAAAGCTCTGCAATAACCTGATCTTTCACTTCTTCTAATGGAAGAACCGTCTCATCACGTGCATCTTCAACACGAACAACAATAATATGTTCAGGTGCAACTTCGATAGCTTCAGAGTTTAAGCCATCTTCTTTTACTTCAGGGCTAAGGATTGCTTGCATTACCGCAGGGTTACGAAGCACTTCAGGTGCGTCAACCTGAGAAATAAAGTCCGTTGTCTTCACTTCTTGGTTAACGGCTTGAGAAGCGTCATACAATGAGTCTGGGTATTCAAACGCTACGCGCTCAAGTTCGCTTTGTAGCTCGTAGAATTGATCAACCGCTTGTTGGTCAACCATTTCTTGTTTGATTTCAGCGGCTACTTCTTCAAATGGCTTCGCCACAGAGTCTTTTAGCTCTTCAAGCTTGATAATATGGTAACCAAAGTCCGACTTTACTAGACCCGACGTATCGCCTGGATTCTTCAACGCGAATGCCGCTTCTTCAAAAGCAGGGTCCATCACATCACGCTCAATCCAACCTAAGTCACCACCGTTTTCAGCGCTGCCAAAATCGTCAGATTTCTCTTGAGCAAGCGTCGCAAAATCTGCACCCGCATTTAGCTCATCTAGGATAGCCTGCGCTTTTGCTTCATCGTCCCCTTCTACAAGAATATGAGCGACACGACGCTGCTCTTCTGAAGAGTATTTGTTTAAGTGCTCTTCGTAGTACTTTTTCACCTCAGCATCAGAAACATTAACTTGTTCCTTTAGCGCTTCAGCAGACAGTTCGATATAAGCGACTCTAACCTGCTCTGGGCGAGTAAAGTTATCAGGGTTTGCTTTGTAGTACTGTTGAATTTCTTCGTCAGTCAATTCAATGTTTTTCGCAAACTCTGCTAAGTCGATTTTAATCGTGCGAATATCACGAGTTTGAGTAAACAGCTTACCTTCTGCCTGTACTTCACCTGGCAGAATAAATTCACTGTTTTGTAGTGCATTCAGCAGTTGTTCACGAACCAATTCACGACGCATGTACTCAGCAAAAGAATCTGGCGAAAAGCCTGCACGACGCAGAGAAGCTTGATAGATCTCTTGATCGAACTGACCATTAGATTGGAATTGAGGCATGTCTAGAATCATGCTGCGAACTTGGGTGTCGCTGATTCGCAGACCTAAAGCTTCTGCTTGTTGGTCAAGCAACACGTCATTGATCATTCGATCTAAAACGGATTTGCGGAAAGATTCAACATATGCAGGGTCAGCCAGCATTTGAGAGAAGTAGTCACCCAACTGAGCTTGCATACGGTTACGCTCATTTTGGTATGCCATCTCGAACTCACCACGAGGAATCTCAGTGTTACCGACTTTCGCTGCAGAGTTGTTGTTACCACTAACGATGTAGCTACCCACACCTGCAAAAACGAAAGACAGGATGATAAGCCCAAGGATAATTTTGACCGCGATGCTATTCACGCCTTCGCGTAGTCGATCCATCATAATTTAACTGCTCTCCACAATTGAAGCCTACTGCTTCTATCTAATAGAAATAATGGCGCAATAATATCAGAAAAAGAAATGCGCATCAGTATGATGCGCATAATTTAAGAAAGTTCGGCTCGAAGTTTGTAAATTTTTGTTCGAAACTTATTGTTTGAGCAAAAGTTAAGCAAATGGCCGGTTACAGAATTAACGCTGTGATTAGTTACAAGCGTCTTTCAGTGCTTTACCAGCTTTAAAAGCTGGTACTTTTGCTTCTGCGATTTGGATTTCTTCACCAGTTTTTGGGTTACGACCAGTACGTGCAGCACGAGTACGAACGCTGAATGTACCAAAGCCAACTAGAGCAACTTGATCACCAGACTGAAGAGTGCCGCTTACTGCTTCGATGAATGCATCTAGAGCACGACCCGCTGACGCTTTAGAAATGTCTGCATTTTCTGCGATTTGTTCTACTAACTGAGTTTTATTCACTGTAATTTCCCCTTTGTGTCATCTGTGATTATTTTTGTGATGACTTTCGTTCCATTGTTAAGAAAATATGCTCCATCCCTTATTCGTCAAGGGCTGGCAGCTATCGAAACTAACTTAGCGCCCAAAAAAAACGCTGACAAGCCTTTTTAGACTTATCAGCGTAAACTTTTACTTATTTTTGCTGCACATCACTATTTTTGAGACTCAAACTCAACGCCCGTCGGGTCTCGCTCTAGTGCGACTTTCAGTACTTCATCAATCCACTGGACAGGGATGACTTCCAGATCAGCGATAACATTATCAGGAATCTCTTCCAAATCACGCTCGTTGTCTTTTGGAATTAGCACAGTCTTAATGCCGCCACGGTGTGCCGCAAGTAACTTCTCTTTTAGGCCACCGATAGGTAGGACTTCACCACGCAGTGTGATTTCACCCGTCATCGCCACCTCGGCTTTCACTGGGTTACCTGTCAGAGCTGAAACCAAAGCAGTACACATTGCAGTACCCGCACTTGGGCCATCTTTTGGCGTCGCGCCTTCTGGTACGTGCACGTGAATATCTTTCTTCTCGTAGAAGTCAGTATTGATACCCAGTTTTTCTGCACGAGAGCGAACTACTGTCATTGCGGCTTGAATAGACTCTTGCATCACGTCACCAAGAGAGCCCGTTTGCGTCAGTTTACCTTTACCTGGCATAGATTGAGTTTCAATCGTTAGCAGATCACCACCCACTTCTGTCCAAGCTAGACCTGTCACTTGACCAATTCGGTTACTTTCATCCGCTTTACCGTAATCGAAACGTTGAACACCCAAGTACTCTTTTAGGTTGTCCATCGTTACCGTTACTGACTTGATGTCTTTATCCAGCAAGATGTTCTTCACGGCTTTACGGCAGATCTTAGAGATCTCACGTTCTAAGTTACGGACACCCGCTTCACGAGTGTAATAACGGATGATGCCAATAATCGCAGAGTCTTCAATGATGATCTCATCCGGTTTTAGACCATTGCGCTTCACTTGCTTATCAACAAGGTGACGTTTTGCAATGTTCAGCTTCTCGTCTTCGGTGTAACCAGATAAACGAATAACTTCCATACGGTCTAACAATGGACCTGGAATGTTCATTGAGTTCGAGGTTGCAACGAACATAACGTCAGAAAGGTCGTAATCCACTTCTAAGTAGTGATCGTTGAACGAGTTATTCTGTTCAGGATCAAGTACTTCTAATAGCGCTGATGCCGGATCGCCGCGCATATCTGAAGACATTTTGTCGATTTCGTCCAATAAGAACAATGGGTTCTTCACGCCAACTTTCGACATCTTCTGGATTAATTTACCTGGCAATGAGCCAATGTAAGTACGGCGGTGACCGCGGATTTCTGCTTCATCACGTACACCACCCAGCGCCATACGAACGTACTTACGACCCGTAGCAGAAGCAATTGAACGACCAAGAGACGTTTTACCCACACCTGGAGGACCAACAAGACAAAGGATTGGACCTTTTAACTTATTGATTCGGTTTTGAACCGCCAAGTATTCAAGAATACGCTCTTTTACGCGCTCTAGACCGTAGTGGTCTTCATTAAGAATCTCTTCTGCTTTCGCTAAATTTTTCTTAACTTTTGAGCGTTTAGCCCAAGGCACGCTGACCATCCAATCGATGTAGCTACGAACCACTGTTGCTTCGGCAGACATTGGAGACATCATCTTAAGCTTTTGCAGCTCTTGCTCAGTCTTTTCACGTGCCTCTTGAGGCATTTTTGATTCGTCAATCTTCTTCTGCAGCGTTTCGAACTCGTCTGGTGCGTCTTCCATCTCACCAAGTTCTTTCTGAATCGCTTTCATTTGCTCATTCAGATAGTACTCACGCTGAGATTTTTCCATTTGCTTTTTAACGCGACCACGAATGCGTTTTTCAACTTGCAGCAAATCGATCTCTGATTCCATCTGGCCCATTAGGAATTCCAGACGCTCAGTGACATCAACAATTTCAAGTACTTGCTGCTTATCCACCAGCTTCAACGGCATATGAGCTGCAATGGTATCCGCTAAGCGTGCTGCTTCGTCGATACCGTTGAGTGAGGTTAAAACTTCTGGTGGAATCTTCTTGTTTAGCTTAATGAAGCCTTCAAACTGATTGATCGCACTGCGAACAATCACTTCTTGCTCACGCTCATCCAATTCTGGCGTAACCACAAATTCCGCTTCCGCTAGGAAGAAGTCACTCTCTTTAAAGTGATTAATTTTCGCACGTTGCTGGCCTTCAACCAGTACTTTTACTGTGCCATCCGGAAGCTTCAGTAGCTGGAGAATGGTGGCTACCGTACCTACTTCAAATAGGTCGTCAACCGTAGGCTCGTCAGTATCAGCTTGCTTTTGTGCCACAAGAAGAACTTGTTTGTTGGTTTCCATCGCCGTTTCTAAACAGCTAATCGATTTCTCACGACCAACAAACAATGGAATAACCATGTGCGGGTAGACCACTACGTCACGTAGAGGTAGTACCGGGATCTCGATACGCTCGGAACGTTCCAAGTTCATATAATTCTCTCTTCCGCTTTCACGTTTACGTATTACTTATCGATTTATATGGGGGCTAATTGTTTGGATTCAATAAGAGAAATAAAAAAAGGAGGTAATTACTTACCTCCTTTTTCATTACGGCTGAATTTACTCTGCTCCAGCGGCCTGATTGTCTGAGTTGCTATAAATAAGCAATGGCTCTGACTCACCATTAATGACGGACTCATCAATCACGACCTTACTTACGTCTGTCGCAGATGGCAGTTCGTACATGGTTTCCAGTAATACGCCTTCAAGGATCGAGCGTAAACCACGAGCACCTGTTTTACGCTCCATTGCTTTCTTAGCGATAGCGCGCAGCGCATCTTCTCGGAACTCAAGTTCAGCGTTTTCAAGCTCAAACAATGCTGCGTATTGCTTGGTTAATGCGTTCTTCGGTTCACATAGGATCTGAATCAACGCTTCTTCATCAAGCTCAGTCAGTGTTGTTGTCACAGGAAGACGACCAATGAATTCTGGAATGAGTCCGTACTTCACTAGATCCTCAGGCTCAACCTGAGTAAATAGCTCACCCACGGTCTTCGATTCGTTTTTAGAACGAACTTCCGCACCGAAGCCAATACCTGTACCTGTTGCAACACGCTGCTCAATCACCTTATCTAGGCCAGCAAATGCACCACCACAGATGAACAGGATCTTCGACGTGTCCACTTGCAGGAATTCTTGCTGAGGGTGCTTACGACCACCTTGAGGTGGAACCGATGCAACCGTACCTTCGATAAGTTTTAGTAGCGCCTGCTGAACACCTTCACCAGATACGTCACGCGTAATAGATGGGTTTTCAGCTTTGCGTGAAATTTTATCAATTTCATCAATGTAAACGATGCCGCGTTCAGCTTTAGCTACATCGTAATCACATTTTTGCAGAAGCTTTTGGATGATGTTTTCAACGTCTTCACCCACATAACCAGCCTCGGTTAGTGTGGTTGCGTCTGCCATTGTAAATGGCACATCCAAGAATCGAGCTAATGTCTCAGCAAGTAGTGTTTTACCGCTACCTGTTGGGCCAATTAGAAGGATGTTACTTTTACCAAGCTCCACACCTTCACTCGTTGTATCACCATTGCGTAAACGCTTGTAGTGGTTATATACCGCAACTGCGAGCACTTTTTTCGCGTAATCTTGCCCGATCACATAGTCATCAAGGTGTTCACGGATCTGTTTTGGCGTTGGTAACGCTTCAGATTCTTTCTTAGGGAGAACATCCTTGATTTCTTCGCGAATAATATCGTTACATAAGTCGACACACTCGTCGCAAATGTACACTGACGGACCTGCGATTAGCTTGCGAACTTCGTGCTGACTTTTGCCGCAGAAAGAACAGTACAGCAATTTACCGCTGCCACTTTCTTTGCTTTTATCTGTCATTCGCTAACCTCTTAGCCTTTACTCTTCATGAATGAGTGTATATCAATTTTTGCCAAAATGCGCTGGCTAATTACTCGCCGCGGTGGCTTAACACTGCATCCACGATACCGTATTCCACAGCCTGCTCTGATGACATGAAGTTATCACGATCAGTATCGCGCTCAATGACTTCAAGAGGTTGGCCAGTATGTTCTGCTAACAACTTGTTTAGCTTCTGCTTAATGGTCAGGATTTCCTGAGCATGGATTTGGATATCAGAAGCTTGACCCTGGAAACCACCCAATGGTTGGTGGATCATTACACGAGAGTTAGGCAGTACGTAGCGCTTACCTGGCGCACCACCTGCTAACAGGAAGGCACCCATTGAACATGCTTGACCCATACATACAGTGCTAACATTTGGCTTAATAAACTGCATGGTATCGTAGATAGACATACCAGCTGTTACGCTGCCGCCTGGCGAGTTGATGTATAGGAAAATATCTTTATCTGGATTTTCAGATTCTAGGAAAAGTAGCTGAGCCACGACAAGGTTTGCCATGTGGTCTTCCACTTGACCCGTTAAAAAAATCACGCGCTCTTTCAGCAGACGTGAGTAGATGTCGTAAGAGCGTTCGCCGCGGGAAGTTTGTTCAACCACCATTGGTACTAGCGCGTCCATAATTGGCGACATTGCATTTTTTTCTTGGTAGCTCATATTCTTATGTCCCTAAAATAAATGGCCCGGATGATGACTATCATACGGACCATTGTTAGCAGAATAGTTAACGTTAAGTCAACCTTCTACGCAAGATATTGCTTATTAAGCAGCAGGTTGTTGTTGGTTAAGTAGCTCGTTGAAGCCTACTTCTTTCTCAGAAACCTGTGCTTTAGCGATGATCGCGTCGATTGCTTGCTCTTCTAGAGCTACGTTGCGCATGTTGTTCATCATTTCTTCGTTTTGCTCGTAGTAAGCAATAACTTCTGATGGATCTTCGTATGCAGTAGCCATTTCTTCAATCAGAGCTTTAACTTTCTCGTCGTCCGCTTTTAGCTCTTCAGACTTGATTACTTCACCTAGTAGAAGACCAACTACTACGCGACGTTTAGCTTGCTCTTCGAACAGTTCACGTGGAAGCTGAGCAGCAGCTTCTGGGTTACCACCGAAGCGTTGTGCAGCTTGTTGACGTAGAACTTGGATTTCTTGCTCGATAAGCGCTGATGGTACGTTGATGTCGTTTTGCTCAACTAGACCGTCAATCGCTTGCTCTTTGATGCGGTTCTTAACAGCTTGCTTAAGCTCGCGTTCCATGTTTTTACGAACTTCAGCTTTAAGTGCTTCAACACCGCCTTCAACAACACCGAACTTAGCAACGAACTCGTCGTTTAGTTCTGGTAGTTCACGAGCTTCAACTTTGTTCACTTTGATTGCGAACTTAGCTGCTTTACCTTTTAGGTTTTCAGCGTGGTAATCTTCTGGGAAAGTCACGTCGATGTCGAATTCCATACCTGCAGTTTTACCTGCGATACCGTCTTCGAAACCAGGAATCATGCGACCAGCGCCCATTTCTAGTGGGAAGTTCTCAGCTTTACCGCCCTCGAATTCTTCACCGTCGATAGAACCAACGAAGTCAATGCTTACGCGTTTGCCATCTTCTGCTGCTTCTTCAACTTCAACCCAAGTAGCTTGTTGCTTACGTAGAGTATCGATCATCTCTTCTACGTCTGCGTCTTTAACTTCAGTTAGCGGTTTTTCAACAGTGATGTTTTCTAGGCCTTGAAGCTCAACTTCTGGGTAAACTTCAAAAGTTGCAGTGAAAACTAGGTCTGAACCTTCTTTGTTTTCTACAGGAGCGAAAGTTGGAGCGCCAGCTGGGTTGATTTTCTCTTTAACGATAGCTTCGATGAAGTGGCGTTGCATAACTTCACCAAGAACGTCTTGACGTACTGCTTTGCCGTACATCTTAGCAACCATTTTTAGAGGCACTTTACCCTTACGGAAACCATCGAAACGACGGTTTTTAGCGATGTTGCGTAGTTCAGCTGTTACAGCGTCTTCGATGTTTGCAGCTGGAACAGTAATGTTTAGACGGCGCTCTAGGCCCTCTAGCGTTTCAACAGTAACTTGCATTATATATAAACCTCTAAAGTGGCTCGGTTTTCCGAGCGTATGAGCGAAACTCAGCGGAGCTTACGCTTCATCCTTGTGTAGTGTTCTGTCCGAACACCTAATTTAAATCGAGTATCGATACTGTTTGTCAGTACCGGACTAATCAGTGATATCTTCGATAAAATTACCAAAGGTATCTCCTATTAGCCTCAGGACAGAATTTTTAGACGCGACATTCTAGCGATCTGTCGCAACCCTGTCGAGCCAATAGCCACTATGTGGACATTGTCTGCGCTAAATTCTCGAATGCTGACCCATTTTTTCTTCAAAAATGCGATTCAAACACCGTCTAAGTATCGTCAGCATATCTAGAATGGGGACAATAGCGACTTTTTCAAGAGAATCGACCGGTTTTTTTATCGAAAAGCCTAAAAAGAGATCTTGCTCTTGTTTTACTCCACAGAGTTGAAAACTAAATCCCTAATCCTCCCTACAAACTATTAACATTTTCTTACGTGACCAAAGGAAAGGTTTAAGGAGTGTAAGGATGTCGCAAAAAAACCGGATTCTGCTGACTTTTTTTGCCTTCTATTTCCTTTGCGCAATCATAGGTGGTCATTGGGTTTGGCAGACTAGTTATCAATCATTGCTTGATAAACACCAGTCCCAACTTGAGCAATTTTCTAGTCATATTAAAAACAAACTCGATAAATACGCCCATATCCCTAACCTTCTGGCCAAAGATGACCCTCTCCATCAAGCGTTACTGCATCCAAATAACAGTGCCCAACTGGAACTCACCAATCGGTATTTAGAATCCGTTAATGACGTGATTGAAGCGGCAGATACCTATTTAATCGATCAATGGGGTACGACGGTCGCGGCCAGCAACTGGCGTAAAGAGCGATCTTTTATTGGACGAAATTTTGCGTTCCGCCCTTATTTCAAACAAGCAATCGTTGGAGAACGAAGCCAATACTACGCGCTGGGTTCGACTTCGGGTAAGCGTGGCTACTACTATTCTTATCCGATCATATACGCGGGCGGCGTCCTTGGTGTGGTCGTGGTTAAGATGGACTTGAGTAAGATAGAAGACAACTGGCAGCAACCAAATAGTGTGTTCGTCGCGAGCGATCCGCACGGGATTGTTTTCATGAGCAGCCGAAGTGATTGGCTACTCAAAAGCTTACAACCACTGACTGAGAATGAAAGAAAACAAGTTTGGGCAAGCCGACAATACCTTGATGAGCCAATTGAAACTCTAGGATTGGTGGGCAATGTGGAGGAAACGCATTCTGAGCTTAAACAAGGTTACCCATATAACAAAGGGACCTTGGTGGTCTCTTCGTTGCCCCTACCAGAGCTCAAGCTGACCATCCGTGTACTATCTCCCAAGCAGTCTATCGTCTGGCTCACTATGGGTTACATTTTTGTACTTACTCTTGCATTCACAGTGTTGTTTTTAATTGGCCAGCTCATCTATCACCGTCAACAACGCCACTTACAACTTGAGAGAATTCAACAAGAGGCCAATCAAAAACTTGAATATCAAGTCATGGCTCGCACCGCAGAATTGCAAGCAGAAATCGCCCAGAGAATAGAAACCGAACAAACACTTCGCCTAACGCAAGACGAACTCGTTCAAGCTGCGAAACTAGCAGTATTGGGGCAAATGTCAGCCAGTATCAGTCATGAACTGAATAATCCACTTGCGGCCATTCGCAGCTTTGCTGAAAACGGCAAGCTGTTCCTCCAAAAAGAAAAATATGAGCGAGTGGAAGATAATCTAACTCGCATCTCAGCCCTCACTGATCGTATGGCAAACATCAGTCAGCAGCTTCGTTCTTTCGCTAAAAAAACCAGTGGAAACGAGCTGGCTCAATCTCGTTTGTTTCCAGTAATTGCCTCAGTCAAAGAGCTGATGAAACCCGCACTTAAATCTGCACGTGTCACGCTAGAAACGCAGGTACCAGAGCACGATGTTGAAGTTCAGATCAATATCATTCAACTTGAACAAGTGTTGGTTAATTTACTGACCAATGCGATAGAGGCTCTCAAAGAGCAACAAGACAAACAAGTACAGTTATCCATAGAGCAAGACGAACATGCCGGTTTGGTTTGGATTCATGTAGATGACAATGGTCCAGGGCTTGGAGATTTCTCACTTTCGGACTTGTGTGAGCCTTTCCTAACTACCAAACAAAATGGGTTAGGTTTAGGACTCTCTATCTCGCAACAAATCTTAGCCAGTATGAACGGAAGATTATGTGCCCAAAATCGAGAACAAGGCGGAGCTCGATTTTCATTGTGTTTACCTATCGCTCCTAACAACACAGAACAATCAAAAGGATGAGATCATGTGTCAGGTGTTTTTTATTGATGATGAAGCCGATCTTAGACTGGCAATAGAACAAACGTTTGAATTGGCAGATATCGATGCCACATTCTTTCCAGACGCTGAATCTGCCTTACTCGCCATTAAGCAGGGAGCCGAGCCAGGAGTGGTGATTACCGATATTTGCTTACCCGGTATTTCAGGGATGGATTTACTGAATACCCTTGTGCGAAAAGACACCCATCTTCCCGTGATTATGATTACTGGTCATGGCGATATCTCAATGGCGGTTAATGCGTTACACCAAGGAGCGTATGATTTTATCGAAAAGCCATTCCCACCTGAGCACCTAGTTGAAACCGTCAAGCGCGCCATTGAGAAGCGCCAATTAACGGTTGAAAACGAGAAGTTACGCCTGTCTCTCAAGGCAAGTAAAACGCTCGGACCTCGTGTTATCGGAGAAACGTCTAGCATTCAAATGTTACGCGAAACCATTGCTCACATCGCCGATACTGATGCAGATATCTTATTGTTTGGCGAAACTGGTACAGGTAAAGAGTTAATCGCCCGTTCTTTGCATGAGCAAAGCTCTCGACGGAACCAAAACTTTGTCGCAGTAAATTGTGGTGCAGTACCAGAGAATTTGATTGAGAGCGAACTCTACGGGCATGAAAAAGGCGCATTTACTGGCGCAGAAAGCCGCCGTATCGGTAAGTTTGAATTTGCTCAAGGCGGTACACTTTTCTTGGATGAAATCGAGTCAATGCCAATCCAAGCCCAAATCCGTTTACTGAGAGTACTGCAAGAGCGTGTGATTGAGCGTGTCGGCTCGAATGAACTCTTGCCCTTAGATATTCGAGTGATTGCCGCCACCAAAGTCGATTTGAAACGTGCTGCTGAAGAGGGAACCTTTCGCCAAGATCTTTACTATCGACTGAATGTGGTTACCTTAGATCTCCCGCCACTGCGTGAACGGAAAGAAGACATCCCTGCCCTCTTCCATCATTTCCTATTGGTAGCGGCTTCACGTTACGGTAAAAGCTCTCCTAGCTTGTCATCCCACGACCTCGCCCAACTGATGAACCATGACTGGCCAGGCAATGTTCGCGAACTAAGAAATGCAGCTGAACGTTTCGTGCTATTGGGTAAATTAATTCAGTTAGGAGAATCGACTCCGGTTGCCAAGCCTTCTTCAAGTCTTGCAGAACAAGTAGCAGAGTTCGAGAGAGCAGCCATTGAAGGCGCATTACTGGAAAATAACGGCAGCATTAAACAGACAATGGCGCAACTGAATGTGCCTCGAAAAACTCTGTATGACAAAATGCAACGCTATCAAATAGATAAAGAGCTCTACAAATAAAACGATTCTCAAGGATTGGTATTATATCCAACTTGAATCATAATTTTTAATAACTGATTCATCATGGTTGTTACGGATATGAACGAGAAAGTGAGAATACCGATCATTACAGATACCGTGATGGTAGACGGGCAATATCAAGAAGAGAGACGTTCAGGCGAAGAGCGGCGCAAGAATAAAAAGAAGTGGCGAAGCTACGAGCGGCGAGTCCACCCAGACCCTCGTAGGCCTAGCTACAAACCCATAGACGAAGAGGTGTGAATCATCACACCTCTTTTGTTTTTCTTCAAATATCTGGTGCCATTATTTAGTGATGATTTCTGGCCCCATCAAGGTGGTTGGTAACCAAGTCGACACCCATGGCACGTACGTTACAATAATGAGGAATAGGAACATCACCGCCACCCATGGCAGTGCGGCTTTTACTACATTCATCATCGACATTTTGGCGACACCTGCAGTAACAAACAAGTTAAGCCCAACAGGTGGTGTTATCATACCTATCTCCATATTCACCACCATCATAATACCTAAGTGAATTGGGTCGATCCCCAGTGCTATCGCAATTGGGAACACCAGTGGTGCAACAATGATCAATAAGCCTGATGGCTCCATAAACTGACCACCAATCAACAGCAATACGTTCACCACAATCAAGAAGGTGATTGGTCCTAGACCAGCTGACATCATCGACTCTGTGATCATTTGCGGGATGCGTTCTTCCGTGAGAACGTGCTTCAAAATTAACGCATTGGCAATAATGAAAAGCAGCATGATGGTGAGTTTACCCGCTTCATAAAGCGTGTGTTTGGTGTCTTTATGAACGAAGGTGTGAAAAATTTTGACTAACGCAGGCTTAGTATTTTGCTTATCAGCAAATGGCCCCATGTCTTTGTATACAAAGTTGGCAATAAAGAACGAGTACACAGCAGCAACCGCAGCGGCTTCTGTTGGGGTGAAAATACCGCCATAAATACCACCGAGAATAATCACCACCAGCAACAAGCCCCAGCTTGCATCCTTAGCTGCATCAAACGTCTCTTTCCAACCGACAAATGGTTGTTTTGGCAGGTTCTTAATACGGGCAGCAATATAGATCGCTATCATCAGCATGACGCCAGCCAACAAACCCGGTATCACACCACCGAGGAACATACGTCCAACTGATACATCAGTCGCGGCAGCGTAAACTACCATGACAATAGACGGCGGAATTAATATCCCTAGCGTACCTGCGTTACAAATTACGCCGGCCGCAAACTCTTTTGAGTAACCGTTTTTGATCATACCTGCGATAACGATGCTACCTATGGCAACAACCGTTGCTGGAGATGAACCTGACAGCGCGGCAAACATCATACACGCGACAACCGAAGCCATCGCTAAACCACCACGGAACCAGCCTACAATCGCAATCGCGAAACGAATGATCCGTTTCGCTACACCACCTGTCGACATAAAGCTTGAAGCTAAAATGAAGAATGGAATTGCTAATAGAGTGTAGTGTCCAGCAAATGCATTAAACAACGTTTGAGCAACAGACGCCAAAGACGCATCCGAATGAATCAAAAGGAAAAGAATACTGGAAAGACCCAGAGAAACTGCGATTGGCACGCCGACGAGCATGAAGCCAATCACCATCAAAAATAGAAATAAGATATCCATGACTTATTGCTCCTTGCTCTTAGAATTGTCTGAGGCCTTTGGAGCCATAAGATCACCGGCATCACTCATCTCTTCTTGAAGCGCCTCTAGCTCTTCTTCCGCTTCATGCCCTGCAATCAGTCGGTCGAGCTTTCCGGTAGCAATTTGCCATGTTGCCTGAGCAAATCTCAGCGTTAGCAACGCCATACCAAGCGGCAAAGCGAAATAAGGAATAAAACGTGGCAGCTTTTCGTAACGCTCTCCCTCGTTTAACCAATCCGCCATAAACTGAAGCATTTCCGGCATTGGAATATCATCCGTTTCATACCACGCTCGGTCTGTGGCGAACGGATACCAGTAGTTCCAAGAGCCAATTAAAAGCAAAATAGAGAAGGCTAAACAGCATATTGCAGCAAATAACGCCAAGGCTTTTCGTTTGCCCTCTGGCACTATGTTGATGATCACATCAACACCAATATGAAAGTGTTTTTTCACACCGTAAGAAGCGCCGACCAACACCATCCATGCGAACATAAAGACGGTGAGCTCAAGCGCCCAAAGAATATTGTCGTTAAAGACATAACGAAAGATGACATTGGCAAAGGTTAACAAGGTCATGGCACCTAGGAAGAAAGCAATCAAAGTCTCTTCAATGGCATCGGTGATTCGTCCAGCCTTGGCAAAAAAAGTCTGTTCCATAATTACATCACGTCGTCTGTAGGGGAAAAGAGCCCCCTCTAATCGAGAGGGCTAAGCGTGCTAGGCGTTATTATTTTTGGTTAGAAGCCAAAGCGGCTTCGATTAGGTCAGAACCAATGTCTTTTTCAAACTTCTTCCATACTGGCTGAAGTGCAGTGACCCACTCTTGGCGCTGTTCTGGCGTTAACGTGCGAACCACACCACCAGCTTCGATGATGTTGTTTTTGTTCGCCAGGTTCACTTTGGTCGACTCAGCATTACGCTGCGCTGTCACCTCTTGGATGATTGTGTTTAGCTGCTCGCGCTGATCGTCTGGTAAGTTTTTCCAGAAGTCGTTTGACGTCACTACTAGGTAATCCAGAATCCCGTGGTTCGTTTCCGTAATGCCATCTTGAACTTCGAAGAACTTTTTGCCGTAGATGTTTGACCAAGTATTTTCTTGACCATCAATAACCTTAGTTTGCAGGCCACCGTACACTTCTTTGAATGACATTTTTTGCGGGTTTGCGCCTAGCTGTTCAAACTGAGCAACGAGAACGTCAGAAGCTTGAACACGGAACTTAAGCCCTTCAGCATCGGCTGGAGAAATGAGCGGCTTGTTGGCTGACATTTGCTTCATGCCATTATGCCAAAACGCAATACCTTGTAGACCACGTCGTTTCATTGAGTTTTTCAGCTTTTCACCGGCTTCAGAGTTTTGGAAGCGGTCAACAGCGTCGACATCGTCGAATAAGAAAGGCAGATCGAAAAGGCGGTACTTTTTGGTGAATTTCTCAAACTTAGAAAGAGAAGGTGCAGCGAGTTG
Source organism: Vibrio sp. 1-2 (7-a) (assembly GCF_013048515.1). Classification (NCBI taxonomy): domain Bacteria; kingdom Pseudomonadati; phylum Pseudomonadota; class Gammaproteobacteria; order Vibrionales; family Vibrionaceae; genus Vibrio; species Vibrio sp. 1-2 (7-a). The sequence continues at coordinate 15,333 of NZ_VHSQ01000018.1, forward strand.
AACATCACCATTTAGTAGTGCTTCCAACACCTTATCATCATCGTAAAGCGTTGAGTTCGGAAACACCTGCATACAGACTTTACCGTTCATCTCTTCGTTAACGCGTTTTTCAAGTAACGAAGCCGCAATACCTTTTGGGTGTTTGTCCGCGTTCGTTACATGGCTAAATTTGATGACCGTTTCACCTGGGTCACAATTCGCGGCAGCGTTAAAGCTCGTTACAGCAAGCGCAGAGACAGATAGTAGAGTTAGAGGCTTAAACATTATTATTCTCCTTGTTGAATCACATCCCATCCCGTCCATGAATAACTAGGTATTAGGCGATGGGTACGGATGTTCAACAAAGAGCAATTAATGGACCATGTTAAAATTCATATGTATTTCAATAAATTAACAAAGCCCATTAACATGAACACAGAGTATAACGAGTGAATTCCACCCAAGAAAAAGATTCAAATGGGTGGGAAATGACCCATTTATGAAGAACAGCTTATCTCCATTTTCTTCCCCCATTCTGGTGGCAATTTCGCGTAATCATCAAACTCGGGTTGCTCATCAAATGGGCGCTTTAACAGTTCGGCCAATCGGTGTAATTCACTAAAGTCCCCTTCTTCCGCTTTATCAATCGCCAACTGAGCCAAGTAGTTACGCAAGATGTATTTGGGATTGGCTTGACGCATCTGTTCGCAACGCTGTTCGGCTGAAATCAGATCCCCTAGTTCATCAACCTCTAGTTCACATCGAGCTAAGTACAGATCAAGCCAAGCTCGCGCAGCTTCTCGGTCGAGAAATAAATCGATTACGGCTTGAGAAGAATCAGTATCAAGATTTGAAAGCGTTCTAAAGAAGCGAGTGTAATCCGTGTTATTTTGGTGAAGGAGCTCAAACATTGCTTCAAATAAACGTCCATCTTCCGCGATCTTGGTTTTTAAACCCAACTTCTCACGCATTAGGCGGCTGAACTGCTGACTCAACCGGACTTCAAATTGACTCAACGACGCTTCTAAATCTTCTCGCTCAACGAGTGGCGATAGCGCATGCGCGAGTGCTGAGAGGTTCCAAAGCGCAATTCTTGGCTGTTGGTCAAATGCATAACGACCTTGGTAGTCGGAATGATTACAAATATATCCCGGATCATAATCATCAAGAAAACCAAACGGGCCGTAATCAAACGTTTGACCAAGGATCGACATGTTGTCGGTGTTCATTACCCCATGAGCAAACCCATACGCTTGCCAATAAGCAATCATGTCCGCTGTTTTCTGAACAATTTCACCAAACATTGCAGCGTATGGCTTCTCTGCCGATGCACAATCAGCAAAGTGCCACTCGATCACTTTGTCCGCCAGTAACTTCTGCTCTGCCAATTGATTGGTATAGAAAAAATGCTCGAAATGGCCAAAACGCACGTGGGTCTCCGCCATACGAATCAACATTGCGCCGAATTCTGTTTTCTCGCGATAAACCGGCGTGTCACTGACCATCATGCCAAGAGCACGGGTCGTCGGGATCCCAAGCCCTGCCATGGCTTCACTACATAGATACTCACGAACGGTTGAGCGCAACACCGCCCTGCCGTCCCCCGTTCGCGAGTAGGGGGTTAGCCCCGCGCCTTTAAGGTGAATATCAAACCAAGTGCCATCTTGATGCTCAATTTCCGCCAACAGCAATCCACGTCCATCGCCCAAGTCTGGGTTGTAAACGCCAAACTGATGTCCTGCGTATTTCATCGCCAAAGGACGAAACGGTTCGAATTCGCTTTGCCCAGAAAAAACCGCCAATAGCTCATCGTTTTGCTCTGCTGGTAAACCAAACTGCTGCGCCAACTCACCATTCCAAGCGACCCAACGAGTATTATCCAAGGGTTGCGGCTCGACCAAAGTATAGAAAGCTGACGGCAATTGACTAAAGCGATGGGTGAAACTGACCCGTTGCCAAATGGACATGTGGGATTCCTTAATAAAAAGAAGTACTGCTGTCAGTATACGTGTGAACGTCACTGTCATTCAGCCATGAAATGGGCATGGGTATTTTGCGTGAATAAAGCGAAGGTGGTAGGAAGGTATTAACCCGCTGCATACCACCTCACAAACGGAAGTGGTATGTAAAAGCGATCAAATGATTAAGCGGAAAACTCTTCACCCGTTTTTGGTGGCTCTGATGGTGTATCAAAACGAGCGCGTTCAATATCCACGACCGTTTTATAGCTCAGCGACAATAAAGCCAACTGGTACGCACCGAAAATACCATAGGCAACACCCACAAGGCTTAGCATGAAGAGGTTAGTAAAGTGACTAAAGATAAGCTGACTGAGCAATCCCGCGCCCAATGGAATTAAGCCCATCAAAATGAATACTTGTTTGTTGTATGGTCTGCTTTGGTTCCACGAACGACGCAAGCTGCGCGGCTGATGATCCATTGCGGTCGCTGGCAACACGAACGACCAGCGCGCCATCACCCAATAGCCCGGAATGCTTGCAACCGTTGTGATAAACGCCATGGCGACAAAATCAGGTTCACCACTTTCTGCAATATAGAGAAACGACAACACAAAGATTGGGATACCAATGACGAGCATCATCATCAACCCAAATAATATCCACCAGCCAATGAAACGGAACTCTCTGGCTGACAAGCGAAATACATCCAACGCTGAGTGCATGTAATCGCCAATCAAATAAATTCGGTGTACACGCACAGCCGCCATCGCGGCAACAAGTGGGTATAAAATGATTGTGACGAAATAAAATCCCGCGATGTTTCCTTCTTGAGCGTTCGCTTGATCTTGCCCCGTCATTTCAGGATACATAAACACAAAAATTGAGTGCACGATGATCAATGGAATACAAGCAATGACAATTGCGAGTAGGTTCCTTCTGACCATCACTGCTGCTTCTCGGCATATTGCCGAAACAGAAAAGTCCTCGGTTGACATACAACATCCTTAATTTATAAAAATCTGCCCATAGGGTAACCGCTGAATAGAAAAATCGCTTTAAAAATAATGAGAAACACATCTCATAAGATAATGAGAGGTACTAGGAAGTAAAACGGGCACAAAAATTAAACCACTCAATGTGAGTGGCTTATACCGTAATTCGATATCGTTTTAGACGCGGCGTCGCCAGCCCAATGCAACAAGTAACATCAGAGCCCAATAAGAAACACTGCCGCTACCTTCAGAGTTCTTGAATGTCGTTGTTTTCAAGGAAGCGACAACCGTAACGGTCACTTCACCTATTGCGGTAGCACCGTTGCCATCTGAAACCTTATATTGCAACTTGATGTTATCAACCGCACTATCCGGAGCTTGAAAACGAATTTTACCATTCTCTACACTCGCACTTCCCACGCCCGTTAGGTTCTGTACGCTTTCTACAACCAGTTTATCGCCATTCACATCCGAATCATTGCCAGCAGCATCAATCACAATGCTTTCACCAACGGCAACGGTCGCCGTATCTGCTAACGTGACTGGCGCTGCGTTTTGCATGGTTAAATTGACGGTAGCACTGGAGGTTTCATTACTTGGATCAGTAACGGTTAGACGGAATGTCAGAACCTCACCCGCTTTTATACCTTGAGGCACTGTAAAGCTTGCCGTAGCACTGGTCGAATTTCCGATAGAAACTGAAGTACCAGCCAATTGCTCCCATCGGTAGTTCAACACATCGCCATCCGCATCTGTGCTGTTTGCCGCCGACAACGTTACTTTCTGTCCAGCAGTAATCTCCTGGCTATCCACATCGATGAGCGCTTTTGGTGCTTCGTTACTACCAAGTACTTCGACCTGCACGCTCACAACCGAAGACGAATACACGCCATCCGTAGACAGCAAACGATATTGGAAGCTGTCCAAACCAACAAAGTTTGCTTCAGGTTGGTATTGGTTGCCAGAAATGGTGCCGTGCTCAGGCTTCTGCACAATGTCCACATTGAACTGATACCCTATGGCCATGAAATCATTGTCCATCAAGTTCAGATCGACTGGCGTATTCTTATCGGTTTGCAGTGAATCAGCTTTCGCTTCAACAATGTTGTTCACCTCCACATTCAAGAGTGCTGCGAACGGAACATAAGAGAACCCGGCTTGCTCCAAACCAAACGTACCTATCTCGTTGTAATTACCAGTCCACATTGCAGGCAGGGATGATTTTTCAGTTTTTAGTAAGCGGCCAAAGTCAAAGTTCGATTCAAATTCACCGCCTTCTAATTCCACTACTAACAGGTGCTGACCCGCACTTAATTGGCTCGGTTGAGGGAATAAAATTCGGGATGGCTTTTGGAAGCTACCTTGCTGTAAAAGTTCAGCATTGTTCTGATCCAATATTAATCGGTAGCCCACGTTACCTGAGAATGGGAATCGCCATACTCGATAAGTCATGTCACTTTGAGCGCTATTGCTTTGCGCGTAAAGTTGAAGACCATCAAGCTTTGTCTCAGCATTCAAATCCAATGATACCGCCAGAGTGTTACTGCCACTTGCGTACACATAACCTTGGTGAAGAGAGTTCAACCATGCCGATTTATTTGGCTCGTTTATATGCTCAAGAGAAAAACTGCCGCCGTTGGTATTGCTGGCAATGTTGGAAATACGAACCCCAGTATCAAACCCGGCGATCGCTCTCAGACCCGGGGTCGATGCATCTGAAATGACATTACCACCATTAGGATACAAATCGCCGGCATCACTGCTTCCATCATGTTCTAACTCATTCAGACCATCGGCCTGCATGATTTGAACCTGCATCGCGCCAACATCGTTAAAGCGATTCTGGACATTAACCGACGTCGCTAGTATGCCTTCTGCCGCCAATGCTCGGTCGTAACCGCTAAAGGTACGGTTTTCCAAATAAACGCGTGGGCCGAACTCTTTCAAGTACGGGTCGAGATACACCAGTTTGGCATCGTCGTTGTTCACGGAAATAGGCACCGGGCTTTCATGAGTGATCGTTGGTACTACGAAACCAGCGGCGTGTTTGCTCCACGCACTCATGTTCACTGGCGTGTCTCCTGCGTATGAGTCTCCCGGTTTCTGTGCCCATGAACCACCGCCCATCACGCCCCAAGAACCGATCGAGGCATCACTGTTCCTTGCGTACAAATCCGGCAAGCCAAGCATTAAATGGCCAAGCTCATGTACGATCACGCCTAACGTCGCTTGATGATCAACTTGGTAGTCAGCAAACACACAATAATCGGCAATTTTTTTGCCATCTAGGGTCACATCATCGTGAGAGAATTTATGCGGCCAAATAGAAGGACGATCAAGGAATCCGGTTGAACGGTCGCCACCCGCAAAAATAAACATAACTGAGAGTTCTGACGGTTCTACGGTACCATTTTGATTGCTGTCGTAAGCCGAAAGATTAAAGTACGGATCCAGTTTTTGATACGCTTCGGTGAAGACCGCATTCAACTTGGCAGTACAAGTCTTGTCAGTTGAGCTAGAGTGGCAATTTGGGTGGCTTTGCGCCACGGTCACATTGATCACACCATCATTCGCGGTACCATAACTCTCAATCGCAGGGACAACTTTGAATTTCCCTTGAGAGTTTTTATCAAAATAATCGACAACGCTTTGGCCATCGGTATTAAACACACGTTGTTCGAAGTCATGCACCATTGCTTGGTCATCAAAGGAGACTTGCACAACCAACAGTGGTTGTTGCTTCACCGATGAGCTACTCATCGCCTGATAACCTTGCGCCGAACGCAATAGATTTTGGCGCGCCATCGGTTCAATGGTTTTTAGAGAAGATAACTGCGGCTTAACTTGTAGATCCGGGCGAAACTTCGCCAATTCAGGCGCATCACTCGATTGAGTTTTAGCAACACCCGTCGAGCGTAACGTTGGGATGTCTGACTCACGCTGAATCTGTGCAAAAAACCAAATGCCATCTTCATGAACCAAGGCATTACCTTGTTTATCTTCAAACCAGTGGAAATCGGCAGTGCCGCGTAAAATTGCCTCACTAGAGGTACCATCGCTCAACGCAATAGTATGCCAAACTGGTGATGGCGGAGTAGTTGCCATGCTCTTACCTGCAAGAAGCGCAGTTAGCATAGTCAAGGCGAGTGTGTTGAATTTCAAAGTACGGCTCCATCTTTTCGATTCGTTTAATACCAAGCACAGCCAGTACACAATAGCCCATAAACATAGAATGAAGTTGAGTGGCTAACGACTAAGGCTGGTATCAATTCGCTCAGATAACACAATATTATTTAGCATCACGTTACAAAAGCGTCGGATGCCCAAATACTTTTGTAAGTGTGGCTTCCGAGGGTATAAATTGAGTGAATGAATAGTATCGAAACAAAAGGAAGAAGAAATAAACTTCTGCGACTTTGTAGATAAAATTGGGCAACGTCCCACATATTTTATAAATGTACGAGCACTGCTATTAATCAGTGCTCGTTATGGTCGGAGGGGTGCTAATAAACGCTACTTTAACCTGTAAGAACGGTGTCTTCTGGGTACTTGATTAAGGTAGGTTCAGGGCGGGCTAACATGTAAGCAAGCGTGAGTGGCCCGATACGACCAATGATCATTACCACGATCATAATGTACTTGCCTGGCTCAGAAAGCTCTGCCGTTAAACCAGCGGTAAGTCCTACCGTCGCAAATGCGGAAATGGTTTCAAACATGACCTTATCAAAGCTTGCCTTCTCTGTGAGCATCAATAAAAACATCGCGCTTGTCAGAATGGCGCCGCTCACAACGATAATGGCGAGTGACTTAGTCACGGTTTGCCAGTTTACGGTTCGTTTAAACATAACCACATGTTTCTTTTGGCGCAAAAAGGTCCACGTAGCCATGAACGCAACGGCAAATGTGGAAACCTTAATGCCGCCCCCCGTTGAGGTGGACCCAGCACCAATCAACATCAGAACAATCATGATCAATAAAGCTGGCTGGGTAAACTGCGCCAAGTCGACACTGTTGAACCCGGCCGTCCGAGCACTAGCGGATTGGAAGAATGCCGCCAACCATTGACCCGCCACAGGTAACGATTCCATTGTATTTGGATTACTCCGCTCGAGTAACCAAAACATCACCGTCCCAACAAAGAGCAATATCGGTGTCGCGATAAGCATGATTTTGGTATGAAGATGCAAAAAGTGGAAACCTTTACGCCAGTTCAGCCAGATGTCTCCGACAACAGTAAAACCAAGCCCACCAAAAATGAATAACCCGGCCAGGGTAAAGATGACCAGCGGGTCATTCACAAAGCTCATCATACTGTCTGAAAACAGAGCAAACCCTGCGTTGTTAAACGCAGAAATCGCATGAAATAACGCGTAAAACATGCCAGTTTGCCAGCCCATTTCAGGAACCCAACGAACGGAAAGGAAAATAAACCCAATAGATTCTGCGACAAGCGCAAAAATCACAATCCGCTTCACCAGCCGGTTTAAGTTGACCTGTCGAGCTTGCCCTAGCGCTTCTTTCGCTAACGCTTGCTGGCGTAAGCTTAAACGCACACCAAACATATAGAGTAAAACCGCCGACAACGTCATCTGCCCCAATCCACCGATTTGCATTAAAAACATCAGCAAGATCTTCCCGGCTAACGTAAAGTGCTGCCCGGTATCGACAACACCAAGCCCTGTCACACTGATGGCGGATGTTGCGGTAAACAAAGCGTCCGTTATCGAAAGGCCTGTAACAGAAAAAACTGGCAAGGTTAACAGCACGGCAGAAGGCAGCAACACACCGAGAAAACTCAGCAATATAATCCGCGGCTCGTTACCCTTTGCTTTTTCTCGTTTACCATCTGGCGCGTAAAAAACGCCTTTTTGATGAAACTGCGTCATAGTGATTTTAATTTATTTGCCAGCGCATCTTGCGGGCCAACCACAATAATGAGATCGCCAATTTCCAGCTTGGTATTAAGGTCTGGCGCCTTGGTAATTTCTGGGCCCCGTTTAAACCCGAGTACTTGCACACCGTCGACTTTGCACAGTGCTAGGTCACTTAATGTCTTACTCATCCAACGAGATCCAATCACAAACTCCGTCATGGCTAAGCCACTACCTAAAGGGTGGAACTCAAGAACCCGTTTATCGAGCATTTTACGCGCGACACGTATCCCCATGTCACGTTCAGGCATGATAATGTGGTCCGCACCAATCTTTTGCAGGACACGCGCTTGAAATCGATCGTTGGCTTTAACCCATACTGACTTCACTCCCGCTTCTTTGGCGATCAGTGTGGCGAGAATACTAGCGTTAACGTCCGCTCCGATAGCAATCATCACCATGTCGTAATCATCAAGCTTAAGCTCAGCAACCGTCTCTTCGTGAGTACAATTAGCCACAATTGCCTGACTAACAAAACTGGCAGCTTCTTTGACTCTGTCTTCGTTGATATCAACCGCTAAAACTTGAGCTCCTGAATCTCGTAGCTCTTTACACACTGCCAAACCAAATCGGCCAAGACCAATAACGGCGAATTGCTTATCACCTGTTTTCATTTATGCCTCATCTTATGCATTCACTAGCAAGCAAAAAAGTCTGCGCCCATTCCTAACCTTGTGCAAACCTGAGGACAGAGAATTGACAAAAGCTTTACGAAAGCTGACTCACTTTGAGTGTTAAGCGTATGACATAAATTAACTTTTTTCCTCATTACGGCATAAAAGCCAACACTGTCAACCCATGAGTGAATCTCCCTAAAACGCAAAAAGCCGCAACAATGCGGCTTTTGGATCGTAGAGATAAAACAGGCTATTTTGATTCGCGCTTATCGTGCGGTTTACGCTTGTTCTTAGGTACGTAATTTAAAATAGAAATCGGCACTGGCTTTCTTGGTGCAAAGCCGTCAATTTCCACTCGCTCTAGCAAGTGCCCTAAACGGCTCTCGATCATACAAAGGTTTTTAAAGTCATCTTTTGAAACTAATGAGATCGCTTCACCTTGTGCGCCAGCACGACCAGTACGACCAATACGGTGTACATATTCATCTGCTGGATACGGTAAGTCGTAGTTAATAACAACGGGCAAGTTATCGATATCAATACCTCGCGCTGCAACACCAGTTGCGACTAGGTACTGGATTTCACCGGCTTTGAACTTTTCTATTAATTCTTGGCGAACACGCTGATTACGGCCACTGTGAAACGCTTCAGCCACAATGCCGCGCTTTTCAAGTTGGCTAACAAGCTTGGCAGCACCGTGTTTGGTTTCAATAAATACCAGTACTTGTGACCAGTCGTTTTCTTTGAGCATGTGACTTAACAGCGACGACTTCATGTCCTTATCGACGGTGGTGATCCACTGCTTGATGTTCGACTTAGATGCACTGTGTTTTGCAATCGTGATTTCTTCAGGATCAATAATCGCGTTTTTCGCCAAATCACGAACAGGGTTAGATAGTGTTGCCGAGAACAGCAGGCTTTGAACATGTTCTGGCATGCAATCGACGATCTTATCGATCGCATCGATGAATCCCATGTCCAACATCTTGTCCGCTTCATCAAGCACTAGCATTTCCACTTCATCAAAGTGAATGGCGCGTTGACCGTACAGGTCAATCAAACGTCCCGGCGTACTTACCACAATATCGACACCCTCGATCAAGGCTTGTTTTTGTGGCGCATAATCCACACCACCAAACATCGCCATTGAGCGCAGCGGTAAGTTTTTACCATAAGCTTCAATGCTTTGATGAACCTGAAGCGCAAGTTCGCGTGTGGGCGTAAGAATAATAGCGCGAGCACGTTTTTTACGTTGCGTTTCGCCTTGACTAAGCTTTTCTAAGATTGGTAGAACAAAACTGGCCGTTTTACCTGTCCCCGTTTGTGCTGCGGCAATTAAGTTGCTACCACGCAGTACGATTGGAATGGCTTTTTGCTGGATAGAGGTCGGTTTTTCATAACCTAGCGCTTTTACTGCATCAGTAATCGATGCGCTTAAACCAAGCTTAGAAAATGGCATAGAAACGTCTCAACAGAGGAAATGGGCGCGTAGTGTATCAGAATCCCAGTGAAGTAACAGAAGGATTCATGCGCGTAGAGCCCGATAATAGAGCGCTGCATGATTTACTCGCAACATCACATTTCTTGCGCGTGAATCTAGTTATGCTGCTAACGTGTACATTACTGGGAAACGTTATGGACGTATTACTGCTGGTTGGATTAATCGCACTCAATGGCGCGTTTGCTATGTCAGAGATCGCTCTAGTCGCAGCCAAAAGCGGAAGGCTAAAATTAATTGCAGAACACAACGCCTCTGCCGCTTTAGCGCTCGAACTTAAAAACAATCCGACTCAGTTTCTTTCCACGATCCAAATAGGCATTACCGTCATCGGGCTATTAAGTGGTATTTTTGGTGAAGCAACGCTTTCAGTACCATTCGAAAATTGGTTAGTAACCCAAGGGCTAGAAAGAGAGATAGCAACGGTACTTTCAACGACGAGCGTCGTGCTCATGATCACCTACTTCGCGATTGTGGTGGGAGAACTCGTTCCCAAGCGCTTTGCACAAAACAACGCAGAAACCATCGCTATTATCGTAGCTTATCCGATCCACTGGCTCGCCAAGCTCACCACTCCTTTTGTCTTCTTATTGACGTTTTCAACCGATACTTTTCTCCGATTATTGCGCCAAAACGACAGCAACGGTGAGATTGTTACCGAGGAGGATATTTTTGCTATTGTTAGCGAAGGCTCTGAGTCCGGTGCGATTGAGCCACAAGAGCAATTGATGATTCGCAACTTACTCCACCTTAACGATCGTTTAGCATTATCGTTAATGACACCACGGTGCGATATCCATTACCTAGATGCCAACCAACCTATTGATGTCATCCTTACTGACCTTCGCCAAACCCAACACTCCGTATGGCCAGTCTGTAAGGGTAGTTTGGACAATATTATTGGCACCATTTCATCCAAAGTCCTGCTCGATGAATATGACGAATTGTCTATCAGTAAACTGGCTAAACAGCTCAAGCGTCCGCGTTTTGTACCCGAGTCCATGAAAGGGTTACCTCTCCTTAACTACATGCAACAAACCAGTGCGGAAATGGTCTTTATTGTCGATGAGTATGGTGATGTACAAGGCCTAGTAACCCTTTACGACTTGTTAAAGTCAATTGCTGGAGAACTGGGCATGGCGCCACAGCAAGTGTGGGCCAAACAACAAAAAGATGGCAGTTGGTTGATGGACTCGTTGATCCCGCTCAATGAGCTCAAGAACAAACTCGAACTGAGCAGCATAGAAGGCGAAGAGCGAGAAGGCTTTCAAACATTAAATGGGCTTTTGACATGGCTTTATGGTCGAGTCCCAAATGTTGGGGAGCACATTCACTACCAAGGTTGGCGATTTGACATACTCCTCGTTAAAAAACATCGCATTATGCAAGTCAGAGTCACCAAAGACACCGATACACCAACCAACAATAGCGAAGTGGAATAAAGCGCGGCCCTATCCCATCAAATTGGGCTGTAAACCTTTCTCTAGTTTTTTCCGTACTTTATAGGAAACATCATTAAGCGTGATTTTTCCTGTATTGTGACGATCGATACCCGCATTTTGTCGGTATGCAATCGAGCCTTGCTTGAACAAAACGAAAGAAGACGGTTTGCCAATCGCAGCAGGATAGAGAATTGCCATATACGCATCTTCCAGACTATTGATTTTATGGCGATATGGCCAGTAATAGGCTTTTACATAGTCAAGTTGCTCGACCGCGCTCATCCTCGCAAGAGTTTTCGTACTCACTCCTAATGACTCAGCGGTAGAGGGCATAAATTGAATTAACCCTGTCGCCCCACTTCCTGAACCATTTTTGATGCTTGGACTGAAGGTTTCAGCGGTTTCAAATGCCATGCAGGCCATCAGATGATTAGGGTTGATCTCCAGCTCTTCACTAATACGAATGACTTTGCATTTGAACTCTGGAGAAACTTTGCCTCCCCACGCCACCGCGTTCTCGGGATCAACAACCGAAGAGACAGTTGGCGCGTCGTGTTCTTTGACAATTCGAGAAAGTAAAGGAAGTGTTTGGCGCAGTCGATGGTTCGAACTCACCAAGCGAATTGATTTGGCAAGAAACTTATCTTTTTTTTGGTGCAGTTTTTGGAACTTTACTAATTTATACAGTTGCTTATAAACCGTTTTCACAACGAAGCCGGATTTAGGGAACACTCCCAAAATGTAATCCATTTCCTACACGTTTAATATAAATATCAGCAACAATGAGTATGTATGTGATCATAATCACTATAAATTTTCTCAAATTCGATACACCTCGAAACAAGTGGTCAAGATGTCTCCAGTAAGCTCGAAGTACAAATAAAAAGGTATTGTCGAGAATAAAAAAGGTCTTACCAATTTCTCGGTAAGACCTAGGTTTACGCATCCTCAGCTAAGAGAATTTATACTCTTACAGTTCCGCTTCTCGAACCAGCTCAGCGAGCGTCGACAAACGTTGTTCGCTTTGTTTTACGTAAGGGTTGTTTGTATCCCAAGCGTATCCAGCCAAAATCGCGCTAATCATCTGCTTAATACGTGGATTCGGGTTTTGATAGAAGATCACATCTTGCAATGTGCCGCTGTACCAACCCTCCACATAAGTGCGGAATGTGTTCACCCCCACCATCAAGCGTTCCGAATACTCTTCTTGCCAATCAACCACTTGACCATTTAATTGACGAACCACGCAATCGGCCGCAAATTCCGCCGACTTCATGGCAATGGTGACACCAGATGAAAACACAGGATCAAGAAACTCGCCGGCATTACCAAGCAGTGCGTAGTTTTCAGTCGCTAAGCGTTTGACGTTCGCTGAATAGCCACCCAACTCGCCTGCTGGATTTGGGTAATTCGCATTTCGCAACAAAGAAGCCAACCCCGGCTCTTCATTCGCCAACTGCTGCAAAGCTGCAAGCTTATCTTCTGGGTATTGCTCGAAAAACTCAGGCTCACCCACCACACCAAACGAACACGTACCATTCGAGAATGGAATTAGCCAGTACCACACATCGTGATTTTCAGGATGCACGGAAATCAGAATTTTATTACGATCGTACTCGGGCTCTTGTGGAGAGATACGATCTTCGATGTGAGTAAATATCGCTTTTCTTGGAGGAAGACAAGAAGGCTCTTCAAGATCCAACAAGCGTGGCAAAACACGGCCAAAACCACTCGCATCCAAAACAAAATCAGCTTCGATTTGATAGGTCTGTTTATCCGGCCCAACAACTTCTAAGCGAGATTTTTTGCCTTCAAACGCCAAGCTAACTAGCTCATGTTGATAACGAATATCGACGCCCTGCTCTGCGGCACTGTCGGCGAGCACTTTATCAAAACTGGCACGTTGCACCTGAAACGTCGTACCCGGCCCTGGGGTATATTTGTCCGTAAAATCGAACTGGGTGTAAACACCATTGCGACGAAATGCAGCGCCATCTTTATATTGGAAGCCAAACTGCTTTACCGCATTGGTCATTCCGGCTTGCTCGACAACTTCCATACATGCAGGAAGCAGGCTTTCTCCGATAGAGAAACGTGGAAAGGTGGCTTTTTCTATGACAACGACATCTATGCCACGCGATTTTAATAACGCAGAAACGGTGGAGCCAGATGGGCCCGCTCCTACGACGACAACTTGCTTGAGCTCTGTTTTCATTCTGAATTTAGTTTGCTTGTAGTTTTAATAAGGTGTGACCAAGGCCAATGTTGTCGGTTCTTTCGACGACAGATAAACCTGCCGCTTCGACAATTTCTAAGAAATCATCACTGCGATAAAAACGACTATTGCCGTTGGCTAAACAGGTAAAGTAGAGAGAGGTTGCATTAAGGCTATAAGAAGCACCCGCGTATTTTTGGGCATCCCAAAATAGCTCCAATACGTAAATAGTATCTCCCTTCGTTAACTGGGCTTTGACTTTTTTAAGGATATTTAGGATCTCAATTGGTGAAAAGCAATCCAAGAACTGGCTCATCCACCATACGTCAGCATGCTCAGGCAATGTTTGTGCTTTATCAAGCATGTTGGCAGGGTATGGACGTACACGCTCGGCGAACTGGTTTTCAGAGACATTTGACATCGCCACTTCTAATTGCTGCGGCAAATCGACAATAGTAACTTCAACATCAGGATCATGCTTACAACACTGAATAGCCCATTTCCCGGTATTTCCACCAATATCCACTAGGTGCTTTGGCTTGCTTGCAAACACTTCTTTAAGCAGTAATGGAAACGAGCGATCCGAATAGAAGTGATCGAACTTAAACCAACTCTGTTTGGCTTGATCTGGCAGCGTCGACAGACCTTGATAAATCGTCTCCCAATTGCCCAACTCTTTCAAACCTGAAGGCTTACCTTCTTTAATCGCTTCCGTCAGATGCATCATCGCGGCGTAACAGACATCAGCCGTAAAATCCATGTTTGCGTTCGTCATACCATCGTGAAGAAGGTAAAAGCCAAGGTTCGCAAGCGAATAGTTAGGTCTTTCCCATAAAACAATATGTGCGCTAATCGCCATATCCAACAATACTTTGACACCATATTCTGACACGCCCGTTTTCTCGGCAATGTCCGTGGCACTCATGCCTTGTGAACCGGCGCTGTCTAGCGCGGCTAAAATACCTAAATCTCGGAGCGTTCTGGCGGTCTGGAACACGATTGGTGCAAAAGATAACTTCTGAGCTTCTGTTTTTGCTTCAAAAGCATTAAAAGGGTCATTATTTTGATTTAACACGGAAAAACCTAACTGCAATTAATATTTTTATTGTTTAGACTGAGAGCCTAACAATGCAATAGCTCGTTGAATATCAACATTCAAGTTGTTTATCCAACGATTGTAATTGCGATGGATTTTGCCATCACTGGCTTTTAGATTTACTGAGTTGAGATAAATAATTGAGTAATATTTGTTGTTATATGGAATTTTTACTTCTGCAAAGTGTTTACGAACGTGAATTTTTGCAATAAGAACGCCTGGGCTTACTTCTTCAATCATCCAACCTCGGTTGGTTGCCGATTGCACAATGGCCATTTTTACTTGTTTATTTTGAAGATCATAAGCAACTGGAGTATCCTCCACATTCATTACAGGTTGTACTCGTCCACAACCGACAAGAAGCAAAGTTAATAATAACGAGACATACAGCTTAAAACGCGACATGATAATTTCCTTTTTTATTATGACTTTGGGTAAAACCCAATTTGTATCGAGCTGTAAAATAAACAATTTAACCCAATATGCCAAACTCGAAGATCAACATTTCGTTCAATATTGATGCGTGGACTGCGAATTCATTCGGTTTATCCGAATCCAATGAATGGAAACAATGGGCAACAGAGATAAAATGGCCAGAAGATGGCAAAATCAATGTTGCGGATATTCCTGCGATGATGCGCAGAAGAATGAGTCCACTTAGCAAACTGGCAGTGCAAACGGCAATCGAATTACTTAATCAACATCAGGTTGATTACCTCGTATTTTCGAGTCGTCATGGCGAATTGCATCGCAGTGTTGCGTTAGTTAAAGATATTATTAACGGAGAAGAAGCGTCTCCGATGGCTTTTTCTCAGTCCGTGCATAATACCGCCGCAGGGCTTGCCACTATTGCAACCAAACAACCCATCCCCCTAACTTCGATCGCTGCGGCAGAAAACACATTCCAAAGTGCAATATTAGAAGCATGGCTGTTTTTGTCCGACAATCCTGACAAAAAAGTCCTGCTTGTTGATTTTGATGAGCCTATGCCTGACTCTTATTTAGAATATGAAAACCAACAATACCAAGGGTTTGGACTCGGCTTGATACTTTCTCATGGAGATGGCTTCACGGTGCAAAGCGGCATCAGTGCAAAATGCTCAAACCACCCGTTGCCACAAGGCTTAACGTTTTTGCAACACTACTTGTCAGATAAAAATCAGTGGACTATTCACGCTCCGCAACAAATTTGGGAATGGCACAAGCAATGAGTCGCTTAAATCAGTATTGGCGTGTGCTAGCAACCGGCTTTTGTTTTTCAGTATTTGGGTTAGGTGGTTTAGCACTGAGCTTCATTGTTATTCCGACTATTCGTATTTTCGTTTCGGATCAAACCGAACGTGAATATAAAGTTCAAGGTGCGATTCGATATTCATTCAACACCTTTTGTAAATTGATGAAGTTAAGTGGAGCAATCGATTACGAAATTATTGGTGCCGATATTCTTCAACAAGATCGTAATTGTTTAATTGTTGCCAACCATCCTAGTTTAATCGATTACGTTCTCATTGCTTCACAATTAAATCGCTGCGACTGTTTAGTAAAATCGGCAATATGGTCGAATCCTTTTATGAAGCACATCGTAAAAGCAGCCGGATATATTCCCAATGAAGCGCCGGATGATTTATTAGCACTTTGTGATGAACGATTTAACAAAGGCAACGTGTTGCTTATATTTCCTGAAGGGACAAGAACAACACCTGGTGTAGAACCAAAATTACAACGCGGCGCAGCACAAATTGCGGTAAGAACAGAACGAGATTTAAGGGTTGTCCATATTACGGTAACGCCAAGTTTCCTCACAAAAGAGAAAAAATGGTATCAAGTACCGGCAACAAAGCCTTTTTTCAGGGTTGAAGTTAAGGATAAAGTTGAGATTGACCCTTTTATAAAGCAAACTACGTCGCCGACAATAGCGGCGCGACGCTTACAACAGCACCTAGCTGAAAACATTTTTCCAGAAAACTTTTATTAATAAGCAGGTCCCAGTGGAACAGTTACACAACGACATTAAGCAACTTATTATTGATGCTTTAAACCTTGAAGATTTAACCGTAGATGATATTGAAACGGATGCACCACTTTTTGGTGATGGACTTGGCTTAGATTCTATCGATGCACTTGAGCTTGGACTCGCAATTAAAAAACAATACAACATCGTTATTGATGCCGACGACTCAAACACGCGCGAACACTTTGCTTCTGTAGCAAACCTAGCGAAATACGTTTCTTCTCAAACTAATGAATAAGTTGTAGGTATATTCATGACTGATGTAAATAAAGATCAAGTATTTGAACAAGTTAAAGATGCGCTTGTTGAGCTGTTCGAAATTGACGCAGCCGACATTCAGTCAGATGCGCACTTATACCAAGATCTCGACCTTGATAGCATTGACGCCGTTGATTTGGTCGTACACCTACAGAATGTCACTGGCAAAAAAATCAAGCCAGCAGAGTTTAGTGCTGTAAGAACCGTTGACGATGTGGTTAACGCCGTCACTGAGTTATTGAAGGAAAGTTAATGCGCCAATTGCTGACTGGTCTGTCTGCAATTGTACTGTTTGCCTACCCCTTCGCCGTCTATTTCGGTATAGATAAATTTGGCTTGAACTTAGTCGGGGGCTTGTTAATTGCTGCGTTACTTTTGCGTGTTTTCATCGCAAATAAGACCCCACTAAAAGAGTTTAAATTCTTGGCGCTCGCTACGGGCGCTGTTGGCATTGTTCTAATTACACTTGGCATGGTGTTTAAACAACACGGGTGGCTTCACTTTTACCCTGTGGTTGTCAATGTATGTATGCTGTGTGTCTTTGGACTGAGCTTAAAACAGCCGCAATCAATCATTGAAAGGCTTGCTCGCTTGCAAGAGCCTGACCTTCCGGCTAGTGGCGTGGCTTACACACGCAAAGTGACGATGGTTTGGTGCGTTTTTTTTACGCTCAATGCTGCCGTTGCGCTCTATACCTGTTTCCTACCAGTAAAAATATGGACGCTTTATAACGGCCTCATCAGCTACTTACTTGCTGGTGGCTTGTTCGCTGGAGAATGGATCGTGCGTCAATTTGTTCGAAAGGAACACTAATCGTATGAATACAACGTATTCGAGCTTTACCTCCCTAGCGACCTTGTTCGTCGCAGAGAGGCCTGAGCAATCCCCTGTCTCTTACGATCGCGACACAGTTATCACTTGGGGTGATTTCCAGCAGCACGTCGCAACGCTTGCTCAGCAGTTAGAAACCCAACCAACGCAAAACATTGCGTTGTGTTTTGGCAACAGCTACCTGTTTGCCGTTGGCTTTTTCGCTTGTTGTTATGCAGGAAAATCCATTGTATTATCTGGTAATTACCAACCAGAAGCACTCAAAGAACTCAGCGAGCACTACGATTTATTGCTGCACGATGCCGATGTCTCTGTTCCAGAACAGGTGAGCTCGCTTTTGATCGAAGCTCAATCATTGCTAGAAATCACTGTGATTAACGAGCCAAAAGCCAAACAACCTTATGTTTGGCGTGAATTAAACTTGGCGGAAATATCGGTAACGCTATTCACTTCTGGCTCAAGCGGCAAACCAAAAGCCATTGCAAAAACGCTGAAACAGCTCGATATCGAAGTTGCTATTCTAGACAACCTGTGGGGCGACACGGTTGCCAAAACACGCGTCGAAAGCACCGTCTCTCATCAACACATTTACGGCTTGCTGTTCCGCGTATTGTGGCCTTTGTGCTCTGCACGTCCATTTTCAGCACACAACCTTGAGTTCCCAGAGCAAATTGTCCATCACGCCGATGCTGACACCACGCTAGTAAGCAGCCCTGCGTTACTAAAACGACTCAGTGAAGAGCATAATCCGGTTGCAATTCGGTGCGTATTCTCTTCTGGAGGCCCCTTGCCAAACCAAGCCGCGCAACACAGCCAGCTGTTGTTTGGGTCACTTCCTATTGAAGTTTTTGGCAGCACAGAAACCGGCGGCATCGCTTACCGTCAGCAGCACGTAGCCAGCACTCCTTGGACGTTATTCCCAGGTGTTGAAGCCGAGCTTAACCATGAAAATTGTTTAAAGCTCCGCTCGCCACACATTGATGAAAACACTTGGTACCAAACTGCGGATGAATGCTATTTCCATGATAGTATTTCTTTTGAATTGCGTGGACGCACTGACCGAATCGTCAAAGTCGAAGAAAAGCGTATTTCTCTTGTCGAAGTGGAAAAACGTTTAGAGCAACTGCCGTGGGTTCAAGAAAGCGTGGTGATCCCAATGGAAGAGTCTGGTCGCCTCACGTTAGTCTCGATCATCGTACTTAACGATAAAGGCGGTGATGTGCTTGATGAACTTGGTAAAGGCAAGTTTTGGCTTGAACTTCGCAAGGCACTTCGCAATTGGTTAGAACCGATCGCTATCCCGAGAAAATTCCGAGTGGTCGACGAAATTCCATTGAACAGCCAAGGCAAACGCCAAGTTGCTGAAATTGAAAAATTATTCCAATAAAGCTAGTAACATGGAAAAAAGAAAACCAACTATTCAAAATATTGAAGTGAGTGACCACACCGCGGAGCTGTCGCTGCGAGTGGATGCTGACATCTTAGATTTCCAAGGTCATTTCAGTCACTTCCCTCTTTTACCCGGCGTCACTCAAATTGATTGGGCGTTGTTCTACGCCGTTCAATATTTGAATACACCCAAGGTATTTAAAGGAATGGAAGTCATCAAATTTCAAGAGCCGATTCTGCCAAACGCCGACGTTTGCCTCTCACTCTCTTGGGACAATGAGCGTGAGAAATTGACCTTTAAGTACACAACGAAAAGCGGTGAAACCTTGGTGACTCACTCGTCAGGAAAAATGAAACTGGGTGAGTCACGTGAGTGATTACCGTCCCTGCTTTTTAATTCCTTGCTACAACCACGGCAGCACAATTGCAGACGTGGTTGCGTCGTTATCCTCTTTCGATTTGCCAGTGCTGGTCGTGGACGACGGCAGCAATGAATACACCAAACAAGCGCTTTCAGCTTTGAGTGAGCAAGGACTGATAAAACTGATTAGTTTGAGCGAAAACCAAGGTAAAGGTGGCGCGGTAATGGCAGGCCTACATCAAGCTCACCAGCTTGGTTTTACGCACGCCATTCAAATCGACGCAGACGGTCAACACGACCTAGAAGCATTGCCGAAGTTGCTCAGCGCCAGCAAAACAAAACCAGATAACCTGATTTCGGGCCAACCGATATACGACGAGAGCGTACCTAAATCCCGTTTGTATGGTCGCTACGCTACGCACATTTGGGTGTGGATAGAAACCTTGTCACTGTCTATCAAAGACAGCATGTGCGGTTTTCGCGCCTACCCAGTGGCGAAAACGGTCGCCGTGTTGAACAAGTACAACATCGGCAAACGCATGGATTTTGATATCGAAATTCTGGTGCGAATGTACTGGGAAGGCGTCGATATTGCTTTTGTTCCAACGCGCGTGATCTACCCTGAAGGTGGCATTTCCCACTTCGACGCATTGTGGGATAACGTCAAGATAAGCTGGATGCACACTCGACTATTTTTTGGCATGTTGCCGCGCATCCCTTCGCTACTCGCAAGAAAGCGCCATCACGCAGACGACAGCAATGCCCACTGGTCTAAACGAAAAGAACAAGGCACGATTTTAGGCATCAAAACCTTGCTCGCGGTTTACCGCTTGTTCGGCAGAAAAGCGTTCGACCTGATTTTGAAGTTAGTCATGCGCTACTACCACTTCACGGGTAAATCTGCCCGCGAAGCGTCTGAGATTTACCTGAACAACTTACAGCACTACGCAGCGCAGCAGAACATCGCACTGCCAAAACAGTTGGACAGCTATCATCATCTGCTTTCTTTTGGGCGTACCATGCTCGACAAACTGGCAGCATGGCAAGGTGACTTTAATGTCGACAACCTAACCATTCACGGCCAACATCATTTCGAAGAGATGGCGCAGAAAAAACAAGGCGTGCTCATTTTAGGCTCGCACCTTGGCAATATCGAACTCTGCCGCGCGCTTGGTCGTCGACACTCTCATGTCAAAATCAATGCCTTGGTATTTACCCAACACGCTGAACAATTTAATGCGGTAATGAAGGCGGTAAACCCAAATTCGGAACTGAATCTGATTCAAGTCAGCTCAATGGGACCAGACACCGCGATTCTGCTTCAACAAAAAATCGAGCAAGGCGAATGGGTAGTGATCGTTGGCGATCGCACTTCCACCAGCAAAGAAAATCGTGTCGTTTGGGCAGATTTTCTTGGTAAACCTGCACCATTCCCGCAAGGCCCATTCATGCTGGCCTCGGTATTAAAAGCGCCGGTTTACCTACTCTTCGGCCTACGCGACGACGAAGCAAACACTCCGCATTTTAATGTGTACTTTGAACACTTTAGTGACCAAATCACGCTACCGCGCAAGGAGCGTCAGCAGGCACTAGAACACGTTGTTCAACAGTACGCACAAAGATTAGAACACCACACACTGCAAGCGCCGTTACAGTGGTACAACTTTTTTAACTTCTGGACTTTAAGTAATCAGCCACATGACAAACAACAATAATCACAACATCACTTTTGGTACCCAATCTTTAACCATCGAAGATGTCGTTGCCATTGCTCAAGGTGCAAAGGCAAACATGAACACCTCGCCAGAATTTATCGCGAAAATTGATCGTGGCGTGGCGTTTCTGGAACGATTACTTAAAGAAGAAGGCGTTATTTACGGCGTGACCACGGGTTACGGCGATTCATGTACTGTGGCGATTCCACCCGCGCTTGTGGATGAACTTCCGTTGCACCTTACACGCTTCCATGGTTGTGGCTTAGGTCAAATCCTTTCTCATGAGCAAGCTCGTGCGGTGTTGGCAACACGTTTATGTTCATTGTCGCAAGGCGTATCTGGCGTGTCTCACGATCTGTTGAACCAAATCGTTACGCTTATCAACCACGACATTGCGCCGCGTATTCCACAGGAAGGCTCGGTGGGCGCAAGTGGCGATTTGACGCCTCTGTCGTACCTAGCGGCGACCTTAATTGGCGAGCGTGAAGTGCTTTACAAAGGCGATGTGCGACCAACACAAGAAGTGTTTGCAGAGCTGGGCATTGAGCCAATTCGCCTAAAACCAAAAGAAGGTTTGGCGTTAATGAACGGTACATCCGTGATGACTGCCCTCGCCTGTCTTGCCTACAAACGCGCAGAATACCTAGCGCAGCTTTGCACCAAGATTACCGCGATGGTCTCTGTGGGTATGCAAGGTAATGACTTCCACTTTGATGAAGCGTTGTTTGCGGTAAAACCTCACCCTGGTCAACAGCAAGTTGCGGCTTGGCTGCGTGATGATCTCAATGCTGAACGTCCGCCACGCAATAGCGACCGACTGCAAGATCGTTACTCGCTGCGTTGTGCGCCACACGTGATTGGCATGGTGCAAGACTCACTGCCTTGGCTACGTCAATTAATTGAGAATGAACTAAATAGTGCCAACGACAATCCAATCATCGATGGCGACAACGAGCGCGTTCTGCACGGCGGTCACTTCTACGGTGGTCATATCGCAATGGCGATGGACACATTGAAAGTGAACATTGCCAACTTAGCTGATCTGCTGGATCGTCAGATGGCGCAACTGATGGATTACAAGTTCAATAACGGCCTACCGTTTAACTTAACCGGTGCAGAAGGCGAGCGTAAACCGATCAACCACGGCTTTAAAGCAGTTCAGATTGGTATTTCAGCTTGGACGGCAGAAGCGTTGAAAAACACCATGCCAGCGAGCGTTTTTTCTCGCTCAACCGAATGTCACAACCAAGACAAAGTGAGTATGGGCACCATTGCGGCTCGCGATTGCTTACGCGTACTTGAGTTAACAGAGCAAGTTGCTGCGGCTTCACTGCTGGCAAGCGTTCAAGCGGTTGAGATTCGTCGCCGTCATAACGAATTGGACGAACACCACATGAGTCAGAGTTTGCGAGTAATTCGTGACGCCGTGCTGAGCGAGTTTGAATTTGTGATTGAAGATCGCCCATTGGAACAAGATTTGCGTCATTTCATTGAACGCATTCAGCAACGTCATTGGCCACTCTACGCGGAGGTATAATGCAAGAGCAGGTTCTCTACCCATTAGAAGCGGAGGTGACAATGGTCACCTCATTCCAAGATGCTGACCCGATGGGCGTGATATATCACGGCAACTTCTTTCGGTATTTTGAAGAAGCGCGTCGTGTGCTGATGGAGAAGATCCAATACAGCTATCGCGATATGCAAGACTCTGGGTATATGTGGCCGATCATCGACACGCGTGTTAAATACGTCAAGGCGATTCCGTTTAATCACACCATTCGCATTACCGCGCAACTCACGGAGTGGGAAAACCGCTTACGTGTGGATTACGTGATTTACGACGCCGAAACGAATCAACGTATGTGCAAAGCGCATACAACGCAAGTCGCCGTATCCATTGAAAAGCAAGAGATGTGCTTTGTTTCTCCAGCAGTTTTTTTAGATAAAGTAGAGCAATGGCACAACCATGGGAGCCTGAACTAATGCAAAAGTGGTTACTCTCTTTTTTGCTGATATTTTCTGTTCCAGCACTGGCCACACCGAGAGCAAATGTAACGGATTTGGCATCGCTTCAACAGCAGTTGTCTCAGCATGAAATCGTACGCGGAGATTTTACGCAGCAGCGTCATCTAGAAATGTTTAGTCAACCTTTAACCTCTAAAGGTCAGTTCACACTGAGCAAAACACATGGCTTGTTGTGGCAACAAACAGAACCTTTCGCAGTCAATTTGGTATTGACGGAAAATAAACTTCGTCAGACCTTTGCCGACCAAGCACCGAAAACGATCTCTGCGGAAGAAAACCCAATGGCGTTCTACTTTAGCCATGTATTTTTATCCGTGTTCCACGGGGATACTTCTGCACTGCAAGAACAATTCACACTCGATTTTTCAGTTGAGAACAATCAATGGCAGCTCGTTTTAGTGCCAAAACAGTCGCCATTAAATGCGGTGTTTCAATCCATCACTCTTTCCGGTAAAACGCACATTGATCGCCTAACCCTACAAGAGCTGCGTGGCGATAAGACCGCAATCACGTTTACGAACCAGACCTCTCTACCTCAGGAACTCACGGATGCCGAAGACGCTCAATTCCGTTTCTAAACTCAGTCTTGGCACTCATACCTTTGCTCTGGTTTGGCTCAATCTCGTTGTTTTAGCGGGCGCGTTGCTACTCAAACAATGGGTTTGGAGTGCAGAATCTCCGATTGAGACCAACATTTTAAAACTGTTGCCGAAGAACCAACAAAACCCGGTGGCTGAGCAAGCCTTTGAGTCGGTCTCGGCAAGTATGAGCGACAAAGTCATTTTCGTGATCACAGCGCCGGACAAAAATGCCCTTTTTGCAGCGGCCGCTGAATTTGATAAGGGATTACGCCAAAGTAATCATTTTCGCGATGTGGTGGGAAAAATCTCACCTCAAGAGCAGCAAGCTTGGGCGAGTTACTACTTTAAGCACCGCTTCCAATTACTGACGCCTGAACAACGAGAGCGTTTAAGCCAAAATCCAGAACAGCAAGTGCAGCATGTGATTCAGTCGCTGTACAACCCGTTTTCTGGAGTGACCGGGCAAGAGTTACAAAATGACCCTTTCTTGCTATTTCGTGATTATTTAAGCCAAGTTACCCAGCAATCGTCCTCTTTCCGATTGGATAACGGCTATCTGTCCGTCGAAAAAGACGGTGCTCAATACTTTCTTATTACTGCCGAGCTAAAAGACTCGCCTTATAGCCTAACTGGGCAGCTTGCAGTCCCTGATATTCAAGCGCTAGAACAGAGCGTCGCGCAGAAATATGGCGCTGAAGTTGCACATACTGGCGTTCTATTTTACGCCGACTTTGGTACGCAAAGTGCAAAATCGGAGATCAGTACCATCGGTGTGTTCTCTCTGCTCGGTATCATTGCATTGTTCGTGTTGGTCTTTCGTAGTGTGGTGCCACTGTCTCTCGCACTGCTTTCCATCACCATTGGTTTGCTCGTTGCGTTGTCAGTGACAACGTGGATTTTTGGAAAAGTCCATCTGTTCAGCTTAGTGTTTGGCGCAAGTTTAATCGGCGTGTCTATCGACTACGCATTCCACTACCTAACGGAACGTCTTGTGGCGGGAAATGAATGGGATAGCGAACAAGGGTTAAAGCATATTTTCATAGCTATCACACTTGGCTTAATCACCAGTTTGATCGGCTATTTGGGCATGTTAGTGGCACCGTTCCCTGGTTTGCAGCAGCTTGCGCTGTTTTCATCCATTGGTCTAATTGCCGCTTACATCACCGTGGTGGCTTGGTATCCGATACTGGCTCGTAACCCATCGCGATCCATTTCGAACTTACCAGGACAATCATTGTTGGCGAAATGGTTAACGCTTTGGAATCACCCTCGAATTAAAGTCGGATTACCGATGTTATGTGTGGTTGCGAGTGGCTTTTTCTTGCTGCAATTGAACTACGATGACGACATTCGTCTACTGCAAACGATGCCGAACGAACTCAAGCAGCAAGAAACCTTGATTACGACGCTCAGTGGCATGCAATCTTCGCAGCAAATGTTGGTAGTTACCGCCGACGATGACGAAAACCTAATGAAAAAGCTGGAGTCTTTGACGCCAACTTTAGAAGCGTGGAAAGCGGACAGCACCATCGAAAGCTACCAGAGCCTGAGCCGCTACTTGAGCTCAGTGGAACGTCAGCAACAAGACTATCAATTGATTCGCGATCTTTACGCGACACAATCCAGCCCACTTACTTCCGGGCTGGGCTTAAGTAAAAAGCCCAAAATGGACGCCGACTTTATCCCTGTCACGGTTGATCAGTACTTGCAAAACCCAGTATCAGCGCCTGTGCGTTTTCTTCATTTGGGTAAGATCAAAGGAAAATCGGCAACGGTAGTGGTGTTAAACCAATTGCAAGACTCCGCCGTTGTTAAGGGGTTTTCCAAATCACAGTCTGATGTTGCCTACCTAAACAAAGCTGAAGAAATATCCGCCCTATTTGGTGAATACCGAATCAAAATCATGGAGCTATTGGTAGCCGCCAGTGCTGTGATCTTTCTGGTGTTAATCAAGCGGTACGGTCTGCAACACAGTTGGCGAGTTTTACTGCCATCATTGATTGCTTGCGCCTGCGGTCTGGCAACGGCTGTCGCGATGGGAACAACGTTAAACCTGTTCAACTTGCTTGGCTTGGTGCTCATTCTTGGTATCGGGATCGATTACACTCTGTTCTTTGCCGAGAAAGCCCGCAGCGTGAGCACACTATTGGCGATCACCCTTTCGGCAATAACCACTGTGCTGTCATTTGGGTTGCTGTCACTAAGCCAAACTCACGCGATTCACAGTTTCGGCATTACGGTGTTAAGTGGTATTTTTGTCGCTTGGCTACTCTCTCCGATTGCGATTAAAACAGAGGAAACGACGTCATGATTTTTAACCATGCTTTTCGCTGCGCGACGTTAATCGCACTGAGTCTGTTTTTAAGTGCATGTAGCTTGGTACCTCACCAATCGACGCCTCAGGTCGACATTGACGAGCACACCCAAGTTAGCTTGCCCACTCCCGCAAGCTTGGGCTATCAGTTGTCTGCCAGTCAGTTGATTACGGCTTCTTGGGCAATAGATGGTAAAACCACATCTGAGCAACTTCCGGTACAACTGCAAGTAACCAACAACGAAGTGGTACTGGCAGGCTTCTCATCCTGGGGGACGAGAGTACTCTCACTGTCTTACGATGGAGAACAAATTCAAACCGAAGTGCTCAACGGTTTACAAGGTTCGCTACCGCAGCCAGAACAGGTATTATTTAACCTGATGATCACGCTCTGGCCGAGTTCCGCTTGGGAAGGATCGTTAAATGAGGTAAGGTGGCGAATTATTGATAAAAATAATTCTCGCGCCATCTTTGATAGCGACGGTGAAAAGATCATTGAGATTCAATACAGCTCTTCTAACAAGTTAGAGGGTAAGATTGATTTTCATCACCTCAAACATCAGTTTTCAATTTCTATTCAAACACTGCAACATCAGATTAATTAAGAACAATTTAGAATAACAATATGCCTATTCGCTCTTCTCAACCTTTGTATATTCAGGCCTGTGGCTTTCACTCTGCCATGGGACAAGATGATGCGCTCATCCACCAGTGTTTATCGGGAGCGAAGCCATCCAACATGGTGGTTGACCAAGATATTTTAAATTCAGGCCGCCAAACAGTAATCGGTCGAATCGCACAGGCGTTACCGCAATTACCACCCGCACTCAGCCAGTTTGATACGAGAAACAACCGCCTCGCACTTTCGGCTTTGCAGCAAATCGAAGGCGACGTGCGTGACGCCATTGCTAAATATGGTCGTGACCGTATCGCAGTCGTGATCGGCACCAGCACATCTGGCATTTCAGATGGCGAAATCGCATTTGGCGAAAAGCTGGCAAGCGGTGAGTTTCCTGCCGACTACCATTACACCAAACAAGAGCTTGGCAACTGCAGCGATTTTATTGCAGCCTACTTTGATTTGAGCGGCCCACATTACTCAGTTTCAACCGCTTGCTCTTCTAGTGGTCGTGTCTTTTTAACCGCGCAACGCCTGATTCGCTCTGGCATTGTTGATGCGGTCATTGTAGGTGGTGTGGATACCATTTGTCGCCTAACGCTAAACGGCTTTAACGGTTTAGAAGCTCTATCCGATACCCTTTGTAAGCCGTTTGACCAACATCGCAACGGCATCAATATCGGCGAAGCCGCAGCATTAATGTTGCTAAGCAAAACACCTGCGCCCGTTGCTCTTCTCGGAGCTGGCGACAGCTCAGACGCACACCATATTTCCGCACCACATCCAGAAGGTTTAGGCGCAGAAGAAGCGATGAAAAAAGCGTTGGCCAATGCAGGACTTACAGCGCAAGACATTGGTTACATCAACGCGCATGGCACAGCAACGCCGTTAAACGATGTGATGGAAAGCAAAGCCATTCATCGCTGCTTTGGTGACTCCGTCCCTGTGAGCTCTACAAAGCCACTTACCGGACACACATTAGGCGCTGCAAGTGCAACGGAAGCCGCGATCGCTTGGCATATTCTCAAGTACAACCTTGATTTGCCAATACAACACTGCGAAACCAAAGCAGACGATATCCATATATCGTTAGTTGAGACGCCAACCAAACTGGGTAACAAAGCGATTCTCAGCAACTCTTTTGCTTTTGGTGGCAATAATATTAGTCTTATTTTTGGTTACGCTCATGACTAAACTTCCTCCCATCGAACAACTTTTGCCACACGACAAACCAATGATTTTGGTCGATCGTGCCTTGGATGTTCAACAAGATACGATTCACTGCCAGGTTGATATCGCAGAACACAACCCGTTCTTCGACTCGACCTCTCAAACCGTGCCAGCTTACGTTGGCATTGAGTTTATGGCGCAATCTGTCGCGGCGTGGTCTGGTTACCACGCATTAATGAAAGAACAAGCGCCACCGATTGGCTTTTTGCTTGGTAGCCGTCGATACACGTCTGAATGCGATACGTTTTCTCGCGGACAGGTGCTCGATGTGTATGCTGAAAAAGTTATGGAAGATAACGGTATGGCGGTTTTTTCAGCCCGTATTGAGCTACAAGGAACTGTTGTAGCGACTTGCCAATTGAACGTTTACGTTCCATCAGAAGAAAAATTACAAGAAATGAAAATCAGGAGTCAACAATGACCCGACAAGTCCTCGTTACAGGTGCCAGCAAAGGCATCGGTAAAGCCATTGCCGTTCAATTAGCCAAAGATGATTTCCAAGTCATTGTCCATTACATGGGCGATCAACAAGGCGCGCAAGACACCCTAGACACCATCGAACAGCATGGTGGTAGCGGTCGTCTTATCCAATTCGACATCAGTGACCGTGCAGATTGTCGTGAGAAGCTAGAAGCCGATATCGCCGAACACGGCGCTTACTATGGCGTCGTGAACAACGCAGGCATCACAAAAGATACCGCTTTCCCTGCGATGACCGAAGAAGAATGGGATGGTGTGATTCATACCAACCTAGATAGCTTCTACAACGTTCTTCACCCTTGTGTTATGCCAATGGTGCAAAAGCGTAAAGGTGGTCGAATTGTTACCCTTGCATCAGTATCTGGCCTGATGGGTAACCGTGGTCAAACCAACTACAGCGCAGCAAAAGCGGGCGTAATTGGTGCAACAAAATCACTCGCACTTGAACTGGCAAAACGCAAAATCACCGTTAACTGCGTTGCTCCAGGGCTTATCGACACAGGCATGGTAGACGAACACGTAAAAGAACACGCGATGCCGCAAATTCCTTTGCGCCGCATGGGAGAACCAGAAGAAGTCGCTGGTTTAGTCAGTTACCTTATGTCTGACATCGCAGGCTATGTAACTCGCCAAGTCATTTCGGTAAACGGAGGCCTAGTATGAGCCGTCGAGTTGTTGTAACCGGAATGTCGGGTGTGACTACGTTTGGTAACGATTGGCAATCTGTCGAGCCAAAACTGCGTGACTGCCAGAACGCGACGCAATACATGCCTTCTTACGAACAGTATGATGGTTTGAACACCAAGCTCGCGGCACCAATTTTAGATTTTGATCTGCCAAAGCACTACAAGCGCAAGCAAGTACGCGGCATGGGCCGTGTTTCCAAATTAGCGACCGTCGCAACAGAAAACGCACTAAGCCAAGCAGGTTTGATTGGTAACGACGTGCTAACCAACGGTCAAACAGGCATCGCATACGGCTCATCAACAGGCAGTACTGACGCAATCGGCGCATTTGGTGTCATGCTGAATGAGAAAACCACTAAAGCGATCACCGCAACGACTTACGTGCAGATGATGCCACATACCACGGCGGTGAACGTTGGTCTATTTTTCGGTTTGAAAGGCCGAGTGATCCCAACCAGCAGTGCATGTACCTCTGGCAGCCAAGCAATCGGCTATGCCTACGAAGCGATCAAACACGGCTACCAAACGGTAATGGTTGCTGGTGGCGCTGAAGAATTGTGCCCAACGGAATCCGCTGTCTTCGATACCCTTTTTGCTACCAGTCTGAAGAATGAAGACCCGAAAAGCACACCAAGACCTTATGACTCCGATCGCGATGGTTTGGTGATTGGTGAAGGTGCGGGAACGCTGGTTCTGGAAGAGTACGAACACGCCGTCGCTCGTGGCGCGAAAATCTATGCAGAAATCATCGGTTTTGCCAGCAACTGTGATGCCGCACACGTCACTCAACCACAGATGGAAACCATGCAAATCTGTATGGAAATGGCTTTGCAAAACGCGGGCATTCCTGCTGAGAAGATCGACTATGTATCTGCTCACGGCACTGCCACCGACCGCGGTGATATTGCAGAAAGCAACGCAACAGCGAATGCTCTAGGTAAAGTGCCAATCAGTTCACTCAAGAGCTACTTTGGCCACACACTAGGCGCGTGTGGCGCAATTGAAGCGTGGCTAGGTTTAGAAATGATGCACACGGGTTGGTTCAACCCAACACTCAACCTAGAAAACCTCGACGAGCAATGTGGCGATTTAGACTACATCGCCGGACAAGGCCGAGAACTGGACGTGAAATATTTGATGAGTAACAACTTCGCCTTTGGCGGCATCAACACCTCCATCATCTTTAAAAAGATGTAATGCCCTTAATAAATGCAAAAGCGCTGGTTAACCAGCGCTTTTTTGTTGGTTGCCTATCAGGTTCATATATCACGCTGTAACGGCAAACAAGACATTACCATTCCGCGATACAAAGGCGACTTTTAACACCACGAATTTGTAATCCCATCGCTTCAAAGACATGCTCAAAATCTTGGCAAGATGCAGGCACATTAGGTAGCGACAATGAAGCCTCGGTAAAAAATGTACGACTCAAATTATCCGTCTCTCCCCAAGCTAACTGCCACCAATCCAAAATTCGCGGCTTGGATGCGTTTAATCGATAGCTAGCAGGAATACGATCACGCTTGTTTAGGTTTTCAACCTTAGATGTTGGTAGTAAGTTCCACTTATCATTGTTGGGCCAATAAGCAAAAGGCAAACAGTGATCAACGTGATACTCATTTCGTAATTTGCTTCCACTCCATACACTGACAATGTCGCAATGGCTGAGCTTCAACTGTTCAATTCTCTTTCGCACGACTCGCGTATCATGGTCTTTATCAATCCAGACCAAACAATCGTGATACGTTTGCAGTGGAATACCCCGCTCTTGATTAGACTGAAATCGTTGCATTTCCATAATCCATTGGTTGACTACCAGCGGCTCAATCCAAGAGTTATACAATCGAAAACAATCCCAAAGGCTTTCATCCAACACAAACAGCCCATAGCTTTCGAGGAACTCACTATCCACAACAATTGAACCTTTAGGCTTTTTAGCTGAACGAATCATTTCAAAGTAAGGGTTTGATTTATCGCCCTGATAGGTAAAGGCGACGGGGCCATCTTTTATGGTTTTTAAGCTATCTTTTATTGCTTTATCCAGCGCCACTGCGTCTTCGCCAAAAAATGTCGCGCCTATAGCAAGATCATCAGGACTTAAATGGGAAAGCCTGCCCCAACCTTCCGGCTTGATAAATCCTAGCCCTTTAGACGAGTTCGAGCTTTGCTGGATGTTCTCTTTATCGATTAAACGCTTAAATTGACGAATCCAATATAAGCCAACTAATCCTAATGGGATGGCAACTTTACCTTCGCTGCGATCAACCACTGCACCAGAATGAGCGTCTGCAATACGTAGTAAAGTACGCAGTAGTGCGAGTTTATAGGTAGCCGATTTGGAATCATTGACGATAATGTGGCGAACCTTATTCAGATCACCAGAACCATCATCAGGCAAAGACATCACTACCGTTTGCCAAGATACACCCGTTCGCTTTAACTGATCATCATCGAGAGATACGTTTCTCACCATTAACGCGCTATTCTTTGCAAACTTTTCAAGCTCTTCAACCGATACCGGATAAGCTTTACGACCGTCAGAAAAGTCACCGTGACGAAGGCTAATCACCAATCGACCATTAGGCGCTAACAAATTTGCAAGTTTGCGAAATGCACGTTCACGGTGCGTAGGCGCAAGATGCATCCATACCGCACTGACAAGAATTAAATCGAAGCGAAAGCCAAGATTAATGGTTTTCTCAAGCTTAGGTAATGCATCTTCAAGCCAAGTAACGGAATCGCCACAGTAAGACTTACCAAGCCTTAGAAGTGCTTGAGCAGGCTCAATCGCAACAACTTCACACCCATGTTCAGCCATCCATTTCGCGTCTCGACCAGAGCCCGCGCCAACATCTAACACGCGATCTCCAGCCTGGGGCCAGAAAACTCTCCAGCTCGCGTGGACATCCTTAAACTTGAGCGAAGTGTATTGCTCCGCTAAACAATCTGCGTGTTGTTCATAAAATCTAGACGTGGCAGGCATAAAGATAAACAGGAAAGCAACTAATATGAGCTCATGTTAATTGCTAGAGATTGCAATAGCTATAATCTCAGTCAAAAGTTGTAGGTGACGTAGTGATTAATATCGAATGTTCTAAAACGCAAAAGCCCCGAAAACTCAAAGAGTTATCGGGGCTTTTTAGAATAAATGGCACGCCCTATTGGATTCGAACCAATGACCACATCCTTAGAAGTGATGTAGTCACAGGATTACACACAATTACCTAAAGTTAAATTGCCATTTAAAATCAACGATTTAATGACAATCAATAAGATAACAGTATCACTTATAGTTACATTTGGCTACACTAGACTAAACAGTAACCCGACTACATAGCCGACTACGAAGTTTAGCTAATAGCAGTTCATTCAAGGTAACTAATATGTTAACTGTAAAAGAGATAGAAGCATTTCCTGCAAAAAAAACTGCTTACTATAAACCAGATAGTACAGGCGAAAGAGGAACTGGGCGCTTAACTGTTCAAGTAACTCCCGCAGGATCTAAAATCTTCAAGTTCAAATACCATAAAGAGAAGAAAGAAGTTTTCATCACTTTAGGTAAGTTCCCTGCTCTAACTTTATCTAAAGCACGTGATCTAGCTAACGAGTACAGTACAATGCTCTCTAAAGGATTAGATCCAAAAAATGAGCTAGAAAGGCAGTCTGAAGAGAAGAAAATAGCAGAACGTGAAAAAGATCAATTAGGCACCTTTGAGCAACTTATTGAGTTCCATAAGCAGAACAAACAAGATGATGGAAATCGTAGTCACGAAGACGAATATCAGCTCATAGTGAAAAATGTGTTCCCTCATCTCGACATACATCGAAAGGCGAAAGATTTTGAAACTGAAGATTTTTTGGACATATTAGCAATCCCAATTGAAGAAGGATTTGTGGACAAGAGTAATAAAATTCGCTCCATTCTGCATGCGGCATTCAACTTCGCTTTAGGGTACGAAAATAACCCTAAATTCAGAAAAAGAGAAACCAAATTCGCTCTTGACCACAATCCGATATCGAAAATACCAAAACAACCTGAAAAAATTGGTTCACACTTCCTATCTTGGAATGAAGTAACCCAATTACTTTATGACATGGAACATAGATTTGATGATTTAAACCTTGCATACCAAACCAGACAAGTGCTAAGGCTTTGTTTTTACCTGGGAGGGCAACGACCTCACGAAGTGGTAACGATCAAATGGTCGCACATAAATTTTGATCAAAAAACTGTTCTTGTCAGCGAAGCTTTCCAAAAAACAAAGAAAAATCACATGCTTCCTCTGACTAACTCTGCAATCCAAATACTAGAAGAAATCAGAGAACAAACGGCTACTATTGGTAGCCCATTTGTTTTCTTTAAGAAAACAAATTCAAATGAACATATGCCTACCAACACTATTGCTCAAGCACTGCTAACTTACAAAAAAGTTACAAAAATTAGGCCTTTTGTCGCTAGGGACTTTCGGAGAACAGTAAAAACATTGGGAGGGGAAATCAAGATTCCCAAAGAGTACCGTGATCGTATACAGGGGCATGCTATCAATGATGTATCTGGTAGGCACTATGATATGTATGAGTACATTGATGAAAAACGATTGGGACTTGAACTATGGGAAAAGGCGCTCAATTCACGCCTTGAAGATTATAAGCTAGTATTTTTTGAGAGAGAGCTTCCTTGGAAGAAAAAGAGCCTTACCTCCTAATACAACTAATTTTATCTACGATAACTGCCAAGAAAGACTCGATAGCTCAATCACAACCAAGCCATTGCCCTTTCGAGTTACAGGCGTGGCTGACAACTAACAAAGCGAGCGGTAGCTTGACCATCCCCAAAAATATCAAAACAGTCGTGCAATAACTTGCACGACTGTGAGGCTTTTCTTTAAATACTGATTTATTTTTTTGTCAATTGAATTTTCTTGACGGTCTTTAAGACACCGTTAAATATCTTATCTCTTACGCTTTCATTGATATCAGTTGGTAGCGAGTTTCCGACAGAATCAATCACCTCCATTGCCGTCGATTCAAACTCATCGAGCAATAAGCGAACCTTTTCTCGCCTTATGTTCGGGACGTTCATAGTGTGAAAGGTATCTTCGAAATGGCGCGGTTGAAGTTGGTGCCACTTCCATTTTCGACCACTAGTGCCACGTAAGCTCATTGCCATCTTGATCTTACGCTCACTCAAACCACGCCCACCTGTCAGTGGATGTGCCGAAATAATGTCATACAGTGGTGCAAGCTGATATCGACCAGATGCGGCTATACTTACAGAGAAATTCTTTCCATGCCCGTCAATGGCAGCTAGTAGCCAAAACAATATCTGAGAACGCGCAAAAGTAACGGTATCGTTGATTTCGTATGAGTATCGCAAAATATCAATAGATTCTTCTATGCCGATACCACCGTCAATTTCATATTTTCTAGCTGAGGGAATCCCTTTTGCCTGGCAAAAATCCTCATGGGGCAAGCGCAAGTAATAGCTGTTATCAGAAGATAATTTTCGGTCAAATCGCTCAACAGACAAGGCACGAACATCACCAGCACGAATAATGTCACAGTTTGCCGTTTGAATGCCGAACGCCTTTGCTAGCCTCATACAAATCAACTCATTATCTACACTAGCAGACAAATCAATAACATTGTTCTGAGAAACAATTTCACCTATTGGCAGCTTGATAATATGCGTAGTTGGAGTCATTCCCTGTGGTAGCATCCATCTTCCATCGTAGAACAGTAAGGCTGTCTTTTCCTGCGCTCCCGCTATCGAGATCCTAAAATCATCTTCCTCTTTCAGCATCCCCAAAGGAGCGTCCTCCATATATCCCTTTAGGATTTTAACCAATTCCTTTTCGGATAACGCCTTTGCGGTTATGGTTCGATGATCATCTACATCAAAGCCCTCTGGAACTAGCGTGATAGCACCTACAGCATCTCGACCAACCTTAGCTAATAGGTCGAATGGCTGTTTAGTATCTGCTTTATAGCGAGCAGCTATTCTATCTCGTATCTGCTGATTATCTGGCAGTAAGTTATCAAAGAAGTTAATAACCTCACTGCCAGTATACGCATCCTTCCTGAGAGGCATAGAAAGCGAGATAGGACGACCATTTGGTGCTAAAACCCAACCCGAATCGTAAGTGAAAACATGTGCGCCGTTTGTGCGCTTTTCAAGTACCCCAACCTTTACGCCATTCATGTAAGCATGAAGTCGATTCACCATTCGTCAACAGCCCCTTTAGTTTCAGTAATGTGCTTGCCTTTCGGCACAATATGCATTTCTAGTCCATTGATAGACAGGAGCTTGAACAATGTTTCTATCGTGGATTTTTCAGGGTTGCTTTCAAAATTAGATACTGTTGCTTGTCGCAGACCAAGATCTGTTTGCTTTAGGCCGCTTTCCTTTCGGGCTTCGCGTAACGCATTGCCGAGGGCTGTCGGTGTGTTGACTAGCATTATGATACCCTTAGTTAGATATGAAGATAGTATGCATTATATACCCCATAAAGTATATGGCGCAAATATACTTCATAGGGTATATTAAAACGATATACTCCATAAAGTATATTTGATTTTTATACTCCAAACAGTATATGAGCAGAAGTTAGTCAGAAATCTGTCCAGAGCACATATCCTCCAAGAGTTTCAAGTAAAATGACTTAGTGAAATAGACCTGTCGTAAAAAGGTCAACTAAATTGTTTGCGATATCTGGTGTAATGCTAAAGCTCAAGAGCGCACTATGGTTCGCAACTCGGAAGAAATCCTTCTCGGTTGCCTAAATCACCTTTGCCCCTTTATGTAGACGGTTTATTCATTCATATATTGTTAACCTGAGTTCGCCCTAGTCAAACTTATCCTATTTAATTGACAAATTAGCATTCCCGCCATGCTGCATCATAAAGAAAGCTAATTTTGGTAAGCTTTGACGTAACTAAAGTATAAGAAAACTATGATAGTCAAAAGACAAGACCTGATCCTGTGAGTTTCTTTTGATTCTGAGTGATTTATCTTAGATACACATGCCTATATGTGATAGCGTGCATACTTTATGTGTAGTTTTTAAAGAGGATGCATAACGTGCAGTTTGGTGACAACTACGAAAAAATGAATGACCTAATACAGTCATTAGAACCACGAACTAAGAATGAAGCTGAAACAAGGCACAAAATAATTGATTTCGTGCTACACGACTTTTTATTCTGGCCTAAGAATAAAGTTGTTGTTGAAGAATACATAAACCCTGGATATGCTGACTATATACTTAAAAAGGATAATGGTGATGACCTTATATTTATAGAGGCAAAAAAAGAAGGAGTTTATTTTGAATTGCCAATTCCCCACTGTGATAGTGAGACATCTTGCTATATTTCTATTAATAAATTGATTAGTGATCCGAAAATAAAGTCTGTAATGCAACAAGTTAGAACCTACTGTTTTGATACTGGTTGTGAGTATGCATGTATAACAAATGGACATGAGTGGATATTTTTTAAAACTTTTGAAAAAGGTAAGCGTTGGGAACAACTTAATGCTTTCGTTATTAGGAAATTAGATTTTTTTATAATGGAGTATACCAAATCAATAAATAGCTTTTCCTTTATTGCCATTACAGAAAATTCTTCTTTACCACATATACTATCTACATCAAAACCTAAAGATCGACCTATTTTTTATCCAAAAGAAAAAATACTTACATATTCTCACCCTATTAAATCGAATAGATTAGCAACAACATTAAGGCCTATCGCGAATCATTATTTTGGTGTGATATCGGACGATGACACTGATTTTATGAATAAGTGTTATGTGTCGCAAAGAGACTATAAAAATACGTTTGATGATATTCACTCTTTAATTCATGACTCATTAACACCATATTTTGAAGAGTACGGTGTTAAACAACTTGATGATACTGGTAAAGGTGGCCAGTTAGGGGGTAGGATTACAAAAAACCTAAAAAGAAACCGTTCTGGAGAAGTTCTTGTGCTTTTTGGAGGAAAAGGTGCTGGAAAATCAACTTTTATAAAAAGACTGTTGCATCATTCCCCGCCTCGATGGCTTAAAGAACATTCGATAATATCAATCATTGATTTACTTAAAGTTCCAGAGAATGAAGAGGTTATACGAAATTATATATGGAAAACTTTGATAGAAAATCTTGATAGGGATAATATCCTAAATGAGGAACGAAGCGTATTAATAGAAAAACTATTCAAAGACAGATTTAGTGTTGCACAAAAACAATCGCTTGCAGGTTTAAATCAGTCTTCTGAAGTATATAACGTAACGCTAAATGAATTGGTTCGTGAATGGAAGCAAGACTATTTATATTGTGCAAAGCAATTAGTTTCCTATTGGTCTGAAAAAGAAAAGGGAGCAATAGTAGTTGTGGATAATACTGACCAATATTCCTCAGAGATTCAAGATTTTTGTTTTACTTCTGCGCAGGAAATATCTAAAGAGCTTGGTTGTGTATCACTCATTTCAATGCGAGAGGAAAGGTTCTATGATTCAAAAATTCATGGTGTCTTAGATGCCTTTCAAAATTCTGGATTCCATATAAGCTCTCCAAACCCCGCAGAGGTTTTCAGGAAACGTCTTAGATATACGATGTCTCTCTTGAGTAGTTTGGAAAAAAGAAATACAGTTTTAGGTGATATGGATGATGAAATAGTCAAGGATTGTAAAATTTATCTAGATATACTTAATCAGTCATTTTCGAACTCAAATTCACCATTGACAAAATTTTTAAGTGCATGTGCGCATGGAGATACACGATTATCGCTTGATTTATTTAGAAGCTTTTTGCTTTCTGGTTATACTAATGTCGACGAAATGATTTCGGTTGGCAGGTGGGAATTCCAAATCCATCAAGTTTTAAAACCAGTAATGATCCCAAGTAGATATTTTTACGATGAAAAGTTGAGTGATATCCCTAATATTTATCAACTTCGAAGCAACAGGCATTCATCTCACTTTACTGCCCTAAGAATACTAAGGTATCTATCAAAGGGGTCTGATAAAACAGATCCTTCTTTTCATTCATTATTAGATATGAAAACTTATTTTATTGAAACATTTAACATGAATGAAGATTTTGAAAATAACATCGATATACTGCTAAAACACGGAATATTGGAGTCTAATAATAGACTTGATAGATATACTGTTGATGTTGATAGTGTTAAAGTTACAAATTATGGACTTTATGTACTCCGTGAACTATCAAACTGCTACACTTATTTAGATATGATTTGTACTGACGTTGGTGTTTATAATCAAACCGTAAGTAACTATTTAGCTGAATCATCAAGAACGGAATACGCTCAGTTTAATAGAAATGAACGATTAGAACGTGTAAAAACTAGACTCGATAGAGCTGAAAATTTTATAGAATATTTAAAGGATGAAGAGTTAAGAGAGAAAGATCTTTACTCATTAGATATGCCAAAAAATGAGATGTTTAGTTCTAAAGTATGCAAGGAATTTGAAGTCGAGAAGTTACGAGTTCTTCGGAGTGCAAAGAAGCAAAGAAGCAGAAGTAATTGAGCCTAGATTTTCTGTTCGAAGATAGGACGAGGCTTACTACTTTCGTTCTATTAATTTCATATTAGGAGTTCATAGCTCATTAGAGGTATAACTAGTAGTAAACTCTTCCATTTGGGCATATCAGAAGAATAGGCTAGTCGATTCCAATTTCTTACATTTAAAGGTTCAAACTACTATAAAGAACAACTTCATCCTTCATGAATTAAACCCTAGGTAAAATGTAGTTCGCAATTTAGCGATACAAAAATTTATTCGAATTTTTCAAATTTGTCCGATTACTTTAACAAGCTTTTGTCCAGAGGCTTCATAGGCTTGAAATTTTACTCGTGGCACTTTTCTCAAAAAGTGCCACCTAGTTCAGATCTGCTCTAGACTCACACTATAGATAGGTAATCATTGAGTTTCATAATCAATATCTTCACCATGGACATAAGGCAAGAGCGTCAGGCGTTGCCATAAAATCAGCATGTTTGGTTAGGGGCTATCATGAAAATCACAAAATTAAAAATCGAAAACTTCAGGTCATTTAAAGAACAAGAAGTAGATATATCTGACTATAGTTGCTTCATTGGGGCTAATAGCTCTGGTAAATCAACAGTGATTAATGCTCTAAATCTTTTCTTTAGAGAAAACAAAAACTCGCAAACAGATTTAATTAAATTGTCAGAAGATGATTTTCACCACAAAAATACAAATGACCCAATCAAGATTACTGTTACGTTTGGAGAACTTACGGAGCAAGCTAGGGAAGATCTTGCGGCTTATGTTCGTCAAGACGAACTCACGATTACTGCTGAAGCTACTTATGATGCTGATAGCGGCAATGCAGTGGTAAAACAGTACGGGCAAAGAAAAGTAATTGCTGAGTTTGCCTCTTGGTTTTCAGCTCAAAAGTCTGGAGTAAAAGTAGTTGATTTAAAAACTATTTATGACGGAATCAAAGCACAATCACAGTTCAGCACTCTAGCGAACGTTAAAACAAAGGCGGATATGGAAAGCGCACTTCGAGAATTTGAAGAGGCAAACTCTGATCTTTGTACATATATTCCTAGTGAAGATCAGTTCTATGGTGCTTCCAAGGGCAGTAACCGTCTTGTGTAGTGGCATAGTGAATTTGGTCACTTAGTTAGAGGTGATATCATCACCTCATAAGTTAACAGGTGACACTATGACAAAACGTACAAGACGACTATTTAGCGCAGAATTTAAGTTAGAAGCAGCG
>NZ_VHSQ01000019.1:0-41539 GCF_013048515.1 Vibrio sp. 1-2 (7-a)
GAACAAGGCGTAGCCATTCTTGCTGAGATCTATGCTGAGACATTTTCGAGTACCTTTAACGATAAAAGTTAAAGGTTACGACGTTTATTAAAAGGATTGAATGAGTCGATTTAAAGACGCTTACGATCAATTACTTATTTGCACTAGTATTACTGCGTATATACTTGAATTAGGTTTTCAAAAAGTCCCTGTGACCGCACAAGGAGGACTGCATGAAACGACTATGGATATGGGTCTTACCTTTACTATTGTTTGCTAGTCAAGCACTGGCCAATACTGTCTGGATTGTTCCCGTCAAAGGCGCTATAGGTCCTGCTACCAGCGACTATTTGTCTCGTGAGATAGAAGAAGCGCAACTCAACGGTGTCAGTTTAGTGATCTTAGAGATGGACACTCCTGGCGGCTTAGACAGCGCAATGAGAGATATTATTCACGCGATTACCACCTCCTCCACTCCAATTGCGACTTGGGTTGGCCCGTCAGGATCTAGAGCGGCTAGCGCAGGGACATACATTTTACTCGCCAGCCACGTTGCTGCCATGGCTGAAGCCACCAACCTTGGCGCGGCAACACCCGTCGCGTTAGGTGGTGCTCCTCAGCCCCCTTCATCGGATGATGGCAAAGATCAAAACGCGGAAGAAACGTCAGAAGGAACCAACGAAAGTTCAGAGAAAGTTCCCGCGAAAACCGCGATGGAGAAAAAGGTGATTAATGATGCTAGAGCCTATATTAAAGGCTTAGCAAAGCTTCATGGCCGAAATGCAGATTGGGCAGAGAAAGCAGTGAGCGAAGCAGCGAGTTTGGACGCCACAGAGGCATTGGAGTTAAACGTTATTGATTATATAGCCAACTCACCAGAGGATTTAGTCAAAGCCATTGATGGACAAACTGTTAAAGTTAACAATCGCGATGTGACATTGTCACTGAAAAATCCCGTATGGATTGAAAGAACACCCGATTGGCGAGCAGAAATGCTAGCCGTTATCACAAACCCAAACGTCGCCTACATCCTGATGCTCATTGGCATCTACGGTTTGCTTCTTGAGTTTTACAACCCAGGCATTGGCTTACCCGGCGTGTTGGGTGGTATTTGTTTGCTCCTCGCCATGTACGCATTACAAATGATGCCTGTGAACTACGCTGGGCTTGGTCTGCTGTTACTCGGAATTGCACTGATGATCGCGGAAGCATTCAGCCCGAGCTTTGGCATTTTGGGCTTAGGTGGCGTTGTCGCCTTTGTGCTCGGTTCCATCTTCCTCATGGACAGTGAGTTACCAGGATTTCAGATCGCCCTTCCTTTAATTTTCGGTATTTCTATCTTTTCTGTCGCGCTGATCGTGTTGACGGTCGGCCTGCTGCTCAAAATACGCCGACGACGTGTGACAACAGGTTTAGAAACTTACCCTGGGAAAATCGCTGTCGTGAGCGATGACTTTATCGATGGCGAAGGGCGCGTTCAACTTGACGGTGCGCTATGGAGAGCCAAAACCAAAGACCATCAACAACTCAAACAAGGTGATCATGTCACCATTGTGAATGTGAAAGGGCTGACCTTAACCGTGATGCCTGATGACCGCCAAAATAAATAGGAGGCGCTTTATGATGCTCTATACTGTTGCGGTGATCGTGGTGCTGTTGTTCGCACTTGCGACCCAAATGTTTAAGGTTTTGAGAGAGTATGAACGTGGGGTTGTATTCTTTCTTGGTCGCTTTCAAGAAGTAAAAGGCCCTGGCTTAATCATTCTTATCCCATTTATCCAACAAATGGTACGGGTGGATTTACGTACTGTCGTTTTGGATGTGCCGACACAAGACTTGATAACCAAAGATAACGTGTCTGTGCGCGTCAATGCGGTTGTTTATTTTCGCGTAGTCGATCCTCAAATGGCAATTAACAACATTGAAAGTTACAGCGATGCCACCAGCCAGTTAGCGCAAACCACGCTGCGATCAGTATTAGGCCAGCATGAACTGGATGAATTACTTTCAGAGCGCGAGCGTCTCAATAAGGATTTACAATCCATCCTCGATCAACAGACTGATGACTGGGGCATCAAGATTGCCACGGTTGAAGTCAAACATGTTGATTTAAATGACAGCATGGTCAGAGCGCTAGCGCGTCAGGCTGAGGCAGAACGTAACCGTCGTGCGAAAATCATTCACGCTACCGGTGAGTTAGAAGCTTCTAATAAATTAAAAGAGGCAGCTCAAATGCTCAACGAAGCGCCGAATGCGCTGCAATTGCGTTACATGCAGACACTCACGGAAATCACGACAGACAAAACATCGACTATTATCTTCCCTATGCCGATCAACCTTGTCGAAGCCGTCAGTGATATCGCCGAAGCGGTAAAAAAGAATAACGAGACACAAGACAAATAAAAGCCATACTCAAGGAAGTAAGCTGTTTACACGTTACTTCCTTGCTTTAACTTGCTTGTTTTCGAAGAGCATTTAGTTTCTCTTTTAGTGTTTGGAGCACTCCCGCTTCATTACCGACAAACCTGTGTTAAAACAAGCTCTCCACGCTGTTTCGACATCATCGTCGTATTCAAAATCACACTCTTGAACCGTTTCGATAAGGCTTTCAAACCAAACATCAATATCCTGTGGTTCAATGCCAATATCGGAACTCGCATGCTTCTTACCATATTTCTCCACCATCTTGTGCGCCTCGTTAGAGGTATCGGCCATCATAAAAAACACGATAGATCCTCTAAGCATTCGCACCTGTTGGTGCATGTCGACACCATCAAACTTTTGTCTGAAGCTTGTACTTTTTGACCATAAATTCTTGTAAAACAAGTCGAAAAAGCCTTGGTTCGCGATACAACGTTCATAACTATCGTTGAAAACTTGAATCACGTTCATGTTGTTCTCCATTACTCTCTTAATATGAGTGTAATTTAATAATCATCAAAAGCATCTAAATGATGATG
This sequence comes from Vibrio sp. 1-2 (7-a), assembly GCF_013048515.1. Taxonomy (NCBI): domain Bacteria; kingdom Pseudomonadati; phylum Pseudomonadota; class Gammaproteobacteria; order Vibrionales; family Vibrionaceae; genus Vibrio; species Vibrio sp. 1-2 (7-a). Next base: position 2,940 of record NZ_VHSQ01000019.1, read on the forward strand.
CCTAACCCTATGAAGCACACCAATTTTCAATAAAAAGTAAAAAGTGATTCAAATAAACGCCCTCTTATCAATGAAAAAATATCCCGTATTATGAATCCATATTCGAGGTACGCATGGTTGTCGATGCTAAGCGCATCCTCATTTGTCACAAAAATAAAAAGGATACAAACGTGTCTCATCAAATCATTACTGATCTAAACAGCCGCTACACTGCTAAAAAATACGACGAAACTAAACGCGTTTCTCAAGAAGATATGGCAATCATCAAAGAAGCACTCCGTCTTTCAGCGTCTTCGATTAACTCGCAACCGTGGAAATTCATCGTGATTGAAAGTGATGAGGCCAAGCAACGTTTCCACGATACATTTGCAAATATGCACCAATTTAACCAGCCACACGCGAAAGCCGCATCACATACGATTCTGTTTGCGTACGATCCAAACTTCACCAAAGAGAAGTTCGCGAAACGTGTGGATGCCGAAGTAACGTCTGGCCACCTACCGGCAGAAATGTACAACAACTTTATGGGCGCCTACGCTTTTGCCGATACAAATACGGATGAAAATGGCTTTAACGGAAACTGGACAAAAGCACAAGTCTATTTAGCGCTAGGCAATCTACTACACACCTTGGCTCGTCTGGGTATTGACTCAACGCCGATGGAAGGTGTAGATCCAACACTGATTGGAGAAGTATTCAAAGAAGAATTAGAAGGCCATGTCTGTGAAGTTGCACTGGCGATTGGCTACCACAAAGACGGGGAAGATTATAATCATGGTCTACCAAAAGCTCGCCTTGCGATGGATGATGTAATTACGACTCTATAATCGACCGTTTCCTTAGCTTAACTATTTAACTCATTGTTTAAACCAAAAAGAGCCGCACTAATGTGCGGTTCTTTTTTAGCTTGGCTTCAACTCTACTCTAACTTTATGCCACTTGCTCGGACTTAAAGTTACCAAGCAATGCATCGTAAAGCTCGTTGTCGCTTAACACACCAACTAACTGGTTGTCCTCCACCATAAGCAGAGGCTGATTGCTGCGCTGCTTAAGCTCAATCGCTTCTCGCATACTGATTTCCGGGCTAACCTGAACCAGAGAATTTTCGTTTACCTCATTAAGGTTCGAAGAATCGCTCTTCCATTGAACCAACGACTTATCTGTACCCGCTAAGCTTAAGCCTTTGCTCTCTTGGGTCACCCAAATATCTTTGTCAGGGCAAATCAGTACACGCTCATCTTCACGAACTAAGTCGTCACGCATCAAAGAGCGTCCCTTAAGTACGTTCAATGGATTAGTGTGGGCTACAAAGTCAGCCACATAATCGTTTTCTGGAGCAAGAATGATCTGCTCGGGCTTGCCGTGTTGAATCAACTTTCCTGATTCCATAATGGCGATGTTATTACCGATTTTTAGCGCTTCATCCAAGTCGTGGCTCACAAAAAGAATGGTTTTGTTTAACTTTTCTTGAAGCAGAATCAATTCATCTTGAAGCTGAGCACGAATCAATGGGTCAAGCGCTGAAAACGGCTCATCCATTAACAAGATATCTGTGTCCATCGCGAACGCTCGCGCTAGGCCAACACGCTGCTGCATACCACCAGAGAGCTCGTGTGGGAATTTCGTTTCCCACTCAGACAAACCGACCATTTCGAGCTGTTCACGCGCTTTTTTACGGCGCTCTGCTTTGCCAATGCCTTGCATTTCTAGACCAAACGCAACGTTATCTAATACTGTTAACCATGGCATCAATGCAAACTTCTGAAACACCATGGATACGCGGTGAGTACGAAGGTGGCGCAACTTCTGTTCGTCACAGTTAGAGAGCTCAACCATGTCGTCGCCGTCTTTAATTTTCAGAGAGCCACGAGAAATTTCGTTCAACCCGTTAACTGTTCGCAGCAAACTTGATTTACCCGAGCCTGAAAGCCCCATCAAAACACAGATCTCACCCTGTTTCACGTTCAGCGAAACATTATCAACCCCAACCACTTGGCCGGTTTCGTCGATGATTTCTTGTCGAGACTTGCCTTGGTCTAGTAGTGCTAACGCTTGTGACTGCTGCTGACCAAAAACCACATCAAGATTTTGAATAGTAATAGCGTCCATGATTAAGCCTCCTTCTGGTTTGGTGCTTTACACAAGCGGTCAAGAATGATGGCGACGAGTACAATCGCTAAACCCGCTTCAAAACCTTGCGAGATGTTTACGGTATTCAGTGCACGTACGACTGGCTTACCAAGTCCATCAGCACCAACAAGAGCCGCAATAACTACCATAGAAAGAGACAACATAATACATTGCGTAACACCGGCCATTATACTTGGTAATGCCGCAGGTAATTCCACCTTAAACAATAACTTCATGCGGCTTGCACCAAATGCTTTGCCCGCTTCAAGTAACTCCTCCGGCACTTTAATAATACCGAGGTACGTCAATCGAATTGGCGCAGCGATAGCGAAAATGATGGTCGAGATTAGGCCAGGGACAATACCTAAGCCAAACAGAACCAAGGTTGGAATTAGGTAAACGAATGTCGGTACGGTCTGCATCAAATCGAGGATTGGTCGCAACAAAGTGTATAACCAAGGACGGTGTGCCGCCATAATGCCCAACGGCACGCCAATTAATACGGAAATCGTTGTCGCTGCAAACACAAGGACAAAGGTTTCCAGCATTTCTTGCCAGTAACCAAGGTTGAGAATTGCGAGCAAGGCCAACACGATGAATACAACAAGCGGAATGCTGCGGTGTAAGAACCAAGCAATTGCCGCCGTCATAATGATTGGCGCTGCAGGTGGCATCCATTTAAAAATGTCCACCACGAAAAGAATGATCGTTTCAAGTGTAATAGAGATTGCATCGAAGAAACCCGATGCATTGATGGTTAACCAATCGACGCCAGTTTCCATCCATTGGCCCAACGGTAGTTTGTTGTCCGTAATAAAATTCAAAATAAAACCTTTGTGTTAATGAAGCGGGCATGACTGCCCACTTTCTTTTTCAAAAAAACGCGCTTAAAAACTGCTTAATTAAGCGTTAGTTTTTAAATAGTTTGTAATTGCTGTTACTGCGTCTTGACCATCCACCGTCTTAACGCCCTCTAGCCACGCTTCAATTTGTTCTTGGTTTGCGTTCAACCATGCTTGCGCTGCTTTCGACGGTTTCTGCTTCTGGTTGAGAATCGCTTCCATCAATTCGTTTTCCATTTCTAGGTTGAATTCTAGGTTTTTCACTAGCTGACCTACATTTGGACACTCAGCAAGGTAGTTTTTACGTACGTTTGTGTAGACATTCGCGCCGCCGTAGTTAGGGCCGAAGAAGTCGTCACCACCCGCTAGGTATTCCATTTCAACGTTGCTGTTCATTGGGTGCGGGGCCCAACCTAGGTACACAATCCATTGGTTGCGGCGCGCAGCACGTGATACTTGAGACACCATGCCAGCTTCACTGGATTCGACTAGGCTGAAGTCTTTTAGGCCGAATGCGTTGCTATCAATCATTGACTGAATTAAGCGGTTACCATCGTTACCTGGTTCAATGCCGTAAATGCGGTCTTTAAATTTGTCGGCATGTTTTACTAGGTCAGCGAAGTTGGTCACGCCTGCGTCATAAACGTATTTTGGAACCGCGAGTGTGTATTTTGCGCCGACGAGGTTCGCTCGTACGGTTTCAACGGTACCTGCATCACGGTATTTCGCGATGTCACCTTCCATCGTTGGCATCCAGTTACCTAGGAAAATGTCGATATCGCCATTGGCCATAGAAGAGTAAGTAACAGGTACCGATAGTAGATCGGTCTTCGTTTTGTACCCCAACCCTTTTAGCAGCTCAGATGTCACGGCGGTGGTCGCCGTAATGTCGGTCCAACCTACATCTGCAAAACGTACCGTTTCACATTGGTTGGCATAAGCGCCTGTTGCTAAAGTACTTAGTGCGATTGTTGAGAAGATTTTTGTCATCTTAGACATATTGAATTCCTTGTAATGATTACTGACTTTTTTCGTTTTTATGAGATCGAATCGAGATCTCTTTTTGGCGGATGCATTCGTTGCATCTCTTGCCAGTTCGGTGCAATCCAAACTGGTGCGTTGTTCGACGTTTCCAGGGCGTTATCCAAAATCATGTCCGCGGCACGTTCTGCCACCATAATAGTTGGCGCATTTAAATTACCGTTCGGAATGGTTGGGAAAATAGAAGAGTCCACCACACGCAAGCCTTGAATACCGCGTACTTGGCATCGCTCATTCAAAACCGCTAATGGGTCATTGTCTGCGCCCATTTTGCAGGTACAAGATGGATGGTAAGCACTCTCGACATTCTGCTTCACCCATTCATCAATTTGTTCATCCGTTGTGATATTCAGACCCGGCTGGATCTCATCACCACGAAACTCATCCATGGCTGGCTGATTGAGGATCTCGCGAGTAAGGCGAATACAATCACGCCAATCCTGCTTATCTTGTTCAGTGGAAATGTAGTTAAACTCAATCTTCGGCTTATCATTCGGATTCGCAGATACAACTTCGACCGAGCCGCGACTTTCGGGCTTGTTAGGTCCAACATGCACTTGGAAACCATGACCGTCAAAAGCAGCTTGTCCGTCATAACGCATTGCCGCTGGCAAAAAGTGATATTGAATATTTGGCCACTTTAGTCCCTCACGAGAACGGATAAACGCACATGATTCAAAGTGGTTAGTAGCCCCAAGGCCTTTGCGAGTTAATATCCACTCAGTGCCAATCAAGCCCTTGCTCACCAAACCTAATTTGCTGTTGAGCGTGATAGGTTGCTTACAGTGATATTGGAAGTACACTTCTAAGTGATCTTGCAGGTTTTTACCTACCCCTTCCAACGGATGTTTCACCTCAATGCCTGCTTTTTCTAATACTTCTTTAGGGCCAATGCCTGAAAGCTGCAACAGCTGAACTGAGCCAACCGAACCAGCACTCGAAATCACTTCATGATTCGCAAAACATTGCTGAACTGAACCTGATTTTTCAAATTCAACACCAACCGCTTTCTTGCCTTCTGCGCCTGTTTCTTCTAGTAATACGCGATGAACTGTCACTCGCTTCATTAGGGTGAAGTTTTTGCGTTTTTTGGCACGGCTTAAGTATGCGTTAGAGGTTGAAGCGCGTACGCCTTTGTCAACGGTCATATGCATCGGGCCAAAGCCCTCTTGCTGATAACCGTTGTAATCTTTTGTTTCTGGGTAGCCCGCTTCTTTGCCTGCATCAATAAAAGCTTGATACAACGGGTTGAGCTTCATATCGTTGCCGTTACATGTGCCGACTGGACCGTTATCGCCTCGGTATTCATCAGCACCACCAATCCAAGACTCTGCCTTACGGAAATAAGGCAAACACGATTGATAATTCCAGCCTTTCGCGCCTTCCTCTTCCCACTGGTCAAAGTCACAAGCGTGTCCACGAACGTAAACCATGCCGTTGATAGACGAACTACCGCCAAGAACTTTCCCGCGAGGACAATGAAGTTGACGGCCATCCAACCCTTGCTCTTCAACTGTCTCAAACTGCCACGCGTATTTTTCAGTGTTCATAGGGTAAGAAAGCGCCGTTGGCATTTGGATAAAAATACTTTTATCCGACCCACCCGCTTCGAGTAATAGGACCGAATATTGACCACTTTCACTTAAGCGATCCGCTAACACACAGCCGGCCGAACCCGCACCGACGATGATATAATCGTAGTGTTGTTGCATTTTGATTCTCCTAGGAGTTAATACCAATCACAGTAGATAAGTGAACGAAATTAGCGTAGGAAAAATGCTTGAGAACAAGGCGGAAATTTTCGATAAGTAGTTAGCCTACAATCAAAATTGACAACGCAGTTATCGAGCATTTTAACAAGCTAAAGTGGTCAGTTATCTACTACGATTGGTATCATTTGTAAGGGCTTTCGAAGTCGCTTAGCTGAACCAGAACACTCTTCGTTTGCGTGTAATGTTTAAGGGTTTCGACACCGTTTTCACGGCCAACACCTGATTGTTTGTAGCCACCAACTGGCATTTCCGCAGGTGAGTCGCCCCATGTATTCACCCAACAAATACCAGCTTGAATTTGATGAATCACGCGGTGGGCACGAGATAGGTTTTGAGTAAATACGCCTGCAGCCAAGCCATAATCGGTGCCATTTGCACGCGCAATCACTTCCGACTCATCACGGAATTTCAGCACTGACATTACCGGACCAAAGATTTCTTGCTGAACGTGGCTCATGTCATCATCGCAATCGACAAATACGGTTGGAGCAACAAAGTTACCATTGGCTAAGCCATTCTCTGTTACTTTGTAGCCACCAGTCAGTAACGTCGCGCCACTCGCTTTCGCGGCTTCAATCGCTCCTAGTACTTTCGATTCATGATCTTTAGAGATCAGCGCGCCAATTTGCGTGTTCTCATCAAGCGGATCGCCGACAACTAACAACTCAGTTCGAGCTTTAAGTTGTGCGATAAAGTCATCATAAATACCTTCATGAACAAACACGCGTGTACCGTGCGTACAAACTTCACCTTGCGTGTAGAAGTTCGCCACCATGGCCGCAGAAACGGCATCGTTTAACTTTGCATCATCAAAAATAATCAGTGGAGACTTACCACCCAGCTCCATCGTTACTTGTTTTAGTGTCTTAGCGCTGTCACTCATGACGACTTTACCGGTGCCTGATTCGCCCGTGAACGATACTTTTGCGATGTCAGGATGCGCCGTTAGCATCTGCCCTACTCGGTAATCCCCTTGTACGACATTAAATACGCCATCTGGCATGCCCGCTTCTGAATAAATTTCTGCTAGCTTAAGCGCTGTTAATGGTGTTTCTTCTGATGGTTTGAAGATCATAGCGTTGCCCGCAGCCAGTGCTGGCGCCGATTTCCACATAGCTATTTGGATTGGATAATTCCAAGCGCCAATACCTGCGCAAATGCCCAATGGCTCGCGACGTGTGTAGAAAAACTGGTCTTCGCTGAGTGGCTGCTGTTCACCTTGCAAGCTTGGAGCAAGACCCGCATAGTACTCAAGAACATCGGCACCTGTTGTTATATCAACCGCGATAGCTTCTTGAATTGGCTTACCAGTATCTGCCACTTCTAATGCAGCCAGCTCGTCATTACGCTCACGTAAAATGGCAACGGCTTTGTGTAAAATACGGCTACGCTCGATCGCAGTCATTGCTGACCATGCAGCAAAACCTTTCTTTGCCGACTCAATCGCCGCTTCGAGATCGTCTTGGTTCGCTTGTTTAATGTTGGCCAATGGCTCACCATTCGCCGGATTGTAAGTGGTGAAGTGCTCATCTGAACACCCGTTGTACATCGCACCATTGATATAGTGTGCTTTCATTTCCATTTTGAAGACCTGTGACTTTTATATTTTTTCAGAATAAAACGTAAGTTGTTTGTCGAGATAGTCGTTGATGATGATTCTCGCTCTTTCTGCATCAATGCCTTGCGGGTTGAGCGTTCCGCGCAGCCAAATACCATCGATAAGTGACGCAATACCATGAGCAACCAGTTCGGCCTGCTCTGCATTTAATAATGCTTTGAGTTCTTTTCTTAGGTGGGACAATAAACGTCGTTCATTGACACGCTGCAAACGCTTAAGCTGTTCGTCATGCATTGAGTACGACCAGAACGCTAGCCAAGTCTTAGCAACTTGGTTTTCTGCCTGATAGCCGACAAAGTTACCGTCAATGATGGCATTAATTCTCTGATGATGAGCATCGCTTGGCAGCTCACGCAACTTCTGCGTGATGGTGGACGAAAGCTGACGCAAGATTTCGCGCATCGTTTCCTCCAGCAATCCGTGCTTACCACCGAAATAGTGGTTGATAATCCCCGTTGATACTCCGGCTTCTTTGCTGATTAACGAAATACTCGCAGCGTGTAAACCGACTCTATCAATCACTGACATTGTCGCTTTCACCAGCTGTGGTTTTCTGATTTCAGGCATCCCCACCTTTGGCATTTTGCGTCCTTGTTATTTTTAATTGAACGGTTAGTTAAATATAAAATGCCTTAAAATTAGTTCGAACTCAAATCATTTTTTAAGAAAAAGGTTATTAACAAAGGAAGGAAAGTTGATGGTGTACGCAAAATTTCTATGCGATAACTTGTCGTAAAAATCAAAGATGTGTTTAAAAATCCAAATAAAAAAACAAATAAACCAATAACTTATTGAAGTGTCAATTTTTAACACACCTTTCAGAGAATTGTTTTTCGTGCCACAAAAATCCACGCCAGAAAAATTTTACATCGACCACTAATCATTTCACCTGTATCGGCTTTGTTTGTATAAAAAACAGACACACTCGTGTGTTATAGCTTCGTATACACAAGTGACATTAGTACTTTGAAAATGGGGGAGATAAAACGAGTAGAAAATACTGAACGCTATGAGTATGTAATTCGATACTCTTAAGCGATTTTGAAGTAATCAGTAGGAGGATGAATCCAGGCTCACCGTTTGATGAGCCTGCATTCTTGATTTTATTAGGTCAGCTTGCGCCCTTTCACGCAGTTACGTCCATCCGCTTTAGCTTGATAAAGTAATTTATCCGCCTGATCACAGAGTGATTTAAAATTCATCTCGCTATCTTCAGTCGTCACAACACCAAAACTACAGGTCACTCTCACTTCTTCATTCTGTTCCGTGACGAACCCATGTAAGGATAAAGCGCTACGTAATCGTTCAGCGGTAATGAGAGAGTCTTCATGATCGGTATTGGGCATCACAACAACAAACTCCTCACCACCAAAGCGTGCAACAATGTCATTTTCACGCACCGTCTCTTCTAGCACTTTGGCAACGCCTGTTAGTACGGCATCACCGAACACATGTCCATAGGTATCATTTACCTGTTTAAAATAATCTACATCGATTAGCGCTACACTTACCGGCCCCGACTGCGGCTTCTTTGGCACCATTTTCTGTTTATCGAGCTTGCTATCCACCCATTTGTTTAAAGCTAGGTAGCCGTACTTAACTTGCTCGACTTGCTCAGACACAAAATGCTGGACCTTTTCTTGCTTAGATTGAGGCGTCGGCTTTTCTTTGCGTTCACGTTTCGTCTCTACGGGTTTAGTGAACCAATCTTCTAAAAAACGGCGATTGAATAACCCTGTCAACGTATCTGTCTTTGCTAGGCGGCGCATTCTTAAACGTGATCGATTCACAACAAGGAATACCACTGCCATCAAAAAGAGAACACCAATGAGTGCTAGTAGCGCTTCACCCAATAGATAAAAGGTACGACGGTTATTTTCCAGTTCCATACGCTGCAACACGTTGTTCCAGTTGAGATCTTCGTTCTCATATTCAAGTCTTTCTAGCTCAAATAGCGTCTGCTGACGCTCAAGATTTTCAACTTCTCTTTGGTTGCTAAATTGGATGAATTTATCGTGATAGTTGCCGTAAGTTTTATACGCTAATTTAAAGTCATTGCTTCCCGCGTAGGCCATGGCAGCCACTTTTAGTAGTTCCATTTGCTGTTGCTTAACATATCGGCTCTCGATAATTTCCGGCAACATAGGCGCGATCATCGCTAGAAGTGTCTCAAACTGCTTCTGTTCTAGCATATATTCGGCTTGCAACAGCTTAAATGTAGCTAAGTAGGCGCTAGAGGTTTCTCTATACTGTAAGTTCTCCGCCAACTTTAAGTGGCGAACCATCTTATTTTCTTGGTTCGTCTCACGGTATAACGCAGCAAGCTCGAGGTTAACTCGAAACCTAAAGCGCCCGTCACCAATGATTTGCGCGAGCTTTAGCGCTCTCTGATACGATACAATCGCCTCTTCGTATTGGAACTGTGCCTTATGAAGCTTTGCTATCGTTAAGACGCTCAGCAGCTCATTGAACGACATGCGTCTATCCCTAAAATAACGGTACGCTTGTTCCAACAATGCTTCTGAACGGTCATAGCCCTGAATTTTGACCAGTACGTCACCAAGCTCTAGCGCCGCCCGTTCGACCAATCCTTGAACGCCAGAGGACTCAGCCGCATCCATTGACGACATAATTGCGGCATAGGATTTTTTAAACTCGCCCTGCTCATCGTAGTAACGTCCTTTTAGCAACAGGATCTCAGACTCGAGCTGCTTATCGCCATTTTCACGCGATGTTTCCAACAAACTATCCAACGAAGAAAGCGCGGTATCGATATCGCTCTTTCCGACCATAGTTCGCATCTGAATCAACTTAAATAAGAGATACTCATGGCTTTGTGGACGCACAAGTTCCAACCCTTTTTGTGCGACGTTTTGGCTCTCTTCCGCGCGTCCAAGTAGCTCTAGAACCGTGGACTTTGCAAGCCAATAACGTACCAGTAGCTCTGTTGGTTGATTTTGTAGTAGAGAGTCTTCTTCTAACGCCTCAATCAAAGCCAAAGAGCTCTGAGGTAATGCGTAAATTTGATTTTCAATGCCTTCTAGCGACTGTAAAAACTTACCTTCTTGTTCAACCTTTTCTGCGGATGCCTGAATAGAAAGACACAGACACCCCAATAGTAGTGGCATCGTCCTAAGCGAATGAAATAGTGACATTATTGCTCTTCCCTAATGGGTAGTTACTTCAGTGTAATAGAGAATTCTGGTTATTTTATTATTAAGGTAGCTGAAGGTTATTCAGCCAGCCTCATATTCCCATGTATTTTGCGCTGAATAATAAATCACCATCTTTAGATGTCGAAATGGTTTTCGGTCACAATATAATCAATAAGAGTATTTTTCATACCCCAAGAAGCAAAATCTCATTAATGAGACAAACAATTGTCTTGATTGTGAATTAATGCATTTACATAAAAATTAACACGAGAGCACTTATTCATACCAAAAATACAAAAGAGTTGTAAATGTAATCGGTATAGCAGCCGTTACTAAAACATCCATTAAAAATTATCGATAGAAACAATATAAGAAAGGAGGAAGGAAGCGGACAATCAGGCTCGCTCCCCTTTTTAATATGAGGAGGGGCTACATTCGCATTCCGCCATCGACTTCGAATACTCTTCCAGTCACGAACTCATTGGTTAACACGTATTTGATGGTCGAAGAAATTTCATCAGCAAGACCTAAGCGTCCGACAGGAATCATTTTAACTAAACGCTCCATCGCTTCAGGTTTAATTTGGTCCGTCATGGCAGTCTTGATGACACCCGGAGCAATCGCTACTGAGCGAATTCCGAAACGCCCTAACTCTTTCGCCCACACCGTCGCCATGGTGGCTACCGCCGCTTTGGATGCAGAATAGTTAGTTTGACCAATATTCCCCGCACGCGCGACGCTAGATATGTTGATCAGAACGCCTTTGCTATCGGTGTTCAGCATTACCTTGCTCGCTTCGCGGCCACACAGAAAAGTACCTGTCACATTCACATCCATAACAGACTGAAATTGTTCCAGCGACATCGCGTTAACCTGACCATCTTTAACTTTGATGAACATGCCATCGCGCATAATGCCTGCGTTATTGATCACGCCATTGAGCTGTTTGAAATCCGCTTCAATTTGCGTAAAAGCAGCGCACACTTCTTGTTCTTCCGTCACGTTCGCTACATAAAAACGAGTGGTGACGCCGAAAGATTCACACTCCGCTTTCGTTTCAGCCAGTTGGTCTGAATTGAGGTCGATAAGCGCAAGGTGAACACCGCTTTCCGCTAGCGACAGCGCCATTTGTTTACCAAGCCCCTGCCCGGCCCCCGTGATCGCAATAACCTTATTTGCTAGATCCATAAGCACTCCTTAGGCCTGATTTTGCTTTTGGTAGAACTCAAACAAGCTTGAAAAATCTTTTTGTCCGTTGCCCTGACCGTTGTGAAAATTAAACAGGTTACGAGCCAAGCTGCCCATTGGTGTTGATGTTTGACTGGTAACCGCCGCTTCCATCGCAAGACCGAGATCTTTCGCCATTAACTGACTCATAAAGCCGCCCTGATAACCATTGCTTGCAGGCGTGTTTTCCATCACACCTGGGCACGGGTTGTAAAGCTCTAGCGCCCAGTTACGGCCTGAACTTTGCAGCATGATGTCAGACAGCACTTTGGGGTCGAGTCCGTTTTCCATGCCTAAATTGAGTGCTTCACAAGTGCCGCTCATCAAAATGCCCAACATCATGTTATTGCAGATCTTCGCCACCTGACCGGCTCCGGCATCACCTGCATGGAAAATGTTTTTGCCCATGTGGCTAAGCACCACCTTGGCTTGAACAAAGTTCTCTTGTGAGCCGCCAACAATGAAAGTCAACGTACCTGCCGCTGCGCCCGCAACGCCACCAGATACCGGTGCATCAACAAAGCTGATGCCAAGCTGCAGCGCCTTTTCGCCAACCAAACGAGCGGTCGCTGGATCGATGGTCGAAGAGTCGATTAGCAGCGTTCCAGAATCTACGCTATCTAAGATCCCGCCTTGACCAAGATAAACACTTTGAACGTGTTGGCTAGCAGGTAGCATGGTGACCACCACGCTCGCACCTTGAACGGCTTGTTTTACCGAATCTGCACTCAACGCACCAAGTGCGGTAAGTTCTGCCACAGCGTTTGGATTCAAATCAAACACTTCGACGTTCAAGCCCGCTGTGAGTAGGTTCTTAGCCATAGGCGCGCCCATGTTGCCAAGGCCAATAAATGCAATTTTATCCATGTCGTATTTCTTCCTTGTCTAAAGTGCCACAGTGGCAACCGAGGATGCGGTCAGTGGGTATTCTGCTGAATCAATTGGCGCGAAGAAGCGTTCCAAAACTTGTGGCGTTACGTCAGAAACCGTGCGATGTTGCCAAGTCGGTTGATTGGTTTTATCGATAATCAGCGCACGAACCCCTTCTCTAAAATCACCTTCTAAGCCGCAACGTAACGTCAGATTAAATTCCATATCAAAGCACGCTTTCAAAGAGAGATTTTGATACTGCGTTAGCTGCTGATAAGTGATATTGAGCGACAGTGGGCTGCCGTAGCTCAATGCTTTTTGCGCATTGACGAACCACTTATCATCAACGTCGGCACTGCTGATTGCGCGAACAATCGAATCTAAATCACCCGAACAAAGCTGCTCAATCAATCCCGCATATGGCATCAACATCCCTTCGCTTGGCTCGTCCACTTGTACCGAACGTAGCGTAGTAGCGATTTTTTCGTTGATGTTCACTTCATCCTTCCAACTTACCGATGCGAGTAGATCCAACAGAGCTTGTTTGCTTTCTGGCTTTGCAATCCATTGGCTTAATCCCAACGCTTTCATGTCTGTCGCATTAATTTGGCAAGCCGTCAAACTTAAGAAAAGTGCCAAATGTTTTGGCAACTGATTTAGGAAGTACGTCGCGCCTACGTCTGGGTAGAGGCCGATTTTAATCTCTGGCATCGCAAAGCGTGTGGTGGTTTCTGCTACGCGGTGGCTTGCGCCCATAAACAAGCCCACACCGCCGCCCATCAGGTAACCATGCCCCCACGCGATGATCGGTTTTGGATAAGTGTGAATAAGATGATCACAGCGATATTCGAGGTCAAAGAAGGTTTCCATCGCTGAAAACGCAGAATCAAAGTCTTGCTCTTTGTTTTCAAGTGCACGGTAAATCGCTTGAATGTCACCACCAGCACAAAACGCTTTTTCACCCTTGGCGTGCAAAAAGATCGCGACGATGCTGTCGTCCATTTGCCATTCATTAAGCTGTTTGTACAACTGCTCAATCATCACGTAACTCAGCGCGTTAAGGGCGGCTGGATTATCAAGCTCCAACACACCAATGACAGAGCCATCAGCGCACTCAAGTTTTGAAACATTTACTGTACCTGTCATTTGGCCTCCGCTAGCTGTTTGTCCATTGTGGCTTACGCTTTTGCAAGAAGGCGTTTACACCCTCAGTCTGATCTTGTGTATTGAACAACTGCAAGAACAGTTCACGCTCCGAGACCAATCCGGCCGCGTGAGTTTGGCTGCGTCGACCTTGAATGAGCGTTTTGCACGCAGACACGGATTTCGGCGATTGGCCAGCAACACGCTGTGCAAGTACTATCGCCGCTTCTAGTGCTTGGCCTTTCGCCACCACTTCTTCAACCAAACCAATTTTTTCCGCTCGCTCGGCCGTCACTCGTTCGCCACATAGAATCATACGCTTCGCCCAACCTTCCCCTACCAGCGCGGTCAGGTTTTGCGTTCCGCCCGCGCAAGGCAACAAGCCGACCGATGCTTCAGGAAGTGCCATTTGTACTTGTTCTTCTGCGATGCGAATGTCACACGCCATCGCCACTTCCAGACCACCACCCATCGCATAGCCATTAACCGCTGCGATAGAAACCCCATCGAATGCAGACAGCGCTTCAAACGCTTCACCAAATGCGAACGCCATGTCTGCTGCTTGTGATTTATCACCCGATGCAAAGTTGTTGAGATCCGCTCCAGCAGAAAAGAATTTCTCGCCTTCGCCCGTCAGTACCAACGCATAAATAGAGCGATCATTACTGAGTTCAATCGCCAACTCTTTGAGCTGATTTAGGGATTCAAGCGTCCAAGTGTTCGCTGGCGGATTACTAACCGTGAGTTTGGCGATATGCGCTTCGCGCTCCAATTTGATTTGTGCCGTCATAATCTTTCAGTCCTTTTTAATTTCTTTAGGTAAGGCTGTGTCTCGCTTTCTAGAGCAGTTCAACGCCTTCCGTTAGTAATCGTCTTGCGACGATCAGACGCATGATTTCGTTGGTGCCTTCAAGAATTTGGTGAACACGAACGTCTCGGAAATGGCGCTCAACAGGATATTCTTTGATGTAGCCATAGCCGCCATGGATTTGCAGCGCCTGATCACACACCTTAAAACCCACATCCGTTGCAAAGCGTTTCGCCATTGCGCAGTAGGCGCTTTTTTCTGCGTGTTTCGCGTCCAGTTTGGCGGCGGCGAGTCGCACCATTTGGCGCGCTGCCACCAGCTCTGTCGCCATATCAGCAAGCTTGAACTGCAACGCTTGAAATTGCGCCAGTGAACGGCCGAACTGTTTACGCTCGGTCATGTATTGCTTGGCTTCGTTCAGTGCTTGTTGCGCAGTACCAACGGAACAAGTGGCGATATTGATTCGACCACCATCAAGGCCAAGCATGGCGAACTTAAAGCCTTCTCCCTCTTCACCCAACAGATAGTCAGCCGGAATGCGGACATTTTCGAAGGTGATCATGCGCGTTGGTTGGCAGTTCCAACCCATTTTGGCTTCTTTCTTACCGTAGCTAATGCCTTCGATGTCAGCAGGAACGACAAACGCAGAAACGCCACCCGCCCCTTCACCGCACGAACGCGCCATCACGACGAGAACATCTGTATCACCCGCGCCAGAGATAAACACTTTTGCGCCATTGAGGACAAACTCATCGCCGTCACGCACTGCACTTGTCGTCAGCGAAGCGGCGTCCGAACCCGCATTTGGTTCGGTTAAACAGTAGGAAGCGAGCTTTTCACCCGAAATTAGATCCGCGCTAAATTGCTGCGCCACTTCCGCTTTGGCAAAGCTGGTAATCATCCACGTCGCCATGTTGTGAATGGTCATAAACGCAGTAGTCGCGGTACAACCCATAGCCAACTGCTCGAAAATGATCGCCGCATCCAAACGAGACAATCCCAAACCACCATGCTCTGGCGGCGTATAGATGCTCAGAAAGCCAAGTTCACCTGCTTGACGCAGTACATCTTTAGGGAAGTGATGGTTTTCATCCCACTCGGCCGCATGCGGCGCCAACATTTGGTCTGCAAACTGCTTTGCTACTTCGGCAAACGCGAGTTGATCTTCGTTTAATTCAAAATCCATCTTGAAGTCCTAAGGTCTAATTCGTTGCATTTGTATCCGAGCCAAGCCCTCTAAAGGGTTGAAAGGCTTGGCTAGAGGTGTCGCTACTTCTGTGACTAGCTCAATTGAATGGTCATGTTTGGACCGCTTGGAATGTCATCTTCAAACCAACGCGCAGTTACAGTTTTCGTCTCGGTGTAGAAGCGAACCGCTTGTTTACCGTAAGCATGCAGGTCGCCGTAGAAGCTGCCTTTCCAACCCGTAAATGAGAAGAACGGCAATGGCACCGGAATCGGCACGTTGATGCCTACGTTACCTACTTCGATATTATGTTGATACTTTCTCGCGGCAGCGCCGTTCGCCGTGAAAATAGACGTACCATTACCAAAACGGTTCGCGTTGATTAGCTCAATTGCCTCATCTAAATTGTCGACTTCCATGGTGAGCAGCACTGGACCGAAAATCTCTTCCTGATAAATCGACATGTCTGTCGTCACATTGGTAAACAGTGTTGGACCGACCCAGTTGCCGTTCGGGAAGCCAGATACTTCGCAATCTGTCCCATCCAGAACACAATTCGCGCCTGACGCTTTGCCTTCATTAATCAGATTCACCACGCGCTGCTTCGCTTGTGGGCTAATCAGTGGGCCATAACCGGCGGTTTCATCATCCCACGCGCCAGGTTGAACCTGAGCTAACGCCTCTTTAAGCTCTGGAATCCATTCTTTGGTTTCGCCGACAAATACCGCCACCGAAATCGCCATACAGCGTTGGCCTGCGGCACCGACTGACGCGCCAACTAGGTTATTGATGACTTGCTGCTTGTTTGCATCTGGCATGATGACCATGTGGTTCTTCGCACCCGCAAATGACTGCACGCGCTTTAGGTTGTCCGTACCCGTTTTGTAGATGTACTCACCAACTGGCACTGAGCCAACAAAAGAGATCGCACGAACGACTGGATCAGTCAGAATGCGGTCGACTTGCTCTTTGGTGCCGTGAACAATTTGCAAAACACCTTTCGGGGCGCCTGCTTGTTCAAATAGCTCTGCCAATTTCATTGCAGTCAGCGGAACTTGTTCCGAAGGTTTTAGAATAAAGGTGTTGCCACAAGCGATCGCCATTGGGAACATCCACAATGGAATCATCGCAGGAAAGTTAAACGGTGTGATGCCAGCACAAACACCGAGCGGTTGAATGTAAGAGTAACCATCAATATTGGTTGCGACGTTTTCCACCGTTTCACCCATCATTGAGCTACAAATGTTCGCCGCTTGTTCTACGACTTCAATCCCACGCCAAACATCACCTTTTGCATCCGCTAGGGTTTTGCCTGTCTCGCTCGAAAGCAGTATCGCCAACTCATCGTGTTGCTCTTTTAGAAGGTGTTGGTAACGCAGCATCAATCTCGCACGCTCCGGCGCTGCAACTTCTTTCCAACGCTTGAATGTTTCTGTTGCGCTGGCGATCGCCGCATTCATTTCCGATTCCGTGGCACAAGGTACTTGCGCAATCACTTCGTTGGTTGCCGGGTTGGTTACATCTAGCCATTGTTTTGAGTCGGAGATGGCGAATTCACCACCGATATACTGCTTTACTTGTTCTGTCATGATGACATCCTTGTATTTTTCAGCTTGTTACTGACTACTGTTATGTAAGTGAAACTTTGTTGAGAGTGATTTAGCAGATTTCAATCGCGATAGCGGTTGCCTCGCCGCCGCCAATACAAAGCGATGCAACGCCACGCTTACCACCAGTTTGTTTTAGCGCATGAATCAAAGTGACAAGGATTCGATTGCCACTTGCGCCTATTGGATGCCCCAGCGCACAAGCCCCTCCGCGAGGGTTCACTTTGCTCTCGTCCAGTTCGAGTGCTTTCACCGCGTATTGAGTCACGACAGCAAAAGCTTCATTGATTTCCCAAAGGTCCACGTCTGATTTGTCCCAGCCCGTTTCTTCCAGCAGCGTTTCAATCGCGAATACGGGTGCGATGGTGAACTCATCAGGCTGTCTTGCATGCGTGCTGTACGCGACAATTTTGGCTAGAGGTTGAAGGTTTTCCTGACGGCCAAATTCACTATCAACCAATACCATTGCCGATGCACCATCAGAAATAGAACTTGAGTTGGCTGCCGTTACGCCGCCATCTTTAGCAAACGCAGGGCGTAAGGTAGGAATTTTAGTGACGTCGAGTTTACTCGGTTGCTCATCGTCTACAACCAAGGTGTCACCACGTCGACTTTTTACGTTAACAGGCACGATCTCTTCTTTGAACAAACCTTGCTCGATCGCTTGCTGCGCACGAGTCACCGACTGCTGCGCCCATGCATCCATACTTTCACGGCTGAATTGGTACTTTTGCGCGGTTTGTTCGGCAAAGACACCCATCAATTCGCCTTGGTAGGCATCCTGCAAACCGTCATAAAACATGTGATCAAGCACTTGCTCGTGACCTAAACGGAAACCATCACGCGCTTTCTTTAATAGATAAGGAGAAGACGACATGTTTTCCATACCACCAGCGATAACCGCATGCGCATTACCAGATTGAATAAGATCATGGGCCAGCATCACGGTTTTCATACCCGAGCCACAGACTTTGTTCAGTGTCGTACAACCAATCGATTGTGGCATTTCTGCTTTAAGACTTGCTTGTCTTGCTGGCGCTTGCCCCACACCGGCGGGTAAAACGCATCCCATCAACACTTCGTCTATTTTTTGCACATCGAGTTGGCTTTCGGCTAGTGCCCCTTGGATGGCTTTCGCACCGAGTTCCGTGACTTCTGTTGAAGCTAATGCACCTTGAAAAGAGCCGATAGGCGTTCGCTTGGCGGCAACAATCCATGTTTCATTTTTCATTCCATTAACCTTTTGTTGACGTTTACGTCATAACTATACTAACATTTACGTTAACGTCAAGTTTGAGGTTATTGTTTGTTCGAGTGATTATTTTATTTCGAGTAAATGCGAGTGATATCAAGGCTCAAGAGTGGATGTTGTTTATTTACTTTAACGTTAACGAATTGTATATTCGTATGAATGTTATACGAAAGTCGTAAGGTTAAGGAATGAACACATTTAAGATCAGCGAGCTCGCGAAAGAGTTCGACATTACTACCCGAAGTATTCGCTTCTACGAAGATTTAGGTCTCCTAACTCCAGAACGTAAAGGCAACACTCGAATCTACAATGGTCGCGATCGAATTCGACTAAAACTGATTTTGCGAGGTAAGCGATTAGGCTTTTCTCTTGCAGATATCAAAGAGTTATTTGAACTCTACGATACCGATCAAAGTACTGAGCAGTTGAACTATATGATTCGGTTGATCGAAGAGAAGAAGGCAGCATTGCAACAGCAAGCAAACGACATTCAAGCGGTAATGATGGAGTTAAACGCGGCACAGTTGCGATGCCAAAACACACTGAGATCCATGAAAGGCGAAAAAGTCACCTGACACCTCAGCATTGGGATGTAGGTGACGTAAAGGCAAGGACACGCAATGAAATCTACCTACTCTTCCCTGAACTTTGTTTATGACGAAAATACCGATTTGCTTCGCGAGCAAATCAATAGTTTTGCTGCAAGAGAAATTGCGCCGCTAGCGCAATCTATCGACCAATCTAACGACTTTCCAAACCATCTTTGGTCCAAACTGGGTGACATGGGTCTTTTAGGCGTGACCACCAGCGAAGAGTTTGGTGGTGCGAACATGGGTTATCTCGCCCACGTTATCGCTATGGAAGAGATCAGCCGAGCATCCGCTTCGGTTGCGTTAAGTTACGGTGCTCACTCCAATCTTTGTGTCAACCAAATCCACCGCAACGGCACACAAGCGCAAAAAGAGAAATACCTACCTAAGCTCATCTCTGGCGAACATATTGGTGCACTAGCAATGAGTGAGCCCGGAGCAGGTTCCGATGTAGTCTCTATGCAACTTAAAGCGGAACGTAAAGGCGATATATTCCTGCTAAATGGCAACAAAATGTGGATCACCAACGGCCCTGATGCATACACCTATGTTGTCTACGCCAAAACCGACCCAAGCCAGCACTCCAAAGGCATCACGGCGTTTATTGTGGAACGCGGATTCCCTGGATTTACTCAAGCACAAAAACTCGACAAGTTGGGTATGCGCGGCTCGAATACGTGTGAGCTGGTCTTCCAAAACTGCGAAGTCCCTGCGGAAAATATTCTCGGCGAAGAAAACCAAGGCGTGAAAGTATTGATGAGCGGCCTCGACTACGAACGTGTGGTGCTTGCAGGCGGCCCACTTGGCATCATGCAGGCGTGTATGGATATCGTTGTGCCTTACATTCACGACCGTAAACAGTTCGGTAAATCCATCGGTGAATTCCAGCTAGTTCAAGCAAAAATCGCGGATATGTACACACAAATGAATGCCGCTAAAGCGTATGTTTACGCTGTCGCTGCCGCTTGTGATCGCGGTGAAACCACCCGTAAAGATTCTGCTGGCGCGATCCTCTACAGCGCAGAGCTGGCAACCAAGATGGCACTGGATGCGATTCAACTACTTGGCGGTAACGGCTACATCAACGAGTTTGATACGGGCCGTTTGTTGCGAGATGCCAAGCTGTATGAAATCGGGGCGGGCACGTCAGAAATTCGCCGCATGCTTATTGGTCGCGAATTGTTTAACGAAAGCGCCTAATATCAGCCCAGGCGTTCTGACTCAAAAACATTTTCTTACTCAACCTAAATAAAGACGGGTGGTGACACCCGTCTACCGAATGGAGATCGGCTATTTATGGCTTGTTTGACGACCAATATTAATACCCATTCAGAGCAGTATCAGGAAAACTACCGCTCTATGGCATCACTCGTGGATCAACTCTATACCGTGACTGCGCAAATCGAAGATGGCGGCGGTGAGAAAGCACGCGAGCATCAGCAGAATAAAGGCAAACTTCCGGTACGTGAGCGCATTCTTGCCCTACTCGACCCCGGCTCATCTTTTTTAGAAATCGGTCAGTTTGCTGGCTGGGATGTGTATCCAGATTACGTTCCATGCGCGGGCGTAGTAGCGGGTGTTGGTGTGATTGACGGCACCGAGTGCATGATCGTCGCCAACGACGTGACGGTAAAAGGCGGCAGTTACTACCCACTTACCGTGAAAAAGCACTTACGCGCACAGGAAATCGCAGAGAAGTGTCAGTTGCCGTGTGTTTACTTAGTCGACTCTGGCGGTGCTAACCTACCCCGCCAAGATGAAGTATTTCCAGACAAAGACCATTTTGGCCGTATTTTCTATAACCAAGCTCGAATGTCAGCCAAGGGTATCCCGCAAATTGCGGTGGTCATGGGGCTATGTACCGCTGGCGGTGCTTACGTTCCTGCCATGTGTGACGTTTCCATCATCGTCAAAGAACAAGGTACGATCTTCTTAGCTGGCCCTCCTCTGGTAAAAGCAGCAACAGGCGAAGAAGTCAGCGCGGAAGATCTTGGTGGCGCAGACGTTCACTGCCGTACGTCTGGCGTAGCCGATTACTATGCTGAAAATGATCACCACGCGTTAGAACTGGCAAGACAAGCTGTCTCTCAAATCAACCACTTGAAACCCGTCCAACTCAAGCAAAAAGCGCCACAGGAACCACGCTTTACTGCGCAAGAGCTGTACGGCATCGTCGGAACCGATCTTAAAAAGCCGTTTGATGTCAAAGAGGTCATTGCCCGAATTGTTGATGATTCACAATTTGATGAATTTAAAGCCTTGTTCGGTGAAACCTTGGTCTGTGGATTTGCTCATATTCACGGAATGCCGATTGGCATTGTCGCTAACAACGGCATTCTATTCTCGGAATCGGCGCAGAAAGGTGCGCATTTTATTGAGCTGTGCGCACAGCGTAAAATTCCTCTGCTTTTCTTGCAGAACATCACTGGCTTTATGGTCGGTCAGAAGTACGAAGCCGAAGGCATCGCTAAACATGGTGCGAAAATGGTAACTGCTGTTGCGTGTGCAGACGTGCCAAAGTTTACCGTGGTTATTGGTGGTTCGTATGGTGCAGGTAACTACGGTATGTGTGGCCGCGCCTATGATCCAATCATGATGTGGATGTGGCCGAACGCGCGCATCTCCGTTATGGGCGGCGAACAAGCGGCTGGCGTAATGGCGCAAGTGACCCGCGATATCAAAACGCGCAAAGGTGAAAGCTGGAGCACTGAAGAAGAGGAAGCGTTCAAACGTCCTATCGCGCAGCAGTACCAGACTCAAAGCCATGCTTATTACGCCAGTGCTCGCCTGTGGGACGATGGGATTATTGATCCTGCAAAAACCCGTGATGTTGTGGGTATTGCTCTATCTGCTGCGCTTAATGCACCAATACCAGACAGCAAATTTGGCATCTTCCGTATGTAGTCGGATACAAAGCAAAACCCTAACTCCTCGCTATCCATCAATGATGAATAAAGTGCTGATTAGCGAGTATTGGAATATCAGACTGAAATGTCAGACAAAGGAAGTCACATGACCGGACTACTGCTTGAAAAAGACAGCAATGGCGTTGCCTGGTTGAGCCTGAATCGGCCAGAAAAACACAACGCGTTTAATGACGCATTGATTGCCTCACTAATTGAGACACTAGAACAGCTCGAAAAGGACGATTCTCTCCGTGCACTGGTGTTAAGTGCACAGGGAAAACACTTTTCTGCGGGAGCAGATCTGGGCTGGATGCAATCAATGGCAACCAAAACCGAAAGTGAAAACCTGCAAGATGCACAGCAACTAGCAAAACTTTTGCATACGCTGGATACCTTCAGTAAACCAACGATTGCCATGGTGCACGGCGCAGCATTTGGTGGCGCGCTTGGGCTGATCTGCTGCTGCGATATTGCCATTGGCACACCTGAGAGCAGCTTCTGTTTGAGTGAAGTGAAACTCGGCTTATTGCCCGCGACCATCGGTCCCTACGTAATCCGAGCAATTGGACAACGACAAAGCCGACGCTACTTTTTAACTGCCGAGTTGATTGATGCCGAAACCGCGCTATCGATGAACATTCTTCACCAGACCGACTCTCAGCCAAGAGAAGCCGTCAACCGCATCATTGATCACCTGCTTAATAATGGTCCGCAAGCGATGCAGGCAGCAAAAGCACTCTGCTTACGTTGTGATAGCCAACCTATCGATCACTCATTAATTGAATACACCAGCCAAGCCATAGCAACCGCCCGCGTGTCCAGCGAAGGACAAGAAGGGCTGACTGCGTTTTTTGAAAAGCGCACCGCCAATTGGAGGAATCATGTTTAAAAGAATACTGATCGCAAACCGCGGTGAAATTGCCTGCCGAATCATTAAAACCGCAAAAAGCATGGCTATCGAGACGGTTGCCGTCTATTCCGAAGCGGACCGCAGCAGTTTACATGTTAAACAAGCGGATTTCGCTGAATTCATTGGCCCAGCTCCGGCGAGTGAGTCTTATCTTGATATCGATGCGATTATCGATGCAGCGAAAAAATGGCAAGCCGATGCTATCCACCCTGGGTATGGTTTTCTTTCCGAGAACCCGAAACTAGCCAAAGCGTGCAGCGAAAATGACATCGTCTTTATTGGCCCTTCCACCAGCGCAATTGAGGCAATGGGTTCAAAATCTCAAGCCAAGGCAATCATGTCAGAGGCGAACGTGCCCTTGGTTCCCGGCTATCACGGCACAGACAACAGCGTTGAGCACTTATTGGCTGAAGCAGAGAAAATCGGTTATCCAGTGATGCTCAAAGCAACCCAAGGGGGCGGCGGTAAAGGCATGCGAGTGGTCAACAGCGCCGCCGAAATGCCCTTGGCCATCGACGGTGCGCAGCGTGAAGCGCTCTCAAGCTTTGGCGATAAGCAGCTTCTAATCGAAAAATGCATATTGCAGCCTCGCCACGTTGAAGTTCAGGTATTTGCTGACCAACATGGCAACGGTGTTTACCTTTCTGACCGCGACTGTTCCATTCAGCGTCGTCACCAAAAAGTAGTCGAAGAAGCGCCTGCTCCCGGTCTTAGTGATGAACTGCGTAAACAAATGGGTAAAGCCGCGATTCAGGCCGCTCAAGCGATCGACTATGTTGGCGCTGGTACGGTTGAATTCTTGCTCGATAGCCGAGGTCAATTCTACTTCATGGAGATGAATACCCGTCTGCAAGTTGAACACCCTGTCACTGAATTGATCACTGGCGTTGATTTGGTTGAATGGCAATTCAAAGTCGCAGCTGGCGAGTGTTTACCTATCTCGCAATCCGAAATCACCCATAACGGACACTCAATCGAGCTGCGAATTTACGCCGAAGATGCCGACAACGACTTTATGCCGTCGACTGGACGCATTGATTATTTACAAGAACCCATTTCGGACAGCAATGTTCGACTAGCATTTTTGCGCGTTGATAGTGGTGTGACCCAAGACGATACCATTAGCGAGTACTACGATCCGATGATCAGCAAACTGATCGTCTGGGGGCAAACACGTGATATCGCGCTCAAGCAGCTTAAGCAGGCGTTAACTCAATATCACGTGCGTGGAGTGACTACAAACATCGGTTATCTGCATAGCATTATTTCGCAGCCAGCCTTTGCCGAGATTGAGCTTGATACAGGTTTCCTCGTCACACATCAACAAAGTATAAATGAGCAGCAAAACGTGTCGGATTCGATCTGGCTAACGTTGGCGGCGGTTGCTCGCTGGAATGATCTCATTTCAAAATCAGACAGCTCAACGTTACCCGCGCCAACCTCACAAGGTTTTAGGCTGTCAGTTGACAACGTTTATCGATTTAACTTCACGGATGCCAATGCCAACCATCAAGTACGCTTGCAACAATCATCGCAAGATACAGGGGCTCAGCATCTTAACCTCTTCACTGTCCGGTGCGGCGAGGAGTTGCATCAAGTCATCCTGCTTGAAAGTGAGAGCCAGTTTATCGTCGATATCGATAGTGTGCGTTACACCTTTAATGCGCTCAACGACGAGCAAAAGACGACGCTGTTTTATCTTGGTCAGCAACGCACATTCGAACACCAACCAAGCTTTGAATCAGCAAAAGGCGAGGATGATGAGCTAAGCCCAACCGCGCCACTTAACGGCATAATCTCTGCTGTCATGGTGAATAAAGGCGACGAAGTGGCGGCTGGTGATCCATTGTTAGTTCTCGAAGCGATGAAGATGGAATACACCATCACAGCTCCGGTAGCTGCAACTGTTGATGAGATTTTTTATCAGCATGGAGACCAAGTACAGCATGGTTCGATACTGCTGCATTTAGCTTCGATACCCGAAAATGTCTCTGTCGATAAGGAGCGTGAGTATGCTACCAGCGAAGGTTAATATCGTCGAAGTCGGTGCTCGCGATGGCTTACAAAATGAAACGGCAGTGACGCTGGTCGATAAAATCCGTTTTATCAATCAGCTAAGCAACAGTGGTTTAAAACATATTGAAGCGGGTTCTTTCGTCTCACCTAAATGGGTGCCACAAATGGCCGACTCTGCTCAGGTGTTTGCGGGTATCACACAGCAACCAGATGTTGTTTACAGCGCGCTTACTCCCAACCTAGCAGGGTTAGAACGTGCGCTGGAAAGTGGTGTAAAGCAAATTGCAGTCTTTGGTTCCGCTTCTGAAGCGTTTAGCCAAAAGAACATTAACTGCAGTATCGCTGAAAGTCTCTCTCGATTTGAGCCAGTTATCGAGCTTGCAAAGCAGCACAACATTCCTGTGCGCGGGTACTTGTCTTGTACCATGGTGTGTCCATACGAGGGAGAAATAAAACCAGAGCAAACTACCAAGGTCGCGAATGCGCTTTTTGATATGGGATGCTATGAAATATCTCTGGGCGATACTATCGGTAAAGCAACGCCTAATCGCGTTATCGCCATGCTGGATTCGCTGTTAACGCAACTGCCAAAAGACGCGCTCGCGGTACATTTTCATGACACCTATGGACAAGCGTTGGCCAATATTTACCAAGCCTTGTTAATGGGCATCAACACCATTGATAGTGCGGTTGCTGGTTTGGGCGGCTGCCCTTACGCGAAAGGTGCCAGTGGCAATGTTGCAACGGAAGATGTGCTTTATCTTTGTGAGCAACTTGGGATTGAAACAGGCATTGATCTTAAAATAATCAACCAAGCAGGTTGGCAAATTTGCCGAGCCTTAGGTAAACGGCCGATGTCGAAAGTGGCGTTAGCATTGGGCGATCCAAACAGCTTGTAAATTGCTCAACCCACGATACACAATTACAAACGAGCATGTTTAATAACATGCTCGTTTTTTTGAGCCGATTTAATCTAACCGAAACACTAAACAGAGGCGTGCTTTTCCTCTGCAAGGGTATGGCATCCCCACTTCGCGATCATATTAAGCAAATCACTTTTCTGAACTGGTTTTGTCAGGTAATCATCCATACCTAATGCGATACTTTTTTGTTGCTGCTCTTGCATCGCATGTGCGGAAAACGCAACGATTGGACACCAAGGAAACGCACCACTTTCCTGTAACTCACGAATGTCTTTTGTCACGCCAAAACCATCTTTGTTTGGCATAGAAATATCGGTAATCACCAAGTCCGGAGAAAGCTGTTTATAAAGTTCAACGGCTTCAACACCATCTTCCGCCAACGTCAGTTTAACACCTGTGTCTTGCAACATTTTTTCAATCAATATTCGATTGATATGGCTGTCTTCTGCGACTAATAGGTGCAGGCTAGAAAAGTCAGGATTCTCATCTGAGGAAAGTTCTCGACGCTTTTGTGTCTTAGTAGAAAACAGAGCTTGCAGTTTATGCTGCGTGACCGGTTGCGGCAATAAACGATCCCGCTCGCACGACCATGCCTGCCCTTCCTCCATCACGCAAGGTGCAAGAAACATTACCCGTTTGGCGGCGGATTCTGTCGCATCAAGCTCATAGAGCGCATCTCTATCTTGAGCATTATTTACACTCGCGAGGATACGATCAAAACCATCCAATTTTTTACCCAAAGACTGCGCAGTTGACCAATCGTTGGCATGAGTAACTTCAATGCCAATCTCTTGAGCCAAATGTATCAAGTGTTGCACGCGCGGTTGATAATCATCAATCAACAATAGTCGATTTGCACTCAGCTCTATCGGTTCGGAAAGAAGCTGACTTTGCTTAGGCAACTGCAAACTAAAGCTAAAACACGACCCTTTTCCAAAATCTGAATGCACACAAAGCTCGCCGTTGTACATGCTGATCAAACGTTTTGAGATTGCCAACCCCAAGCCTGTACCTTCATGCCGTCTTGTCGCGGAGGTATCGACCTGCTCAAACTTATCCATAATATGAGCTAATCGTTCTTCGGGAATACCAATGCCCGTATCACTCACGGAAAAATCAAAACCGTGCTCACTTTCTCTGACTTTGAGTAGCACATGGCCTTCATCCGTGAATTTCACCGCATTACCGATCAAGTTAAGCAAGATTTGATTAATCCGACCTTTATCACCGACCACGACCGTATTCATGGCCAATGGCATATCAACCAACAACTTAAGGTTCTTTTTATCCGCCTGATAGGCACACAAAGCGGTGCAACTCTCGACGAGTGAACGCAAGTCAAACTCCTCTTCAACTAACGTCAACTTGCCCGCTTCTACTTTGCTGTAGTCGAGGATGTCGTTAATGATGGTCACAAGGTTGTTGGCAGATTTGTGCAGCAGGAGTAATAACTCCCTTGGCTCTCGACGGTTTTCGTTCTCAAGCAATATCTCGCTGATCCCCATGATCGCGTTCATTGGGGTGCGAATCTCATGACTCATGTTCGCCAAAAATTCCGATTTGGCTTGCATCGCCTTTTTCGATTTATCTAAAGCAGACGACAGACGCCTCTCCATCCTGCGCCTGTCGGTGATGTCACGCTCTACCGCAATAAAACGTAACAGCCCGCCATCTTCATCAAACACAGGAGAGAGCTCCAACTCGACCCAATACGGGTGCTTCGACTTGGTATAGTTGAGTATTTCAACCCTAATAGGAGAGTGCTTACGGACACTTTTTGAGAGCAATGCCACCGTATTTGGGTCTGTGTCTGGCCCTTGGAGTAACTCGCCCGGCGATTTGCCAATAACTTCTTCCAACGTATATTCGGTTAGCTGTTCAAACGCAGGATTTACCCATGCAATAGTGCCGTCAGGGTGAGTAATGATGATGGTATCACGCGCATGTTCAGCAACCTCAGCAAGCTGCGATATTTTGGCCGATAACTGTTGCTGGGTTTGATGCTCTTGCTGAAGTTTAGTTTGCGCTTGCGCTAAAGAGCGTGACATTTGGTTAAACGCTTCGCCAACACGTGTAACTTCGTCATTGCCTGAAATCGAAATTTGCGAACCCGGACCTTGCTGTGAAACCTTGATTACCCCAGTACGAAGAAGATCGAGCCGCTTCATCAAATAGCTACCGAGAGCATACGAAAACATGGCCACCAGCGACATTTCAATAAAGGCGATAACCAAACTTGCCTGAGTCGCAAATGAAAGTACTTGATGTACATGTTCAACATTCACACCCATTTCAACCTTACCGAAAGTCTGCTCTCCAAGAGTAATCTCTTGCGCAACATCGTAAACTCCATCGGTCACATCAAACGGTCTAACACCAGTATCAACACCGCTGTAATCCCCCTGTAGCGTCAGCTCGACGCCATCTTGGTTAACAATACGAAT
Organism: Vibrio sp. 1-2 (7-a); assembly: GCF_013048515.1. Taxonomy (NCBI): domain Bacteria; kingdom Pseudomonadati; phylum Pseudomonadota; class Gammaproteobacteria; order Vibrionales; family Vibrionaceae; genus Vibrio; species Vibrio sp. 1-2 (7-a). The sequence goes on from NZ_VHSQ01000019.1 coordinate 31,380, forward strand.
ATAAGCCAGCTCGCGCTCACTCACGACAGAACGAGCAAAACTGTCTAGATAGGCTAAGTCCGTCGCAATCACCGCATCTCTCGACGCCTGAGCAAATACACTCACCAAGTGTTGGCTCCCAACCTCAAGGCTAGTCTCGTTAGAACTTTCCAACCAATTAAGCCCACTGATGATGAGTACACCGAGCGCAAGGGCCTCAATAAGAGCAATGCCAAGTATCGTTTTCGAACGCAGCGTCATAGGACAACCATTTATCTTGAGATTCCCAATTGAACAACATCTTGCCAATCTTGGTCTTGTGCAAGCTGTAACCCGTCAATGTTGAGTAAAGTAAAACTCTCCTGTGCTTTTGGATCGTCATTAAGTTGCGAAATTGCCTTTCGTAAGGCAAGAGTAATCTCTTCATCGACATTATTTGAAACCGCAATAGCATGAGGCGTATAACCAGCAGTTGTATAAATGATGCTAAGTTGGTCTTTTATTTCACTCGGTAAGCTCTCAAAGGTACGCTTCACGCCACCACCAGCAATGTACAAACCTTTAAGTACCCCCAAATAGACTGAGTCGTGCGAACCGACGTATTTAGGCGTAAACTTGATGCCTTTCCGCGCCAACTCTGATTGTGTGATGATAGAAGCAGCAAATGCTCGTGGGGCAGGAAAAGCGATGGTCTTGTCTTGCAGCTCATCAAGGGAAACCGACTTCCCTCGCCTTGCTACAATAATGCCTGTGATCCGCTTATTTTTCGCTCTTGCTAACGCCGTATAACCTGGGTTTTGATTCACCAAGGTAAAGTGATATGGGTTCATGTACGCAATGTCGTAGGCTCCAGCCATCAAGCGTGCTTCGAACGTGGGAATATCACGCGCCGTGGCAAACTTAATCTCAACGCCAGCAAGATCTCCCCAACGTTGCAGTAATGGCTGCCATTGTTGCACTAGTTTGGTCGCCGACTGTTGCGGTACGACACCAAAAACAATGGAAGGTTGAGCAACGACAGAAGGTGACCATATGCATAACACCATAAGCAACGTAAATATTCGCTTGTGAAGCCGCCAAATCAACGTCTTTAATTGGGAGTTCAACAAAATCATCTCCTTATGTTTGTCTTTCGTTAAAGATAGATAGCTATCTGAAAGATTGCGAATTATCGGATTAAATTGCCTCGTGTCTCAGATACCATTTATACTCAAATGAACACCTACAACAGGAGCAGGTAAATGCTTATTACATTTCGTTGCCATAGCCACTCGAACGTCACTATGTTTGGCGATATTGCGATAAAGATGATCAAAATGATGGGGCATAGTGGCTCAGTACCAGGGTCTATTTCCGCTCAAGACATCCCTGATGCTCTATCTAGATTGACCTCCGCTCTCGCAGCACAAGAAGCGATAGAGAAGAACAACAGTCAAGCAATGGAAGAAGATGAGGAGCAAGAGGAACAAACGGTCAGTTTAGGACGCAGAGCATTTCCACTTATTGAGCTTTTAAAATCGGCTATTAAAGAAGAGTGCGAAGTGATGTGGGACAGCCAATAAATGCTCCAAATCAAGCTGTGGAGAGGAAAGCAACATCCAATCTATACTTTCCTCCCCTGCTAAAAGGAACTTACCCAATTCACTTCACTTCTCTATTTGAATGACTCTTAACGAGTGCTTACTCAAAACTAACCTATTGAATATAAATCAGTGATAAACGTCTGATTTCATAATAAAAATCTCCTATTGACTGAAACACTCACTTATCATTGTGGCCTCAACTGCAAACCATTAATGGAATGATTGTTATGTCAGAACTGACTCGGATGCGCTCTGGAGAAACCTATAATTGCCTGGATGAAGAACTAAAGCTAATGCGCGCCAAAACTGCGCTGCTTGTCTTCCAATTTAACCACGAGCCAAACCCAGGTATCCGTAGACAACTATTGGCGGAGATGGGCGTCCAATTAGAAAACAGCGCCTGTATAGAGCCACCGCTTCAACTTACCTACGGTTGCCACTTGTCCATCGGGGAAAACACCTACATCAACTGGGATGCCATTATTCTGGACAATGGGCAGGTTGAGATTGGCGCGAACGTCATGATTGGGCCTAGAGTGCAAGTTTACACAGCCGCTCATTCACTCGATACGCAAAGACGCTTAGCCGGAGATGAGATCGCCAAACCGGTAAAAATCGGCAACAACGTTTGGATTGGTGGGGGCGCTATCATACTGCCAGGCGTGACCATTGGCGATGAGGCCGTCGTCGGCGCTGGCTCTGTGATAACCAAAGACGTTGCGCCGGGCGATCGAGTTGCTGGAAATCCGGCGCGCTCCATTAAACCAAAAAACTGAAGAAAGTCGCTATTTTGCCAAATGATCGCGAATAATGTTGGCAAGCAGATTGAGAGCATGGACGTATTTGTCATTAAGCTCAAAAGAAGCGTTAAGACGAATACAGTGATCGTATTGTTCTGTCAGGCTGAACATCTTTCCCGGTGCGATGCTGATATTATCTTTTAGCGCTTCTCGATATATCTGCAAGGCGTCGATATGCTTGGGAAGCTCTAACCAAATAAAGTACCCGCCGCTTTGGCTTAACACTTTGACTTCTTCAGGTAACAGCTCATTAAGCAGATTCGTCATCTTACTTTTACGTTCAAACAGCTTTTTCCGTAACTGCTTCAAATGCGATTCATAATTGCGGCTTGTTAAATAGTGCACCAATGTCATTTGCACTGGTGCACTCGTCGCTAATGTACTCATTAGCTGTAACTTTTGTACCTCTAGCGCCCGCTTTCCCGCCGCAACCCAACCAATACGTAGCCCTGCGATTAATGATTTTGAAAACGACGAGCACAACATGGTATTGCCCGTGTCATCAAACATTCTTAGTGGGTAAACCGAGTCATTCTCGGCATGCAGTTCGCTGTACACATCATCTTCAATCACTGGCACGTTATATCGCTGTGTCAGTTCAATCAGCTTTTGTTTTTTCTCGTTGGAGAGCGTAAAACCCAGAGGATTCTGGAAGTTCGACATAAGCCAACATGCTTTCACATCGTGTGTTTGCAGCGCTCGTTCCAATGAATCTAGGTCAATGCCCGTGACCGGGTCTGTTCTTACTGAGAGCGCTTTCAAACCTAACCGCTCTAAGGATTGCAATGCGCCATAGAATGCAGGCGACTCCACAACCACCCAATCTCCCGGTCTTGTACAAGCTTGCAAACTGAGCGTTAACGCCTCCAGCGCGCCTGCCGTAATGACAATTTCATCGGGTGAAATTTCAATGCCTTTCGCAGCATAACGCTTCGCGATGATGGTGCGTAATTGTTCGTTTCCCGGCGGTAAGTTATCAAAGGTGATGGAAATCGGCATATTGCGAGCGGCTGCGCTCATCGCCCGATTCACGTGATAGCGTGGGTATAAACTTGGATCTGGATAGGCAAAGCCAAAATTGATCATGGATGGATTTTTACTCGCCTGCAGCACATCAAAGATAAACTCATTGATGTCTACCTGCTCTGTCCACGAGACCGCTGCTGGCGCTTGGGGTTCATTTGAACTCTTAATATAGGGAGCAACTCGATAACCAGATCGCGGCTGTGACGTTACCCAGCCTTGAGATTCCAGAATTTGATAGGCATGCAACACCGTCATCAAGCTTAAACCCGAGTGTTCAGATTGGCGACGCAGAGAAGGCAGCTTGTCATCCGGATGCCATATCCCCGATTTTATCTGCCTTTTAAGCTGTTCCACTAACTCTTGATACTTCGCCAAACGCAAATCCCCCTCCATAAAGCCGAATTCAAAATAATAACACTTCAATATTTAATCTGTTATAGGTTTATAGTCACTGTCTGTACCTACTTCCCCTACTCCGCTCCTTTTAAAATAGCTCTCTCATAAAACTTAAAAGATCAAAGGAAGTTTAATGTTTGGCCTCGACGCATTTATGCTTGCACGGATACAGTTCGCCTTTACGGTATCCTTTCATATTATTTTCCCCGCTATCACCATAGGTTTGGCCACCTATCTCGCCGTGCTGGAAGGCTTATGGCTAAAAACACGTAATCCCGATTACCAAAAGCTCTATCACTTCTGGTCGAAAATTTTTGCGGTTAACTTTGGAATGGGTGTTGTATCTGGTCTTGTCATGGCCTATCAATTCGGCACCAACTGGAGTGGTTTCTCCGACTTCGCTGGTTCTATCACTGGCCCATTACTGACTTATGAAGTATTAACGGCTTTCTTTCTCGAAGCCGGATTTCTTGGCGTGATGCTGTTTGGTTGGCGTCGCGTCGGAGAAAAGCTGCACTTTTTTGCAACCTCGATGGTGGCGTTAGGCACGATCATTTCGACCTTCTGGATTCTCGCCTCCAACAGTTGGATGCAAACGCCACAAGGCTATGAAATTGTCGACGGACGCGTGGTACCAACCGACTGGTTTGCTATCGTTTTCAATCCTTCATTTCCTTATCGTTTGGCGCACATGAGCGTCGCGGCTTTCGTCAGTTCAGCACTCTTTGTAGGCGCGTCAGCCGCTTGGCATTTATTGAGAGGCAATCAATCGACTGCGGTAAAAACCATGTTTTCGATGTCGCTCGGGATCTTAGTGTTCCTTGCGCCACTCCAAGCTGTGATTGGCGATGTGCACGGGCTAAACACCTTAGAATACCAGCCCGCCAAAATCGCTGCCATCGAAGGGCATTGGGATAACAGTGATGGCAAACCAACCCCATTGATTTTGTTCGGCATGCCAAACATGGAACAAGAACGCACAGACTATGCCTTAGAAATTCCTGTTCTAGGAAGTTTGATCCTACGCCACAGTTTAACTGAGCCAATCCCGGCGCTGAAAGACTTCCCGAAAGAGGAACGACCGAACTCACCTATCGTCTTTTGGTCATTTCGAATCATGGTCGGGCTAGGACTTCTGATGATTTTTCAAAGCTTCTACAGCATGTGGTTACGAAAAAAGAACACGCTTTATACCTCGCGTTGGTTCCTCAAGTTTTCATTATTTATGGGGCCATCTGGTCTTATTGCGATACTCGCTGGCTGGTTTACGACAGAGGTTGGGCGGCAGCCTTGGGTCGTGTATGGCGTACAAAAAACGCGTGATGCGGTTTCTGCACACGGAGACCTACAAATGAGCATCAGCCTGCTGTGTTTCCTTGTTGTGTACAGCTTGGTGTTTGGTTTTGGGTATTACTACATGATCCACCAAATCAAGAAAGGCCCCGATGCAATTGAGCACGATGAGCACGACATGACGACCGTTTCAGGTCGCATTTAGAATTTGTCACAAAGTGAAGGTAAAGAATATGCATTTTGATTTATCCGTGATTTGGTTCGCGATCATCGTTTTTGCCACTTTGATGTACATCATCATGGATGGCTTCGATTTAGGTATTGGAATACTGATGCCCTTCATCAAGGATGAAAAACAAAAAGACGTCATGGTCAACAGTGTCGCGCCAGTTTGGGACGGCAACGAAACTTGGATTGTGCTTGGAGGCGCATCTCTATTTGGCGCTTTTCCCATGGCTTACGCGGTGATTATTGAAGCGCTAGCCATTCCTTTAACACTGATGTTGATTGCTTTGATCTTTCGTGGCGTAGCGTTTGAGTTTCGCTTTAAAGCATTGGAAAGCCACTTAAAGTTCTGGGACCGCTCTTTTATGGTCGGCTCGATTTTAACCACGTTTTTCCAAGGAATCGTTGTCGGCGCGGTAATTCAGGGCTTTGCGGTGGAAAACCGCGTTTTCGTGGGTAGCCAACTAGACTGGCTTACCCCTTTTCCCATCTTTTGCGGTTTGGGTTTAGTCGCAACGTACGCGCTGCTCGGTAGCACATGGCTCATCATGAAGACGGAAGGTGCACTGCAAAACACGATGTACCGCTTCACTAACAAAACACTACTGGCGATGATCTCCGCATTAGTCATTGTGAGCGCTTGGACCCCACTTGCTTACCCTGCCATTGCGGAAAGATGGTTTTCTCTGCCTAATTTGTTCTACTTATTGCCCGTACCTGTCATTACTGGGCTGGTATGTTTGAAGATTGCCGACTCCGTAAAAAAGCGAAAAGAGCACAGCCCTTTCGTGATGGCATTGGTGATCGTGATTCTCGGGTTCGCTGGGCTTGGCATCAGTATCTGGCCAAATATCATTCCTCCTAGCATATCAATATGGGAAGCAGCCGCTCCTGCAAGCAGTCAGCGCTTTATGCTCGTTGGAGCAGTGATCATCATCCCGATAATTCTGGCTTACACCTTTTGGAGTTACTACGTCTTCTCTGGAAAAGTGAAAGAAGACGAAGCGTACCATTAACGAGTTGATAAGGAGTGAGTATGAAAGTCAAAAATTGGTGCCACCAATGGGCGTGGATGGTTGGAATTTGGGTCGCTAGCGTCGCTGCATTAGGGTTAGTGTCTATGTTATTTCGCGTCATGATGACCGCTGCAGGATTAAAATCTTAGCTCGGCACTTTTTAGTCAATAAAAAATGGATGCCTCTAGATCTTGTGTAAGAGCTAGAGGCGTTTGCATTCAAGTCCGACTTTTCACGTGTGCAGACAATACGATAGTAGATTCTGAACCGCGCGCCACTTCAAAATAACCACCAGCGCGAGATAGCTGGCGAGCCCTCAGTTTTTCTTTGCCCAGTTTTTCAAACCAATAAGGCGCCAATGAGCACTGAGCTGAGCCTGTGGCAAGATCCTCTGAAATACCGATTTTAGGTGCAAAGTAACGCAGCACATAGCCACTATCAGAGCTTTGAGCCGTCACGATGACTGCATGAAACTCATCAATTTTAATCAGCTCATCAAAGTTAGGCTTACAGTGAGCAACATCATCTTCGGATTCGAGAACAACAACCAAATCACGCGTTGTAAAAGCATCTACGGGGCGATTGGAAAAGCCTGAAATATCCAAGGGGATTACATGAGGCTTTGCTTGCCAACTTGGCATCACTATCCGATACATTCCATCCAGTTCAGTAACGGTAATATGACCATATTGGCTTTTTAGAATGACCTCATTCTGATGATAGTTGGAAATGATTGCAGCGCCTGCGCCCAAACTTCCGTGTCCGCATAGGTTGATCTCTCCTTCTAGGCTAAACCAGCGAATGTGGTAGTCACTGCCAGACTGAACCACAAATGATGTGACAGGTTGAGCGACCTGATGAGTGATTTGAAGTAACTCAGAATCACTCAGCCAGTGATTTAGTTCGACAACGCCACAAGGGTTACCTTGAGCCAACTCATCACAAAATACATCAAATATTTGCGCTTTAATCATCCATCATCCTTACTGTTTGGCGTCTTGTTGACGGGTGAGCGACTCAATACTGATACCACTGCATACCGCCTTAATCACTAAAACCAACGCACAGTAAAAATGCCATGCGTTGCGAACCCCTCTTGAACAATTTGTTCGCTTAAATTCTGTAGCACCAAGCCACACTCGCCCAAAACATAATGTTCAAAGCCCAGATCATCACACTTTGAACAGGAAGCATGTGGAAAACTAACTGTGGACATGCCCTAAGCTCTCTCAGAGAGAACAGCATTTGAGGCTGAAAGTCCCAACTGGTTGCTAAACGCAGACCTCTTTTAAACCAAGGGTGATTCACCAAATATTCAGCGTAAGATGAATAAATTGTCCACAAACCCAAAAAGACCAAACAGCTCAATTATTGAGATTACTTCCAAACTAAAGGGCAATAATGAAGGTCCTCCAATAAGCAAAATAGCCGCAAATATCCATTTTCTATTTCTCATTACACATCCTTGTTAATGATTTAATCTAACTGCGTATATAAAAGATTCGAGAAAAGCTTGTCAGTTCCTAAGCTTTGAGGCATCAGACCTGACAAGCATATGTATTAGCTATTTCTGATCGTCAAATTCATTAACGGTTTTTAGCCAAATAGCAAATTGGTTCAAGGATGTCTCATGACGTCTCTTAATATTTAACTCATCGCAAATAACATCTATTGGCGCTTCTGGGTTCTTCTGAATCGCAAACTTAGCAAGCCCCAAAGCCTCCTCATACGACAGCTCATTCCACTTTCGTTCATAACCGAATGCCTCTACACCCCGCCACTCAATCAAATCGACCATATTACTCGGCGAAACCCAGAGTGTTGGAGAGTACCCATCGCTCTCTTTGATACCAGCGAAAGTATCAAGTATTTTTCTCATATACTCGAGTTGCTTTTTGCTTGTACGTGTTAAGCCATGTAGGTTGGCTATTTCGAGGGTAAGTGCATGCAGTGTAATACCAGGGCGTTCGATAAGGATGTCTTTAGCAAGTTGAGTGAGCCTATCAACGTATTCAGGTTTAAAATAATTTGCGGCATCCAATGTAATCGATGAAGCGTTCTCGATTTCATCAAATTCTTTACCAGAGCTCCCCGTTTGTTCAAGACAAAAACCTGTGCCTGAGTTTAAAGTTGAAGGACCTTTCGCTAACACTACTTTTCCCTCTGCTTCTGCTTCTGCTTCTGCTTCTGCTTCTGCTTCTGCTTCTGCTTCTGCTTCTGCTTCTGCTTCTGCTTCTGCTTCTGCTTCTGCTTCTGCTTCTGCTTCTGCTTCTGCTTCTGCTTCTGCTTCTAGCAGTATGTCTCGCTCCCTTTCCACTTCAAGTATTTCTCTAAGTTTTGAGTCAATGTTTTCAATTGCATATTCAGGATCAATAAAGTAATCCGTCGACCATAACCTAACAATATTCCATCCTAGACCTTCCAAAACTATCTGTCTTACCCGATCTCTATCTCGGGCTGCAGGAGAAGAGTGGTACGTAGCCCCATCACACTCAACACCAGCTATGTACTTGCCAGGCTTGTCTGGATGAAGTACTCCGAGATCAACTCTAAACTTACTTACTCCTACTTGTGTTTGTATTTTCCAACCTTTAATTCTTAAAGCTTGAGCTACCGCTTCTTCAAAATCACTATCAAATTGATCGACTCCATGCTCTGCAGAAGCAATCTCAGATAAAGCAATTGGCCCCTTTTCTGCAAATTCAAGGAAGTGTTTTAAGTGCTCAACGGCAACCGAGTTCGTTCTGCTTAAATCAATCATTGAAGAGTCAAAACTACTAAAGACAACAACCTCCGTGGTTGCGCGAGTAATCGCAACATTTAAGCGGCGCTCTCCCCCGCTTTTGTTGAGTGGCCCAAAATTCATACTCATCGTTTTGGCTCCTGGCTCCGTAGGACCATACGCGAGACTGAGCATGATTACGTCTCTCTCATCACCCTGAACTGACTCTAGGTTCTTAACAAAAACAGGATCTCTTCCTGACCCCTCTTGAAAGTACTTTTCGATAGCAGGGTTTTGTCTTCTTGCGTCGTCTAACAGATCTTCAATCGTTCTTTGCTGATCAGTATTTAAAGTTACTACACCTATAGACTTATCTTGTTCATATTTATCCAGTAATCTTCGAACAATTTCATTTACGACTGCTTTTGCTTCAGCCGTATTGTTGCGACCCGCTCCTTTAGCATAAATTCCGTTAACTCGATGCAAAGAAACTGCTGAATCTTTTGTTTCTGAAGAAGGATAAGTTACTAATGAATTTTCATAATATTTATTATTTGAAAAAGCAATAAGGGTTTCATGCCTACTTCGATAATGCCCCATCAACCTTTTAAGCGGTAATCTCGCAGCAAGCGCTTGGTCAAGAATAGACTCTAGATCTTCTTCATCTGGATCATCCGAATTCCCTCGAGCAGAGAAAAAGTTTGTTGGGGGCATCTGTTTTGGGTCACCGACAATGATTGCGTTTTTCCCTCTCGCTATAGCACCTACAGAATCCCAAGTGGTCATTTGTGATGCTTCGTCAAAAACAACCAAGTCAAATCCTCTGAAATCAGAGGGCAAAAACTGAGCAACGGACAGTGGTGACATCATTAAACATGGACACAAATCCAATAACGAATGACCTAGCTCACTAATCAAACTTCGGATTGGTATATGCCGAGTTTTTTTCTGAAGCTCTTTAGCTAATACACCAAATTGTTTCGAACTCTGCTCTGTAGTGGTCAACTAAAATTGGCCACTGTTTTAGAGTTTTCCCAATATAATCGTTCTGACTCATTGGGAGTTAGACCACCGTTATACTGATGTGGCCTGAGTTGACAGTAATATCCAATGATGTAGC